>NZ_JBFANB010000033.1:0-122138 GCF_040659625.1 Nonomuraea sp. NPDC049750
CGACGTTGGCGATGGCGCCACTCCCGCAGGGTACGGACGTGGCCGTTACCGCCGACCGGCCCCGGCAGGGCCGGGCCGGGCAGCACCGCACCATCAGAGGTGACCGCCAGGTTCACCACCCCCTGATCCACCCCCACAAAGCCGCCGACCGGCTCGCGTACTACTGGTTTGGGCAGGGTGAGCGTGCGGTGCTGCCAAGCCAGCCGAGAAACGACAGTGGCCGCCTGATTACACAGCAGCACCGCCGCCGCCAGCGCATCGGCCTGGACCGGGTTGGTCGTGAGCCGCAGTTGCACGATCGTGGGCAGGCCGTGGCGTTTGGTGGCGGAGCGGCGGATTGCCATCGCGCACCTCCTGTCACCGCGTCCTCACCCACCGCACATATTACCGAACGTGACCAAGTCTTTCCATACTGTTTCGAGAGGAGGGGTGGCGCTTCCTCCCAGCCCCTGAAGGACCGGGTCTCCGCGCCACCATTCAGATGAACACGCGTTCCGCCATGGACAGGAGCCCGGCCGTTCTCGGCGAACCGGTCACCTTGGCGACCGTGGACATCGTCATTCCGGTGCTCAACGAGCAAAAGGCACTGCCCGGTTGCATCAGGACGCTCAACGCGTTCCTCGGCGATTCCTTCCCGCTGCCGTGGCGCATCACGATCGTCGACAACGGAAGCATCGACGGCACTTGGCGGGTCGCCCGGGGGTTGACGCGCGAATTCCCGCAGGTGCATGCCCGCAGGCTGGAGACCAGGGGCCGTGGTGCGGCGTTGAAGGCCGCCTGGCGCGACAGCCCGGCCGACATCGTCGCGTACATGGACGTCGATCTGTCGACCGGGCTCGGCGCGCTGTTCCCGATGGTGGCCGCGCTCGCCAGCGGCCATTCCGAGGTCGCGATCGGCACCCGGCTCGCGCGAGGCGCCCGGACCCGCAGGTCACTACGGCGAGAGCTGGTCTCGCGCGGGTACAACGCCCTGCTCCGGTACGGTTTCGGCGTCGGCTTCAGCGACGCCCAGTGCGGCTTCAAGGCCGCCAGAACGGACGTGATCAGGCCGCTCCTGGACAGCGTCGAGGACGACGGCTGGTTCTTCGACACCGAATTGCTCCTGCTGGCCGAGCACAACGGCCTGCGCGTCCACGAGGTGCCGGTGGACTGGGTCGAGGACCTCGACTCGCGCGTGCGCATCATCAGGACGGCGGTGGAGGACCTCAGAGGGCTGGCCAGGGTGGCGCGGTCTATGTCCGGGTTGAAAGTGGCGAACGAGCCCGCGCTCACGCCCACGCACCCGGACGCGGTCGTCGCCCGGCCGCGCGCGGTGACGCTGGCCAGATTGGGGTCGTTCGCCCTGATCGGCGGATTCTCGACAGTCCTCTACGCACTGCTCTATCTCCCGCTGCGTGAGCATTGGCCGGCTGCGGCGGCAAACCTCGTCGCGCTGCTGCTCACCGGCTTCGCCGGCGCCGAGGCCAGCCGCTGGACGGTCAACGTGCTCGGCGGACACCGTACGGCCCCACGCGTCCGGACCGGGCCGGCCTTCCTGGCCGACTACGCCATCACCACCATGGCGGTGCTCGGCTTGCCGCCACCGGGCGGTCGCGTGTTCGAGGCGACCACCGCCGTCGGCACGTACTGCCTGCTCACCCTGCTGCGCTTCGCCGCACTCGACCTGTGGGTCCGCCCGAAGAGATGAACGAGATGCGAGCACAAGAGATCCGCCGCATGGCCGCGCTCGAAGACAACCACTGGTGGTACCGGGAGCGCCGGGCCATCCTCCGTGCCGAGGTACGCCGCCTGCGGCCCGGCCGGGCGCTCGACGTCGGCGCGGCCGGTGGCGGCAACACCCTGGTCCTCGTCGAGGAGGGCTGGGAGGCGACCGCGACCGACTGCTCCGAACTCGCGGTGGAGGTGGCCAGGGGCCGGGGGCTGCGGGCCGTACAGGCGGACGCGCGTGACCTGCCGGTCGAGTCCGGGAGCGTGGACCTCGTGACCGCCTTGGACGTGCTGGAGCACATCGAGGAGGACTACCTGGCCACCGAGCAGATCGCCAGGGTGCTGCGGCCGGGCGGGCGGGCGCTGATCGCGGTCCCCTGCGACATGTCGCTGTGGTCGGCCCATGACTACGCCGTCGGTCACGTACGCCGCTACTGCCGCGATTCGCTGATCGGCGTGGTCGAGAAGGCGGGCCTGCGGGTCGAGCGGCTGTGGAGCTGGAACGTACTCCTGCGCCCGCTGATCGCCCGGCACCGGCACTCGTCCACGGGCAGCGACCACCTGCGGCCGGTGTCCCCGCTGGTCAACGCCGGCCTGTCCGCGGTCGTCAGGCTGGAGAGGTGTCTGCCGGTCGGTTCGCTCAGGGGCGTGACGCTGTTCCTGCGTGCCCGCCTCGAGAGTTAAGGAGACGGGCTTGTCGCTCGATCGGAGCCTGCTGCTCGAGGACGCGGGGCGGCTGTACGCGGACGCGCCCCGGGCCCTGCGGCTCAAGCAGCGGCTGCGGGTGCTGGTCTGCCCGTTCGAGGAGACGATCGGGTACGTGCCGGATGGCGCGAGCGTGCTCGACATCGGGTGCGGCTCCGGGCTGATGCTCGGCCTCATGGCGGCGCGCGGGAAACGCGTCCAGGGGCACGGCTTCGACCCGTGCCCGGTCGCGATCGGGCTGGCCGGGCGGATGGCCGTCCGCCTGCGCGACAGCGGCTCGACGCTGCGCTTCGAGCACCGCGACGCCCGCTCGCCGTGGCCGGCCCGCTCCTATGACGTGGTCCACATGCAGGACGTCATCCACCATGTGCCGATTCCGGCGCAGCGGGCGGTGTTCGACCGGGCCTGCGCCGCGGTACGGCCCGGTGGCCTGCTCGTCTACACGGACATGAGCGCGCGGCCCTTGTGGCGCAACGCCGCCTGCCGGATCCACGATCTGATCGTCGCCCGCGAGTGGATCCACCCGGTGCCGATCAGCACGATCGAGGACTGGGCGGCGGAGAACCGGCTCGCTCTGGAGGTGTCCCGCACCGCGCACCGCGTCATATATGGGAACGATCTAAGAGTCTTCCAGCGGCGACTTTGGCCATAAGCTAGCGCATGTGGTGATTCACGGCATACTTGCGGCGTCATTAGCGCTGACGTCACTCCCCGCGACGAGCGCTCACGCGGAGATCGATTGCAGCCGGGTCAAATGTCTGGCCCTGACCTTCGACGACGGCCCGAGCGTCCATACGCCGAAGCTGCTCGACCTGCTCAAAAAGGAACGCGTCAAAGCCACCTTCTTCCTGGTCGGCGCGCAGGTGGAGAAATATCCGAGCATCGTCAGACGGGAAGCCGCCGAAGGCCATGCCATCGGCAACCACACCTATTCGCATCCGTCGCTGCCCACGCTGCTCGACAACGAGATCCTGGCCGAGATCCAGAACACCCAGGAGCTCATCAAGGAGAAGACGGGGACGCTGCCGAAGATGTTCCGCCCGCCGTACGGGGCCACCGACGACCGGGTGCTGGGCCTGGCGGGGTCACAGAACCTCTCGCAGGTGCTGTGGACCGGTACGACGCTCGACTGGAAGCTGCGTAACGTAGCGAAAATCAAGGCGGCCGTGTTCAGGTTAGCCAAGCGCGACGGCGTGATACTCATGCATGACGTGGTGCCGCAGACCGTACAAGCCATGCCGGCGATCATCAAGGAGCTCAAGAAACGCGGCTACCACCTCGTCACCGTGCCGACGCTGGAGCGCGGCAAGGGGATGGAAGCCGGGGTGAGTTACCCCTGAACCGCCTGGATCGGGAGCCATGCAGATCGAAATCGCCAAGCGCCGGCGATGGGTGCCACTCGGAACGTTCGTCGCTATTCAGGCCGTTCTCGCCTGCTGGTGGGCGGCGTTCTATCCCGGGCTGTTCAGCCGCGATTCGGTCCTCTACCTAAGCCACACCCTCGTCGGTCCCTGGGTGGGCGACCACTCGGTCCTCTACGACTCGCTGCTGTGGCTCAGCTTCAGGACCACCGGTGACCTCGGCGCGGTCACGTTCCTGCAGACCACGGCCATGGCGGCGGCGCTCACCTACCTGACGGAAGCGCTCAAGAACCTCGGCGCGCCGCGCAGGTCGACGACGGTGGTGGCCGTGCTCCTGCCGCTGGTGCCCACGGCCGGCGCGTTTACGGTCACGCTCTGGAAGGACGTGCCGTTCACGATCTGCGCGGTCGCGATCGCGGCCGCCTGCGCCGCGATGGCCGCCGACCGTACCGTCACTTACCGCAGGCTGCTCGGGCTGGGCCTGCTGATGACCACCCTGGGGCTGTTCCGGGCGAACGGCTTCCTCATCGTGGGCGTCGCCATCGTCGTGCTGCTGGTGGTCGTCTCGGCCATGCGCGTACGGCTGGCGCTGGTCGGCACGGTGGCGGCGGCCATCCCACTGCTGCTCAACAACCTGCTCTTCCCCCAGCTCGGCATCGCGGCCCCGTCGAAGACGTACGTCTACCACACGGCCTTCGGCGACATCGCCGTCGCGTACCGGGATCATCCGGAGCTGTTCACCGAGCAGGACAAGACCCTCATGACGGCCGTCGCGCCCCTGACCAGGTGGACCGAGGGCGGCAACTGCTACACGATCAACCCGCTGATCTGGCGGCGTGACTTCAGCTGGCCGCAGGCCGACGCGCACGCCGGTGAGCTGCTCGACCTCTGGAAACGCCTGCTCCTCCAACAGCCCGCGATGGTGGTCGACGCCAGGCTGTGCCGGGGCGCGATCGCCTGGAAGCTGTTCGGGGACGACACGGTCGAAGGCGGGCGGACCTACCGGTTCTCGCTGCGCCCCAACGCCGACACCTACGTGGGACCCAACAAGGTGCCCGACTTCCAGGGCCGCTGGGTCTACTCGCTCCGGCCGATGTCGCAAGAGCTTTACCAGAGGGCGAGCTCGTGGCTGGCCACCGCCGAGCAGCCGCAGTATGACTGGCTGCTGTGGCGGGGTGCGTTCTGGTGCTACCTGTCCTATCTGGCCGTGGCCCTGGGCGCGCTGGCGCAGCGCAACCGCTATGTGATCGCCGTGGCGGCGCCGGTGATTGGGCAGCAGCTCGCCATCCTGGCCAACATCTCCGCCCAGGACTTCCGGTACATGGCCTCACCGATCCTCATCGGCGTCCTGCTGGTCCCGCTGCTCATCGCCTCCATCGGCCGGCTCGTCCGACGCCTGCCCCCTCGGGAACCGGCATCGGCCTCGACCTCGACCTCGGCCGAGCAGGCGGAGACGCCGGCTTAGCTCGTCAGCCGGCGGCCGCGTGGCGGGCGTCGTAGCGCTCGCGGGACTCCGCCACGCTCGCGCTGTGCCTGATCGACCAGTTGGTGAACGTCAGCATCGCCTCGTGGAGCTCCAACGCCATGGGCGTGGCCGCGTACTCGACCATGGGCGGGACGGTGGCGTAGACCTTACGTTCGAGCAGGCCGTCACGTTCGAGAGCGCGCAGGGTCAGGGTGAGCATCCGGCGGCTGATGCCCTCGATGAGTCGTTCCAAATCGGTGAACCTGACCGGCCCGTCCGACGCCGCCACGAGGATCTGGATCGCGTACTTCCCGGCGATCCGGTCGAGGACCTCGCGCGGCGTTACAGCGGTGTTCTTGTGAAGCATGTCGCTGATGGTCACACACCATGACCCACTGTTACAAGTCTTCGTCAAAGCCGCTTCCCGCCAGCAGATCCACGGATTCGCCATCGACCACGTCCGTAACCGCAGCATGCTGTGCGACGGCGGCACCGCACTCTGCTCTGGCGGAGGCCCCGCTTCCGCGCAGTCCACTGTCGCCTACGGCTCCTATGCGGTCATGGCAGCTTAGAGTTCGTTGTCGCGGCTCTGCGCCCGCGTCCAGAAGGCGCGAAGCAAGTCGAGTGCGCTGGCACAATCCGGGCTTGCGCACGTGAGGTTCTCGGCGAGCTTGGGGTAGTCAATCTTCCAGGCGGGAGGTGGATCGGGGATGAGCAGCGGGACCGAGTGCGTAGCTCGTACAGCGAACACGTGGCGCACCACCTCGAGCAACTCACCGTCGGCGGGGAGGCCGTCCTCGATCAGCAAGATCAGATCAACCAGATCCTTCACCCTGGTGTTGGGCCGTGAGTTGTAGTCCCGGGTGAGAGCGTGCAGCTTCTCCGCGAAATGCTGGCGACGATCAACCGAGTCGATCATGCGTGGCGGAATATCAGCGAACGCGAGAACACCTGGCAGCAGGATCCGCTCGGTCGCTGCAAGCTCCTCGTCGCACAGCACAATGTCCAGCCGGATCTAGGCAAAGCTCTTACCTGCGAGAGCACTGTCAACAGAGAACCGCCACCCAGGCCGTCCAGCCGCATCCGCGTCCAACGAGGATGGCCGCCCAACGAAGAATACGAAACCATCCCGGTCGACGTCGGCCGCCAGGGTCTCGATCAGTTCCTCGCGTAGGACCTCGCCATCGCATGGACCGTCTCTGAGCGCCAGATCGAGGTCTTTCGTGGCCCGCGCCCGGCCACCCAGACGAAATTCCAAGGAAATGCCGCCCTTGAGCACCCAGCGATGTTCAACAACCGACAGCCTGACGGAGATCCGATCGAACACCGCGATCCTCCGCAAACGGCTGAGGTCGGTTCCGCTTTCGTCGGCCTGGCGCTTGAGCCGAGCCTCCAAGGCGCGTCGGAGATCGACCGAGGTCGCATAACGGCTCATCTGAGCTCCGCGCGAATGGCTCGCTCCACCGAGAGCTCGGCCCGGGAGCCGACTCGCTGCGCAGCCCTCAGAAGTTGTCCCTTGGTCGTGGCACCGCGATCGAGCAGGTCAGCGACGGCGGAGTCGATCACATCCTGATCGGTTCCGTCCGCAGCGGATTCCGCGATGGCGCGCATGGGCCTCGTCACCCGAAATCCCTCATGCTCTTCCACCTCGTCACTCGTCAGCTCCGCTCGGTGAAGGACTACCAAGGAACTTCGTCGGCGGAACCCGGGCGGGACCGTCAGATGGATCCGGGCCGGATTGGCGATGCCCAGATCGTGAACCGCGAGAGCAGTGGTGTGGGACACGACCGCGCGTCCCTGGCCCCACAACGCCCAGGGGACGAGGTGATCCTGTTCGCCCGGCGGGAGATCGGCGAACTCCCGGAAGCGATAGATGCCGCGATCGATGCGTGTCCAGTGACCGCGGCTGGCCTGGAAGTATTGCGACTGGTAGGAGTATCCATCCTCAAGGGCTTGAGCCGCAGTGAAGTAGCCATGCTGGTGCGCGGCTCGCCGCCAGAGCCGCACACGAGGCGTGTCTTCACCCGACTCCACAGCCTCAGACTAGCACCTAACAGGGACTTTTAGTTTTACGTAGATCCAAAACATCAAACTAAAAATAAGTCATAGCTGCGAGCGCGCTCAGGCGACACCACGGTAAGGCCAGTCCGCGTCCTGACTGCCCTGCCGCTGCCGACCTGATCGCGCAGGGGCTGCTCCTACAGTCGTGAACACTTCCCGCGCGATCGGTGAAGGAGAGGTGTGAACCCAAGGACCGAGAGGTGATCGCGATGTCACGGGCGCTGCCCGCGCAGGTCGGCGACGCCGTGATCATCGAGCAGTCGTGGCGGGAGCCCGAACGCTTCTCCGCCATCTTCGACCGCTACTACCCCGAGATCCACGACTACGCCGCACGCAGGCTGGACAGCGCCTTAGCCGACGACATCGCCGCGGAGACGTTTCTCATCGCCTTCGACAAACGCACCGGCTACGACCTCGCGCGCCCCGACGCGCGGCCCTGGCTGTACGGCATCACCTCCAACCTCATCGCCCGGCACCGCCGCGCCGAAGTACGCCGATACCGGGCGCTGGCCAGGGCAGGAACGGAAAACCCCATGGAGGACCACGCCGACCGAGTCGCCGGGGTGGTGGACGCGGGCGCGCGCAAATCCCGGCTCGCCCAGGCCCTGGCCGAGATCGCCGACGGCGACAGGGATGTGCTGCTCCTGATCGCCTGGGCCGAGTTCACCTCCGAGGAGGCGGGCAGCGCGCTCGGCATACCGGCAGGAACGGCGCGCTCACGGCTGCACAGGGCCCGCAGGAAGATCCAGGCCGTACTGGGAGAGGACGAATCATGAACGACTTGGAGACGCTACGCGAGGTCTGGGACCGCCCGAATCCCCCCTCGCCCGCCGCGCAGTCAGCGGCCAGGGCCGCACTCTTGGCGCGAGCCGACAGGCCCCGCCCCAAGCGCAGGTGGGCGATGCGGGCGCTGGCGGTGGCGGCCTCGGCGGTGGTGATCGCGACGGGAGTGACCGTGTTCCAGTCCGTGGGAGGAAGAGAAGGGGGGCAGCCGGCACTCCCCGCCGCCAACGCGCAGGTGGTGCTCACCAGGATCGCGGCGACCGTACAGAAGAAGGACTTCACGCCGCCCCGCGACGATCAGTGGATCTACACCGAGATGCGCGTGCGGAGCTACGGCAAGGACATCCTGGGCAAGCGGCTCACGCCACGGATGCCGTTGCCGAGGACGGTCGAGGAGTTCTGGACGCGAGCCGACGGCAGGCGGGTCGGCTACAAGGTGGGTGGCAAGCTGATGACCACCAACCCCGGGGAGCGGACGCCGGAGAACACTTACGCCATGGTGGCCGCGCTGCCCACCGACCCTGACAAACTGCTGGCCAAGTTCCGCAAGATCCACGCTGTGCCGGACGCGGATCAGGACGACTGGATCTTCCTGCGGTTCGCCGTGACCCTGAACCAGAATGTCCCCCCGCCGGCCCAGGAGGCCGCCATCTTCAAGGCGATGGCCAAGCTCTCCGGCGTGACGGTGAACGAGTCGGCGGTGGATGACGATGGCCGTCCGGCGCTGTCGGTCTCTCGCGTCTCCGAGGGGTGGCTCAAGCGTGAGGTCCTGCTGGACCCGTCGACGTACGCCTTCCGAGGCAGGCGCGAGACCGCGGTGGCGGATCACGAGGAGCGGACTCCGCACCCGGGAGAGAAGGTGTTCACCGTCAAGGACGGTAAGTACGTTCCGGCTGCCCCGCGCGTGGAGTGGAGCATCGAGAAGGGAACCGTCTGGCAGGTGTCCACGCGCACCGTCGTGGGCGTCGTCGACCGGGCCGGGCAGAAGCCGTAACCGTTCGACGAGCTTTACCAGTCCGCGGCTTGGAGCAGCCGCAAGGCGGCCTCGGACGGTGAACCCGGTTCGGCGTTGAACACGGCCACCCGCTGCCCTTCGTCGTTCGGCAGGGTCATGAACTCGGCCATGAGCGCCATGGTGCCCACCATGGGGTGGTGGTAGGTACGTGTGTCGGTGCCGCAGTCGCCGACGGAATGCGCGGCCCACAGTTTCGCGAACTCCGGGCTCCCGACCGTCAGCTCGCCTACGAGGCCGGTCAGGCCCGGGGCACCGGGATAGCGGCCCGCGATCAGCCGCAGGTCGGCGACGGTGGAGCGGGCCTTGCGCGTCCAGTCGCCGTACAGCTCGCGCATGTGAGGGTCGAGGAACAGCATGCGGGCGATGTTGGGACGTTCGGCGGGCCGGTTCGGCGCGTCGAAGTCGAGGTGCCCGGCCAGCAGCGCGTGCGCCATCGGGTTCCACGCGAGGACGTCGAGGAAGCGCCCCATGACCAGTGCGGGCACGTCCCCGAAAGACTCGATCATGAGCCGTACGCCCGGCCGTACCCGCTCAGGCTTGGCCGCCCGGCGCCGGGTCCTCGCCTTGGGCCGGGCCAGCGAGTAGAGGTGGGCGCGTTCGGCCTCGTCCAGGCGCAGGACCCGGGCGACGGCGTCGAGCACGGCGTCGGAGGCGTTGGGGCTCTGGCCCTGTTCGAGACGGGTGTAGTAGCCGGCACTCACTCCGGCGAGCTGAGCCAGCTCGTCTCGCCGCAGGCCGGGCACCCGGCGGCGTCCCCCGAACGTGGGAAGTCCGGCGTCCTCGGGCTGCAGTCGTGCCCGCCTCGACCGCCGGATATCCCAACAAAACGGGAATTGTGCGCGTCATAGCGATCAACACCTCTCAGGAAGGTCGTCGACATGGACGCCACCCCCAAGAAGCTTTTCGCCATCGCCACGACAGCCGTCATGGCGCTGTCCTTGACCGCCGCCCCCGCCTCGGCGGCGAGCAGTGCGAGCAGGTCGCGCCTGATGAACGCCGCCACCGAACTCTGCCTGGCCGTAGGCAAGAGCGAAGTACGGGCCGGCAAGAAGGTCATCCAGTGGACCTGCTCCACCAACAAGGACCAGCAGTGGATCTACCGCAAGGGCAAGGTCATCAACGCCAAGACCGGCATGTGCCTGGCGATCGCGCGCGGCGTCCAGGTCAAGGGCAAGTACGCGATCCAGTGGCCATGCACCGACGGCGGAGCCGAGCAAGAGTGGACCTACGACGAGCACCAGCGACTGCGTAACCGAGCCACCGACATGTGTCTGGCGGTCGGCAAGGCCGAACGCAAGCCGGGCAAATGGATCATCCAGTGGACCTGCCGGGACTCCGCCGACCAGGCCTGGTTGATGCGCTAGCACCGTGGCCGGCGTCGGCGGCCGACTTCCCGGAAAATTCTGCGAAGAAGTCCGGGAGGAAGTGTCGGATCGGGGCGGTGGTGTTCGTAGCAGGAGTGAGGCCACCCGCAAGGGGCGGCGCCAAGGCAAGGGGAACCGCGATCATGAAGCTGACGACCGTGACTCAGGTCCCGGGGGTGAGCCGCAGGTGCGCGGCAGTGGCATCCTGACCCAGTGGCAGCTGGAGAGCGTCCTGGTCGACGAGATGACCGGCCAGCCGGGCGCCCGCGATATGCGACGGCCTGAAGCCCCTACCACCGAACCACACCACAGGAGATGATCTTCAGATGCGTTATCTGGTTTCCGTGATCGATGACAAAAGCAACCCCGGCAGCACGGACAAGCAGCCTGCCATCAGCGCGTTCAACGAACGACTGATCGCCGAAGGCTACTGGGTCTTCGCGGGCGGACTCGCGGACACCGACGCGGCCACGGTCATCGACAACCGAGGCGAGCAGGCGGTGTTCAGCGACGGGCCCTTCGTGGAGTCGAAGGAGTACCTCGCCGGCGTCTGGGTGTGGGAGGCCCCCGATCTGGATGTGGCGCTCAAGCTCGCCGCCGAGGCGTCGAAGATCTGCGATCGGAAGATCGAGGTGCGGCCGTTCCAGTGAGCGACATCGAGGAGGCGATCACCCGGGCCCACCACGACGAGTGGGCGCGGGTGGTGGCCGCGCTGACCAGGCGCTTCGGCGACCTCGACATCGCCGAGGAAGCGGCGGCCGAGGCGTTCACGACCGCCGTCGAGCGGTGGCGGGCCGACGGCCTGCCCCCCAACCCGGGCGCGTGGCTGACCACCACCGCCAACCGTAAGGCCATCGACCGGATCCGGCGCGAGAACAAACGCGACGACAAGCACAAGGAGGCCCAGATGGTGTACGACGACGACCCGCCCAAGCCGCTGGGCGCCATCGACGACGACCGGCTCCGGCTGATCTTCACCTGCTGTCACCCGGCGCTGGCGGTGGAAGCGCGCGTGGCGTTGACGCTGCGGATGGTCGGTGGTCTGACCGTGCCCGAGATCGCCCGTGCCTTCCTGGTACAGGGGAGCACCTTGGAGCAGCGGATCACCCGCGCGAAGGCCAAGATCAAGGCGGCTCGCATCCCCTATCGGATGCCGTCCGCCGACGATCTGCCGGCTCGCGTCTCCGGTGTCCTGGCCGTCCTGTTCCTCGTCTTCAACGAGGGCTACCTGGCCAGCGGCCCCGACACCGATCCCGTACGACACGACCTGACCACCGAGGCGATCCGGCTCACCCGCCTGATCCGCGTGCTCCTGCCGCAGGACGGAGAGGTGGCCGGCCTGCTGGCGCTGATGCTGCTCATCGAGGCCCGCCGCCCCGCCCGGGTCTCGGCCAGCGGCGAACTGGTCCCCCTGGCCGAGCAGGACCGCGGCGCCTGGAACGCGGAACTGATCGCCGAAGGTCATCGGCTGGTGCGTGAGCGCCTGGCCGCTGCCGCCGCCGGGGTGGCCCCGGGCCGCTATCAGATCCTCGCGGCGATCAACGCGGTGCACACCTCCGCCCGCGACATCCGCGACACCGACTGGTCGCAAATCCTCGCCCTCTACGACCAGCTCGTCCGCCTGGACCCTTCGCCGATCATCGCCCTCAACCGGGCCATCGCCGTGGCCGAGCTCGACGGGCCGGAGGTGGCGCTGGCCATCGTTGACCGCCTCGCCGAGGCGTTGGCCGGCTATCACGCCTACCACGCCACCCGCGCCGACCTGCTGCGCCGGCTGGGCCAAAGTCAGCAGTCACGCGCGGCCTACGACCGGGCCATCGAGCTGGCCGGCAACACCGGCGAGACCGCCTACCTCACCCGCCGCCGCGACCAACTGCGGTAGCGCCCGCCTTTGCAGCGCTCCATGCCGGAGATCCCGGATTGTCGCACGCCAACGCAGACGCCCTCCCGGCGGGCCGATCGTCGCCCTGATGCCCCACGAGGCACCATAGGCCGACGAAGCCGGCCGTCGAGCTCTTTGAGATCGACGGCCGGCTTCAGACGCACAAGCGCCGGTGGAGATACTTCGCACTGCCGATCCTGTACGGCGACCGCCTTGTGGGCGAACTCGACGCCACGACCGACAGCGGCGGGCCACCGAACGCCTAGTTCTTGCTCCAGATCCCCGCGTAGACGTTGTCCTCGACGTTCGTGACGATGGGGTGGTAGCCCAGCCCCTTCATCTCAAGGGACTTGAGCTTGTAGGTCACGCTGGACAGCTGCAGATACTCCTTCAGGCCGGTCGAGTTGGCCTTGCCCCACACGGTGGTGTAGAGCTTGCCGGGCTCGATGGCCATGGCGACAGGGCTCAGACCCTGCTTCGCCCGCGCCAGGAGCTCCCTGCCGCGCTGCTCCACGGTCTGGCCGGTGGTCACTTGGAGGGTTCCCGTGACGGCCCCGGCGGCCCAAACGGCCGTGTAGAGCGGCTTCTCGGCCGTGCCGTACACGTCCAGCGAGGAAATCTGGTAGCCGGCGGCACCGAGCTGGGTGTTGACGGTCGCCAAGGCTTCCTTGGTCAGGTTGGTCTTGGACTGGAGCTTGCGCGTGGTCTTCTCGAAGACCGCCGCGAAGATGGCGCCCGTGCCCGCACCCGTACCAGTGATCATGGTGGGCTGGAAGCCCAGCTGCTGCTGTTCGGTGATGCGCTTCGGCAGGTCGGTGACCGACAGGTCCTGCAGGACGTTCACCTTGCGGGTGGCGTCCTTGACCCATACGGAGGTGTACTCCGGGTTGGCCGCGTTGGTCACGCTCAACGCCGAGGGAACGTAACCCGTACCCAGCAACTGCTTGATGCGCTGCAGGTGAGCGGACTCGGTGAGCCCCTGGAGGGAGAGCCAGCTCAGCGGCAGGCTCTGGGCAGACTGGACGGTCTTGGCGGGCTGCTCGGCCATCGCCGGAGACGAGAGCGCCAGCAAGGGGGCCGTGGCCGCCGCGAGCACCGTGGTGACAGCGACGATTCTCGGAGTGTTCCTCATGGTCCTCCTTAGGTAAAGGTTGTCCCAAAATCGGGACAAGAAGTGACCATAACAAAGAATGAGCGCATCTTGACCATCTGTCACCGTGATCGTGACAACGATGTGTCAAGAAAGCGGGTGCCGAGCGGCCGCATCCAGAGGAACCTTCACGTTTTGGCCGGTCACCGTCGTGCCCGACCTACGCTCCCAGGTCTGAGCGGCTCGTGCGCGATTGGGGTGCCAGCTTGATACTCGGAGATCGCCCAGATCCCTCCCGCCCGGCGACAGGAGCCGACCGTGGATCTACTCCTGCGCGCTGCCATCGACTTGGTGGCCGCCTATCGCGAGTCGCCTTGCACCTCCAGGTCGAATCCGTGTCTCCTCAGCTGGTAGAGGCGCAGGGATCGCTGCGGGAGGAAGCCGAGCATACGGATGAGTGTCGAGAAGATCACCTGGTGGACCAATTCGATGGGCATGAGACCGATAAAGGCCCACAGGGGTGATGTCGCGAGTAGCCACGTCGCGCACTGCCGCGCCAGGTAGCGCGAATCGAGCAGGTCGTCGCGTGCCCACCAGCGGTAGGTGTAGGGAAGGCGCTTGTGGAACAGCCGATACAGCGCCCAGTGCCACAGCGGCGGGCGTTCGCGCAGGCGCAGTGCGATACCGGCACGTATGACGTCGAGTGAGTCACGCAGGGTCGGCCTGGTCTGCTCCGGCTTCGCCAGGTCCATCAGCGTGCCGATCAATTCCTCGCCCCGCGTCTGCCGATATCGGAGCGGATAGGCCCGCACGAGGAGCCGGCAGCGACGCTCGTAGGTATCCATGATCACGTCCCGGGTTGGAGTCGTGCGCCGAGGCGGCGCTGCGCGGTGGCGGCCAGGCGGGCCAGGCGGGCAGTCTCCTCGGTCAGGAGCTCGGCGCCCTGACCGGTCAGCTCGTAGTAGCGGCGGTGTCGGCCGTCCACGACCTCTTCGCCGACCACACGGGCGAGCCCAGCCTCGGTCAGGCGATCAAGCGCGCCATAGAGGGTGCCCGCGCCGAGGCGTATGCGGTCCTCCGACAGCTCGCGCACGGCTTTGATCACGCCGTAACCGTGCAATGGGCCTTCGGAAAGGGCCAGCAGCACGAGATAGCTCTGTTCACGTAGCGGCATATCCGATATATATCGCTAACCGTACTATTGGTCAAAGAGGCCGGCGCTCGCAGAACCGAGCGCTTCACCCGCTTCCGGCCCTTGAACCGGTCTGCCGCGCGTTGGCTCTGCCAGATCGCCCCAGCGAAGCGTTCCGTCAAGGTGCTCCACTCGTCGGGCTTGGGGAATGCGCACGCAATCCGGCACGGGCGAAGGCCGAGGGCCAGGAGCCGAAGTCGATGGGTCCGCTGGCTGGTCTCTAGGCGCGGCGGGCGCTCGCGACCTACCTGGTCGCCCAATCGCCGGACGCCGCCGGGCGACCGCGTCCGCGCGCAGTGCTGCCTAGTGAAAATTTGTGAGCGCCATCTCCGCCAAGTCGCGGAGCTGCTCATCGGAGTCACTTCGAGCAATACTTTTAACCGACTCACGAAGAGGATCCCACGGCATGTACATAGAAGCGATCACAGCCACTCGCCGCACGTCCAGATGAGCCGACACAAGGCCGTCTCTAATCACACCGGAGACATCAGGCGAATATTCGGAAGCTGTAGCCGCGAGCATCATCAGCAGCAGAACCCTGGCATTCCACTCAGGAGCCCCATCGTAGAGCTCGACAAGCTCGCCCGACTCCACCACCTCGAAGCCTGCCGAAACTTCCTGGTAAGCATGGTGAACGGCCACGCCAGGAACACCCGAGACGGAATCATTCTCCAGCACGAGGTACGCGATGCCCAGAACCTCGTCGTCCACAAGGTGGACCCCCGACCCCACTCGGCATGACCCAGACCAGCTCTTCAGGAGAGAATTCGCCGGCAGGATGATGGCCGTCGAATGTCCAATTCCGGCGCTCCGCAAAACTAGCAAGTGCCGAGATTTCAACAGCATCCCGAAAGTCCAGGTTCAATCGCGCGGGCACTCCGATCCAACGAATCACATCTCCCGGAGCCCCGAAAAAGGGGCTTCGCGGGCACGCGGCCCGATCAGCGCTGCGGCGTCACTCCCACTCGATGGTGCCCGGCGGCTTGCTCGTCACATCGAGCACCACCCGGTTCACGTCGCGGACCTCGTTCGTGATTCGGGTGGAGATCCGGGACAGCACGTCATAAGGCACCCGCGACCAGTCGGCCGTCATCGCGTCCTCGGACGTCACCGGTCGCAGCACCACCGGGTGCCCGTACGTACGCCCATCCCCCTGCACGCCCACCGACCGCACGTCGGCCAGCAGCACCACCGGGCACTGCCAGATCTCCCGGTCGAGGCCGGCGCGCGACAGCTCCTCGCGGGCGATCGCGTCGGCCTCGCGCAGCAGGTCGAGGCGCTCCCGTGTGACCTCGCCGACGATGCGGATGCCGAGGCCGGGGCCGGGGAACGGCTGGCGCCAGACCATCGCCGTCGGCAGGCCGAGCTCCTCGCCCGCTCGGCGCACCTCGTCCTTGAACAGGGTCCGCAGCGGCTCCACGAGCTTGAACTGCAGGTCCTCCGGCAGGCCGCCGACGTTGTGGTGGGACTTGATGTTGGCGGTGCCCGTGCCGCCGCCGGATTCGACCACGTCGGGGTAGAGCGTGCCCTGCACCAGGAAGTCGACGGGGCCGTCGGCCATGATGGCGCGCTGCTCGTCCTCGAAGACCCGGATGAACTCGCGGCCGATGATCTTGCGCTTCTCCTCGGGGTCGCTGACGCCTTCGAGGGCCTTGAGGAAGCGGTCGGCGGCGTCGACGACGCGGAGCTTGACGCCCGTGGCGCGGACGAAGTCGCGCTCGACCTGCTCGGCCTCGCCCTTGCGCAGCAGGCCGTGGTCGACGAACACGCAGGTCAGCCGGTCGCCGATGGCTCGCTGGACCATCGCGCCGGCCACCGCCGAGTCGACGCCGCCGGACAGTGCGCAGATCGCCCGGCCGTCGCCCACCTGCCGGCGGACCGCCTCCACGGCGTCTTCGACGATGTTGAGCATGGTCCAGGTCGGGCGGCAGCCCGCCGCGTCGAGGAAGTGCTTGAGCACCGCCTGGCCATGCTCGGAGTGGAGCACCTCGGGGTGGAACTGCACGCCGTAGAGACCGCGCCCGGTGTCCTCGAAGGCGGCGACGGGCGTCTGCTGGGTCGAGGCGGTCACCGTGAAGCCCTCGGGGGCGGTGGCCACGCTGTCGCCGTGGGACATCCAGACCTTCTGCGCGGCGGGCAGCCCGGCGAAGATCACGCCCTCGCTGAGCACGTCTAGGTCGGTGCCGCCGTATTCGGCGACGCCCGTCTGGGCGACCTCGCCGCCCAGCGCCTGGGCCATGGCCTGGAAGCCGTAGCAGATGCCGAACGTCGGCACCCCCGTCGAGAACAGCCCTTGGGGCACGGCGGGCGCGCCCTCGGCGTAGACCGAGGAGGGCCCGCCGGACAGGATGATCGCCTTCGGCTTCTTGGCCAGCATCTCCTCGACCGGCATCGTCGAGGGGACGATCTCGGAGAAGACGTGGCACTCACGGACCCGCCTGGCTATCAGCTGCGCGTATTGCGCGCCGAAGTCGACGACGAGCACTGTGTCGAACTCAGACACCGAGAGGACCCCCCAAAGCGAATGCGGTGCTCACAAGTGTATCGGGGGGTAGCCCCAGAGGATGCTCCCCACCAGCCCGGAGCCGAACCTAGAGGATGCTCCCGACCAGCCCGGGGCTGATCCTAGAGGATGCTGCCGATCAGCCCCAGCGGCGGTGAGCCCAGGTCGAACAGGGCCTTGTGGAAGCGCTGCAGCGTAAAGCCCGCGCCCCATTCCTTGCGCGCCCGCTCGCGCAGGTCGAGGATGAGCAGCTTGCCCCATGTGTAGCGGCCATAGGTGGGATCGAACGTGGCCCGCCTCGCCTCCGACAGCGCGGCCGGTCCGGCCAGGTGGGTGTCGGACCCGAAACGCCGGGCGCCGTCCTCGACCGTCATCTGCCCGGTGTGTACGCCGATGGCGCAAGCCAGCCGGGTTACCCGGATCAACGCCTCCATCCAGACCCCGATCTCGACGCGCGGGTCCTGGGCCTCGAACCCCTCCTCGACGCAGAGCTCCTCGGCATAGTGCGCCCAGCCCTCGGCGAACGCCATCGAGTGCAGCAGCCGCCGCACGTCCGAGCCGGCCCGGCGCAGGGCGCGGCCGTGCGAGAAGTGCCCGGGAGCGACCTCGTGCACGTTGATCGCGGGCAGCGTGGTGTCGCTGAACACCTCCAGCCACTCCTCGGCGTCCCGCGCGGGCCAAGCGGGGTCGGGCGGGGTGATGTGGTACCAGGAGGGGCCCTCCGGTTCGCCGGGAGAGTTCCACGACATCATCGCCATCCCCCAGCGGCGCGACGGCGGCGCCAGGCCGACCAGGCACTCGCCGTCGTGGTAGGGCACCAGGTCCTTCTCGCGGGTGAACGCGATGGCCTTCTCGGTGCCGATCCTGGCCGCCTCGATGACGCCGTCGGCGTCGGGGTGCTGCTTGACCAGCTCGCGTACGACCTCCAGCGGCGCCTCGCCTCGCCGCCCCAGCTTGGCGCAGGACTCGGTGAGCAGGGCCATGAGCCGGTCGCGCTCGGCGTCGGCGCGCTCGGCCAGCCTGCCGAGGTCGACGGAGAGTCCTTCGGTGGCGCCCATCAGCCGGGCCAGCGCGTCGCCGCCGAGCGACGCGTCGGGGTCGCCGACCGCCGCCGCCCGCTCGATGTGCGCGACCAGCAGGCCGTGCGCGTCGAGCGCGGCCTCGTCCGTGACACCGGCGGACAGTCCCTGTACGGGTGCGACCAGCGACCTCGCGACGGGCGCGCTGACCCGGTCGAGCGCGGCGATCGCGTACGTCACCGCCTCCGGCCAGCGCGCCAGATGCGCGGCCTTGGCGGCCTCGCGCTCGGCCTGCGGCGCGTAGTCGCGGTCGTAGCAGGCCAGGTCGAGGTTGGCCAGGTGCGGAAGCGGATTGCTCCGGTGCAGCTCCAGCTCGCCGTACTGGGTACGCAGGCCGTCCTCGAAGACCCGCAGATGCGCCGAGTCGTACGGGTCGGCGGGTGCGGCGCCCTCTCCAAGCCGCGCCAGCCCGGCCTGTACGCCTTCCGGCGACAGATCCTGGATCTTGCCGTCGTACTCGTGCCTGCCGCCGGACTCGCGTGCGTCGGCCACGTTCAGATCGGTTATGGCGCGGAGCCTGGGGTCGAGTTCCGTCATGCCGCCGACGCTAGCGCACAGAAGTCCGACGGGATCTGGCCAATTAGCTGCTGTGCAGGGCCTCGATCGCGTCCAGCAGGTCTTCGAGCGTGGCGTCGTCCGTGGCCGGGGCCATGACCGTGACGCGTAGGTGGCGGACGCCGTCGAGTTCGGCCGAGGTGAGGTAGAAGGCGCCGTCCGCCATGAGGCGCTCGCGCAGGTCCGCATGGTCGGCGTCGCCGTACCGGAAGCAGACGATGTTGCTCTCCGGCTCGTACGGCAGCGCGAACCCCGGCCGCCGGCGGGCCAGCTCCCAGAAGCGGTGGGCCGTGGCGTACTGGCGTGCGACGTAGTCGCCCAGGCCGCGCTCGCCGCGCCAGGCCAGGTTCAGGAAGATCTTGAGTCCGAGCTCGGCCTTGGTGCACTCGACCGTGCGGCCGATGAGGTCGAAGCCGCGCTCGCCGTAGAACAGGTAGCTGGCCTCCTGCTTGAAGGCCGCGTCGAGGTCGTTCTCCCTGCGTACGAGGACGGCGGCGGCCAGGGAAGAGGTACGGAGCATCTTGTGCGCGTCCCAGATGACCGAGTCGGCCAGCTCGATGCCGTCGAGCAGGTGCGCGTGCTCCTCGGCGAGCAGGGCGGAGGCGCCGTGCGCGCCGTCCACGTGGAACCAGACGTCCCGCTCGCGGCACCATTCGCCGATGGCGCGCAGGTCGTCGTACAGGCCGGTGCCCGTGGCGCAGGCGGCCGCGACCAGCGCCATCACCCTACGTCCCGAAATATCCGGCAATTTCGTGATGTCTATGCGGCCGAGGTGGTCCGTCGCCAGCGGCACCATGGCCCGCTGCCCCAGCCCGAGGATCGAGGCCGCCCGCGACACCGAGTAGTGCGCCGACGCGGGCGCGAGGATCACCAGGTCGCCGGGCACACCGTCCTCCCATGCCCCGGGTACGGCCCGCGCCCGCGCCGCCAGCAGCGCCGTGAGGTTGGCCAGCGAGCCACCATGGGTGAGCACCCCACCACCCGCCGGGAACCCCACCTTGGCCAGCATCCACCTCAGCACCTCGAACTCCACCGTGGCCGCCGCCGCGCCCATCTCATAGATGGCCATCGGGTTGTTCGTGGCGCCATGGATGAAGTCGGCCAGCGCGGCGGGGAAGTCGGGCGAGGCGCTCTGGTGGCCCAGGTAGGCGGGGTGGTGCAGCCGGGTCCCCTCGCCGAGGAAGGTCCGCAGGAAGTCCCGGAAGGTCTCGGGCGTCATGCCGCCCTTGGCGATCAGCTCGCCGAGCCTCAGCCGTTCGGCCAGCTCACGGGGTGGGCGGCGGCTGATCGCGGGCTCGTCACCGCGCTGGCTGCGGTCCACGTAGGCCGCCAGCTCGCCGACCGTGATCCCGGCGGCCGCAGTGAACTCCTCGATGTTCCACATACCTCGAAATACTCGTCAATCGGGTGGCGTACGACTAGCCTTGCCGAATTGAGGGGCGGTAATCGTGCATAATGCCGAACTGGATTCGATCGACCTCGCGATCCTGGCCGAGTTGCAGAAGGACGCCCGGCTGCCCAACAAGGATCTCGCCGAACGGCTCGGCGTCGCGCCCTCCACCGCGCTGGAACGCGTGCGTTCGCTGCGCCGCCGTGGGGTCATCACCGGCTTCCGCGCCGCCGTCGACACGGCCCGGCTCGGCCGCCCGCTCCAGGCGCTGCTCGCCCTGCGCGTACGGCCGCACACCAGCCGGATCGTGGACCCATTGCGTACGTTCGTGCTGGGGCTGCCGGAGACGATCACGCTGTTCCACGTCGCGGGCACCGAGGACTTCCTGGTGCACGTGGCCGTGGCCGACGCCGACCACCTGCACCGGCTGGCCCTGGAGCGGTTCCTGATCCGTACGGAGATCGTGCACCTGCACACCACCCTGATCTTCAAGACCGAGCACCAGCCCGTCCAGCGGCCGGCCGAAATGGGCTGAAGGAAGATCGCGACAGGTGTGACAATGATCCGCATGT
Source organism: Nonomuraea sp. NPDC049750 (assembly GCF_040659625.1). Taxonomy (NCBI): domain Bacteria; kingdom Bacillati; phylum Actinomycetota; class Actinomycetes; order Streptosporangiales; family Streptosporangiaceae; genus Nonomuraea; species Nonomuraea sp. NPDC049750. The sequence continues at coordinate 20,725 of NZ_JBFANB010000033.1, forward strand.
CGCTCCGGATCACCACGCTCGCCGAGCGTCCCGAGTTCGCCTCCGCGCTATGGGAGATGGATCACTCGTGGCGGGTCTTCATGTTCAACGACCCGATCGCCGACCTGTTCTATCCCGTCGCGGCGACGGACTACGCCGACTATGTGCTGGTGGCCGATGACGACGCCGAGCCCGGCCGGATGGTGGCCAGGGGCTGCATGATCCCGTTCCCGGCCGGCGACTTGCCCGATGACGGCTGGGACGGGGTGATCCGCCAAGGCTGGCTGGCCCGCAAGCTGGACCGCCCCCTTGACGCCGTCTCCGCGCTGGAGATCACCGTCAGGAAGGACCTGCTGGGCTCGGGAGTGTCACCGACGATGGTGGCCGGGATGCGGGACCACGCGGCGCGGCTGGGGTTCAGGGAGCTGGTGGCGCCGGTCCGGCCGAACCAGAAGCACCTCGAACCGCGCACGCCCATGACGGAGTACGCCTTCAGGTCCCGCGAGGACGGCCTGCCGCACGACGCCTGGCTGCGTGTGCACGTACGGGCCGGCGGGGAGATCGTCAAGGTCGCGCCGCGCTCGATGGTGATACCGGGCACGCTCGCCGAGTGGCGCGAGTGGACCGGCCTGCCGTTCGACCGGACCGGGGCGGTCGAGGTCCCTGGAGCGCTCAGCCCGGTGTACTGCGACGTGGCCCAGGACCACGCCGTCTACATCGAGCCGAACGTCTGGGTCAGCCATCGGCTGGGCTGACGGTCCCCCCGGAGGTTCGTCACACCCACCGTCTCGATCTCTGTGACGGTCCGTGGTGGCTGGGGTCCTTTGAAGGAATACCCCCTGCGGGGGAGAAAAGGAAGACGGTCCGTCGTGGCAGTGGTCCCTAGAACGGGACCCCCTGGCAGGGGGAAGAAAACGGTCCGCCGTGGCAAAGGTCCCTAGAAATAGCCCTCTTCGGGGAGCGGAAGAAGACGGTCCGTGGTGGCTGGGGTCCCTTGGAGGGCGAGGAAGCGGCCGCCCTAGCTGCCGGTACGGCGGCGCAGCTCGGCGTCGTATTCCTGGACGTCAAGTCCCTTCCCGGCCGTCCACTTGTCGTCGTGATATGTCGTCAGATGGCGTGGGTGGGCGTCGCCGAGGACGGAGACGATCATGCCGCTCTCACCCTTGGCGCGCATCCGCTCGACCACCTCCAGGGCGGCCCACAGTGCGGTCCCCGACGAGCCGCCCACGGGCAGCCCGGTGACCTCCCTGATGAGCCGCGCCGCCGCGACGCCGGCCGCGTCGGGCACGGGGATGACCAGATCGACGAGGTCCGGTCGGAATCCGGGTTCGATGCGCGGGCGGCCGATGCCCTCGATGCGCGACGGCATTCCGGTCGCGTAGTCGAGCGCGTCGAGCGTCCATCCGGGGAAGTAGGCGGAATTTTCCGGATCCGCTACCACCACCCGCGGCACAGGCCCATCATGGTCGCCGCCGGACGAACCACCGGGCACCGTCGCATGGTCGCCGGACGAATCAACCATCGTCGTCGCGTGGTCGCCGGACGAATCAACCGTCGGCGTCGCGTGGTCGCGGGACCAGCGGCCGAGTGTCGCCGAGGTCGCGCCCGTGCCCGCACCGACCACTACCCAGTCAGGACGTACCTGGGCGAACAGCTCGGCGGCCAGGTCATGCTCGGCCGCCCGCCCGAACTGGTCGAGGAAGTGCCCCTCGATCTGCCGCGCCGCGTCGTAGATCGCCAGCGGCGGCGTGACGAACCGGCACTCGCCGCCCAGTTCCTCGACCGGCCGCGCCCGCTCCTCGCCGCGTACGCCGGGCATGACCACGATGTACGGCAGGCCGAGCCGCTTGGCGAACCACGCCTGGGCCACGGCCGCGTTGCCACCCGTGGCCTCGACCACCGTGGTGCCCTCGGTGATCAGCCCGTCGAGCACCGCCTGCCGGAACAGCGCCCTGGCGTGCCGGTGCCGCAGGCTGCCGGTGGGCTGAGCGGACTCGTCCTTCAGCAGCAGCGTGACCCCGGGCGCCCCGACGGGGAACTCGATCAGCGGCGTCGGCGCCCCGGCCGCCAGCAGATCCAGCGCCGCCGTCTCCCAGCTCATCCCCACAGCATCTCCTATGAGAGGGTCACCCGCTCGCCCGGCTCCAGCAGATGCACGCGGTCGCCTCGGTTCGTGGTGGCTGGGGTCCTTCCGCGGGATACTCCCTTCGGGGGAGAGAAAGAACTGGGGTCCTTTCGCGGGATACCCCCTGCGGAGGAGAGAAAGAAGACGGTTAGGAGAGGGTCACCCGCTCGCCCGGCTCCAGCAGGTGCACTCGGTCGCCGAGCCCCGCGAGGGACTTGACCAGCGTGTCCCGGCCCTGCGTGAAGTGTCCCCAGTGCTCGAAGTGCAGCGGCACCACGTGACGGGCGCCCAGGATCTCGGCCGCCTCGGCCACGTCGTCGCTGGTCAGCGTCAGGTACGCGTCGCCCACCAGCGGTGTCCGCGCCCCTCCGGCGAACAGCACCGCCACGTCCACCGGCCCGACGCGCGCCGCGATGTCCCTGACCACGTTCAGGGAGGCGTTGTCGCCGCTCACGTACACGGTCGGCAGTGCCTCTCCGCTCAGTACGAACCCGGTCACCTCGCCCACCAGGTGCTCGCTCCCGTCGGGCCCGTGCTGCGCGGGCACGCCGGTGATCCGCAGCGCGCCGCCGCCGGGGCGTGCCAGCTCGGTGTGCGTCCAGTTCGGCAGCGCCCGCACCGGTTCGCCGATCCGCTCGGCCGCCGAGCCGGTCGACAGCACCACCGGCGCCGAGGACAGGTAGGTACGCCCGGCCTTGTCGAGGTTGTCGGGATGCTGGTCATGGGAGAGCAGGACGGCGTCCACGCTCCCGGCGTCGTCCGGCCCGAACGCCGGTCCGGCCGTCTTGACCAGCGCCCGGTTCCCGATCGGGTAGTCGCCGGGCGGGTCGAAGGTGGGGTCGGTCAGCAGCCGCACCCCGCCGATCTCCAGGACTGCGGTCGGGCCGCCGACGTAACGAATCTCCATGGGGATCATGACACTTACGCCCGACGCGGTATTCCGCTCACCCGCGCAAGCCGTCGATGATCCGCCACATGGCCCGGTGGCAGAGCGCTCGGAAATCGGCCTCCTCCATCGCGACGCGCCCGCTCAAGTACTGGTGGATCAGCCCCTGCATGCTCGACGTGACAGTCAGCGCCACCTCCAGTGGGTCGTCGCGGCGCAGCAGGCCGGTGCGCATCCCGTCTTCGACGGCCGCCACGATCACGGTGAACGGCGGCCCCTGCCCGTCGCGGAAGTCCTCGGGGAAACGGCGGGCCTGCGCCCAGGCGTCCGACATCAGGAACGTGTACAGGTGCGGCCGGCTGAGCGCGAAGTCGAGGAAGCCGTCGAGCAGGATGTCGATCCGCTCCTCCAGCGGGCCGGCGGGCGGCAGCCGCTCCCACTGCTCGGCCAGCTCACGGCCGCTGGCGGTGGCGACGGCGCGCAGCAGCGCCTCGCGGTTGGGGTAGTGCCGGTAGATGGCCATCGCGGTGACGCCGACGGCCTCGCCGACCCGGCGCATGCTCACCGCCTCGGCGCCCTGCTCGACGAGGATCCGCCGCGCGACCTCGGCGATCCTGGCGGCCGTTCCCCCATCTCTCACGTGTACAGCGTAAACCTACTTGAGGCGCAGCCTCTTCATGGTCTTGAGCGTGGTGACCAGGGCGCCCGCCCATTTGTCGTACGTCATGCCGAAAGGCGGCTCGAAGCCCAGCCACGTGGCCTGCGAGGCGACCGTCTGCGCCTTCTCATATGCCTCATGTACGTCATCCACCCCGGAAACCGGCAGGTCGGCGAGGGGTTCGCCGGTGAACGGCGCGGTGATCTCGGTCGTCTTGCCGCTGGACGTCACATGCATGGAAGCAGGCTATTCCGGATCGCTACCGGCGGGTAGTTTTTGCCAATCCATGGCATGGGGACAGAATCCCTTTATGCCTTCCTTCGCGCCACTCAGACCGGGAGACCCCGAGAGACTCGGCGGCCTGCCTCTCCTAGGACGGCTGGGCGAAGGCGGCCAAGGCGTCGTCTACCTGGCCAGAGACCCGGCGGGCACGCACGTGGCGGTCAAGTGGCTGCGCCCCGACCAGGCCGGCGACGAGGTGAGCGTGGGCCGGTTCCTGCGCGAGGTCCAGGTCGCCCAGCAGGTGGCGCCGTTCTGTACCGCCGCGGTGCTCGGCACGGGTATCGAGCACGACCGGCCGTACATCGTCAGCGAGTTCATCGAGGGCCCCTCCCTCCAGCGGGTCGTCCAGGAGGAGGGCCCGCGCACCGGCACGGCCCTGCACCGCCTGGCCATCGGCACGGCGACCGCGCTGGCCGCGATCCACCAGGCCGGGATCGTGCACCGTGACTTCAAACCGGCCAACGTGATCATCGGCGCCGACGGGCCGCGGGTGATCGACTTCGGCATCGCCAGGGCGCTCAACGCCACCTCGACGATCAGCAGCATGCCCGTGGGCACGCCCTCGTACATGCCGCCCGAGCAGGTGATGGGCCACACCGTCGGGCCGGCGGCCGACCTGTTCTCGTGGGGGAGCACGATCGTGTTCGCCGCCTCGGGACGTTCGCCGTTCGGCAGCGACACGATGCCCGCGGTAATCAACCGGGTGCTGAACCACCAGCCGGACATGAGCGGGCTGCACGGTCCGCTGCTCGACGTGGTGGCCGCTTGCCTGTCCAAGGATCCGGCGCAGCGGCCGACGGCGGAGCAGGTGATCATGCGCCTGCTGCAGCACCCGGTGCCCAACTCCGGCATGCTCGCCCAGGCCGCGGCGGCGGCCGCCCCGGCGGAGCCCTGGCAGGCGGCGCCCTACGGTCAACCGCCCGTGACCGGTCAACCTCTTCACGCGGGGCCGCCTTCCCTGCCCGGCGGGCCGCCTTCGGCGCCCGGCCACCACTACGGACCGCCGTCCATGGGCGGCGGATACCCGCACACGGGCGACCACCGGCCGACGCACCCGAGCCCGTACACCCCCGGACACTCCCAGCAGAAGAAGAGCAGGGCGCCCATCGTCATCGGCGTGACCGTGGCCGTCGCGCTGCTCGTGCTGGCCGGCGTCGGCGTGGTCATCAGCCAGACCAAGCCCCCGGCCGCCACACTGACCGCCAACAGCCGCGCCTCCGTCGCGGCGTCCGGCAGGCCCAGCACCAGGCCGACAGGCGTGCCGCGGACGGGCACGAAGCGGGCAATACCCGGCGGCGCCATTTCGCTGTACGAGAATCCGGCCGACCCGATCACGCTGACCTCGTACGAGGTCTACAACAAGAAGGCCGACGACTGGATCGACTACGCCCGCAACTCACTGCGCGGCACGTTCACGAAATACTCCGGCAACTGGGAGACGCTGGTCTCGCCCGACGGTCACTCCATGGTCGGCCGCGGCCGCAACTACACCTCCGACAACTACGACTCGGTGATCATCACCGACCGGCGGTCCGGCGACAGGACCTCGATCAAGACCGTCCGCAAGCCGTTGATCAGCAGCATCCGCGCCTGGTCGAAGGACGGCTCGAAGATCCTGCTCAACATCGAGAAGGAATCGGGCAAGGACTGGCTCTACCTCGGCTTCGTCATCGTGGACGTGGCCGCGGAGGACGCCAAGGTGGTCACCGTGTCCGACACCTCGATCCGCAAGACCGCCTTCGGCTGGGACGGCGAGGAGGAGGGCGTGGTCAACATGTCCCCCGGGCGGGGCCTGCGCTTCTACGACACGAGCGGCAAGGCCACCCGCACCCTGGCGAACATCGGCTCACTGGCCTCCGGCACGCAGGACATCTTCTCCCCCTCCGGCAAGGTGTTCATCACGAACTGCCCCAAGGGCGGAGACGGCGACCACTGCGTGTGGAACACGGAGATCGGCAACCGGGTCCGCCGGTTCACCTCCGACTGCGACAAGGTCCTCGGCTGGTACGACGAGACTCACCTCTACTGCTGGGAGCAGGACAACTCCACCAGGGACGAGATCCAGGTGGTCGACTTCCAGGGCAAACTGGTGCGCAAGCTGCTCGACATCCCCGAGAACCTTGACTTCAGCCCGGTCTTCACGGTCGACCCCCCTGGATGATCGTGAACCGCTCGGCGCGGAGATCCGTCAATGAGGTCATGAAGACGCTGATCCGTACGGTCGTGGCCGGGGCGGCCCTCGCGACGGCCATCTCCGCCTGCACCTCCGCGCCGGGGGGCACCACGCCCGTGAAGCAGCGCCTGCAGGTGCGCCTGGTCTCCTACAACGGGTGCGACGACATGCTCGCCGGACTGCGCGAGCACGCGGCGAGCAACGTCGGCCAGTGGGGCTTCGGCGGCCCGGTGCCCATGTACATGACCCGCCAGAAGTCCATGGAGGCGACCAACGACGCCGCCCCGGAGCACTCCACGACCAACACCCACGAGGCGGGAGTGGACGAGCCCGACCTGGTCAAGACCGACGGCAACCGGATCATCACGGTCGCGGGCGGCACGCTGCGGATCATCGACACGGCCACCAGGAAGATCACCGGGTCCGTCAAGCTCACCAAGGCCGACGAGCCCGCCTACGCCCCCGCCGACCTGCTCGTCTCGGGCGAGCGCGCGCTGGTGATGTATCGCGGGGGCGACATCATGTACAAGGGGTTCGCGCCCGTGGGCGAGACCAGATATCTGCTGGTGGACCTGTCCGGTGAGCCCAAGGTGCTCGGGACGATCAAGCCGCAGGGCACGTACGTGGACGCCAGGATGGTCGGCTCGACCGTCAGGCTCGTCACCCGCAGCCAGCCCGACATCACCTTCCCGGAGCCGAAGCAGAACGCCTCCGAGGCCGAGATGAAGAAGGCGAACGCGGACGCGGTACGCCGGGCGCCGCTCGACGCCTGGCTGCCCAAGATCCAGATCACGGACGCGGCCGGGACCGTCACCAAGAAGACGGTCGACTGCGCGCGGGTCAGCCATCCGGCCGACTACACCGGCACCTCGCTGCTGACCGTGCACACCATCGACCTGGCCCAGGGCCTCACGGAGGCGGGCACCGACCCGATCAGCCTGGCGGCCGACGGCGACACGGTCTACGGCACCGGCCAGAGTCTGTACGTGACCAGCAACCCGCGCTGGTGGTGGCCGGTGCCGATGGTGGCCGTGGAGGACACACCCCAGGCCCCCGCCACCGAACCCGACCCGACCGAACCCAGCCCCTCTGCCAAGGTCACCCTCAGCCCCGAGCCCACTCCAACTGCCCCGCCCGAGGAGACCGAGGTCCACCGGTTCGACATCGGCAAGCCGGGGCCGCCCTCCTACGTGGCCTCGGGCAAGGTGCCGGGACGGCTGCTGAACCAGTACTCGCTGTCGGAGTACGAGGGCAACCTGCGCGTCGCCACCACGCTCAACTCCGAGGCCCAGAAGACCAGCACCAGCAGCGTGTACGTCCTCAAGGCCGACACCCTGGACAAGGTCGGCGAAGTGGGCGGCCTGGGCGAGGGCGAGCGTATCTACTCGGTCCGGTTCATCGGCCCGGTCGGCTACTGCGTCACGTTCAAGCAGGTAGACCCGCTCTACACGCTCGACCTGCGCGACCCGGCCGCGCCCAAGGTGACCGGCGAGCTGAAGATCACCGGCTACTCCGCTTACCTCCACCCCGGCGCCGACGGCCGGTTGATCGGGATCGGGCAGGAGGCCAGCGAGAAGGGCAGGACGCTCGGCACGCAGATCTCGCTCTTCGACGTCAGCGACCCGGCGAACCCGAAGCGGCTGTCGCAGATGTTCCAGAAGAACTCGGGCTCCGAGGCGGAGTGGGACCCGCACGCGTTCCTGTACTGGCCCAAGACCGGCCTGTCGGTCATTCCGCTCAACACCTACGAGCAGAACAAGGAGGAGATCGGCGCCGTGGTCCTGAAGATCGACGACACCGCGGTGACGAAGCTCGGCATGATCAAGCATCCGGTCCAGCGGCCGAAGGACGGGGCGTACCAGCCGAGCATCCAGCGCGCGATGGTCATCGGCGACTCGATCTGGACCGTCTCCACGGACGGCGTCCAGGTCAACGACGCGAACACGCTGGCCGAGCAGGCGTACATCCCGCTCCACTAAAGGCGTCCGGCTCTGCTAGACCTCACGATCCGGGAGGGCGACCGGCACGATCTCGGGTGCGCCGAGTCTGATCGCGTCGGCCTCCTGGTCGGTGTCCTGCTCCTGGGACAGGCGTTCGGCCTCGACGCGCTTGGTGAAGTACTCGACCTCGCGCTTGACCTGGTCCCCGTCCCAGCCGAGCGGCTGGGCGAGGAGCTCGGCGGCCTCGTGGGCGCTGGCCAGGCCGCGGTGGAAGGTCTCGATCGAGATGTGCGTCCGCCTGGTCAGTACGTCGTTGAGATGCCTGGCGCCCTCGTGGGTGGCCGCGTAGACGATCTCCGCGCGCAGGTAGTCGTCGGCCCCGCCGAGTGGCCGGGCCAGCGACCTGTCGTGGTCGATCAGCTCCAGTACCTCGTCGACGAGCGAGCCGTACCGCTGGAGCAGGTGCTCGATGCGGGCCACGTGCAGGCCCGAGGTGTGCGCGAGCCGGTACCTGGCGTTCCACCGCGCCTGGTAGCCCTCGGCGCCCACGAGCGGGATGCGGTCCGTGCACGACCTCGGCACCCGCTGGTCGAGGCCGTGGGCGACGGCGTCGACGGCGTCCTTTGCCATAACCCGATAAGTCGTATATTTCCCGCCGGCGATCATCACCAGGCCGGGCACCGGATGCGCCACCACATGCTCGCGCGACAGCTTCGACGTCTCCTCCGACTCCCCCGACAGCAGCGGCCGCAGCCCCGCGTAGACGCCCTCGACGTCGTCCCGCGTCAGCGGCACGGACAGGACGGCGTTCACGTGATCGAGGAGGTAGTCGATGTCGACCCGCGACGCCACGGGATGCGCCTTGTCCAGCTTCCACTCGGTGTCGGTGGTCCCGATGATCCAGTGCCGCCCCCACGGAATCACGAAAAGTACGGATTTTTCGGTCCGAAGGATGATTCCGGTGAGCGAGTGGATCCGGTCGCGCGGCACCAGCAGGTGGACCCCCTTGGACGCCCGTACATGGATCTGTCCCCGGCCGCCCACCAGCTCCTGGATGTCGTCGCTCCACACGCCGGTCGCGTTGACCACCTGCCGGGCGCGTACGTCCAGCTCGGCGCCGCTCTCCAGGTCGCGCACCCGCACCCCGGTGACCCGCTCCCCCTCGCGCAGGAACCCCACGACCTGGGCCCGCGGCGCCACGTGCGCGCCGTAGGTGGCCGCCGTACGCAGCATCGTCATCACGTAGCGCGCGTCATCGACCTGCGCGTCCCAGTACTGCACCGCGCCGGTGAACGCGGTCCGCTTCAACGCGGGCGCCAGCCGCAACGCCCTGCTCCTGGACAGGTGCCGATGCCCCGGCACCCCGCGAGCCAGCCCCGTGGCGAACCCCAGGGTGTCGTAGAGAGCCACCCCCGCCCCCACGTACGGGCGCTCCCACCCGAGGTGGGTCATCGGGAAAAGGAACGGCACCGGCCGGACCAGATGCGGCGCGATCCGCTGCAACAGCAGCGCCCGCTCCTGCAGCGCCTCTCTGACCAGCTCGAAATTGAGCTGCTCCAGGTAGCGCAGGCCGCCGTGGATCAGCTTGGAGGATCGCGACGACGTACCGGAAGCGAAATCGCGCGCCTCCACCAGGCCGACGTCGAGCCCTCGGGTGACGGCGTCGAGCGCGATCCCCGCGCCGACGACTCCCCCGCCGACCACGACCACGTCGAGTTCCTGTGCCCCCATCCAATCCAGCGCCGAGGTCCGCTCTCCAGGCCCAAGCCGGGCGATTCCCCTTCCCGCCATGCCCCTCCTCTTACCCGCCGCAGGCACTTCTGCGACAAACTCCACTCTTTTCTTGTACGGCACGCATGGGTTTACTCGCTACCCGCCGACCATGGCTGGGGTCCTCAAGAGAAGGCTCTTGTACGGCAAGCATGGGTTACCCGCCACCCGCCGACCATGCCTGGGGGCCTCCAGGAGACGGCCTCTGACCGGATGGTGGCCGAGCGCCGTTACGGCCCGCGGAAATGTTGGGGAACACGCTGAGGCGGAGGCATGGCCCAGCACGCTGAGGCGGAGACGTGGGGAACACGCTGAGGCGGAGGCGGGAACGCGGGGGCGTCAGGCGCGGATGACCTTTACCCCCGCCTCGGTCAGTTCGCCGGCGAGGGAGTCGGAGAGCTGGGCGTCGGTGACGAGCGTGTCGATCTGGTTGATGGGACAGATGCGGGAGAACGCCCTCTTACCGACCTTGGAGGAGTCCGCCACCACCACGACCTGCGCGGCGCGGCTGATGAGCAGGTGGTTGACGCTGGCCTCCCCCTCGTGGTGGGCCGAGGCGCCCAGCTCCACGTCGAGCGCGTCCACGCCGAGGAAGGCCACGTCGAGCGTCACCTGTTCGAGCACGCCCGAGGCCAGCGGGCCGATGAGCTCGTAGGACTGCGGCCTGGCCACGCCGCCCGTGACCACGATCTTGACATGCTGGCGGACCGTGAGCTCCGAGGCGATGTTCAGGGCGTTGGTGACGATGGTGAAGCCCGATTCGAGCGCTGGGTAGGTGGCCAGCGTGCGGGCCAGCTCGGAGGTCGTGGTGCCGCCGTTGAGCCCGATCACGGCGCCCGGCGAGACCAGCTCGGCGGCCGCCGCGGCGATGAGGTGCTTCTCGTCGGCGTGCCGGGCGGTCTTGTAGCGCAGCGGCAGGTCGTAGCTGACGCTCTGCGCGACGGCCCCGCCCCGCGTGCGCATGAGCATCTGCTGCTGCGCGAGCTGGTCGAAGTCGCGGCGGATCGTGGCGGTGGAGACGTCGAGCTCCTGGGCGGCCTCCTCGACGGAGAGCCGTCCTTCCTGCGCGAGCAGCTCGAGAATCGCGTTCCAACGATCGTAGCGGGACACGATGCCTCCCCTTTGAGATCCGTCGGGGCCAAGCGTGGCACAACCTGGGAGGTCAAGCCACCGGTGCAAATTTCTGCTCCTTTATGCTATAAAAACAGCAGAAACAATCAATCACGGGGAGGCAAGTGGTGACCACCCACACCGAGGCCGAGATCGACTCCCAGCCCGAGTGCTGGCGTCGCGCCGTCGCGGACGTACCCGTCGACGCGCTGCCCCGCCCCGGTGAGCGGGTCGCCGTCGTCGGCTGTGGGACGTCGTGGTTCATCGCGATGGCCTACGCCACCTTGCGCGAGCGCGCGGGACTGGGCGAGACCGACGCGTTCGCCGCCTCGGAGGCCCCCACCGGCCGCTCGTACGACCGCGTGCTGGCTCTGACGCGCTCCGGCACCACGACCGAGGTGCTCGAACTCCTGCGCATGACCGACGCCAGGACCACGGCCATCACCGCCGACCCGAACACGCCGGTCATGACGGCCGCGGACGACGTCATCGTGCTCGACTACGCCGATGAGCGGTCGGTCGTGCAGACCCGGTTCGCCACCACGCAGCTGGCCATGCTCCGCGCCAGCCTGGGCGAGGACCTCACCCAGGCGATCGCCGACGCCGAGCAGGCCGTGGCGGCCCCGTTGCCCGCCGAGCTCACCGACGCGGAGCAGTTCAGCTTCCTCGGCATCGGCTGGTCGGTCGGCCTGGCCCAGGAGGCCGCGCTGAAGATGCGCGAGGCGTCACGGTCGTGGACCGAGGCGTACCCGGCGATGGAATACCGCCACGGCCCCATCAGCATCGCCGGCCCCGGCCGCGTCACCTGGATGCTCGGCACCGCCCCCGAGGGCCTGCGCGAGCAGGTCGAGGAGACCGGCGGCACGTTCTTCCAGACCGGCCTCGACCCGATGGCCGAGCTGATCAGGGCGCAGCGGGTCGCGGTCGCCAGGGCGTTCGCCAGAGGTCTCGACCCGGACGAGCCCCTGCACCTCACCCGATCTGTGATCCTTTCTTCATGAGCCTTACTCTTGCCGACGCCCGCATCGTGGCTCCCGAGGGAGTCCACGACGGATGGTTGACCATCGAAGACGGCCGCATCACGCACGTCGGGCACGGAGCCGCCCCTCGCGCGGGCCACAGCCTGGGCGGACGGCACGTGGTGCCCGGCTTCGTCGACCTGCACAACCACGGCGGAGCGGGCGGCTCGTTCCCGACCGGCGAGCAGGACCGAGCGCGTGACGCCGTGGCGCTGCACGAACGCCACGGCACCACCACGATGGTGGCCAGCCTGGTGACCGGCGCGCTCGACGACCTGGGCCGCGCCACATCGTCCTTGGCCGAGCTGTGCGACGAGGGCCTGCTGGCCGGCATCCACTTCGAAGGCCCGTACATCTCACGGGCCCGCTGCGGCGCCCACAACCCCGGGCTGCTGCGCGAGCCGTCGCCGCGGGAGTTCGGCGAGCTGCTGAAGGCCGGACGCGGGCACGTACGCATGCTGACCATCGCCCCCGAGCTGCCCGGCGCCCTTGAGACGATCCGCATGGCCGCCGCCGAAGGCGTGCTCGCCGCGCTCGGCCACAGCGACGCCACCTATGAGCAGACGCTGGCCGGCATCGAGGCGGGCGCGACCGTGGCCACGCACCTCTACAACGCGCTGCCGCCGCTCGGCCACCGCGCCCCCGGCCCCATCGCCGCGCTGCTGGAGGACGAGCGGGTCACGATCGAGCTGATCAACGACGGCGTGCACGTGCACCCGGCCATGCTGCGGCTGGCCTACGAGGTGGCCGGGCCCGCCAGGACCGCGCTGATCACCGACGCGATGGCCGCCGCCGGCATGGGCGACGGTACGTACGTGCTGGGCTCCATGGACGTGATCGTCACCGACGGCGTCGCCAGGCTGGCCGAGGGCGGCTCGATCGCGGGCAGCACGCTCACCATGGACGTGGCCTTCCGCCGCACCGTCCAGGAGGTGGGCCTGACGCTGTCCGAGGCGGTCCAGCTCACCTCACTGACACCGGCCCGCGTGCTGGGCGTCGCCGACCGCGCCGGCTCGATCGCCGTGGGCAAGGCGGCCGACCTGGTGGTCCTGTCCGAAGAGCTGGAGGTAGCGGGCGTGATGAAGCGCGGAGCCTGGGTCGTGGAGCCCTGATGATCCTCACCGTGACGCTCAACGCCGCCCTCGACGTCACCTACCAGGTGCCCCGCGTCGACTGGGACGGGGTCAACCGCGTCGCCGCCGTACACCGGCGGGCGGGCGGCAAGGGCGTCAACGTGGCCCGCGTCCTGGCCGCGCTCGGCCAGGACGTGCTGGTCACCGGCCTCGCGGGCGGCCCGACCGGCCAGGCCATCGAGGCCGACCTCCAGGAGGCCGGACTGCCGCACGCCTTCGTGGGGATCGCGGCCGACTCGCGCACGACGCTGGTGGTCGCGGATTCCGGCCAGGCCGTAGCGGGCGAGCGGGGTTCCGGAGGCCAGACCGCGCTGTTCAACGAGCCGGGGCCGGAGGTCACGGCGGCCGAGTTCGGGCGGATGGTCGGCCGTTTCACCGACCTGTTGGCCACGGCGGAGGCGGTCGTCATCTCGGGCAGCCTGCCCAGGGGCGTGCCGCTCGACGCGTACGCGACACTGGCGGCCGTCGCCGCCGAGCACGGCGTGCCCGCCATCGTGGACGCCGACGGCGAGCCGCTGCGGCACGCGCCCGGCGGCCGGCCCTCGATCGTCAAGCCGAACGCCGAGGAGCTCGCGCGGGCCGTGCCGGAAGGCGGTCCCGAGGAGGGCGCGCAGGCGCTGCGCGGTCGCGGGGCCGAGTCGGTGGTCGTGTCGATGGGCGCCGACGGTCTGCTGGCCGTCACGCCTGAGGGGATCTTCCGGGCGCGCATGCCGTACAAAGTGGAAGGTAATCCGACCGGCGCCGGTGACTCGCTGGTCGCCGGGCTGGCGCTGGGGCTCGTGGAGCGGTCCTCGTGGCCCGAGCGGCTCATCCGGGCGGCGGCGCTGGGCGCGGCGGCGGTCGCGGCGCCCGTGGCGGGCGACTTCGACCGCGACGTCTACGCCGACATCCACCCCCGCATCGTCATCGTCTAAGGAGCTGTCATGCCCCTCGCCCGAATCGGCGACATCGTCCGCGAATCACCCGCGGGAGTGGGCGCGTTCAACGTGATCCAGTTGGAGCACGCCACCGCCATCGTCGCGGGCGCCGAGGCCCTGGGCCTGCCGGTCGTCCTGCAGATCAGCGAGAACTGCGTCCGCTACCACGGCGCCCTGGAACCCATCGCGCTCGCCTGCCTCGCGGTCTCCAAGGGGGCCGCGGTGCCGGTGGCGGTGCATCTCGACCACGCCACCGATCGCGCCCTGGTCGAGGAGGCGGTGGAGCTGGGTGTCGGCTCGGTGATGTTCGACGCGTCGGCACTGCCCGACGAGGAGAACGTGATCGCCACCGCCGACGTGGCCGCCTGGTGCCACGAGCGCGGCGTGTGGGTGGAGGCCGAGCTGGGCGAGGTGGGCGGCAAGGACGGCGTGCACGCGCCGGGCGCGCGGACCAAGCCGCACGAGGCGGTGGACTACGTGGCGCGCACCGGCGTTGACGCGCTGGCCGTCGCCGTGGGCACCTCGCACGCGATGACCACCAAGGACGCCGTGCTCGACCTGGACCTCATCGCCGAGCTCCGCGCCGCCGTGGCGGTCCCGCTGGTGCTGCACGGCTCGTCGGGGGTGCCCGACGACACCCTGCGCGCGGCCGTACGGCACGGCATGAAGAAGATCAACATCGCCACGCACCTGAACAAGGCGTTCACCGGTGCCGTGCGCGACTACCTGGCCGGCGACGAGAAGGTGGTCGACTCGCGCAAGTACCTGCGAGCGGGCCGCGACGCCGTGGCCCGCGAGGTGACCCACCTCCTCGGCGTCCTCACAAGCTGAGAAGAAGGCTCTATCCACGCTCGGCCGGGACCACCGTGCGGATGAAGAAGTCGGTGACCGCCTTCTCGTAGCGGGCAGGGTCGGAGTTCCAGGACTCGACGTGCTCCGCGCCGGGGAACTCCGCGTACTCCACGGGCCAGTGCGTCTTCTTGGCCGCCGGGACGAAAGCGCGGTCCATCGCCAGCGGGGCCTGCGTGTCCGCCGTACCGGCGAAGAGCAGCGTCGGCGGCTTCGTGGCCGGTGGGTGGGTTATCAGATCCAGCTGATCGAGGTCGACGCCGGTGCGCCAATAGGTGATCTGGTTACTCAGCCAGATCGCCGGGGCGGGCACTCCATACTGCTCCCCTGCGAACGCGGCCACCATCGGCATACTGAGCAGCGGTGAGTCCAGCAGCGTCGCGGTGACGACACCGGCCAGCGGCGAGTGGACCAGGAACTGGCCGACGATCATGCCGCCCATCGACTCGCCGTACAACACCACCCGCTTCGCCCCCATGCTCTGCGCGTAGCGGACCGCCGACTCCACGTCCCGATACTCCGATTCGCCGGAGTGGATCAGACCGTCAGCGGAAGGCGGTGCCCCTTCGTCGTTGCGATAGGTGATCGCGAGCACCGGCAGGCCGAGCCGGTGGAATATCGGGATGGCCACCAAGGCGTTGCGCCGCCCGTTCAGACCGTGTACCGCGATCACCCACGTCGACCCGGACGCCGGTACGTACCAGGCCGGGGCCGGGCCGAGCTCGGTGCGCACCGAGACCTCCGAGTAGTCCAGCCCGAGGGAGCTCTTCGGGTCGCTGATCATCACCCCGGTCACGTCCACCGTCGTCCCGACCGAGGGAGCCGGGCCACTCAGGATGGGCCGCTCCACGGAGCCCGCCGAATCGGCGACGACATCGCCGATCTTCGCTTCGACGCCGTCCCACACCATCCGGTACGTCCCGCGCCTTCGCGTGTACGCGTTGGGCGAGCCGATGACCACGTTCTCGCCGGAGCCGACCCGCTTCACTTCGAGCACGACGTTGGAGTGGTCGGGGTGCGTGGAGAAGGGATGGTCCGGCTTGATGCCGAAGTCGCTCCCCCACCAGGCGCTCCCGAAGGTGCCGCCGATCATGGCCACCAGCAGCACGGACACCGTCACGATGATGATCCGCCGCCGGCGCCGCCTGGGCTTCCCGCCCTCGGGCCCGTTTTCCTGGATGACCTCTGCCATGTTTACAGCGTACACGTACAACGTTTACGGCGTATACATGATTGACACCACTCCAGTCGTAGTACTACGGTGAAGCCACTTCATCTGCAGTACTAACAATGGAGTGCTTATCTTGCGAAGCCTCACCTACTACGTCGCGACGTCCATCGACGGCTACATCGCCGGCCCCCACGGCGAGTTCGACTTCTATCCGGCGTCCGACGACCTGGCCGCCTACGCCAACGAGGAGTTCCCCGAGACCGTCCCCACCCATATCCGGAAGCAGATCGGCTTCGACGCCCCCAACAAGCGCTTCGACACCGTCCTCATGGGCCGGGGCACCTACGGGCCGGTCTTCGACGCCGGCGTGACGAGCCCCTATGCCCACCTGCGGCAATACGTCTTCTCCACCACGATCCCGGAGATCGCCGACCCGGCGGTGGTACTGGTCTCAGACGACCCCCTCGCGCTGGTCCGCCGCCTGAAGGATGAGGACGACGGGCTCGGCATCTGGCTCTGCGGCGGCGGCAAGCTGGCCGGCACGCTGCTGCCGGAGATCGACGAGCTGGTCGTCAAGGCCTACCCGGTGGTCGCGGGGTCGGGCATCCCCGCCTTCCACGGCGAGTTCCGCCCGACCCTGTTCAACCTGACCGCGACGCGCACGTTCGGCAACGGCACGGTCCTCATGAGGTACGCGCGCTAGGAGTTCAGCGCGCTCATCAGCTCCTCGCGGTACTCCTCCATGCCCATGGGGTTCCCGTAGTCCCGGGAATGGACGATCAAGCCCTCCCGCACCCGGACGACCATGATGTACGTCGAGACGACAGGCCGCCCCGAGGCGACGAGAGAGCCGTGGAGTTCGAACTCCACGATGACCACCTCGGGGTCCGCGGTCTCGTGGATCAGCACGTTGTCCGTCCGCTCCCAGCGCAGCACGCCTTTGGCGGCCTCGAACCTGGCCCGCAGCTCCTCACGTCCCTGCGTGCGCCGAGGGATGCCGGCCGGGGCGAACGGTATTTCGATCACGACGTCGGGGGCGTACAGGTCGGCCAGCCCGCCGTCGACGGACGCCCGCAGGAAGCGATCGACGACCTCTCGGGGGGTCGGGTATGTCGGTACGGTCATGCGAACTCCTCGTTCTGCATAGAATCGGAACAGTCAACCCGCTTAGACGCTACGGAACGCGCGTTCCGGTTGTCAATCCGGGCACCAAACCGGCGCATGGGAGACCACATGACGATCGCCGCTCGCGCGGACGCCCGGCACAACCGCGCCCGCGTGCTGGCGGCCGCCCAGGAGGCGTTCGCGGCGGAGGGCCTGTCAGTGCCGCTCGACGTGATCGCCAGACGCGCGGGGGTCGGCGCGGGCACGGTCTACCGGCATTTCCCCAGCAAGGAGGCCCTGTTCGAGGCGGTGGTCCACGACCGGATCGAACGCCTGGCCGACGAGCTCACCGCCCTGCTGGCCACCGGCGAAGCGGAGACCGGGGAGGCGTTCTTCACCGCCTTCGCCTCGACCGTCGAGCAGGCCGGACTCAACAAGGCACTCTGCGAGTCCTTCGCCTCCGGCCTCAAGGCGGAGATGGCGCTGGAGGCCCGGCGCCGCTACGGCACCGCCCTCACCGCCCTGCTCGACCGGGCCCGCCAGGCGGGAGCCGTACGGCCGGACGCGCAGTTGACGGACGTCATGGCCCTCATGGCGGGATGCATCACGATGGAGACACACAGCACCACCCCCGGCAGGGCCACCGCACTCGTCCTGGACGGCCTCCGCACCGGACGCTCCCCGCTGCCCACCGTAACGAAACCTGTGACGAAACAGGAAGCTCGTAACGAAACCCCTGCGGAGCACGCCGCCCGCTGTGAGGAGTGCGGCACCGTCATCCAGACGTCCCGCACCGGCCGCCCACCCCGCTTCTGCGGCGGCGCCTGCAGGCAGAAGGCCCACCGCCGCCGAACCACCGGCTGACGGGTGGCTTACCAGGCCAGAGCCTCGCCATCACGGAAGAATCCCCCGGTAGGCCCGCCATCCGGCAGATCCACCGCCCACAGCACGCTCCGCGCCCCCTCGGCGACCGGCCGCCCGCCGGGCCCGCCCATGTCGGTGGCCACCCACCCAGGGCAGACGGAGTTCACCAGGATCCCATCCTCGCGCAGCTCGGCGGCCAGCATCCTGGTCAGCGCGTTGAGCGCGGTCTTCGACACGGTGTAGGCCGGGGTGCCGCCGCCCATGACGGCCAGCGACCCGGCCTCGCTGGAGACGTTCACCACCCGCCCGTGATCGCCGGCCCGCAGCAACGGCAGCAGCGCCAACGTGACCCGCCAGGTCCCCAGCAGGTTCGTCTCCAGTGCCTCCCGCACGACGTCGAGATCGGCGTTCTCGGCTCGCTGCCAGGTGTCGTAGTGGATGGCGGCGTTGTTGACCAGGACATCTACCTTGTCGTACGGCAACTCCTCGACGAACCGGCGCACCGAGGCCGGATCACCGACATCCAGTTGCCGCGGCTCCACGGTCCCGTGCAGCCCACTCGCCGCCTTCTCCGCCTTCCCCAGATCCCTGGCGGTCAGGATGACGGTGTCCCCGGCCAGCGCGAGCTGGCGAGAGACCTCCAATCCGATGCCCCGGTTGGCCCCGGTGACCAGGCAGACGCGATTCATTCGTACGAGCCTATCCACGGAACCCACTTCCTGAGCCTGACCTTGACCAGGCACAAGGGCGGGGTGCGCAGACCGCCCCCGTAATTGGACGCGGAACAAACCGTGATCCCCATGCTGTGATGACTCGCGTTTGTCACAGACACGGGGGTTTCACTCATGCAGAAGAAAGTCCGCTTACGCCTGACCATCCTCAGCACCGC
Source organism: Nonomuraea sp. NPDC049750 (assembly GCF_040659625.1). Taxonomy (NCBI): domain Bacteria; kingdom Bacillati; phylum Actinomycetota; class Actinomycetes; order Streptosporangiales; family Streptosporangiaceae; genus Nonomuraea; species Nonomuraea sp. NPDC049750. Next base: position 39,594 of record NZ_JBFANB010000033.1, read on the forward strand.
CTGTGCGCTGCTGCCCTTTCTGGGCGCGGGGGCAGCCACGGCGCAGACCGCCACCGACGACCCGGCCGTGACCACGCGGGCCATCGACGACCCGGGCGGCAAGACGCCGGACAGGGACGCGACAGGGCCGCGGGGGGCGGCGCCGGGCGGGTTCGCCGACTGGAAGGCGCTGTTCTCGGAGCAGACTCGGCTGAACGGGGTGGCCGACCGCATCATCGAGTCGGCCGAGAACGCCGAGGGCTACGCGGGGATCGTCGTCGCACCGGAGAACCACGAGGTACGCCTGTACTGGCGGGGCACGGTGCCGCCGGCCGTACAGACCACGATCGACCAGGGACGGCAGACGGCTCCAGTGGCCGTACTGCCGGCCGCATACACCAACGCGCAGCTCCTTCAGGAGGCCGAGAAGTGGGCCGAGGCCGGCCAGGCGAGCGGCGCGGCGCCGCAGCCGGACGGCAGCGGCATCCGGCTCTCGGTCACCGGGGAGGACGCCGACCCGCAGCAGTTGCAGCGGCCCAGCGGCACGAGCGCGCCGATCACGCTGGAGACAGGAGAGGAGTTCAGCCCGGCCTACAGCAGGCAGGACGACGTGCCGAGCTACTACGCGGGCGGCCGGACCTGGAACCAGCAGTCGGGGGCGGGCTGCAGCTCCGGCTTCGCGGTCGTCGACAAGTACGGCACCCCGGGGTTCCTCACCGCCGCTCACTGCGGCAATGTCTGGGACCAGTTCTACGACGGCGGAGGCATCAGCCCGGCGAACCACATGGGTCAGCTGTCCTGGCGCGTCGCCAAGCGAGACGCCGCGATCGTGCTCGCCGACGCGAGCGCCAACGTCTTCGACGGCAGCAGCACCGCCTCCACCAGCAACAAGGTGGTGGCGCTGTGGAAGGCGTACGTGGGCAACTTCGTCTGCAACTCCGGGGCCACCCTGGGCGAGAACTGCCTGATCAAGGTGACCGAGACCGGCTGGAGCGGCACCTACACCAACGGTCAGTACGTCAAGCACATGGTCCGCGCCAAAAGCGTCGTCGGCGGCTGCGCCGTCGCGCACGGTGACAGCGGGGGCCCGATCTACTCCTACACCAACTGGTTCGACGAGGTCGCCGCACAGGGCATCACCTCGGCCGTCAGCAAGAAGGTGTACTGCGGCGCCGCGGACGGCGGATCCGTGATCATATTCTCCCGCGTCTGGGACGTGGACCTGGAATTCGGCGCCCTGCTACAGGTCTGGTAGCCGCCGGATCTCCCAGGAACGCCCGCCCATCCCGGCCGTGTGCCGGGGTGGGCGGCTCATTGTCCGGGGCTGAGGCGGCGTGCGCGCCGGGCGGCGTCGGCGGGTATGTCTGATAGCCATGGGACAAAGAACGTTTTATCCGCCTATTGAGCCGTACGAGACCGGGATGCTCGATGTGGGCGACGGGAACGAGATCTATTGGGAGGTCAGCGGCAACCCCGACGGCAAACCTGTCGTCTTCCTCCATGGCGGTCCCGGTGGCGGGTCGTTACCGCCGCAGCGGCGGTTCTTCGATCCCGAGGCGTACCGCATCGTCCTGTTCGACCAGCGCAACTGCGGGCGCAGCCGACCGCACGCGGCCGACCCCGGGGTGTCGCTGGAGACCAACACGACCTGGCACCTCGTGGCGGACATTGAGCGGCTCAGGCAGCACCTCGGCATCGAGCGCTGGCAGGTGTTCGGCGGCTCGTGGGGGTCGACGTTGGCGCTGGCCTACGCGCGGCGGCATCCGGAGCGGGTGAGCGAGCTGGTGCTGCGCGGCGTCTATCTGGCGAGCAAGGCCGATGACGCGTGGGCGTTCACCGGCACCGGGTCGGCCCGGCTGTTCCCGCGGGAGTGGGCGGCCTTCCGCGGCTTCATCCCGGAGGCGGAGCGGGACGACCTGGTCGCCGCCTACCATCGCCGGTTGTCCGACCCGGACCCGGAGGTGCACGTACCGGCCGCACGGGCCTGGGCGGCCTGGGAATTGTCGGCGAACACCCTGCTCCCCGCCCCACCGCCACCACTGGACGACCAGGTGCTGGTGGGCTTCTCCCGCATCGAGGCGCACTACTTCAGCCAGGGGTGTTTCCTGCGGGAGGGCGAGCTGCTCGACGTGGCCGCGATCCGGCACATCCCGTGCGTGATCGTGAACGGCCGCTACGACATGAAGACGCCGCCGGACGCGGCGTTGGACCTGCATCTGGCCTGGCCGGAGGCGGAGCTGCGAATCGTCGAGGACGCCGGCCACGCGGGCGCCGAGCCCGGCACGCTGCACGAACTCATCGCGGCCACGGACGGCTACCGCGACCACCACCCCGCCTCCATCGCTTAGCCGCCCGCTGTGGGGCGGATCGCGTGACGGCTGACGGGCGGGAGTCCGGCAGGTGGCGCCGCCTGCCGGACTCCCGCCCGGGGGGTCAGCTACCGGCCGGCGGGTATGCCCCGGGGTTCGTCCTGGGGTCGGGCATCTTGCTCCAGGACGGGTCGACGACGACCTTGCAGGGCTTGACCGGACCGGTGACGAGGTAGCCGCTGAATTGCCACATGGCTCTGGGCTTCTCCGGGCCCGAGGTCTGGTCCTCGTTCTCGGTGAACTCCATGACGGCTGTCTGCCCCGGTTTGATGTGCTGCGGGCGGATCCGCACCTCGCCGCGCCCCATCCTGAACGCCTTGCCGTTCGGCGAGTTCTCGATCGCCTCCCTGATCCTCTTCCGAACCTCGGGATCCTTGCTGTTGATCTCCTCCTTGGAGAACGAGGGGCCGGCGTCCGTGTGGCCGCGGTCAGGGGCACACCAGGTGCCGGGCTTGACGTAGGAGACGTCGGCGGTCACGCCGACTGCCGCCAGGTCCTTCTCCACCTGATCGGGGTCCCTGAACTGGTTGATCTTCAGGGTGATCGAGCCGTCGGTGTTCTTGGTGACCGCGTAGGCCGGGTTCTCCGACCCGGTCAGGAACGGCACCGCGACGGCCGCCGCGGCCGCCATCGCGGCCACCGCCGCCCCGGCGAGCAGGCGCCGCCTGACAGCCACACGTCTGGCCGTGTTCCGGGCGGCGATTTCGGTTTTGAGCTCCATCAGCAGCTGCTCCTTGAATCTCATCGCATTCCTTCCATGACGAAGGGAGCCATCTCCGGCACGTTCCTGAGCGCGTGGCGGGCGCGGTGCAGCCTGGCCCTGGCGGCCCCCTGCCGGATGCCCAGAGCGGTGGCCGCCTCGCCGATCGTGAGCTGGTCGATGACGACCAGTTCGAGCATCGCGCGATCACCGTCCGGTAATCCGGCCATGGCCTGGAAGGCCCGCCTGGCCACGCTTTCCGCGTCGATCCGCTCTTCCAGCTCGGCGAGGTCGTCGGAGTCGAGCAGCCTTGTCCCGCCTAGGCGATAGGCCAGCCTCGTCTCCTTGAACGCCCGCCGCCGCTCGGCCGACAGAGTGTTGCGAGCCACGCCGTACAACCACGCGATCTCGCTACCGAGCCCGGGCCGGTAGGTGTGGGCGGAGTCGAGCACCGCGACGAAAACCTCGGCCACCAGATCGGCGACCGTGTGCGGATCATCGACCCGGCGAGCCAGGAACCGCGCGATCGCGTCGACGTGGCGCCGGTAGAAGGCTTCGAAAGCCTCCGGGTCTGTGGCGATGTCCGAACGTTTGCGACGCACCGGCCATGCTCCCTTCGTCGATTACCCCCCTTCTTGGTCAGCTGCCGACAAAGCGTTATGAGAGTGAACAGACGATGCCGATGTTCGCGGCCCGCATCGGTCTCGCGGGCCGGGAACATCGGCATCATGGGCCCGCGTCAACGCGGCGGGCTATTGCGGATGATCAGCTCTTGGTGATGATCAGCTCTTGGTGCGTCGGGCGAGCCAGGTGACCTGGTACCGGTCGATCGCCGCGCCCAGTTGGGCCAGCTTCTCGGTGAAGGCGACCGGGTAGACGCCGGGCTCGGTCGCCGGCCGGTTGGCGTCCACGTACTGGGTGCCGAGGTTGGTGAAGGCCACGACGACGTAGTGGCGGCCGGCCTTGCCCGGCAGGGACCGTACGATGCCCGCGTCAGCTCCCGAGTTGCCGACCCAGCCGGTCTTGTGCGCGAACGTCACCTGCGCCTGCTTGTTGCAGGGCCGGACGTCCTTGCCGAACTTGTTGCCCTCGACCGTCACCGTGCCGTCGGCGGCCACCCACCGCGAAGCCACCCGCTGCGGGATGCCCGCGGCCGGGTACGCGCTGCCGCACCGGTTGGTGGTGGAGAGCATGTCGTTGAAGCCCTGCTCGCCGAGCAGCTTCTTGAAGACCTGGCGGGAGGTGGGGCTCAGCACCGCGCCGGTGACCGGTGAACCGTTGGGGGCGGTCCACGCCGTGCCCTGTACGCCATCGACCAGCGCGAGCAGCTTGGCCGTGTCCAACGAGTTCATCGTGACCGGGTTGGACCAGCGGCCGCCGTTGGCCGGGTTGGTGTTCTTCAGCTGCATGGTCTCCAGGCCCAGGTCCTGGAAGGTCTGGTTGAGCTCGTCCACCGCGCCCTTGTCGTGCAGCAGCTTCACCAGCGCACAGGACGCGGCGTTGGAGGAGGAGGTGATCGAGGCGTCCATGTAGGCGCTGATGGTGTTGCTCGACGGCCCACCGCACAGCGAGCTGACCGTGGTCGGCTGGTAGTCGTAGGTGTCGTCAAGCTTGATCACGCCCTTGTCCACCAGGCGCAGCACCCCGAAGTTGACCATCAGCTTCAGGACGGAGGCCGGGTAGGGGAGCATGAAGTCGATGGGCGCGTTCTCCCGGCCCGGCACGATGTCGATGGTGCCTTTGCCCTGGTTGGCGTACCATCCGGCGTCGTCCCACTGCCGCCAGCGCACCTGATCGGTGTGGAAGTTCTTGTCCACCGGCACGACGATCCCGTTCGGATACTGCGGGCTCATCAGGACCGTGCCGGATGAGAGCAGCTGCCCTCGCCGGTCCAGTTCCAGTACGGTCACGTCGAGTTGCGGCTGCTGGACGATGGGTTTGGGGTCGGCCGCATTGGCGAACAGCCGGGCGTAGTCGGCGGCCGTCTTCGCGTCCTTGTCGACGCCGTTGGCAAGCGTCCGAGCCTGCGGGGATGCCGGCGGCGCCAGGTCGAGCACCTGCTCGAAGCGAAGGTCGTTCATGGTGTCCCGCAGGAAGGCGGCGATGCCGCCGCCATCGGTGGTGGCCTGGGCCGGCGGCGCCACGGCGGCTAACAGCAGCGAGGCAGTGGACAGCGCGGCCACGGCACGACTCGTTCTGGTTCGGAAAATAGACACGATCTGTAATTCTCCTTGGCAGACGTTCCCGGCTTTGGGAGTTCAGGTTTGTCGGCTGGTGACGCGGACTTCGAACGCGGACTTCGAACGCGGCGAGGAACGGGCTCGCTCGTCCATGGAAAGAGCACTCAGAGGGGCAACTGTCACACGGCCAGCCCTCGGCGAGGGTGATCGCGCCGCATGGCCGGGGTTATCCCCGTGAGCTCACCCGTCCGAGCCCGCTCATAGGTGACGACCTCAGAGCTCTTCGCGGCTCATCACTCGCCGCTCGATGGCGTCTGCGCCCCGTCATGACATCCCCCGATGCAGGTTCGTGACCTTAACACAGTCTGGATCTTGGTTTCGGATTTTCGACGCCTTCGACTTCACCCGCCGCTCGATCGCGGGCGGCCTTCCGGGAATCTGGCGCGTCCACCAGGCCACTAGCTGAGCTCATGCATACCTCTCATATCTGGATCCTCATCAGTATTGCCACGAAGCAGCCTTCGAGTTCACGCCGTAGCAGAGGACGAGGTGGAGGGTGCAGGCGCAGTCGATTGCCTCGCTGGGGGCTAACCTGCTCCGTCCGATACATCCCGGCTGCGGGGCTGTGGCAAGTACGCGACGCCCGGACCATCACCGCGCACGCCGTCGCGCGCTCATGAGCCCCCAGACGAGCGTGAGTGCCCGCTCGACACGGCCATGGAGGCGCCTGACTCTTCCACGTTTCGGCGAAGGCGGCGGGCCGGCGACGCTCGCTGTCTTGGTCGGTCAGCGCCAGCTGGCAGGCCCTGCGCACGATCGCTTGGGTCGCTGCCCCGGGTCCCGGGACTACCGGCCGCTGAGGCGGCGATGGCGCTGACGATCAGAACAAGCAGGCCATGAACTTCGGGGACACCGCCGGCATCGGTCAACGACGCTCTCATAAGGCGAGCCGACTGACCGGAACATTTGTACAAGCCGCTGGCGCGCACCAGCGACGACAGTAGGCCCGTGACTATTTCCCTGGGGCTCGATGACCCCGCTGTTTCAACGACGCCGACCTGCGGTTTCCGCGCCGGCAGGCTGATGTGAGCAACCCGGCACGGCGCCGGCGGCGCCTCTTGATCATCTCGGCCGTCCTCTTCGTCGTCGTCGGACTGCTTCTCGCGAACGCGGAGGTGGTGACGCGGCAGAGCGCCGAGGCCAGTGGGGATCCAACCCTGCCCCTCAACGGCGGGAACATCTACGTGCGCCAGGACGGCCCCGCTGATGCCCCAGCACTCGTACTGATCCACGGGCTCGCCGCGTCGACCCGCTCGTGGGACGCGCTCGTTCCGCTGCTGACCAAGTCCCATCGCGTCATCCGGATCGACCTGCTCGGGCACGGCCGGTCGGCCAAGCCGGCCGGTGGTGGCTACGGGATGCCGGAGCAGGGACTCCGGGTCGGTGAGGCAATGGACCGGCTCGGGATCAAGCACGCCACAGTGGTCGGCCATTCCACCGGTGGCGCGGTCGCCACCGCTCTCGCCGAGCAACGCCCCGACCTGGTGACCTCGCTCGTTCTCATCGACACCGCGCCCCGTTTGGCCGCCGCCGTCTCAGCCGGCGGCGTCGGCGGGCTCTTGTACACCCCCGTCATCGGCCAACTGCTGTGGCGGCTTCGGACCGACAGCCTGATCCGCAACGCCGCGAGCACCGCGTTCAGCCGCCCCGGCTTCAAGGTCCCGCAGGCGGTCGTGGACGACGCGCGCGGCATGACCTACCACGCCCTCATCGCGACAACGCAGACCGGCGACGACTATGTGAATCAGCGCGCGCTCCCCGATCGGCTGATTCCCCTCGGCAAGCCACTGCTGGTGATCTTCGGCGAGGAAGATCAGCGATGGCGATCCTCCTCCGCCGCCGAATACAGCGCCGTTCCGGGCGCGAAAGTCGAGTTGCTGGCCGGTGTTGGGCACTCGCCCATCATGGAGGATCCGCCGCGGACCGCCGCGCTTCTTCTGGCCTTCACCGCGAGCCGCACCACCCAGGCGCACTGAACGAGATGATGCGCCCATGGCGGGCCCCGGTGCGGGTGGATCTGGCCGATGTGCTCGGCCGTACGTGTATGCCCAACAAACTTCGCCGAGACTAAGGAGATCGCGATGCCCCACACCAGTTCAGGCATTTACTGGGAGGAACACGGCCAGGGCCCTCTGACCCTTGTCATGCTGCCAGGATTCGGTGCCTCGGCTGATCTCATGACCGGAATCGCGCGACACCTGAGTGGGTTCCGCGTCTTGATCTTCGACCTGCCCGGACATGGTCAGTCCGTACGCGCGCCGGCGGACGGGAGACTGTCCACGCTGGCCGCGACCCTGCACGACGCGATCAACGACGTGGGCGTCGACGCCTACTGCCTGGTCGGCTATTCCCTTGGCAGTGCGATCGCGGTGCGTATCGCGCTCGACTACCCGGATGGTGTGCGTGCGCTGGTTGGTGTTGTTCCGTGGAACGCCGCGGGGACGACTGCCGGGGACGAGGTGATCGCCGGCTTCGATGCCGCCTACGGCAACGTCGAGGCCCTCACGCAAGGAGTGGCCGCAATCTCGGTGGATCCCTCGAAGACCTCGAGTCTGACGAGCAGCATGCTGACCGTCACCGAACAGATGTGGCACGGCTGGCTGGCCGGCGGTGCGCTGACAAGCCAGGCCGACGAGCTGTCTGAGATACGCATACCGACCTGCTACATACTCGGCGGGAAGGACGTCGTCGTAGATCAAGCCAAGCAGCTCGACGACGTGCGACGCATCCCCGGAAGCCGTGCGGTCCTGCTGAGCGAGCTTGGACACCTGTGTGGTCTCGAGATGCCCGACGTCGTCGCGAACGAGATCTCGAGCTTCCTGGAGACGGAAATCTCGAACCGCTGCCGGCCACCGGTCGAGAAGGGGATCAGTGTGGTGTAGCCGGGCGCCGAGCCGCACTGAATCCTCAGGTCTTCTTATCGATGATCATGCCGGTGAGTGTGGTTGGTGTTGGAGTACGTGGAGTACGTGAACTTCTCGCCCGGCTCGCCGGTGCGCGACCGGCCGAGCGTCATCTGCACCGGAGGGTGTGGCGGGAGGCCGATCGGCGCGGGCGTATCCCCCGGTGTCAGGTCATCGAGCGGCGAGTACGTGCGCCCACGGCTCATCGATGTCGGCCAGACCCAGGACGGCGACCACGTTGTCGAGCATTCCGGCGCCGAACCAGCGCCGGACGGCGTCGTCATCGCCCAGCAGCCGCCGAACAGTGTCAACCTGCTTGGCGTAGCACCGACGCACGGCCTCCCCTACCAGCGGCTCGCCGGCGGCACAGTTCGCGTGCATGAGGAAACGTAGGATGGTCCGGTCCGCGATGAGCGCGGCGTAGGCACCGCGTGCCGCATCCAACGCCGCCTCGGACGCCGGCCCGGCCCCACCCGACGCCGCCTCAGACGCCGGCCCGGCCCCACCCGACGCCGCCTCAGACGCCGGCCCGGCCCCACCCGACGCCGCCTCAGATGTCAGCCCAGCCCCACCCGACGCCGGCGAGTGCGCGACCAAGGTTTCGGTCATCACGACGGACACGTGATCGACCACCGCCGCGAACAGCGCTTCCTTGTTCGGGTACAGGCGATAGAGATACGGCTGAGAGATGCCGACCCGCTCAGCCAACTCATGCGTCGTCGTACCGTAGAAACCCTTCTGCGCGAAGCAAGCCATCGCGGCGGCCACGATGGCTCGACGTCGTTCGTCGCTCTTCGTGCTGGTACCGGCGGCGGGCATGGACCCTCAACCTCCGAACGTCACGCTGAGCTCAGCGTCGGACGGCACATCGTGGGGCGTGAGTGCCTCGATCGCCACCAGCGGGTTCCAGTAGTCCAGGTAGTGGGTGATGCGCGCGTCGTCATCGGTCCGGACGACGGAGACGCACCTCTGCTCGTACGGCTTGCCGGTCGGCAGTGCGATGCCCGTCGAGCGGAATTCGGCGATCACGAGGCTCGGATCGACTGTCGGGTGGAACACCAGGTCGACGAACTCTACGTCGAAGGTCTCGGGAAAGTTGCTCATGTGCGCCAGCAGTGCGTCTCGCCCCGTCACCCGTTGAGGCACGCCGACCGGCGCGAACGGGAACTCGAGCACCCCCTCCGGGGCGAACAACGCCACCCATTCGTTGGTGAGTCCTGCGGCGGTAAGGCGCAGGTGCTCGGCCACGGTGTGCTGGGCAGCGGCGCGGCGGCTGGCGTGGTCTTGCTCGGCTGTCATGTCGACTCCTAGGTTAGTAATCGACCAATAACATACCAGCCGCCGCGGCCAGGTCGAGTGCTGACAGAAACCCGCGACCGGAGATTGCTAGGCGTCGCGGCGCAGCGTGAACCAGAAGGTCGGCACCGAGTTGGTGCCCGGTGTGACGTCAAGCAGTTCCCAGCCGTGGAACCTGGCGCGGAGCTCGTCGGCTGTGACGCCCGCCGCCCACGACGCGACCTCGGGGGTCGGATTGCCGAGCGGCTCGGGGCCGTACCCGAACATCAGCAACCGTGCTCCAGGAGCGGCGCGTTGGGTGAGCCCGGCGGCGTAGGCGTCGCGGCGGTGCAGCGGGACCCCGCAGTAGCAGCTCAGGTCGAAGAACAGGTCGAAGGGGCCCGGCACGTCCAGCTCGTCGAGGCGGGTGGCGTCTCCGTGCAGCAGCCGTACCGCCACTCCCGCTTCCGCGGCTTTCTCCCTGGCCTGGTCGACGGCGCGGTCGATGAGGTCGACGGCCGCCACCTCCCAGCCGTGCCGTGCGAGGTAGGTGGCGTTGGTCCCCGTGCCGCAGCCGAGTTCGAGGGCGCGGCCGGGCGGCAGCGCGCCGTGCCCCTCTACCAGGGCGACCAGCTCGGGCGGCGTCACGCCGGTGTCCCACGGTGGCTTGCCGGTGCGGTAGTAGCGCTCCAGTGCGCGGAGGACGGACTCCTCCTCCGGGTCTCTCTGCGCTGAGGCCAGGTCCGGTTCCGGCTGCTGGATGGTGTTGGGCTGGTCCATCGTCTTCCCCTAAATATAGAGTTGAACTCTAGTGACAAACTCTAGAGATATACTCGCAATATGGACCATGTCAAGCGGCCGGACAAGCGAGCCGAGCGCTCACGCCGCACCCGGGAAAAGGTCGTCGAGGCGGCTCGCGAGCTGTTCGTCGCGCAGGGTTACGGGGCGACGAGCCTGCAGGAGGTCGCGGACCAGGCGGGCGTGGCCGTCCAGACGGTCTATTTCGTCTTCCGCAACAAGCGCACGCTGTTCAAGGACGTCGTCGACACATCCATCGCCGGGGATACCGAGCCGGTCGCCACCATGGATCGTGAGTGGTTTCGCGCCGCGTGCGCCGAGCCCACCGCAGCCGGGCAACTGCGCGCGCACGTCCACGGCACCCGCGAGATCCTGGGCCGGGTCGCCCCGATCATGCCGCTGATCGCGGCTGCCGCGGCCACCGATCCTGAGATCGCCGCACAGTGGCCGGACGGTCCCGACCCGCGTTACACCGTGCAGTACGCAGCGGCCGAAGCCCTGGCCCGCAAGCCTGACACCCGTCCCGGCCTCTCCGTCGAGATGGCGGCGGACCTCCTGTTCGGTCTGCTCAGCCCGCAGCTCTACCTGATCTTCGTCCGCGACCGCGACTGGTCACCGGACAAGTGGGAAGAGTGGGCCCGCACCAGCTTGACCTCCCAACTCTGCGCCGACCCCGGCTGAGCGGACGGACGTCACGATGGTCCTCCAGCCGCGATGCCGGTGGCCAACCACCTGGCCGGCCTCCCGCGGGCCGGGTCGGACAACCTCGCCGACACCCATACCGGGCCTACGCCGACCAGATCACCCCGGCCACCCAAGCCCCAAGGCGGTAGGCCGACCACGACAAACAACCTCCGGCCCCGTCCCGGCGAGGCCCTACCCAGGGTCTTCTTCGGCTGGCGGGGCACAGCGCCACTGGCCTTGTCCAGAGGCCATGAGCCACCGATGGACTCCCCTTGGTGGCTCATGGCCCAGGGTGTGCATGCTCGCTATCCCTGACCCGAGGATTTCTGCGCACTTGGAGTTTCTCGGCGCTGGGGGTCAAAGGCCAACGGCGGCCACCTGTTCAGGAAGCAAGACAGCACACCGAGTGCCGTACCACCAGGCGGCTACCGACTCACCGCCCGATCAATACACGATCGACTCTCTAGCGAGTCCGGACCGCCACATAGGTGAGGATGAGGGCGTCGGGCTGCCGGGAGGTGAGGTCGGTTCCATACCGCGTCACCACAGCGATCATCGAGGGCGGCACCGGCCATCCGATCACGGGCAGCTTAGGGGGCCATCGGTGTGCCGTGGGCGAAGCGCGCGGCGGAGCCGCGCCCCAGCAGGGCGTCCGAGCGGAGCGAGGTCCTTCAGGGGTCGGGCCCTGGGCCCGACTGGGAGCAACGTCTGCCCCCGAAGCGCGAAGCGCCCACCCGCGAAGCCCTTTGGGCCGGAAGCGGGTGGGCGCTCAAATGGTCAGCGCTGGGTGGGCGCGACGACTACCTCGACGCGCTGGAACTCCTTGATGTCCGAGTAGCCCGTCGAAGCCATCGTCCGCTTCAACGCCCCCATCAGGTTCATGGACCCGTCGGCCACGCTGGACGGCCCGTGCAGGATCTGCTCCAGGCTGCCCACCGTGCCGAACGCCACCCGCCGGCCCCGAGGCAGGTCCGGGTGGTGGGCCTCCGAGCCCCAGTGGAAGCCATGGCCGGGGGCCTCCGTCGCGCGGGCGAGCGGGGAGCCGACCATGACCGCGTCGGCGCCGCAGGCGATGGCCTTGGCGATGTCGCCCGAGGTGCCCATGCCGCCGTCGGCGATCACGTGGACGTAGCGGCCGCCTGATTCGTCCATGTAGTCGCGGCGGGCGGCGGCGACGTCGGAGATCGCGGTGGCCATCGGTACGGCCACACCCAGCACGTTGCGGGTGGTGTGGGAGGCGCCGCCGCCGAAGCCGACCAGGACGCCCGCCGCGCCGGTGCGCATGAGGTGCAGGGCGGCCGTGTAGGTGGCGCAGCCGCCCACGATGACCGGCACGTCGAGCTCGTAGATGAACTGCTTGAGGTTCAGCGGCTCGGCCCGGCCCGAGACATGCTCGGCCGAGACCGTGGTGCCGCGGATGACGAAGATGTCCACGCCCGCGTCGATGACGGCCTTGTGATACTGCACCGTACGCTGCGGAGACAGGCGGACCGCCGTGGTCACGCCGGACTCCCGGATCTCCGCGATCCGGCGGCCGATCAGCTCTTCCTTGATCGGCGCCGTGTAGATCTCCTGCAGCCGCTTGGTCGCGGCCTCGGCGTCGAGCGAGGCGCACTCCTCCAGCAGCGGCGACGGGTCGTCGTAGCGGGTCCAGAGCCCTTCGAGGTCGAGGGGCGCCAGGCCGCCGAGGCGGCCGATCTCGATCGCGGTGGCGGGCGAGACCACGCTGTCCATGGGGGCGACGACCACGGGTAGTTCGAACCGGTAAGCGTCAATCTGCCAGGCGATCGAGACCTCCTCCGGGTCACGAGTGCGCCGGGAGGGTACGAGGCCGATCTCGTCGAGCGCGTAGGCCCGGCGACCGGTCTTGCCCCGGCCGATCTCCACCTGCTGAGTCATGTCTTACCTTCTGTGATAGTTCGGGGCTTCCACGGTCATCTGAATGTCGTGGGGATGGCTCTCCGTGAGTCCCGCCGCCGTGATCGGCATGAGCTCACAGTCGGTGTGCATCTGCGTGATCGTGCGGCAGCCGGCGTACCACATGCCCTGGCGCAGGCCGCCGACGAGCTGGTGGGCGACCGCCGCGACCGGTCCCCGGAAGGGGACCTGGCCTTCGATGCCCTCGGGGATGTATTTGTCCTCGCCGCCGATGTCGGCCTGCGCGTAGCGGTCCTTGCTGAAGGACATGCCGCCGCGCTCGCGGTTGCGGACCGCGCCGAGCGAGCCCATCCCCCGGTACGACTTGAACTGCTTGCCGTTGATGAAGATCAGCTCACCGGGCGACTCCTCGCAGCCGGCCAGCAGCGAGCCGAGCATGACCGTGTCGGCGCCGGCGGCGATGGCCTTGACGATGTCGCCGGAGTATTGCAGACCGCCGTCGCCGATGACCGGCACGCCGGCCGGGCCGCACGCCAGCGATGCCTGGTAGATGGCGGTGACCTGCGGCGCGCCCACGCCGGCCACGACGCGGGTGGTGCAGATGGAGCCGGGGCCCACGCCGACCTTGACCGCGTCGGCGCCCGCGTCGACGAGCATCTGGGCGCCCGCCCTGGTCGCGATGTTGCCGCCGATGACGTCGACCTTGCTGTTGGCCTTGAGCTTGGCGACCATGTCGGCCAGGCCCTTGGAGTGGCCGTGCGCGACGTCTACCACGACCACGTCGACGCCCGCCTCGATCAGCGCCTTGGCCCGCAGCTCCGCGTCACCGCCGACGCCCACGGCGGCGCCGACGACCAGGCGGCCGTCCGCGTCCTTGGTGGCCAGCGGATATTGCTCGCTCTTGGTGAAGTCTTTGACCGTGATCAGACCGCGCAGCCGGCCGTCGGGATCGACGAGGGGCAGCTTCTCGATCTTGTTGTGCCGCAGCAGCTCGAAAGCGCCGTCACGCGACACCCCGACCGGGGCGGTGACCAGCGGCATCGGGGTCATGACCTCGCGCACGGGCCGCGACTGGTCGGTCTCGAAGCGCATGTCGCGGTTGGTCACGATGCCGACGAGTACGCCGGACAGGTCGGTGACGGGCACCCCGGAGATCCGGTACGTCGCGCACAGCCGCTCCACGTCGGCCAGGGTGTCGTCGGGAGTGCAGGTGACCGGGTTGGTGACCATCCCGGCCTCGGACCGTTTGACCAGGTCGACCTGCTGGGCCTGCTCCTCCACCGACAGGTTGCGGTGCAGGATGCCGATGCCGCCCTGGCGGGCCATGGCGACGGCCATGCGAGCCTCGGTGACCGTGTCCATCGCGGCGGAGACCAGCGGGATCGACAGATTGATGCCGCGCGACAGGCGTGAACCGGTGTCCGCGTCACCAGGTTGCAGGTCTGAATAGCTTGGGACGAGCAACACGTCGTCGAAGGTCAGACCCGTCTCGGTGAACTTGGACATGCTGCGGCCCCTCCTGCCGATGCTGATGAGGCAAGTCTAGGGCCTAGATGCAAAACGTCCCGAGGCCGGGAGCACGATGACCCCCACGGCCCGTCGTACCCCCGGCATCCCAAAGAGCCGGAGGATGGGGCGGTCGGTGATCCGCCCCATCCTCCGGCCACCGACATCCGGGCGGAAGCGCATAAAGCGCCACCGAACCCCCCTCCGCGTCCTGATGGCAAGCGCTGCCAGCTCAAGTGGATGCCGACGCTGGGTTAAGCCTGCGTTACTCATCGGCACACCGCAATGTGAAAACGTGCAATTGCACGAAGCTGCACATGTGGCCAAGGAGTCCACGCAAGGAGCGGACAAGGACGTATCGCCGAGTTATTCTCACGGCACGCCCGTGTCCCCCCTACGGAGCCCCTTATATGCGTAGCGAGTCCCACACCCTGTCCGACCCTCTCGCGTCCGACCCTCTCGCGTCCGACCCTCTCGCGGACGCTCCTCTCGCGGACGCTCCTCTCGCGACGCTGGGCCTCGACCCGGCCCAGACCGCGCTTTACACGGCGGTGCTGCGCCTGCACAGGGCCACGCGTACCGAACTGGCCGAGGCCATGGACGGTCCCGTCGACAAGGTGAGCAGACAGCTCGACGATCTCGTCAGGCTCGGGGTGATCGACGAGCAATCGGGCGAATACCTCGCCCGGCACCCCGCCGCCGCGCTCGGCCGGCTGATCGCCGAGCGCCTCGACCGGCTGGCCGAGGAGAGCAGGCGCATCGACTCCGCCCTCGGCTCGATCCGAGGGCTGATCCGCGACTACGACGTGGGGCACGACTACCAGAACGGCGCGTTCCGGGTTGAGATGGTGAGCGGGGCCGACGTGCTCTACGAGAGCGTGGTGGGCATGGCGGTGCAGTCCCAGTCCCCGCCGATGCACCTACTCACCGCCATTCCCGACGAGCGGACGATGGCGGACTTCGTCCGAAAATTTGCCGATCCTTGGATCGACGCACAGCAGCGGAAACTCCTGAACGTGCGGGCCGTCATCCCGGTCTCCACGCTGACCCTGCCCGGCGTACGCGACCAGCTGACCAGACTGCTGGCCACCGGCGGGACCGTACGCACGCTGGCCCGGGTGCCGAGCTGGTTCATGACCGCCGGGCCCGACGCCGCCGGCCTGCCCGCGCTGTGGGGCGGCAACCTGCCCGACCACGCCTACAACTTCTACCTGGTACGGACCCCGATCGTCGTGGGCATGCTCAGGTCGCTCTTCGAGGAGCTGTGGGGCCGGGCCGTACCCCTGCCCTGGGGTCGCCGGGGCGAGGGCGTGGTGCAGGTGCTGCGGCTCGCGGCGCAGGGCATGTGCGACGACTCGATAGCCCGCCAGCTCGGTGTCTCCGTACGCACGGTACGGGCCAGGTTCGCCGACGCCATGGTTCAGCTTGGCGCGCAATCACGCTTTCACGCAGGTGTGGAGGCCGCCCGGCGTGGATGGCTGAGCTAATAGCCACCGCGGTGGCCGCATCGGTCATATGGTGGGAAGGTGCTGGAAGACGTCCCCCGCGACCCGTTCGCGGACGACCCGAACGACCCTTCCTCAGCGATGGGCGAGCTCGACGACGCCGAACCGCTGACCGCCGCCGAGCGCGACGAGGCCATTACCGACCTGGCCGACGTCGAGGTCTTCCGCTCCTTGTTAGAGCAGCAGGGAGTGCTGGGCCTGGTGCTCGACTGCCCGGAATGCGGCGAGCAGCACTTCTTCGACTGGGAGCTGCTGCGCGGCAATCTGCGCCAGATGATCGACAAAGGCCAGCCCCAGATGCACGAGCCGGCCTTTCACCCTGACCCGGCCGACTACGTGACCTGGGAATACGCCAGAGGCTACGTCGACGGTGTCATCGACACCGAGGAGCGCCGCTGATCCACGTCGTCCAGCAGCGCGGCGAGCAGCCGCGCGGCCGGATCGCGTGAATCGGGCAGCTCGCCGCGGGCCAGCACGTCGAGGAGCGCGTCAGTCTGCTCCTCCGGCGTCAAGCCGACTCCAGTTCGGCCATCTGCCGCAGCCTCGCCAGCGCTCGATGCTGAGCAACACGGACCGCACCTGGTGACATACCGAGTACATTACCGGTCTCCTCCGCCGACAGCCCCGACACCACCCGCAACAACAGCAACTCGCGCTGGTTGTCAGGGAGCCTGGCGAGCAGCCTGCGGGCGTACTCCACCTCGATGTAGCGGACCACCGTCTCCTCGGGCCCCGGTCCGTCGTCGGGCCCGTCCGGTAGATCCTGAGTCGGTACGGCCGAGCGGACCGAACTCCGCAACGCGTCGGCCACCTTGTGCGAGGCGATACCGAAGACGAAGGAGGCGAAAGGCCGTCCCATGTCGCGGTATCGCGGCAGCGCGGACAGGACCGCGATGCACACCTCCTGGGCTACGTCATCGGCAATGTGATATTGCCCTGAAACCCTGCCCAGCCTGGCGCGGCAATAGCGCACCACCATCGGACGCAACTCGCCGAGCAGGGATTCGATCGCACTGCGATCTCCCTGTACGGCGAGGCTCGTCAGTTCCCTTAGGTCGGAGTCATCCGTCCGTGCCGGAAGTCTCGACGCGAGCCTTACCCCAATTTTGGCGTCGGCGACGCTTCCCTCGCTCACGATAGGCATGATGCCCGCACTGATCGGGCCTGTCGTCATCGCGAACGGCTACGGATTGGTCACATTGACGCGGCGATAACGGGCAGTAATCAACCGGCCACACTAAGCCTTTATTACGGAAGAATATTTCATCCCATAACCCAAAATGTGCAGAAATTGTCAGACGCCTAGACGCTTAAGCCACACATCCGGTTTACCCGAATAAACCACTTTCCCGGTTCATCGCCCTTCGCTCACCCTCTCAGCAGCATCGACTGGATTGCCCGTATGTCATATGCCATACATGGCTTTGCGGGGGTAGGAGGCCAGGGGCGCGCCGGAGAAAGCACACGACCCGCACCTGTAATCAGGCACGGGTCGGGTGAGGAAGGAAGGGCTCAGTGGCCGTGGCCGTGACCGTGGCCCTGACCGGCGGCGGCCGGCTCCTCCTCCGGCTTGTCGACGACGAGCGCCTCGGTGGTGAGGAGCATGCCGGCGATCGACGCGGCGTTCTGGACGGCCGAACGGGTGACCTTGACCGGGTCGATGACGCCCTGGTCGAGCAGGTTGCCGTACTCGCCCGTGGCGGCGTTGAGGCCGTTGCCCGCCGACAGCTCCGAGACCTTGTGGGTGACCACGTAGCCCTCGAGACCGGCGTTCTCGGCGATCCAGCGCGTCGGCTCGACCAGCGAGCGGCGGACGATGGCGACACCGGTCGCCTCGTCGCCCGTCAGGCCCAGGTCGTCGAGGTCCTTGGCGACGTGGATCAGCGCGGAGCCACCGCCGGAGACGATGCCCTCCTCGATCGCGGCGCGCGTAGCGGAGATCGCGTCCTCGAGGCGGTGCTTCTTCTCCTTGAGCTCCACCTCGGTGGCGGCGCCGACGCGCAGCACGCACACGCCGCCGGCCAGCTTCGCGAGGCGCTCCTGCAGCTTCTCGCGGTCCCAGTCGGAGTCAGACTGCTCGATGGCAATCTTGATCTCCTTGACCCGGTCCTCGATCGCCTGCTGGTCGCCGCCGCCGTCGACGATGGTCGTGTTGTCCTTCGTCACGACGATGCGGCGGGCGTTGCCGAGCACCTCAAGGCCGACGTTCTCGAGCTTGAGGCCGACCTCCTCGCTCACGACCTGGCCACCGGTGAGGATGGCGATGTCCTGCAGCATGGCCTTGCGGCGGTCGCCGAAGCCCGGCGCCTTGACGGCGACCGAGGTGAACGTGCCGCGGATCTTGTTGGTGACCAGGACGGCCAGGGCTTCGCCCTCGACGTCCTCGGCGACCACGAGCAGCGGCTTCTTGGTCTGCGCGATCTGCTCGAGCAGCGGCAGGAAGTCGGAGATCGAGGAGATCTTGCCCTGGGTGAGCAGGATGTAGGCGTCTTCGAGGACGGCCTCCATCCGCTCGGGGTCGGTCACCATGTAGGCCGACAGGTAGCCCTTGTCGAACTGCATGCCCTCGGTGAACTCGAGCTCCATGCCCATGGCGTTGGACTCTTCGACGGTGAGAACACCGTCCTTGCCCACCTTGTCGAACGCCTCGGCGATCAGGTCACCGATCTTGGCGTCCTGAGCGGAGATGGTCGCGACGTTCGCGATCTCCTTCTTGTCCTCCACCGGGCGCGCGCTGGCCAGCAGCTTGTCGCTGACCGCCTTGGCGGCCTTGTCGATGCCGCGCTTCAGCGACAGCGGCGAGGCGCCGGCGGCCACGTTGCGCAGGCCCTCGCGGACCATCGCCTGAGCCAGGACGGTCGCGGTGGTGGTGCCGTCACCAGCGACGTCGTTGGTCTTGGTGGCGACTTCCTTGGCGAGCTGGGCGCCGAGGTTCTCGTAGCGCTCCTCCAGCTCGATCTCACGAGCGATGGTCACGCCGTCGTTCGTGATCGTCGGAGCACCGAACTTCTTGTCGATGACGACGTTGCGGCCACGGGGGCCGAGGGTTACCTTCACGGCGTCCGCGAGGGCGTTGACGCCACGCTCAAGCGCGCGGCGTGCGTCCTCGTCGAACGCTAGGATCTTCGCCATGCTGAAAGTCCTCTCCTAGCGTCGAAAGCCCCGGCCGCACGCGCTCAGAGGAGACGCGCGCCCGGGGCCTGACGCATCCGGCTTACTTCTCGATGATCGCGAGAACGTCGCGGGCGGAGAGCACGAGGTACTCCTCGCCGCCGTACTTGACCTCAGTGCCGCCGTACTTGCTGTAGAGGACGATGTCGCCCTCAGCGACGTCGAGCGGAATACGCTTGTCGCCGTCCTCATCCCAGTTGCCCGGGCCCACCGCGAGGACCTTGCCCTCTTGCGGCTTCTCCTTGGCGGTGTCAGGAATGACCAGGCCGGAAGCGGTCGTCTGCTCGGCCTCAAGCGGCTGAACCACGATGCGGTCGCCGAGCGGCTTAACGGGAACCTTGGTGGCGGTCGTCACGATCGGACCTCCCCTTCAGATTTGAATGATCTAGAAGAGGCGACCAGCGGGGCCTGCCGTCGCGGGTGTCAGACCTGCCTCGTCGCACGTTGGCACTCTCAAGGGGAGAGTGCCAACAGGAAACATATGCAAGAGGGGCTTGACAGTCAACACGAACGCGTCTGCTCAGAGCGATAAGGCCCAAGAGCTTGCCCAAGGTTGAGGGTAATTGGGGTGACACGGGCTGTTGGCGCAGGCGAACGCCTGAGCCCCCACCTCCGCGTACAGCGGACCTTCCAGCCACCGCGCCCGCGCATGGCGGCCGTTCCAGCCGTCCGCCGTACGCGCACGGCGAACGTTCCAGTCCACCACCGTACGCGCACGGCCGCAGGCTGGAGTGCGGCGGGGAGACGCTAACGTCGGGTGACGTGGATCTCGACGCCTTCACCGAGTTGCTCACCCCGCGCGGGCAGCGCGCACTCGCCGAGGCCGTCGAGGTGGTGGGCGCCGATCCGGTGGTCGCGGCGACGAGGCTGCGCAGGTCGTACGACGCCGACCTCACTTCGGCCGCGCTCACCCAGGCGGCGCTGCGCGAGCGCGCCAAGGCCAAGTTCGGCGCCGACGCGGCCCACATGTACTTCACTCCGCACGGTCTGGAGCAGGCCACCCGAGCCGAGGTCGGCGCCCACCGGGCCCGCCGCCTGGCCGGAACCGCCGGCGGGACGCGGGTCGTGGACGTCTGCTGCGGCATCGGCGGCGACTTCCTCGCCCTGGCCCGCGCCGGCTGCGTCGTGGACGCCGTGGACCTCGACCCGCTGACCGTCGCCGTCGCCCGGGCCAACGCGGAGGCGCTCGGACTCGCGGATCGGGTCACCGTACGCCAGGCGGACGCCGCGACGGTCTCGCCGGAGGACTACGACTGGCTGTTCGCCGACCCCGCCCGCCGGACGAGCCGGGGCAGGACGTTCGACCCCATGGCCTACTCGCCGCCGTGGCCGGTCGTGCTCGACCTGGTCGCCAGGGCTCGGCGGGCCTGCTTGAAGGTGGCTCCGGGCATCCCGTACGAGTTCATCCCGGGCGAAGCCGAAGCTGAGTGGGTGTCGTACAAGGGCGAGGTGAAGGAGGCAGCCCTCTGGACCGGCCCCGCCGAAGGGCCGGCGCAAGCCGAAGGGCCGGTGCGAGGCGAGGGGGCGGCGCGAGGCGAGGGGGCGGCGCGAGGCGAGGGGCCGGTGCGGCGGGCGACGTTGCTGCCCGGCGGCGAGACGCTCGTCGCCCGCGGGGCCGAGGCGCCGACCGGCCCCGTCGGCCGCTTCGTGTACGAACCCGACGGGGCCGCGATCCGCGCGCACCTCGTCGGGGAGGTCGCCGAGATGGTCGGCGGCCGTCTCCCCGACCCGATGATCGCCTACATCACCGGCGACGAGCCGTTCGACACCCCATGGGCCGCGCGTTACACGGTGGAAGAAGTGCTGCCGTTCTCTCTGAAGCGCCTCCGCGCCACTCTCCGCGAGCGGCAAGTCGGAAATGTCGTCATCAAGAAGCGAGCCTCGGCGGTAGACATCGAACGACTCAGAAATGACCTGCGACTTTCGGGTGACAAATCTGCGGTAATCATACTTACCCGCATCATGGATAAGCCTTCCGTCCTGATTTGTCACCCATCCCCACCTGCGCAAATAGCAAACTAGGGCATTATCGGGTCAACCCCGATCTTTTACTTCGCTCCTGACGGACCTTGATCGAGCGGCTAAGGTGAGCACGCGGGAGTCCTCCCCCTTTGGCGGTTAGCCGCGTTCTCGTTTCATCTGCAAACCGGACCTGTCCCACCGCTGCGCGGCAGACCGTCGGCGAGCGAAGGAGCCTTTCGGTGGATCACGCCAACCACACCACCCTTCTACAGGCAGGCGGCGATTCCGCCATCTCCGAAAGGATGCGGGACCTGCTCGCGCGTGCGTCCCAGGACCACGTCTACGAGCAGCGGACCCAGGGGGCCGTCCTCGACGAGATCCGCCAGCGCCTTGAGGGTATGGAGTGGCTGCTCAGGGAGGTTCGCGAGCGGGAGCTGGGGGGTCTGAGCGGCACGCTCGAGACGGTGAGCGGGCGGCTTGACGACATCGCGGCCAAACCGCCGATGTGGGCGGAGGGCCTGGCCCAGCATGTCGAGGCGGTGCGCGACCATGTCGACGCCGTCGGCGAGCAGGTGGGCACCGTTGACGCGCATGTGGAGTCGGTTCACCAGCGGGTCGCGCCGGTGGCGGAGCTGCCGGGGCTCTGGGCCGAGGTCGGCACCGTCGGCGACAACGTGGACGAGGTGCTCAAGAAGCTGCAGGCGGTCCTCGACTTCACGGAGGGCATCACCAAGCGAATGAGCGACCTGGGTGTCAGGCTGGGTCACCTCAACACGGGCATGGAGGCCGCCGCCGGCCGCTTCAGCCGCATCGACAAGTCGCTCGCCGAGCTGACCGCCCGTACGGACCGCATCGAAGGCGCGCTGCTGGAGCTGCCCGACAGCTTCGACGGCAAGCTCGCCGCCAACGCCGAGCAGCTCGACGGCAAGCTCACCGCCACCGCCGAGCAGATGACCGAACAGCTGGACGGCAAGCTCGACGCGGCCACCGACCAGCTCGACAGCAGGCTCACCGCCGCCGCCCACCAGCTCGGCGGCAAGCTCACCGCGGCCACGGACCGGCTCGTCGCCCAGGTGGACGGCACCGAGCAGCGCCTCTCCGTACGCCTGGGCGAGACCGAGGGCCTACTGACCGACCTGGACCAGCGGCTCACCGGCCGCCTGGACAGGACCGAGCAGAGCCTGACCACGCACCTCGACCGGGCCGAGAAGGGGCTCACCGCCCGTCTGGGCGAGTCCGAGCAGGGCCTGGCCGACCGCCTGGACGAGGCCGAGCAGGCGCTGACCGCCCGGCTCCACGAAACTGGGCAGACCCTGACCGAGCACCTGGACGACACCCGGCAGAGCGCGGCAAGCCGCCTCGACCAGACCGAGCAGCGCCTGGCGGGCCGCCTCGACGAGAGCGAGCAGCGCGTGGCCGGGCGCCTCGACAGCGTCGACGGCAAGCTCCTCGACGTCCACGGCGCCCTCGACAGCCGGCTCGGCGGCGTCGACGAGCACCTGGCCACGGTCGACGGCCACCTGAGCACGGTCAGCGGCCATCTGACCACCGTGAACGGCCACCTGTCCCGCCACGACAACCGCTTCGACACGCTCGACGGCCGCGTCGACGGCCACTTCATCCGGCTCGACGAACGCCTGGCCGCCGCCGACCGCCACCTCATCGACTCCGCCACCCGCAACGAGGGCCGCTTCAACCAGCTCGACAACGGCATGGACACGCTCGACGAACGCCTGGGCGAGGTGGAGGAGCGGGTGACCACCCGCTTCGACGGTCTCGGCAGCCAGCTCAACGGCGTGGAGACCCACCTGACCGGCCTCGCCCAGCACGCCGAGCAGGCCGGCGAGCACCTCGAAGCCGTCGACGACCGGATCGAGGCCGTCAACCAGCGCATCGGCCAGTTGCCCGCGACGCTCAGCATCGGCGAGCGGGTGGGCGAGCTCCTCGACTCCCAGACCACCCACCAGGGCGAGCGCCT
The DNA here is from genome assembly GCF_040659625.1 of Nonomuraea sp. NPDC049750. Lineage (NCBI taxonomy): Bacteria > Bacillati > Actinomycetota > Actinomycetes > Streptosporangiales > Streptosporangiaceae > Nonomuraea > Nonomuraea sp. NPDC049750. Next base: position 62,542 of record NZ_JBFANB010000033.1, read on the forward strand.
GGCCGCCGCCGCGGCGGTGCTCACGGAGCTGGTCGCGGCGCGCCCTGACCGCACCGAGCTCACCCAGACGGTGACCGACATCGTCGAGCCCGCCACCACCGACCTCACCAGGCGTCTGGGCGCTCTGGAGGAGACCATGCTCGCCCTCGCCGAAGCCCTCCTCCGCCCTACGCGAAAAGACTGAGCTACCCGTCCGGCACAGCCATGGCGCGCGACCCAACGCGAGCAGGTCGACGCACATGTGCAAGTTTGTCCGGGTTGACCAGCGCATACAGCCCGCCCGCCCGAGTGCCCGTTTCGTCCGGTTCCACGGTGAGCGCGACCCGGACCTGGCCCCCGGCCAGCAGCAGGAACATCGGCCCAGCCGTCCAGAGGAGGTCCAGGTCCACGTACCTGGGCGCGATTCCCATGAGTACGCGGGACACCCTGTCCGAGCCGTGAATCGGGCGTAGTGAGGCGTGCACGCGGCCACCGCCGTCGTTCCACATGGTGACGTCCGGAGACAGCACCGCCAGCAGGTCGGCGAGGCTGCCGCCCGCCATCGCCGCGACGAAGCGCTCCGCCACCTCGCGCGCCACCCGGGGGTCGGCCGGGTAGCGCGGGCGGCGGGAGCGGACGTGTTCGCGGGCCCGGCGGGCGAGCTGGCGCGCCGCCGCCGGTGTGCGGTCGAGGATGCGGGCGATCTCGGCGTGCTCGAACCCGAACGCCTCCCGCAGCACGAACGCCGCCCGTTCCAGAGGCGACAGCGTCTCCAGTACGACCAGCAGGCCCGTGGTGACGTTCTCAGCGGCCGTCACCGGGTAGTCGGCGGTCACCACCGGCTCGGGCAGCCACGGGCCGGTGTAGTCCTCTCTGGCGGCGCGCAGGCCGCGCAGCCGCTCCAGGGACCGCCGGACGGCGATGCGGATCAGGTAGGCCCGCGGATTGCCCACCTGGGCCAGGTCGACACCGGCCCAGCGCAGCCAGGTGTCCTGCACGACGTCCTCGGCGTCCGCCACGCTGCCGAGCATGTCGTAGGCCAGCGTGAACAGCAGGCTCCGGTGCTCCCCGAACACCGCCTCAGCATCGGCCACGGTCCCCTCCAGATCCCCCTGCGGCTCCGCGGGAGACGGTTTCGGCCCACCGTAACGGGCACGTGGACCAGACGCGCAACGGGCATCTGGGCCACATACGAAAGAGGCCAGTGGGCCACATGACGGCTCGGCATGTCACATCCGGCACCCCGCCACGCATCCGTTGAAAGAAGACCCCACACCGCACAAGGAGACAGAGCAGGCATGAAGGTACTTCTGGCAGGAGCCACCGGCACCGTCGGCACCGAGCTGATCCCCCAGTTGCTCGCCGCCGGCCATGAGGTGCTCGGCCTCACCCGTTCCGAACGCGGCGCCGCCAAACTGGCGGAGGCGGGCGCGACGGGCCTGGTCGCGGACATGATGGACCGCGACGCCCTGCTCGCCGCGGTGCGGGGCCACCAGGCCGACGCGGTGATGCATCAGGCGACGGCGATCACCGGCCTGCCGCTGTTCCACCGCCAGCTGTATCCGACGGGCGCGCTGCGCGACCGGGGCACGGCCAACCTGATCGCGGCCGCCAAGGAGGTCGGCGCGCACCGCTTCGTCACGCAGTCGTTCTTCCTCGGGTACGGCTACCGCGACCACGGCCCGGAGCCGGTGACCGAGGACCGGCCGTTCGCCGAGCCCGCCAGAGGCCCCTTCGGCGTGCACATGAGGACGATTCGGGCCAACGAGGAGCAGGTGTTCAATACGCCGGGCATCGACGGCGTCTCCCTGCGCTACGGCCTGTTCTACGGCCCCGAGGTGACGACGCGGAAGATGATGGCCATGGCGAGGCGGCGGATGCTGCCGGAGGTCCACCCGGCCAGCGTCATCTCGCTCGTGCACGTCCACGACGCCGCCTCGGCCGCCGTCGCCGCGCTGGACCGGGGCCGGGCCGGGCGGGCGTACAACATCGCGGACGACGAGCCGGTGAGCTTCGACGCCTATGTCCGGGCGCTGGCCGAGGCGGCGAACGCGCCCGCGCCGCTTCGGGTGCCCGGCTGGCTGCTGCGACCGACGCCGTACATCCACGCCTTCATGACCGGCGTACGCATCCGGCTCTCCAGCGACCGCGCGAAGCGGGAACTCGGCTGGACCCCCGCCTACCCCACCTATCGCACGGGGCTCAAACGTGAACGGTCGTGATCGGCATCGACGAGTCGGCGGGGATGTCCAGCCTCGACGGGGTGATGCCCGCCGCGACCAGGTCGGAGCCCAGGGCGGCGACCATGGCGCCGTTGTCGGTGCACAGTCCGGGCCGGGGCACGCGCAGGCGTACGCCCGCCGCGTCGCACCGCTCCTGGGCCAGGGCGCGCAGCCGGGAGTTGGCCGCGACGCCCCCGCCGATCAGCAGGTCATGAACGTCGTACTTGCGGCAGGCCTGGAGTGCCTTGCGGGTCAGCACGTCGACCACGGCCTCCTGGAAGGAGGCCGCCACGTCGGGTACGTGAATGGACTCACCGGCCGACTCGCGGGCCTCCACCCAGCGCGCCACGGCGGTCTTCAGCCCGGAGAAGGAGAAGTCGAGCGTGCCGTCGTCGATCTTGCCCCGGGGGAAGGTGACGGCCGTGCCCGACCCGGAGGTGGCGGCCTTGTCGATGTGCGGGCCGCCGGGGAACGGCAGACCGAGCACCCGCGCCACCTTGTCGAACGCCTCCCCCGCCGCGTCGTCGACGGTGGAGCCGAGCGAGATCACGTCTTCGGCCACGTCGGGCACGAGCAGCAGCGACGAGTGGCCGCCCGAGACCAGCAGGGCGATGCACGGTTTGGGCAGCGGGCCGTGTTCGAGCTGGTCGACGGCGACGTGGGCGGCCAGGTGGTTGACGCCGTAGAGGGGTACGCCGAGGCCGAGCGAGTAGGACTTGGCCGCGGCGACGCCGACGAGCAGCGCCCCGGCCAGCCCGGGACCGGCCGTGACGGCTATGGCGTCGATGTCGGAGAACTTCAGCCCGGCCTGCGCCAGCGCGGCCTCCACCGTCGGCGTCATCGCCTCCAGGTGGGCGCGTGAGGCGACCTCCGGCACGACGCCGCCGAACCTGGCGTGCTCCTCCATGCTGGAGGCGATGGTGTTGGCCAGCAGCGTGTGACCCCTGACGATGCCGATGCCGGTCTCGTCGCAGGACGTCTCGATGCCCAGAACAAGAGGGCCCTGAGCCAGCGGTGCGTCAGCCATCCAGCTTCCTTCTCATCATGATCGCGTCGGTGCCGTCGTCGTAGTAGCGGCGGCGCCGGCCGATCACCTCGAACTCGAAGTGCTCGTAGACCCCCCGCGCCTGCGGGTTGTCGGCCCGTACTTCCAGGAAGATCTCCCGCACCGCGCGCCGACCGGCCTCGGCCAGCAGCTCCGCCAGCATCGCGCCGCCGACGCCGGTGCCCTGGTTCGGTTGGACGACCGCGATGGTCTGGACGTCGGCCTGGTCGGCCGCGGCGGCCAGGCCCGCGTAGCCGACGATCTCCTGATCGACCAGGGCCACCACGTAGTGCCTGGTCCGCGGCTGGTCGGCCAGCTCGCCGCGGAGCATGGCCTCGCTCCACGCGTCGAGCGGGAAGGTGTCGCGCTCGATCGCCATGACCGCCGGCAGGTCGGCCTCGGTCATCTGCCGCAGCCGCACGTCCACCTGCCGGGGTTTCACGCCGTCACCCTCTTGGGGGCGCCGGGCACCACCGCGTCGGGCCGCCGCAGGTAGATCGGGCGCGGCGGGCCGAGTGGCTCCCCCGCCGCGATGCGCTCGGCCGCCAGGGCGGCCAGGAATCCGGCATAGGGGTACGGCGGAGCGTCGGACTGCCCCAGGATGTCGGGGTAGAGCCCGGCACCGGCACCCACCACGGGCAGGCCCTCCACCGGCACCTCGGCGGGCCGGTCGACGAACGGCCCGTCGAGCCGGGTGCGCGCGTCGGAGTAGCGGGCCCAGAACACCTCCTTGCGCCGCGCGTCGGTGGCGACCAGGAACGGCTCGGCGAGCCCGCTGCCGTAGGCGACGGCGTCGAGGGTGCAGATGCCGTACGCGGGGACGGCCAGCGTGGTGGCGAGCCCCTGCGCGGTCATCAGCCCGACGCGCAGCCCGGTGTAGGGGCCCGGTCCGCTGCCCGCCACGACGGCGGTGACCTCGGACAGGGCCGCACCCGCCTCGCGCAGCACGGTCTCGATGGTGGGGATGAGCAGCTCACCGTGTCGCCGGGCGTCGATCGTCGTCGACTCGGCGAGGACACGCCGCCCGTCGTGGAGCGCGGCCGTGACGGCGGGCGTCGCGGTATCAAAGGCCAGGACCAGCACGACTGTTTAGCCTACCCGCCCGCCGGGTCACGCCCAGCCGGTGCGCTGTTTCAGCCAGTCAAGAGCCACGGCCCCCTGCGCCCGCTGGAACGCCCTGACCGTGGGCAGGCCGGGTGGCGGCGGCTGCCGGCCCTGCCGTACCAGGTAGCCGGTGAACGCCGCGATCACCGCCGTGGCGGCGGGATCGGGGTCGGGGAAGAGCTCCTGCGACGCGGGGCCGCCCTGCATGGCGACCGAGGGCAGCATGGCCACGGGGTCGAACCAGGCCGCGCCGACGCAGGCCCACGGCCAGTCGACCACGTAGACGCGCTCCTCGGTGAGCAGCACGTTGTCAGCCCGCAGATCGGCGTGGAGCAGCGTGTCGCCGGCGGCGGCCGCGGCCCAGCCGGACTCCAGCTCGGCCAGCGCGCCGAGGTGACGCAGCGCCCACGGATCGAGACCGGTGGTGTCCTCCCCGAGCAGCCTGTGCCAGCCCCGGAACGCCTCGCCGAACACCTCCGCGACCGGCGGCGCCTCGATCGGGGCGGGCGTGAGCGCGGCCGACATGCGCCGCACGGCCTCCCTCACCCGGTCGAGCTCGGCGCGGCGCCAGGGCAGCTCGGGGTGGCGGCCCTCGACGTCCTCGAAGACGAGCACCACCCAGCCCTCGATCTCGAAGGAGGTCAGTAGCCGCGGCGCGGGCACGGACGCGGGGAGGGCGGCGGCGATTTTGCGCTCGGCCTGGTAGATGCGGACGCTGTCGGGGTTCGGTTCCGGGCCGACGGCCTTGACGAAGACGCGCCGGCCGTTCGCGGCGCGCAGTCGTACGGCCGCCGCGGGCGAGAACCCGCCCGGCTGCGTCACGGCCTCGGTCACCGGGGCGCCGAGGAACTCCTCGACGGCCGCCCGAGCCGCCGGATGCACCTCCGGCCAGGGAACGCGCGCGCCCGACGCGGGCGGATGGGTCTGCTCGCTCACGCTCTGGAAGCGTAGACGATGATGTTGTCGACGTATTCGCCCTTGGCGTAGTCGAACTTGCCGCCGCAGGTCACCAGCTTGAGGCCGTCCTCGATGTACACCCGCTTGGCCGGGAAGTGGTCCTTCGACACCTGCTCTACCGAGTCGACCTTGTACTTGACGACCTTGCCGTCACTCCGCTCGACCTTGACGATCTCGCCCTTGCGTACCTGCCTGAGCTTGAAGAACACCGCCGGGGCCGTCTTGGTGTCGACGTGGCCGATGATCACCGAGGCGCCCTTGTCGCCGGGCACCGCGCTGCCGGTGTACCAGCCGGCCATCTTGGGCTTCTCGTACGGCGGCAGCTCGACCTCGCCGTCCTTGCTCAGGCCGAGCTTCATCAGCGGCGCCTCGACCTCGATCGACGGGATGTCGATGCTCTCGGGCACGACGGAGCCAGCCGTCTTGGTGGTTTCCTGATAGGTCTTGCCGAACGCGACCAGCACCAGGCCGGTCACGGCGCCCGCGATGACCACCCGTCCAGGGCGGGCCATCGGCTAGCCCCGGACGCGGCGCTTGATCAGCAGCCCGGCCGCCGCCAGCACGGCCGCGCCGACCAGTACGCCACCGACCGGCATGCCCGAACCCTCGTCCACGTCCTTGCCGAAGGTGCCGCCGCCGCCCGCTCTGGGCGCCTTCGTGGGCGCCTTGGTGGAGCTGTCGTCGGAGGTGTCAGCGGTCGCGCTGACGACGCGCAGGGTGGCCTTGCCGGTGTCGTTGGTGCCGTCGCACTTGACCTCGACCGGGTAGTTGCCGCGCTTGACCGTGCCCGACACCTGCGCCTCGCCGCGTACCCACGGGTTGCCGGCCGCGGTGCCGGTCGGGGCGGGCGTGGCCGTCGAGGACGTCGGCGCGGTGGTCAGCGACACGCCGTTGATGAACGCCTTGGACGTGGCGGTGCCGGTGTGCGCGGGGCCGCCGCTGGGGACGGGGCAATTGGCTAAGATCCACACCTTCGAGGTCTCACCCGCGGTGACCTTGGCGGGGCTGAGCTCGACCAGGATGGGTTTCCTGCTCACGGTGGCGGTCGGTGTGGCGCTGACCGACCCGGTGGCCGAGGCCGAGGGTGTGGGTGTGGGTGTGGGTGTCGATGAGGTCTGCGCGGAGGCCGAGCAGCCGACCGCACCGATCATGACGATGGCTCCCGCGTACGCGACTCGCCTGACCCTGAGCACCGCCGCACCCCACTCCGCGCCGTCCTGCACCAAGCATCCACCAAAAAAGTGGACGCCGCCCCTCCTGATACCCAGAATTTCTGGGCGAATCCCTTACCAATGATCATGTTTTCTATCGATGGTGAGGTACGTCAAGGGTGGCAGCTTTGCCGGAAGACAGGGCGGATTTTACTTTTCCGCAGGTTCGGACGGCGTGTCGGCCCACCGCGCGCCGACGCCGCGCAGCGTCACCAGGCGGGCGTCGTCCCCGCTCTCGCGGTCGATGTGGATCTCCAGGCGGTCGTCGGAAAGCCCCTCGACCAGTCCCTCGCCCCACTCCACGACCGTCACCGACTCCTCCAGCGAGGCGTCGAGGTCGAGGTCGTCGACCTCCAGGTCACCGCCCAGCCGGTAGGCGTCGGCGTGCACGAGCGGCGGTCCCTGGCGCAGCGACGGGTGCACTCTGGCGATCACGAACGTGGGCGAGGTGATCGGGCCGCGTACCTTGAGCCCTTCGGCGATGCCCTGCACGAGCGTGGTCTTGCCCGCGCCGAGCGGGCCGGACAGGATCAGCAGGTCGCCCGCCCGCAGCCCGGCGGCCAGCCGGGCGCCGTAGGCGAGCATGTCCTCGGCGGTCGCAAGCCTTTCGGCCACTACAGCTCCACTCGCTTGATCAGGTCGCGCAGCGCGTCGTTGACCACGCCCGGGCGCTCCAGCTGGATCAGGTGCGAGGTGTCGGGCACCTCGGTGAGCTGGGCGCTGGGCAGCGCGGCGGCGATCGCCTTGCTGTGCTCGGGCGGGGTGAGCCAGTCCTTGTCGCCGACCAGGATCGCGGTCGGGACCGGGTCGAGCACGTCGAGGGCGGCCAGTTTGTCGTGGTTCATCAGCGCGGGGTAGAAGTTGGCGAACACCTCGGTCGGCGTCGCCCTGATCATCGTCTCGGCGAAGTCGACCAGGGTGGGGCTGACGTTCTTGGAGTCGCCGAAGCCCATGTAGCGGGTCATCAGGAACGCGATGTCGCTGCCCGCGCTGCGCGTCTTGTCGACGAACGAGCCCCGCCGGCCCAGCAGCGAGATCGTCGACGGGGCGACCTTGTGCACGGCCTTGGACAGCAGCGCCGGCAGGCCCAGGGTGAGCTCGGCCAGCTTGCCCGCCGAGGTGGCGATGAGGGACACCGCGCGGATCTTGTCACCGAACAGCTCGGGGTGGCGGTCGGCCAGCGCCATGATCGTCATGCCGCCCATGGAGTGGCCGACCAGCACGCATGGGCCGGGCACCAGCTGTTCGATCACCTCGGCCAGGTCGTCGCCCAGCCGGTCGATCGTGCAGTCCTCGGCGGTGGCGCGCTGCGAGCGGCCGTGTGAGCGCTGGTCCCACAGCACCATGCGGTGGTTGTCGCGCAGGTCGCGGCGCTGGTAGTGCCATGACTCCAGGCTGAGACAGTAGCCGTGGCAGAACACGATGGTCAGCGGCGCGTCCTCGGGCCCGTCGATCTCGACGTGCAGCTCCGTGTTGTCGGAGGTGACCAGCGTGAGGTCCCTGCCGCGCAGCTCGCCGAACGGCTCGCTCGCCTCGGCGTCGGGGCGCAGCCTCATGCGGCCCACCGCGTAGCGCTTGGCCAGCGCCGCCGCCGCGACACCGGCCGAAGCGGCACCGACGATGGCGCCGGCGATCCCGACCTTCCGCCGTGTTGTCGTCGTCATGTCCCTGATCCCCTATACACCCGCGGCACCCGCGAACCGATCCTGGTCACGATCTCATGCGTTATCGTGCCGAGGTTATCCGCCCACTCCTGAGCGGTCGGCTCACCCCTCCCACCAGGCCCGAACAGGACGACCTCGTCCCCCGCGGCGAGCGGCTCGTCACCCATGTCGATCATGAACTGGTCCATGCACACCCGACCGGCTATCGCCCTTCGGCGACCTCCCGCCAGAACCTCTGCCCGCCCCGTCGCGTGCCGGAGGATCCCGTCTGCGTACCCGAGCGGCACCAGGCCAAGCGTGGTCTCGGAACTCGTGACATAAAGGTGCCCATAGGACACTCCCGAGCCCTCCGGCACCCGCTTGGCCAGAGCGATCCGCGCCACGAGCGTCATCGCCGGTCGCAGCCCGAAGTCGCCCAGCTCGGGGACCGGGCTGAGCCCGTACATGGCGATGCCGGGCCGGACCATGTCGTAGTGGGTGCGCGGCAGCGTCAGGATCGCGGCGGAGTTGGCCAGGTGCCTGATGACGTGGGACCCGGCGGCGCCGGCCTGCTCGGCCTGCTTGAGCGCCGCCTCGTACGCCTCGATCTGCCGGTCGATCGAGCCATGCCCCGGCACGTCCGCGCAGGCGAAGTGGGACCACAGGCCGACGATCTCGATGACGCCCTCGGCCTGGAGGGCGAGCGCCCTGGCCAGCAGCTCCGGCCAGGCGGCGAGCGGGGCGCCGCCCCTGCTCATGCCGGTGTCGGCCTCCAGGTGCGTCTTGGCGGTGCGTCCGGTGCGCCGCGCCGCGGCGGCGATCTCGTCGAGCACCGGCACGTCGGCCGCCGACAGCTCGATCTCGGCTTCTAGCGCCTCGTCGAGCGGCTCTCCTGGTGTGATGATCCACGCCAGCAGCGGCGCGGTGATGCCACCGGCGCGCAGCGCGAGCGCCTCACGGATGAAGGCGGTGCCGAGCCTGCTCGCGCCACCCCCCAGCACGGCCTCGGAGGTCGGTACGAGCCCGTGCCCGTAGGCGTCGGCCTTGACGGCTCCCAGCACTTCGGCGCCGCCCGCGCGCTCCTTGAGCAGCGCCACGTTGTGCCTGATCGCGGCCAGATCGACCTGCGCCTCCGCGGGCGTCGCCATCGGGGATGTCATCCCTCCAGTCTGGCAGCTCGCTCACGTGGTCGAGCGCGAATCGCCCCTGTCGAGGTCAGCCGACCGAACGGGATTCGCCCCCTCGACGGGAAAGCCGCACGACGTGCTCACCGCGAAGACCCGCGCGACGTGCTCACTTCGAAGAGCCGCGCAGCGCCCGGATGGCCGCCGGAACCGCCGAGGCCACGTCCGCGGCCGTCAGGGGTGCGTCCTCGGCCGCGATCCGGCCGGCCAGCCCGTGCAGGTACGCCCCGCACGAGCCCGCGTCGAAGCAGTCGAGCCCCTGGGCGAGCAGCGCGCCGGCCACCCCGGACAGCACATCCCCCGTGCCGCCCGTGGCCAGCCAGGCCGTGCCGGTCGGATTGACCCGTACCGGCCGGCCCCGCTCGGCCACGACCGTGGTCGAGCCCTTGAGCAGGACGGTCACGCCCAGCTCCGCCGCCGCCTGGCGGGCGTACCGGAGCCGGCCCGCCTCGATCGCCTCGCGGTCCACCTCAAGCAGCCGCGACAGCTCGCCCGCGTGCGGCGTGATCAGCACCGGGGCGGTACGCCGGAGCAGCGCCCGGTCACGGGCGACCAGGGTCAGGGCGTCGGCGTCGACCAGGACGGGCACATCACTGGCGAGCACTCTGGCGGCCAGCTCGCGCGCCCAGTCGCCGGTGCCGAGACCGGGCCCCAGCACCCATGCCTGCACCCGGCCGACGTCGTCGATCGACGGCTCGTTCAGCTCGGTGATGACCGCTTCGGGCCAGTGGGTGCGTACCTGGGCCACCGGCTCACTCGGCCCCACGTAACGCACCATCCCCGCGCCCGCGCGCAGCGCGCCGCCCACGGCGAGTACGGCGGCGCCCGTGTAGCGGTCGCTGCCCGCCGCGACGCCCAGGACGCCCCTGCGGTATTTGTCGGACTCGCCCATCGGCTGCTTCAACCGGCCGTCGACGTCGCGGTGGGTGAACGCCACGACGTCGGGGTCGGGCAGGTAGGGGCCGAGCCCGATGTCGATCAGCTCGATCTCGCCCACGTTGCCCGCGCCCGGATCGACGAGCAGCCCGGTCTTGGGCGCGCCCATGGTCACGGTCACCTGCGCCGCGATGGCCGCCCCGTCCACCTGACCGGTGCTCGCGTCGACGCCGCTGGGCACGTCCACCGCGACGACCAGGCCGGGCGCGGCGTTGGCCGCCTCGGCCAGCCCCGCGTACGGCTCCCGCAACGCCCCGGTCGCCCCGATCCCCACCAGCCCGTCGACGATCAGCTCGGCCCGGTCGACGGCGTCGGGCCCGGCGATCGTGCCGCCCGCCCGGAGGAATGCCTCCAGTCCCGCCTCATGGGTCTTGGAGCCCGCCAGGACGGCCTCGACCCGGGCGCCACGCCCGGCCAGGCGGGCCCCGGCGTACAGGGCGTCGCCGCCGTTGTCGCCGCTGCCGATGAGCAGCAGCACGCGCGTGCCGTACACCCTGCCGAGGAGGCCGGCGCAGACGGCGGCGAGGCCGGTGGCGGCGCGGTCCATGAGCGTGCCGTCGGGCAGCCGCGCCATCAGCGCGCGCTCGGCGGTCCTGATCTGGTCGGCGGTGTAGGCGGTACGCATGATCTGAAGCTATCCCTCCGCGATCACGTAGGCCATCGCCACACCGGCGTCATGGCTGAGCGAGATGTGCCAGCGCTTGACGCCCAGGCCGTAAGCGACCTCGGCGGCCTTGCCGGTGACGCGCAGCTCGGGTTTGCCGCTCTCGTCGCAGCGCACCTCGGCCTCCAGGTGCCCGAGCCCCTTGGGCGCGCCGAGCGCCTTGGCGACGGCCTCCTTGGCGGCGAACCTGGCGGCCAGCGAGTGTACGGCGAGCGGCCGTTCGACCTCGGTGAACAGCCGCTCGCGCAGCCCCGGCGTGCGTTCCAGCGCCGACTCGAACCGCGCGATGTCGACCACGTCCACGCCGATGCCCAGGATCATCCCCTCAGGTTAACCGGGCGCGCTCCTACAGCCAGCTGGCCCGCACGCTGTCGGTCGGCCCGTCACCGGGCGCTCTGCCGAGCTCGCCCTTCGCCACCCTGGTGAGCAGGCGGCTGACGCTCTCGACGATCTCGGGGACGCACACGCGCAGCTCGGCCACGTCCGCGGCGATCGACTCGTCACGCTCCACCCCCGCCCTTTCCAGCACGGCGTCCAGGTCCGCCAGCTTGCCCGCCAGCCACTGCAGGGGATCACTCGACAGCTCCCTGTCGAAGACACGCGGGCCCGGGTCCCATCCGGTGAAGGCCGGATGGTGGTGGGTGCGGTCAAAGCTGCCGGGGCTGCCGTCGACCGATTCCAGCAGGTCGACGCGCCAGATGGGCCGGTCGAGGTTGATGGGCCGCGCCGAATAGATGGAACCCTTCAGCTGCCCTGGTTCGAGCATCCGCACTTCGAGGCGGACGCCGTGCTCGGCGCCCTCCTGGCCCTTCATCGGTTTGGGGTCGACGAAGTAGAGATCGCTCACGGCTACGCCGATCCGGTCGAAGCCGAAGATGTACAGCACGAGGAGCCCTCCTGTCGCGAGTGTCCTCTTCGAGTATCAACAACCTCCTGGGCGGCTTCAATCAGGGGGTCTCAGCCAACGGATCTCCGCCGTACGCGGGGTCGGCCTCAGCCTACGTAGGGGCGATCTCAGACGCGGGCCAGCCGCCGTACGCCCTCGACCAGCTCGGCGGCGTCCGCCGTCTCGGCGAACCCGAGGCGCAGCCACGCGGCCGGCACCTCGGTGGCGAAGTAGCGGCTGTCCCTGCGCCAGCGCTTCGGCGTGCGCGTCGTGCACGCGCCGGACGCGCCGGAGGGCGGCGTGGACGTGGCGGCGATGGCCGCGCTCATGCGGGAGCACCGGCCCCGGCTGGTGAGCGCCACCCACATCCCCACCAACTCCGGGCTGGTCCAGCCGGTCGCCGAGATCGGCCGCCACTGCCGCGAGCTGGACCTGCTGTACATGGTCGACGCGTGCCAGTCGGTCGGCCAGTACCCCATCGACGTGGCCGCGATCGGCTGCGACCTGCTCACCGCCACCTGCCGGAAGTTCCTGCGCGGCCCGCGTGGCTCCGGCTTCCTCTACGTGTCGGACCGGGTGCTGAAGGCGGGGTACGAGCCGCTGTTCATCGACATGCGCGGCGCCCGCTGGACCGGGCCGGGCCACTACCAGCCCGCCGAGTCCGCCGCGCGGTTCGAGGAGTGGGAGTTCCCCTACGCGACCGTGCTGGGCTGCGCGGCCGCCGCCCGCTACGCCCGCGAGGTCGGCGTCGAGGCCATCGCGCGCCGCTCGCCCGTGCTGGCCGCCCGGCTGCGCGTCCTGCTCGACGCCGTTCCAGGGGTACGCGTCCTCGAAAAGGGCCCCGAACTGGGCGCCATCGTCACCTTCACCATCGAGGGGTGGCGGCCGGAGCCGTTCAAGGCGGCCATGGACGCGAAGGGGATCAACTCGGCGCTCAGCTTCCGGGAGTTCGCCCAGTTCGACTTCGGTGACAAGGACGTCGACTGGTGCCTGCGCCTGTCACCGCATTACTACAACACCGACGAGGAGGTGGACCAGGTGGCCGCCGCGGTCGCGGAGCTGGCCGGCTAGAACGAGCCCCGCTGCCAGGGCCCCCAGATGGCGAACGAGGTGCCCTCTTTGGACTGGACGTTGACGTACAGGGTGTGACCGCCGGGGCCGAAGGTGGAGCCCGCGAACTCCGCGCCAGGGTCGCCCGCCACCGGCTCCAGGCGGCAGAAGTCGAAGATCTGGCCCTGCTTGGTGAGGCCGCGCAGGAAGTTGTCGCCGTCGCCGTCCTCGCAGAGCACCAGCGTGCCGCGGGTGCTGGCCGTCACGTTGTCGGGCAGGTCCAGCACCGACGAGCGCGGCGACTCGTACACCAGCCGGAGCCGCCCGGTCCACGTCTCGTACGCCCACACCTGCCCGCGTCCCTGGCCGAACCCGGACGGCGGCGTGTCACCCTCGGCGGTGGCGCCGCCCTGGGTGGAGCAGAAGTACACGGTGCCCTGGTGGTAGATGGCCCCTTCGAGCCTGGCGAAGATCGCCGCGCCCTCGGCTCGCCCCTGTTTGCCGACGGCCTGGACGGCCTCGTCGTTCGACGGCTTGCCGGTGAAGGTGGGGTCGGGGTCGTCGATGGTCACCCATACGGTGTTGTACGTCGCGCCGGGCCGCTGTCCCTTGGACAGGTCCTTGCGCGGCGAGCCCTTGATCGCGAGCATCTGCAGCCGGCCGCCGTCCAGCAGCCGCCCGGCCTTGAGCGGATGCTTCGGCGGCGTGTAGCGGTAGAAGCCGGAGGCGAAGGAGAAGCAGTCTTCGGTCAGGTAGAGCGCCCCCGCCTGCGGGTCGAACGCGGCCGACTCGTGCGCGAACCGGCCTGCGGCCTTGATCGGCTTGGCGTTGGAGGTGCCCGACACCGGCACCTCGAAGATGTAGCCGTGCTTGCGGGTCAGCTTGCCGTTGTCGCCGCCGGAGAAGTCGTTGGCCACGTCGGGGCCGTTGACGGTCTCCTCGCAGCTCACCCAGGCGTTCCAGGGCATCGGGCCGCCCGAGCAGTTCATCATGGTGCCGTTGAGCGACGGGGCGCTCTTGAGCACCTCGCCGTAGCGGGTGACGTGGAGGGTCGAGGTGCCGCCGCCGGCCGCGGGGTCGTAGGCCTTGGCCTTGTCGCCGAAGGCGCCGACCGCTCCGCTGACCTCGTGGTTGCGCACCAGGATCGCGGTGTCGCGCGGCCCGCGGAACGCGGCCATCCCGTCGTGCCTGCCCGGCACGATGGAGCCGTCGGAGTATTTGCTGCCCGCCGGGCTGAAGGAGCGGTATTTGAACCCGTCGGGCAGGTGCAGCCTGACCTTGCCGTCACGCGCGTCGCGCACCGCCTTCAGCGGCCCGTAGCCGGTCGCCCGCGTGACCCCGCCCCTGGCGCCCGCGCAGGCCACCCCGGCGAACGGCCCGGTGATGCCGGCCGCGGCGGCCAGCCCTGCTCTGGTCAGAAAGCGACGACGGTCCACAAGCCCTCCCGAAGGTCAGGTCTCCGAACAGTAGCCGCTGACAAATCGCCGCATGCCCGGTTTGATGAGATCCCCGGGCGCAGGCCACCGCCTTACCCCAAACTGGTCATAAGTAATCCCATGTATTTATCCACAGGCTGTGGATAGAGAGTGCCACCCGGTCGGGAGCGCGTTTGTCGGCCGTCGATACGCTGCCAAGGTGAACAACGGCTACGTTGAACTGAGCAGGGAGCAGTGGAGCGAACTCCGCAAGAACACGCCCTTGACTCTCACCGAGGCAGAGCTGGAAGAGCTGCGTGGCGTCGACGACCCCATCGACCTCGCCGAGGTCACCGACATCTACCTCCCCCTGACCCGGCTGCTGAACCTCCACTACACCGGGTCCAAACAACGCAGTAGCGTGCTGAGCGCTTTTCTCGGGCATCCCGGGCAGCACGTGCCGTACATCCTGGGCATCGCGGGCAGTGTCGCGGTCGGGAAGTCGACGACGGCGCGGCTGCTGCACACACTGCTGGCCCGCTGGCCCGAGCATCCGCACGTGGAGCTGCTCACCACGGACAGCTTCCTCTATCCCAACGCGGTGCTGGAGTCCGAGGGGATCATGCATCGCAAGGGCTTCCCCGAGAGCTACGACCGCAGGGCGCTGGTCAGGTTCGTCGCCGAGGTCAAGGCCGGGCTGCCTGAGGTGCAGGCCCCGGTCTACAGCCACCTCGAATACGACATCGTCCCCGGCGCCAAACAGGTAGTGAAAAATCCGGATATCTTGATCATTGAGGGGTTGAACGTGCTGCAGCCCGCTCCGCCCACATCCCTGGCGGTCAACGACTACTTCGACTTCTCGATCTACGTCGACGCCAAGGTGGAGGACATCCGGGCCTGGTACGTCGACCGCTTCCACAAGCTCCGCCGCACCGCCTTCGAGGACCCCAAGTCATACTTCAAGTACATCGCCGACCTCTCCTACGAGGAGGCGACGGAGTTCGCGGTCAACGTCTGGCGCGACATCAACGAGCGCAACCTGATCGAGAACATCGCCCCCACCCGTGGCCGCGCCGGCCTGGTCATGCAGAAGGGCGCCGACCACTCCGTCAGGCGGGTACGGCTTCGCCGTACCTGAACACCTCCTCGAACAGGTAGGTCGCGAACCTGCCCGAGCACCCCTGATCGTCTATGTCGGCGAACCAGCAGTCCTCGCCGTCCTCGTGACACCTGAACGTCTGCCTCATGTGAGAGACCCTCGCGTACGGTAGTCAACGCCCCATCAACATCCAATGGACAAGAATGACCCAGTGCTACATCTGCGATTGATCACCCCGTCCACCCGTACGGGGGAGGTGACGGCCGTGCTCGACGAGTGCACGGGCGTCACCAACGTCGCCGTGCTGCCCGGCGCGGCCCGCGAGCCGAAGGGCGATCTGATCCTCTGCGACGTCGCGCGCGAAGCGGCCAACGAGGTGATCGACCGGCTCAAGTGGGTGCAGGACGAGGGGTCGATCGCCGTCGAGCAGGTGCATCTGGCCCTGTCCAAGGTCGCCGCGGACGCCGTCGAGGAGGCCCCCGGCGACCCCGACGACGCGGTCATCTGGGCGGAGCTCGCCCAGAGGGTGCAGGCCGAGTCGCGCATCACGTGGGCGTACCTGGCGTTCCTCGCGATCGCCACGCAGCTCGCGGGCATCGGCGTCCTGCAGAACTCACCCATCCTGATCGTCGGCGCGATGGTGCTCGGCCCCGAGTTCGGCGCCATCGCGGCCATCTGCTTCGGCCTGCTCCGTGGCCGGGGCCGGCTGATCATCACCTCGCTCAAGACCCTGGTCGTCGGGTTCGCGGTGGCGATCGCGATCACGTTCGCCTGCGCGCTGGTCTCGCGCTGGATGGGCTGGATCGACCTGAGCAACCTGCGCGTGAACCAGGAGGTCCAGTTCATCGTCAAGCCCGACCGCTGGTCGTTCATCGTGGCGCTGCTGGCGGGCGCCGCCGGGGTGCTGTCGATCACGGCGGGCAAGTCGTCGGCCCTCATCGGCGTCTTCATCTCGGTCACCACGGTCCCCGCCGCTGGCTACGTGGCCGTGGCGCTGGCGCTCAGCGATTGGGGCGAGGTCGGCGGGTCGGTCGCGCAACTCGCGCTGAACATCGCCGGCATGATCATCTCGGGCACCGTCACCCTGGCCATCCAGCGGAAATTCTGGCCTCAAGTAGGACATCGTTCATCCGTGTGAACGAGGCCACACCTCATGTCCGGCCGGTAGGGTCCGGACCATGCACATCCTCGCTACCGAGGGGCTGACCAAACGCTTCCCGACCGTCACGGCACTCGACCAGCTGACGGTCACCGTCGGGTCCGGTGTCACCGGCCTGGTCGGGGCGAACGGCGCGGGCAAGTCGACGCTGATCAAGATCCTGCTGGGCCTGCTGCCCCCGACCCAGGGCGGCGCGCGGGTGCTCGATCTCGACGTGACCACGCAGGGCGCCGAGATCCGCAGGTTCGTGGGCTACATGCCCGAGCACGACTGCCTCCCCCCTGACGTGTCCGCCACCGAGCTGGTCGTCCACCTCGCCCAGATGTCCGGGTTGCCGCGTACGGCGGCCCGCGAGCGCGCCGCCGACGTGCTGCGCCATGTCGGCCTGGCCGAGGAGCGCTACCGCGCCATCGGCGGCTACTCCACCGGCATGAAGCAGCGGGTCAAGCTGGCCCAGGCGCTCGTGCACGACCCCAAGCTGGTATTCCTCGACGAGCCGACCAACGGGCTCGACCCGCGCGGCCGGGACGAGATGCTGGCGCTGATCAGGCGCATCGGCACCGACTTCGGCATCAGCGTGCTCGTCACCTCGCACCTGCTCGGCGAGCTGGAGCGGATCTGCGACCACGTGATCGTCATCGACGCGGGCCGGCTGCTGCGCTCCTCCGCGATCGCCGAGTTCACCCAGGCCACGCAGACCGTCACGGTCGAGGTCGAGGAGGGCACGCAGCCGCTCGCCGAGCGGCTGTCCGAGCTCGGCCACAACGCCGTCCAGCACGGCCGCCTGCTGCTGGTCAAGGTGGCGGGCCCGGAGACGTTCGACGCGATCCGCGACGCGGCCGTCGATCTCGACCTCTGCCTGATCCGGCTGGAACAGGGCCGCCACCGCATCGAGGACGTCTTCAGAGAGGAGGTCGACGCGGGTGTCTGAGATCTATGACATCGGATACCGCCATTACGACGGTCCGCGACTCGGCCGCGGCTACTCGACGCGCGCACTCACCGTCCACAGCCTGCGTGGCGTGTTCGGCCTCGGGCGTACGGCACGCAGCAAGATCATTCCGTTCGCCCTGGTAGTCATCATGCTGCTGCCCGCGGTCGTGTCGATCGCGATGATGGCCCTGTTGAAGCAGCGCGGCATGGCCTACAGCGGCTTCGCGGTCTACATGCAGACGGTCGTGGCGATCTTCCTGGCCTCACAGGCGCCGACGGTCGTCGCGCCCGACCTGCGTTTCCGGGTGCTGCCGCTGTACCTGTCACGTCCGGTCACGATCGCCGAGTACGTGGCCGCCAAGGTCATCGCCATGACCGCGGCGCTGTTCCTGCTGCTCGCCGTGCCGCTCACACTGATCTACGTGGGCGAGCTGCTCATCGACATGGACGGGCCGCCGCAGACCAAGGAGTACTTCGGGGCCCTGGCCATGGCGCTGGTGCTCGCGCTCCTGCTGTCGTCGTTCGGCCTGGCCATCGCCGCGCTGACGCCCAGGCGCGGGCTCGGCGTCGCCTCCGTCATCGCCCTCTACCTGCTGACCTCGGCCTCCGCCACGGTCATCTTCGCCACGCTGTACTCGTCGGGCAACGATACGGGGGCCGGCTGGGCCTGGCTGATCAACCCGTTCTGGCTGGTCGACGCCGTACAGGTGTGGCTGTTCAGCACGACGGCCAACGTTCCGGACGGTACCTACCCGCCGGGGCCCGTCCCGGCGATCCTCGTGCTCGTGCTCATCGGGATCGGCCTGGCGGCGCTCGCGGCGCGCTATCGGAAGGCGGCCGCCCAATGAACATCGAGCTCGCACAGGTCTCTCGCTGGTACGGCAACGTGGTGGCGGTCAACGACGTCACGATGACGATCGGCCCCGGCGTCACCGGGCTGCTCGGCCCCAACGGCGCGGGCAAGTCGACGCTACTGCACCTGATGGCCGGGTTCCTGGCCCCCTCGGGCGGCACGGTGACGATGGACGGCACCCAGATCTGGAAAAACCACCACATCTATAAGAACATCGGCCTGGTCCCTGAACGGGAGGGTGTCTACGGGTTCCTCACCGGCTGGCAGTTCGTCCTGTCCGCCGCCAGGCTCCACGGTCTGCCCGACCCGATCGAGGCCGCTCGCAAGGCGCTGGCCACGGTCGAGATGGAGGAGCCCAAGGACCGCCGGGTCGAGACCTACTCCAAGGGCATGCGGCAGCGGGTGAAGGTCGCCGCCGCGCTCGTCCACGACCCGCCGGTGCTGCTGCTCGACGAGCCGTTCAACGGCATGGACCCGCGCCAGCGGCTGCACCTGATGGACCTGATCCGCGCCATGGGCACGGCGGGCAAGACGATCCTGTTCAGCTCGCACATCCTGGAGGAGGTCGAGCGGGTCGCCCAGCAGATCGAGGTACTGGTCGCGGGCCGGCACGCCGCCTCGGGCAACTTCCGCGAGATCCGTCGGCTGATGACCGACCGGCCGCACCTGTTCAGAATCCGGTCGAGCGACGACAGAAAGCTCGCCGCCGCCCTGATGCTCGACAACTCGGCGGGCGGCGTCTCGCTCGGCGCGGGCGGGCTGGAGGTCCAGGCGGTCGAGTTCCGGCGCTTCGCGTGGCTGCTGCCGCGCGTCGCCCGCACCGAAGGGATCCGCCTGCACGAGGTCTCCCCCGCCGACGAGGACCTGGAGAGCGTCTTCGCCTATCTGATCAACCGGAGCACCTGATCCAGGCGACTGAGGCGCCGAACGGAGTGAGGCAATGAATACAGTCGTCGCAGGTATTACCTACCGGGCTCTGCTGGGCAGGCGGAGGATCTTCCTTCTGCTCCTGCTGCCCCTGGCGCTGATCGGGTTGGCCGTCATGCTGCGGGTGTTCGCCGGCTACGACCCGCGCTCGGCGGCGCTGCTGATGGACAAGTTCGCCATCGGCACGATGCTCCCGCTGCTCGGCCTCATCGCGGGAACCGGGGTGATCGCCCCGGAGATCGACGACGGCACGATCATCCACCTGATGTCCAAGCCGATCTCGCGGCCGGTCATCGCCCAGACGAAGTTCCTGGTGGCCGCCTCCCTGCTGGCGGTGTTCTCGGCGGTCCCGACGTACTTCGCGGCCTGGCTGCTGGTGGGCAACGAGGACGGTCTCGCGGTCGGCTTCGCGCTCGGCGCGCTGGTCGCGGGCATCGCCTACGCCGCGGTGTTCCTGCTGCTCGGCATCCTGACCCGGCACGCGGTCACGATCGGGATCATCTACGCGCTGCTGTGGGAGACGCTGGTCGGCACGTTCGTACCGGGGGCGCAGAAGTTCTCCATCCAGCAGTGGGCCAAAACGATCGCCGACCAGATCTCCGACACGCCGTTCCTGACGGCCAACGTGACGCTCGGATTCGCCGTACCAGCGCTGATCATCGTGACGCTGGGCGCGGTGCTCTTGGCGGGACAGCGCCTGCGGGTCTTCACGCTGACGGGCGACGAATAGCGCCTCGCCTGCGGGCGACGCTCACAGGCGTCACCCGCAGGTGACGAACAGCTCACGGGCGGCCGATGGCCGCGCGCAGCGCCGCCCGGTCGAGCTTGCGCCGGCTGGATCGCGGGAAGTCCGGCAGCACCGCGATCCGGTCGGGCAGCGCGCCCGCGTCGACCAGCGCGGGCAGCCGGGCGCGTACCGCCGCCTCCTGGAAGCCGTCGCCGGGCACCAGCGCCAGTACGACCTCCTCGTCCCCGGTGACCGGATCGGCCAGGCCGACGATGGCCGCGTCGGCTACGCCGGGCAGTGCGGCGATAGCCGGTTCGTACAGGCTCGGGTAGATGTTGAACCCATCGCGAAGGATCATGTCCTTCTTCCGGCCGAGCAGGACGAGACGGCCCTGTCCGTCCAGGCGGAC
Organism: Nonomuraea sp. NPDC049750; assembly: GCF_040659625.1. Lineage (NCBI taxonomy): Bacteria > Bacillati > Actinomycetota > Actinomycetes > Streptosporangiales > Streptosporangiaceae > Nonomuraea > Nonomuraea sp. NPDC049750. The sequence goes on from NZ_JBFANB010000033.1 coordinate 82,945, forward strand.
CAGGTCGCCGGTGGCCACCTCGTCGTGCGGCGGCTCGCCCAGGTAGCCGCGTGCCACGTGCGGGCCGCTGACGACCAGCTCCTGGTCCTCGGTGAACCGCACGCCGACTCCCGGCAGCGGCGCGCCGAGCAGGTCTCCCTCGGCGCAGGCCAGCTTCTCGGCCGCGCTCGCCAGCGCGATCGGCAGCGCCTCCGTCATCGCGTACACGCTCAGCACCTCCGCGCCGGGCGCGGCGGCGATCGCCTTCCGCAGTACGGCCGGGGGCGCGGGAGCCGAGCCGAGCAGCAGGTGGCGCAGGCTGTGCGGCAGCCGTTCCACCCGGGCGACGAGCCCGGCCAGCTCGACCGGCACGCAGTACAGGTGGGTCACCCGGCGTTCGAAGATGAGCTTGGCCGGGCCGGGCATCGACCAGGTGGCGCCGCCGATGAGCGCGGGCAGGCCGAGCATGAGGCCGTCGGTGTGGACGACGTCGCCGGGCTCGACGGGGAAGCGGTCTCTGAAGATCTCCAGCCCGGCGGCGAGGGACGCGCGAGTGTGGACGACGGCTCTGGGATGCGCGGTGGTGCCGGAAGTGAAGATCACCGCCGCCGGATCGTCCACCTCACCCCGGCTCGCGCCGGCCGTCGGCATCGGACCGTCCAGGCCGCGTAACCGTACCGCCGCGCTCGGCACGCCGGGCAGCCACCGGCCGGTGTAGGCGTGGCGCAGTTCCAGCTCCGGCAGCGGATCGCGAAGGCCGGGCAGGAGCACGCCCCGCCTCCTGGCCAGCGCGCGCAGCGGCGCGAACGACGTGACCGCGTACAGCAGCGACCCCGCCACCACCCAGCGCGGCCGGGCCAGCCGGAGCCGGGCCCGCAGGATCTCCGGCGCGAGGCCGGGATCGGCCAGCACCAGCACCCCGCCCGCGGCGACCACGCCCAGCGCCACGGCGATCGCGTCCGGCGAGGGCTCGACGGCGTACAGCACGCCATCCCCACGCCCGAGCCCTTCCGCCACCAGCCGGTCGCGGATGCGCAGCGCCCGCTCGCGCAGCCCGCCGAACGTCAGCTTCCGCCCGCGCGCCCCCACGATCGCCGTCGCCCGGGGCGTACGCTCGCACGCGGCGAACACCTGAGCCAGCAGATCACTCCGCATCCCACTCCCTCAAAAGCCCTCAAAGCTCGTAACGCCGCATGATCGGCACCGCGACCCGGTCGAGCAGCCAGGCCAGCACCACCCACCCTGTACGCCGCCGCCACGGCAGATGCCCGACATACACGGCCCGATACTCGATCTCCGGCACCGCCCCACGCAGCCGCTTGAACTCCCCCGCACCCGCACTGTCGTTGACCGACAGCCTCTCGTCCACAGCGATCTGGTAGACCAGCGCGCTCAGCATCCGGTACAGCCCGATCCCCTGCGGCAGCGCGGTGTCGTAGCCGAAGATCGGCGTGGTCAGCGTCCCGTCGCGGTGGAAGTAGCCGAGCACCGCGTCGATCCGCCCGTCCCTGGTCAGCGCCCAGTAGGTGATCGTCCCCGCCCGCATGGTCTCGCGCACGAACCGCTCGGTGAACTGCGGATTGTTCCGTGAGTACTTATCCAGATAAAGCAGGTCATAAAGCTCGACCACCCGAGCCGCGTCACCCTCGCCCGGCCGCACCACCTCGTACCCCCTGCGCCCGACCAACCGCAGATCGCGCCGCCACCGCTTGCGATGCCGGGCCTCCTGATCCCCCGGCCGCACCAGGTAGATCCGCCGCCCCGGCACCATTACGCAGCCGTCGATCCGCCGGTTCACCGAGCAGAACCCGACGGCGTGCCCGGGGAACCGCTCCCGCAGGAAGCGGATGGCGGCCTGCTCATGGGCGGGCTCGATGGCCGGATAGAGGTTCGTGGACAGCAGCCAGTTGTTGACCAGCACCACCCGGTCCAGCTCCGCCCACCGGCACAGCGCGCCCAGCGCGGCCAGCGCCGCCGCCAGCACCGCGCGCAGCGCCCCGCTGCCGAGCACGCGCAGCTCCTCACCGGCATAGGTCACATAGTGCGTGTACGGCGAGCACACCCACGCGTTCCCCTGTTCACCGTCGTTGACCGACACCGGCAGGACAATGCGCCCGTCCACCAGCAGCACCCCGTAGGTCGTGGTCACATTGGCGACGAACGCCTCGGTCCCGTGCTCGACCAGCGGCACCAGGTAGTCACGCGCGTAGGCGCCGTCCTCGGTGTCGGGCCAGGGCAGCTCGCCGAGGGTGTCCTTCGTGAACAGCTCGGCCTTCACCGGCCGTCCCACTCGATGTCGTACGTCGAGCACTCGATCAGTGACCGCCGCGTCCACAACGAGCGGATCCAGTTCTCCCACAGCACCCCGAACTGCGCCAGGAACGGCCCCCGGTCCCCGTCCACCGCGATCACGTCGTCAGCGGCCGACACCACGCTCGCCCACCGGCGCAGCTCCGGCCAGGACCGTACTCCCGCCAGGCCGAAGCCCAGCATCGCCAGCCCGATCATCGCCCGCGTGCCCGGCGCGGGCCGCAGCGGCCGGTCGGGCACGTCACCGAGCAGCACCCCGGCCAGCTCGTCGCCCAGCAGATGGACCCCGCTGGTGGCCCGTGGATTGCACTCCATCGGCAACACCCGATCGCCGGCCATGAAGTCGAAGGCGATCTGCCCACTGAACCCGACTCGCGCGACGAACTCCGTCACCCAGGCGTCCACCTCGGCATGCTCCACCGGCTCGAAGCTGACACAAGCCCCGGAAGCCGTGAACTCCACCGCGTAGGCGGCATGAGCCACCAATCGCCCCTTCACCGCCACGGAGTAGGTGCAGACCTGCTTCCCGTCGAGCAGTTCCTGAGCCACCCAGGGCCCCTCGCCCGCCCTTAACGCGATATTTCCCCGAACAACCCGCACTTTCGTACCAAAGCGCGAAAAAACAGGCTTCAGGATGAACGGGCGCCGGATCCCGGCCAGGTCGGCCTGCGACGTCACCAGCGCCGTCTCGGGCGCCGGCAGCCCGAACCCCTTCGCCAGCTGGACGAACTCCCACTTGCTGTGCAACGCCCGCAGCGTCCCGAGCGGCTCGGCCAGCACCTCACAGGGCAGCCGCTTCCGCCCCCGCGCCACCCAGAAGATCTCCTCGCACGTGGGCACGACCAGCCGCACGCCCTCCAGCTTGACGATGTCGGCCAGCGCGTCGGCGAACGCCTCGGGCGCCCGGTTGGGCGGCGGCACCCGATAGCTGACCGCCACGGCCGAGGACCGCGCGCAGAGCTGCGCCCGCGAGCTCTCGGCCACCACGACCCGCGCACCCGACCTGGCGAACTTCCTGGCCAGGTCCAGCGCCACGGGCGCCCGCCCACCGGTGATCAGCACAGTCACGCTCACCAGCCGCAGGATACGCGTGAGGGGCACGGCGCCGCCGTGCCCCTCACTGGAAAAGCCTCAGACGCAGGCGGCCCGGACCACGTCGGCCAGCCGGCCGGCGACCTCGGAGGCGTGCTCCTCGGACGAGGCCTCGACCATCACGCGGATCATCGGCTCGGTGCCGCTGGGCCTGATCAGCACCCGGCCCGTCTCACCCAGCTCCTTCTCCGCCAGCGCCACGGCCTCGGTGAGCTCGGGCACCGACGCCTTGCCCCGGTCCACGTCCTTGACGTTGATCAGGATCTGCGGCAGTGGCGTCATCACCGCGGCCAGCTCGCGCAGCGACTTGCCCGACCTGGCCACGACCGAGAGCAGGTGCAGCGAGGTGAGCAGGCCGTCTCCGGTGGTGGCGTGGTCGAGCATGATGACGTGCCCCGACTGCTCACCACCCAGGTTGTAGCCGTCGGACTTCATGCGCTCCAGCACGTAGCGGTCGCCCACCGCGGTCTCCACGACGTGGATGCCCGCCTCGCGCATGGCCAGCTTGAAGCCCAGGTTGGACATCACGGTCGCGACCACAGTGTCCTTGGCCAGCGTGCCCTGGGCGTGCATGTCGGCCGCGAGGATCGCCATGATCTGGTCGCCGTCGATGATCGCGCCGGTGTGGTCGACCGCCAGGCAGCGGTCGGCATCGCCGTCATAGGCGATGCCGAGGTCGGCGCCGCGCGAGACGACGACCTGCTGCAGCTTGGGCAGGTGGGTGGAGCCGTAGCCGGCGTTGATGTTGAGGCCGTCGGGCCGCGCGCCGATGGCCTCCACCCTGGCTCCGGATCGCACCAGCGCCTCGGGGGCGACCATGTGAGCGGCGCCGTGGGCGCAGTCGACGACGATGTCGAGACCGTCGAGCCGGCCACTGACCGTGGTCAGCACATGGGAGATGTAGCGGTCGGCCTCACCGTAGGCGTCACGCACCCGGCCCACGGCGGAGCCGACGGGAAAGGTCCAGTCCTCGCCGAGCCGCCGCTCGATCTCGTCCTCGACCGCGTCGGACAGCTTGAAGCCGCCCCGGGCCAGGAACTTGATGCCGTTGTCCGGTGCCGCGTTGTGCGACGCCGACAGCATGACGCCGATGTCGGCGCCGAGCGCCGCGGTGAGGTAGGCGACGGCCGGGGTGGGCAGCACGCCGAGGCGCAGCACATCCACTCCGGACGACGCAAGGCCGGCGACCACTGCGGCCTCGAGGAACTCCCCCGAGGCACGCGGGTCCCGGCCTACGACGGCCACAGGACGACGTCCTGTGGCCGTGAACGCGCCCGCATCGCCGAGGACGTGAGCCGCCGCGACCGAGAGGTCCATGGCGAGCTCCGCCGTGAGGTCGCGACCAGCGACCCCACGAACCCCGTCGGTGCCGAAAAGACGCGCCAATTTAGCGCTTGCTGTACTGCGGAGCCTTACGGGCCTTCTTGAGGCCGTACTTCTTCCGCTCCGTGGCGCGGGCGTCACGGGTGAGGAAGCCGGCCTTCTTCAGAGGCGCTCGGTTGGTCTCGACATCAAGGATCGCCAGCGCACGGGACAGGCCCATGCGCAGCGCGCCGGCCTGGCCGGTCACGCCGCCACCGTCGATGCGCGCGATGACGTCGAACGCCTCCTCGGCGCCGAGCACAACGAAGGGCTCGTTGACGATCTGCTGGTGGACCTTGTTGGGGAAGTAGACGTCCAGCGAACGACCGTTGATCGTCCACTTGCCGGTGCCGGGGACGATGCGCACGCGGGCGATCGCCTCCTTACGGCGACCGGTGCCGTACGAGTTGCCCGTGGTGACGGGCTTGCGCACGGGAGCGTCAGCGCTGGCGGTGGACTCGGTGGTGTACTCGGAAGGGAACTCCTCGCCGGAGAATTCTTCCACCTCGGCCTCGACGGCCGTCTCGACACCGGTGGGCTCAGCCACGGTTCTCCTCTAAATCTTTCGGACTACTACTGGGCGATCTGGGTGATCTCGAACGGCACCGGCTGCTGGGCCTGGTGCGGGTGCTCGGACCCCGCGTAGACCTTGAGCTTCTTGGCCATCTTCCGGCCGAGGGAGTTCTTCGGCAGCATGCCCTTGACGGCCTTTTCGACGGCCTTGTCCGGCCGCTTGTCCATGAGCTCGCCATAACTGACGGAACGCAGACCGCCCGGGTAACCCGAGTGGCGGTAGGCCTTCTTCTGCTCACGCTTGTTGCCGGTGAGCGCGATCTTGTCCGCGTTGATGATGACGACGAAGTCGCCGGTGTCGACGTGGTTGGCGAAGATCGGCTTGTGCTTGCCGCGGAGCAGGATCGCGACGTGGCTGGCCAGCCGGCCCAGCACGACATCGGTCGCGTCGATGACGTACCACTGACGCTGAACGTCGGCGGGCTTCGGTGAGTACGTGCGCACGGTCGTAGCCTTCTTTATGCTCGCGTCTTCGGCGCTGTCGGGAAGCGACAGCTCTAGGGTCGGTCGGTGCGGGCACACGGCAGCCCGGACCTTCCGTCTCCCTGGCCCGATGGGCTGATGATGGGAGATGACGCCGGACGCGCCGCGCATCGGTCGCGCTGGACCTATGCACACAACGATTGATTAGGCTACCCGCATTTAAGGGTGCTGGTCAAAAGACCGGTAACCTGCGATCAGTCTACCTGACACAGAACGGTTCGATTTCGGTTCCCTGGGATCCCTTCTTTCCCAGGACCAGACATCTCTATCGTTGGGTGTGGCATGTGGCACACCTCTCTCACCCGGCACACCCAGCGGAGCGCACGGCGCCGGAACCATCTGGGGGTGCTCGCCTGTCTTATGGCGGTTCTGTTCACGGGTGTGCTGATCGGGCGGTTGACGGACAACGTCGAAGAAACCGGCCACATCTACCTCAACGAGACAGCCCCGCCCGCCGCCGCGGCCAAGGCCGAACCCACGGTCACGCCCACGGCCAAGAAGGCGCAGCCGTACGCGGGCCGCATCCCCAGGGAGAGCACCGCCGGGGTCCCGCGCGGCAACGTCAGGGCCAAGCCCACCAAGAGCCCGGACGGCAACACAGTGCCCGGCTTCACCGCCGAAGATCCCACGCGGGTGCTCGGCGAGCAGACCGCCGAGATGTCGCCGGCGATGGCGGCCAAGGTCGTCAACCTCACCAACGCCGCCAGGCTCAAACGCGGCTGCGGCCGCCTCCGGACCGACGCGAGGCTGACTCGCTCGGCCCGCGCGCACTCCCTTGAGATGGCGAGCAGCGGCCGCTTCACCCACGACTCCCCCGACGGCTCGTCGCCGTGGGACCGGATGGAGCGCGCCGGATACCGCGCGGGCGCCGCCGAGAACATCGGCCGCGGCTACACCTCTCCCGAAGAGGCGGTCCGCGGCTGGCTCGACAGCAAGGACCACCGCCAGAACATCCTCAACTGCCGCATCGAGTCCATCGGAGTCGGCGTGGTGGCGGGGGCCGGCGGTCCGTGGTGGACGCAGGACTTCGGTTACTCATGACCACTTCACGGTAATGTCGCCGCATGGGTTTTCCCGACGAACGTGACACCAGCACGGAGAGCACCCCCCGCCGTTCTCGCAGGGCCCGTGACACGGCCGAATCCGGCGGCTCCCGCAACCCCTTCGAACCGATCGGGGCTGCCACCGGTCGCAGGGCCAAGGAACCGGCCGCGGCCGAGCCGGTCGCCGAACCGGCGCGCCGCAGCACTACGTGGAGCCCCTACGACGAGGGCAAACGCTCGCGTGGGCCGCTCTGGTTCACGCTCGGCGGCGTCGCGGTGCTCGGCCTGTTCGTCGCGGGCCTCGTGGTGATGTTCAAGTCAGGCGGCTCCGACCAGGCCGAGACCCAGGCGGCCCGCCGCACCTCCGCGCCGCTGCCGTCCTCGCCTCCCGGCAAGTACAGCTACGCGGCCGATCGCAAGACCGACCCCGAGCCGCTCACGGTCAAGGAGCTGTTCGCGACCAAGAAGATCGCGGTCGCCGGCCGCTCGTACACGATGACCGTCACCAGCAAGGTCAAGAAGTGCTCCGACGGAGCCGTCGGCGACAAGCTGCAGAAGGCCCTCAAGGCCGGCAAGTGTACGCAGATCATCCGCGCGAGCTTCCGCGACAAGGCCGGCAAGCTGATGGGCACGGTCGGCGTGGCCAACCTCAAGTCCAGCAAGACCGCGACCAAGGTGCAGTCGGTCGGCAGCAAGACCGACTACGTCAAGCCGCTGGCCGGCAAGGACTCACTCACCAAGAGCCTCGGCACCGGGAGCGGCGGCACCCAGATGTGGATGCACGGCCACTACGCCGTCATGATCTGGTTTCAGAACAAGGACGGCAGCAAGCCCGACAAGAAGGGGCAGAAGAAGCTCTTCCAGGCGGTCGACGACATCACCAAGGCCACCGTCTTCAAGGCCCTTGACTCCCGCACGCTGACCGGCCACCCGGGCACCTAAAAGCCTCAAACCTTTTCATAGGTACCCAAACGGCATCGATGATCCAGTCGGGAACGCCCATACCGGCATAACGATCTCGCGACTCTCGCTAGGCTCCCCCTTATGCGTGGCCAGGAACCTGGGTCTGACAACGAGCGCAGGGACAAAGATCGTAGGGAAGCTGACGGCTCGGCCGCACCGGCGACGCCACCGCCGAGCTTCGGCCAGCCCCTTCAATATCCCGAGTCACGGGCGTCTCACGAGGCGCCCGGAGCTACTCCAGCATCGCCACCGGAGCCCGGCACGGGCGCTGACTCCGGCTCTGACAGCGCCGGTTACGAGAGTGCCGGTTACGAGAGTGCCGCCTACGGGAGTGCCGATAATGACGATGCCGGTCATGACATGCTGCCCGCTTTCCCGGGCACGCCATCGGATGCTGAGCAGACGGTGACCGGGGCATCGGACTTCGACTCGCCGTCCGAGTGGCAACCGTTCGAACCACAGCCGTCGGACCCGGCGTCGGCCGAGGACCAGTCCGACCTTCCTGGGCTGCCGGCCTTCCCCGGCGCGCAGCCGTGGGAGGTGGCGGGCGACGACGCCGCGCCGTACGACTGGTTCGCCGACCCCCAGGGCCCGCCCCGCCCCATGCGCGGCCGCCTGCCCCGCAACCTCGGCGCCCAGCCCGGCACCCCGTCCCCGTCTCCGCGACCTCCCGCCGCGGGCCCTCCGCCCGCCGGCTCCGCACCCACAAGGCCGCCCGCTCCGGGACCGGGCGCTCAGCCTCCGTCACATCCCCCCGGGCCAGGCGCTCAGCCTCCATCACACGCCGGCGGGCCGGGCGCTCAGCCTCCATGGCAGTCCGCCGAGTCCGAATCGGGCGGTCAGGCCTCCGGCCCCCAGCCCTCGTGGCCGCGCGCCGAGCCGGAGCAGGACGCCCCGGCTCCCGGCCAGCCCGGCGCCGGATGGTCTCCGGCGTCCGGCGTCTGGCCCGCACCCATCCCGGAGGAGCCCGCCACCTGGGCCCCCGAGGAGCCCGCCACCTGGGCGGCCGACCCCGTGGTGCCCGGTGCGCCGTCGTGGGAGCCGCCACCGGCCTTCACCGCGGCGGCCGCGGGCATGCAGGTATGGCCCGCCCCCGTGGCCGACCCGCCCGCCATGCCGCCCTGGCCCGCCGCCACGGGCGAACTCGCCGTGGAGCCGGATTCCGACGACGTGTCCGGCCCGACATCGCCCTGGAACGTCCCATCGGACAGCTCGCCCCCGGACGACTCCCCCACCCGCCCGGGGGGCATCATCCCGCCCGGAGCCCCCGCGTCCGACGACAGCGACCCCGCGCCCAAGAGCTCCGTGTACGGCGGGCCGACGACCAAGGGCCCCGCGTTCGGGCAACCCGCGGCCGACTACGAAGAGGCCGACCCCTCAGAGGACGCCGAGGACTACCAGACCGACCCGAACCTGACCGACCCGAACCTGACCGCCCCCTTCGACGCGAGGGGCGCGTCCGCCCGCCCCTTCGCCGCCAATGAGGCGGCCCCACCGGCCTTCGACCCGAACGCCACCGATCCCACCTTCGACGCGAACCCCACTACGCCCGCGTCCGGCGCGACGGCGCCCCACGCCTTCAACCCCAACACCGGCGCCCCCAGCACCTTCGACCCGAACGCCACCGGGCTCACCTTCGACCCGAACGCGACCGCGCCGGGGTTCGACGCGACGGCCCCCCACGCCTTCGGCCCCAACGCCCGCCCGCACGCGTTCGACGCCAGCACCCCACCAACCGCCTTCGACCCGGGCACCCCGCCGCCCGCCTTCGACCCGAACGCCGCCGGACACCCGGTCGAGCCGAGCGACGTCCCGGTCTGGCCGCCGATCCCCCCTGGCGGAACCCAGCAGAAGGGCAACGTCCCCGACCTCCCGTTCGAGGTATGGGGCCAGAAGCCCACCGCCGCCCTGCCCGTCCCGGCCTCGCAGGACCGCTCCACACCGCCCGCCGCCTACGGGCAGGGGCCGTTCAAGCAATCGCCGTTCCAGGCGACACCGCCCGCCACCGGCCAGCCCGGCAAGCCGGCGGGCCGGAAAGCACTCTTCATCACCCTGGGCGTGCTCGCTCTGGCAGGCGTCGCCACGGGCGGCTTCTTCGCTTACAAGTCGGTGAGCGCCCCATCAGCGCCCGCCGCCACGACGGCCGCCAAGGAGCCGCCGACGACGGCACCCCCGGCCATCGTCAGCCCCGATGCCTCCACGACCCCGGTCGTCCCCGCCACCTCGATCCTCAACTCCGAGCAGACCGACCCGCGCAAGATGTCGCTCTCCGAGGCGTTCCCGAAGAAGAAGATCGAGGCGGAGGGAGCCGTCTTCTCCAAGGTCAAGACCGACATGACGGGGAGCTGCGAGAAGGCCGCCTCCGGTCCCTTCGCCGACGCGCTGCGCGAGCAGAAGTGCAGCCGGATCGTACGGGCGACGTACGTCGACACCAAGCGCCGCTACGCCGTGACGACCGGCATCGCCGTACTGCCCACCAAAGAGGCCGCCATGAGCGCCGACAAGGCCAAGAACCTCGGCCGCAACGTCTGGTTCCGCGGCCTGCCCGCGGCGGCGGGCTCGGGCGGCGAACGCGTGGAGATCGCGGGCGGCTATGCCGCGGGGCTGGTCTGGGGCCGCTACATCGTCTTCAGCTACGCCACGTACGCCGACGGCCACACACCAGGCACCAAGGAGAAGACACTCGGCAAGGTCAGCGGCGCCTTCCGCGACCAGACCTCCCAGGCCCTGGAACGCCGCCTCACCAACGACTGACAACCCGCTCGGCACGGGGCTACGCACTCGCCGACAACAGACGAATCGACGCGCCGGGCTGCCGCAAGCGGGTCACCGCCCAACGCACGAACGCGCTGCACCATGGCTCGTCGGCAGCAGGCGGCCGGACGCGCTGACAGACGGCCCGCCGACCGCGGGCGGATCACCGCCCGGCGTACGGACAGGCCGGGTTACGGCGCGTCGACGGCGGGCGGATCATCGCCCAGCGTGCGGACGCGCCGGGTCGCGAGGGCGCGCGCGGCGAGTTCCGCGTCCGGCGGGTAGGTCACCTCTTCCAGGCACAGGCCGTGCGCGGGCGCCACATGCACCCCGGAGTCCCGTACGGCCCGCCCCAGCACCTGCCCGGGCCACTCGACAGGCCGGCGCCCATCGGCGGCCGACAGGAGGGAGCCGACCAGCGACCGCACCATCGAGTGGCAGAACGCGTCGGCGACCACGGTGGCGACCAGCACCCCGTCGCCCTCCCGCACCCAGTCGAGCCGTTGCAGCCGCCGGATCGTGGTGGCCCCCTCGCGCTTCTTGCAGAAGGCGGCGAAGTCGTGCTCGCCGAGCAGGTGCGTGGCCGCCGCGTTCAGCGCGTCCAGGTCCAGCGGCCGGTTGTGCCAGACCACCTCCCGGCGCCGCAACGGATCCACCCCACCGGCCGCGTCACTGACCCGGTACGCGTACCGCCGTGACAAGGCGGAGAACCGCGCGTCAAAGCCCTCAGAAGCCACGGAGACCCGATGAACGCGTACATCTGACTCCAGCACCCCGGCCAGCCGCCGCAGGAGTGTAGCGAGCCGCTCATCCACGTCCAGCGGCAACACCGCGCCGGCCCTCACAGAGCCGACAGCCGGAAAGAGAGCCGCGGAGTCGGCCGCCAGAAAAGCCGCCGTGGGGGCCGCCGCAGGCTCGGGCCCGGCGGATCTCCGGTGGTTGCGGTCGAGGGCGGAGAACGCCTCCACGGGAAGATCCACGTGCGCCACCTGCCCGCGCGCGTGCACCCCGGCATCCGTACGCCCGGCGACGGTCAACGCCGGTGGCTCGGCCAGCCGCAGGATCCTGCCGAGCGCCCGCTCGATCTCCCCCTGGACCGTACGCAGCCCCGGCTGCCTGGCCCACCCGGAGAAGTCGGTCCCGTCATAGCCGAGATCAAGCCGGAGCCGTACCACCATCGCCCTCCCCAAAACGCGAACAGGCCCGAACCCCCGCGAGAGGGGCTCGAGCCCGATTCAACTGGGCCCGGAATCCCCGCATAAAAGGGGGTCTGGGCCCGATTCAGCTGACCTGACGGATCAGGCCTCGTCCTTCTTAGCCTCGCCGGCCTCAGCCTCGGCCGAACCCGACTCAGCGGCCTCAGCCGTGGCGGCCTCGTCCGACGCGGCGGTCTCCGCGGCGGCCGGCGCCTCAGTCTCGGCCTCAGCGGCGGGAGCGGGAGCGGCAGCGGCGGCCGGAGCCTCCGTGCGCGACACGCGAACCGGGTTCAGCGGCTCGGTCACCAGCTCGATCACCGCCATGGGGGCGTTGTCACCCTTACGGGCGCCCACCTTGGTGATGCGGGTGTAACCGCCGGGACGCTCGGCGAACGTCACCGCGATGTCCGTGAACAGGTGGTGGACGACGCCCTTGTCCTTGACGACCGTGAGCACCTGGCGACGGTTGTGGATGTCGCCCTTCTTCGCCTTGGTGATCAGGCGCTCCGCCAGCGGACGGACGCGCTTGGCCTTGGCAACCGTGGTGCGGATCTTGCCGTGGCGGAACAGGTCCGTGGCGAGGTTCGCCAGGATCAGCCGCTCGTGCGCCGGGCTGCCGCCAAGACGTGCACCCTTGGTGGGCTTGGGCATTGCGTTCTCCTTGTGAGTTAACCCGCCCCGGCCGTACCAGGTACCGGAGTCGGGCCGGTCGCAGTCGCTCTAGGGGCGATGCGAGCCGTTACCGTCGCCCGCGCCGAACGGGAACCGTTCGGCGCGGGGAGTCGCGAGGCAGAGCCCTCGCGATGGCTTAGTACTGCTCGGTCTCGACGTACGCGCTGTCGTCGTCGTCGTAGCCGGCGCCGGCCACCGCGCTCGGGTCGAACCCGGGCGGGGAGTCCTTGAGCGCCAGCGTCATCTCGTGCAGCTTCTGCTTGACCTCTTCGATCGACTTGGCGCCGAAATTCCTTATGTCGAGCAGGTCCTGCTCGCTGCGGGCGACGAGCTCACCCACGGTGTGGATGCCCTCGCGCTTGAGGCAGTTGTAGGAGCGAACGGTGAGGTTCAGCTCCTCGATCGGCAGCGCCAGGTCGGCGGCCAGGGCGGCGTCGGTCGGCGACGGGCCGATGTCGATGCCCTCGGCCTCGACGTTGAGCTCACGGGCCAGGCCGAAGAGCTCGACGAGGGTCTTACCGGCGGAGGCCACCGCGTCGCGGGGCTTCATGGCCGGCTTGGTCTCGACGTCGAGGATCAGACGGTCGAAGTCGGTACGCTGCTCGACTCGGGTCGCCTCGACCTTGTAGGTGACCTTGAGCACCGGGGAGTAGATCGAGTCGATCGGAATGCGGCCGATCTCCTGACCCGGCTGCTTGTTCTGCGCGGCGGAGACGTAGCCGCGACCGCGCTCGACGGTCAGCTCCATCTCCAGCTTCGCCTTGCCGTTGAGCGTGGCGATGCGCAGCTCGGGGTTGTGCACCTCGACACCGGCCGGCGGCGCGATGTCGGCGGCGGTGACCTCACCCGGGCCCTGCTTGCGCAGGTACATCACGACCGGCTCGTCGTGCTCGGAGGAGACGACGAGCTCCTTGAGGTTGAGGATGATGTCGGTGACATCTTCCTTGACCCCGGGAACGGTCGAGAACTCGTGCAGCACGCCCTCGATCCGGATGCTCGTCACGGCCGCGCCCGGAATGGACGACAGCAGCGTGCGGCGGACCGAGTTGCCGATGGTGTAGCCGAAACCCGGCTCCAGCGGCTCGATGACGAATCGGGATCGGGTGTCGTCGATCGACTCTTCGAGAAGAGTCGGGCGCTGAGCGATCAGCATGTGGGGTCTCCCCTTTTCGTGTGGCGCCCGCTATATGACGCCACTCCGATACAAGCCTAGTTGAGGTGCGGCGAACCGCACCTCAACCACTACTTACTTCGAGTAGTACTCGACGATCAGCTGTTCCTGAACCTGGGTGTCGATCTGCTGACGGACCGGCAGCTGGTGGATCAGGACGCGGATCTTGTCCGGCACGACGCCGAGCCACGCCGGGACCGAGCGGTCACCGGCGGTGGCGCGAGCCACCTCGTACGGGAGCAGGTTGCGCTTGGTCTCACGGACCTCGATGATGTCGTGCTCACGCACGCGGTACGAGGGGATGTCGACCTTCTTGCCGTTGACCAGGAAGTGTCCGTGACGGACCTGCTGGCGAGCGGCGTCGCGCGACTGGGCGAACCCGGCGCGGTAGACCACGTTGTCGAGACGGCTCTCCAGGATCTGGAGCAGCGCCTCACCGGTCTTGCCGCTCTTGCGGGTGGCTTCCTCGTAGTAGTTGTGGAACTGCTTCTCGAGGACGCCGTAAATGCGGCGGGTCTTCTGCTTCTCACGAAGCTGAAGCTGGTACTCGGACTCCTTGGGACGTCCGCGGCCGTGCTCACCCGGCGGGTAAGGACGGATCTCGATGGGGCACTTCGCGGACTCGCACTTGCTGCCCTTGAGGAAGAGCTTGGTCTTCTCGCGGCGGCAGAGCTTGCAGTCCGCACCCGTGTAACGAGCCATTTCTCAGATTCTCCTGGGTGTCAGACGCGGCGGCGCTTCGGCGGACGGCAGCCGTTGTGCGGAACCGGGGTGACGTCCTGGATCGAACCCACTTCGAGGCCGGTGGCCTGAAGGGAACGGATCGCGGTCTCACGGCCGGAGCCGGGACCCTTGACGAAGACGTCAACCTTGCGCATGCCGTGCTCCATGGCGCGGCGGGCGGCGTTCTCGGCGGCCATCTGAGCGGCGAACGGGGTGGACTTACGGGAGCCCTTGAAACCCACGTGGCCGGCGCTGGCCCAGGAGATCACGTTCCCGTTGGGGTCGGTGATCGAAACGATCGTGTTGTTGAACGTGCTCTTGATGTGGGCGTGCCCATGAGCGACGTTCTTCTTTTCCTTGCGGCGCACCTTCTTGGGCGCACCCTGACGGCTCTTAGGAGGCATCCTTTGCCTTCACTCCTGAGGTGTTCGGTCCCGCGGCTGCGTGGACTACTTCTTACCGGGCTTCTTCTTGCCGGCCACGGTCTTCTTCTTGCCCTTGCGGGTGCGCGCGTTGGTCTGCGTGCGCTGACCGTGGACAGGCAGGCCCTTGCGGTGCCGAATGCCCTGGTAGCACCCAATCTCGATCTTGCGGCGAATGTCGGCCTGAACCTCACGGCGCAGGTCACCCTCGATCTTGAAGTTCGCCTCGATGTAGTCACGCATCGGGACGAGCTCAGCGTCGGTGAGCTGATGCACGCGGGTGTCGCCGCTGACACCGGTGGCCTCGAGGACCTCCAGCGCACGGGTGCGGCCGATTCCGTAAATGTAGGTGAGAGCGATCTCCAGCCGCTTTTCGCGGGGGAGGTCGACGCCAACCAGGCGAGCCATGGTCGGGCATTCTCCTTCGTTGTGGCGGAGGTCTTGCGCCTCACGTCCCCTCCCCATGCCCGGGGTGAGGGCCTCGGCCTCCGACCGAGGGTCTCCTGGGTGGTACGGCCCGGAAATCAGGCCGCCTGCTCAGGTGTGACGCGCGATTACTGTCTCAGGCTTCTCATGCGTCGAGCCCGCTCCCTGACTGGGGCGGACTCGGAGAAGCCTTACGGCGACTAACCCTGACGCTGCTTGTGGCGCAGGTTGTCGCAGATCACCATGACGCGACCGTGCCGGCGGATCACCTTGCACTTGTCGCAGATCTTCTTGACGCTCGGCTTTACCTTCATTGTCCTTCGTGTTCCTCAGACGTCTTACTTGTATCGGTAGACGATCCGCCCACGACTCAGGTCGTAGGGGCTCAGTTCCACGACTACCCGGTCGTCGGGCAGGATCCGGATGTAGTGCATCCGCATCCGTCCGCTGATGTGGGCCAGGACCTTATGGCCGTTGTCAAGCTGCACCCGGAACATAGCGTTCGGGAGCGACTCGACCACAGTGCCCTCGATCTCGATGGCGCCGTCTTTTTTGGCCAAAATTCCTCGCGTTTCACTGATCGATCGTCTGAGGCTCCGGTTCACTAAGCAGCCGCGACCTCACGCTTCGAAGAGAGCGGCGACCGGCAACGGGCGCCGACGCGTGATAGTCATAGTGAGCCGAGTAAGGAGTGTACGACACCTGAGACAAAAACGCGAAACGCGTGTCAGGTGTCCTGACACAACCACGAGTCAGCTTACCCCACCCGCGAACCCGTATGAGCCGAGCGGCACAGCGATTCGGGCGGCACAGCGATTCAGGCGGCACAGCGGTTCGGGTGGCACAGCAAAGGCCCACCGGCGAACCGGCGGGCCCTCGCGAGTCAGCACACCCCCTGGGATGACTCCCCCCTGATGTGCCGTGAAGACGCTGATGTGCTTAGAAGACGTCGTGCCAGCCGCCGCAGCCGCTGTTGCGCGAGCCGCCCTCACACACCTGGATCTTGAAGTCCCTCTTGAAGCGGATGCTGTCGAAGTGCCGGCGGTCGTCGGACCGGTACCAGTTGCGGTGGAAGTCGCCGTGCCGGTCGTAGTACTGGAACCACACGTAGCTGTAGTCGCCGTCGTTGTGGTGACGGTCGTACAGGTCGCCGTAGAAGTAGTAGTTGCCCCCGCGCTTCTGCCAGTAGCCCTTGAAGTACGACTCGTGGCCGCCGTTCTCGGAGCCGTTGGAGAAGTACGGGCCGAAGAAGTGCCTCGGGCCGGCCTGGGCGCTCTGCGCCTGGGTGGCGGTCGCGGCGTCGGCCTGGGCCGTGGGAGCGATGGCCAGCGCACCGGCGACCATCGAGCCGGCGAGAGCGGTGCCCGCGAGAAGGTGACGAATACCCACTGTGTCCTCCTGTAAGACGGTTCCCCGTACCGGACCGGGACTGCTCGGGTGAGCCCCTCTGTTGTCCGGCACCGCTTACGTTAGGAAGGACATTCGCCGCCTTCTGCGGACGAATACACACAGTGCACTACTACACACTCACTGACGCTTTTGACCGCCCCCGAAGATGGTGCTGATCAGCAGAATCGCACCCCAGGGACCCATCACCCACAGCGGCCAGGGGTAGATCATGTGCCCGGAGGTGACGCTCACGATCAGCCAGATCACCCAGTTGATCGAGCTCGCCGCGGCCCACGCGCTCCAGGCCGCGCGCATTCCCGAGTGCATGCCGCTCTTGGGCGCCGGGGTGGGCTCGGTCAGCTTGGCGGGCGGGTTGCGCAGGTCCACGTCCGGCAGGTCCGCGGTCAGCCGGGCCAACTCGCCGTAGGTCTTGCTCTGGTAGAGCTGTTCGAGCCGCTCGTTGAACTCGTCCATCGTGATGCGGCCCTGCGCGGTGTGCTCCCGGAGCACGCCGGCCACCCGATCTCTGTCGACGTCCGAGGCACGCATCTCGGGGCTCTGCGCCATACCCACCACTCCCGGCTCGTCTACGGCTGCGCCAAGCGCTCTTCGCCCCCATCGAGGGCGGTTAGCACCCAAGGACCATTATGTGTCACCGCGACGCTGTGTTCGAAGTGTGCGGATTGCTTCCCGTCGATCGTCACGACGGTCCAATCGTCGGCCAGTACGCGCGTGCGCTCCGTGCCCAGGTTGACCATGGGCTCGATCGCCAGGCACATCCCGGCCTCCAGCACGGGTCCCCTGCCGGGACGGCCGTGGTTGGCGATCCACGGGTCCATGTGCATCTCGGTGCCGATGCCGTGGCCGCCGTACTCGGGCGGGATGCCGAAGCGGCCCTGCGACTTGATGTAGCGCTCCACCTCGTACCCGATGTCCGACAGGTGGCGGCCGACGGTCAGCGCGGCGATGCCGCGCCACATCGACTCCTCGGTGATCCGCATGAGCTCGGTGAGCTTCGGGTCCACCTCCCCCACCGGCACCGTGACCGCCGAGTCGCCGTGCCAGCCGTCGAGGATGGCGCCGCAGTCGATGGAGATGACGTCGCCTTCGCGCAGCGCGCGGGCGCTCGTCGGGATGCCGTGGACGACTTCCTCGTTGACCGAGGCGCAGATCGTGGCGGGAAACCCCTGATAGCCCTTGAACGACGGGATGGCGCCCTCATCCCTGATCGCCTTCTCCGCGATGGCGTCGAGGTCCAGGGGTGTCATCCCCGGCTCGACGGAGCGCTTCAACAGATCGAGCGTTCGCCCGACCACCAGACCGGCCGCCCGCATCTTGTCGAGCTGCTCGGGCGTCTTGATCTGGATTCCATGCCGGTTCTTCTTGAACACGTGTGGCACCCCCCCGGGGTCTCAACGGGCAGATGTGGGAGCCCAATTCCCTCACAATAGCCGCGAGGTGGCACGGAAATCCGTGCCACCTCCGCAGTCGGCCATCGGGCTTACCCCATGAAAGGGCGGATGGCCTCCATGGCCCGCTGGGTGACCTCCTCGACCGGACCGGTCGCGTCGACACCCACGAGGATGCCCTCGTCCGCGTAGTAGGACACCAGCGGCGCCGTCTGCTCCTGGTAGACCTCCAGGCGATGCCTGACCGTCTCCTCTTTGTCGTCGTCACGCTGGAACAGCGTGCCGCCGCAGGCGTCGCACCGGTCGTCCTTCTTGTCATCGAACTCGACGTGCCAGATGCGACCGCACTGGCTGCAGGTGCGGCGGCCGGCCAGCCGCCTGACCACCTCGTCGTCGTCAACTACCAGCTCCAGGACCAGGTCGAGCGCCTGGCCCCACTCCTTCAGCATGTCGCGCAGGATCTCGGCCTGAGCGACGTTCCTGGGGAAGCCGTCGAGCAGGAAGCCGTCCTGCGCGTCGTCCTCGGCGAGACGGTCGCGGACCATGGCGATGGTGACCTTGTCGGGCACCAGGTCGCCGCGGTCCATGAACGTCTTGGCGAGCTTGCCGAGCTCCGTGCCCCCGGAGACGTTGGCACGGAAGATGTCACCTGTCGAGATCTTCGGGATGGACAGGTTCGACGCGATGTACTGGGCCTGTGTCCCCTTACCCGCTCCGGGGGGCCCGACCAGAACGAGACGCACTACCGCAGGAAGCCTTCGTAATTACGCTGCTGCAACTGGCTCTCGATCTGCTTGACCGTGTCCAGGCCGACGCCAACCATGATCAGAATGCTCGTCCCTCCGAACGGGAAGTTCTGGCTCGCTCCGGCCACCGCGAGCGCGACGATCGGGATCATGGCGATCAGACCCAGATAGAGCGCGCCGGGGGCGGTCAGGCGGGTGAGCACAAAACTCAGGTAACCAGCCGTCGGCCGTCCCGGGCGGATGCCCGGAATGAACCCACCGTACTTCTTCATGTTGTCAGCCACTTCAGTGGGGTTGAAGGTGATGGACACGTAGAAGTAGGTGAAGAACACGATCAGGACGAAGAACGTGATCATGTAGATGGGCGTGTCGCCCTTGGTGAGGTTCGCGGAGATCCACTGCACGACCGCGTTGGGGTTCTCCGCGTTGGCGAACAGCGAGGTCAGCAGCTGCGGCAGATAGAGCAGCGAGGACGCGAAGATGACCGGGATGATACCGGCCTGGTTGACCTTCAGCGGGATGTAAGTGGACGTGCCGCCGTACATCCTGCGGCCGACCATCCGCTTGGCGTACTGCACCGGAATGCGGCGCTGCGCCTGCTCGACGAAGACCACGGCGGCGATCATGAAGACGCCTACCACCATGACGACGGCGAAGGTGAACTTGTTGGCCTGGAAGATGCTGGCCAGCTCGGACGGGAAGACCGCGACGACCTGCGTGAAGATGAGGATCGACATGCCGTTGCCCACACCACGGTCGGTGATGAGCTCGCCCAGCCACATGATGACCGAGGTGCCGGCCGTCATGATGACGACCATCGTGACGATCATGAAGATGTTGTCGGGGTCGAGCAGGACGTCCTTGTCACAGCCCTGGAAGAGCTGCCCGGAGCGCGCCAGCGCGATGAACGCCGTCGACTGCAGGATGCCCAGACCGATCGTCAGATAACGCGTATATTGTGTGATCTTCGTCTGACCGGCCTGCCCCTCCTTCTTGAGGGCTTCAAGGCGTGGGATCACGACAACGAGAAGTTGGAGAATGATGCTGGCGGTGATGTACGGCATGATGCCCAGTGCGAACACCGACAGCTTCAGGAGCGCGCCGCCGCTGAACAGCTGCACCATCCCGTAGATATTGCCGTTTTCACCGTTGCGGACCTGATCAAAACAGGACGCAAGGTTCTGGACGTGAACTCCCGGAGTCGGAAGAACCGAGCCGAGTCGGAACAGCGCGATGATGCCCAGAGTGAAGAGCAACTTCTTGCGCAGATCCGGCGTCCGGAACGCCCGGGTAAACGCGGTCAGCACGGTCCCTCCTGCGCGCCTATAAGGCGGTGTGAGTATGCGATGGTGCGGGGATCTGCCATCAGAAGTCTCATGTCAAAACGAGCCGGACAGAATCCTGCCGTCTCGCGAACTCTAACGCACTACGGGCGTGGGGGCCCATGGTCAGAGCCCCCACGCCTCGTAATAGCTCTTACAGCTCGGTAACGGAACCCCCAGCAGCGGCGATTTTCTCCTTCGCGGAAGACGAGAAGGCATGCGCCCGCACGTTCACCGCGACCGAGATCTCGCCGGTGCCGAGCACCTTCACCAGCTGGTTCTTGCGGACAGCACCCTTGGCGACCAGCGTCTCGACGGTGACCTCGCCACCCTCGGGGAACAGCTCGCCGAGCCTGTCCAGGTTGACGACCTGGTAGGTCGTCTTGAACAGCGCGTTGGAGAAGCCCTTGAGCTTCGGCAGACGCCTCTGCAGCGGCACCTGGCCACCCTCGAAACCGAGGGGGACCGTCGTACGGGCGTGGCTGCCCTTGGTGCCGCGACCGGCCGTCTTACCCTTGGACGCCTCGCCGCGACCCTTGCGGATCTTGGACTTGTTGGCGCCGGGGGCCGGACGCAGGTCGTGAATCTTGAGCGGAGCCTTGTCAGTCATGACTAGTCGACCTCTTCCACCTCGACGAGGTGCGTCACCACGGAGACCATGCCGCGAATCTCGGGCCGGTCCTCCTTGACGACGACATCGCCGATTCGCTTCAGGCCAAGCGAACGCAGCGAGTCACGCTGGTTCTGCTTGCCACCGATCTTCGAGCGAACCTGAGTGATCTTCAGGCGTGCCATGACTAGCTCACCGCCTTGGCGGCCGCCGCTTCGGCGATGCCTTCGCGCTGAGCCTTCAGCATCCGGGCCGGAGCGACGTCCTCGATCGGCAGACCACGGCGGGCGGCGATCTCCTCGGGCCGGGAAAGACCCTTCAGAGCCGCCACCGTGGCGTGCACGATGTTGATGGGGTTGTCCGAGCCGAGCGACTTGGACAGGACGTCGTGGATGCCGGCGCACTCCAGAACGGCGCGCACCGGGCCACCGGCGATGACGCCGGTACCGGCGGAAGCCGGACGCAGGAAGACGACACCGGCCGCCTCCTCACCCTGCACGGTGTGCGGGATGGTGCCCTGGATCCTCGGGACCTTGAAGAAGTGCTTCTTGGCCTCTTCGACGCCCTTGGCGATGGCCGCGGGGACTTCCTTGGCCTTGCCATAGCCGACGCCGACCAGGCCGTTGCCGTCACCGACGACGACGAGGGCGGTGAAGCTGAAGCGACGACCACCCTTCACGACCTTGGCCACTCGGTTGATCTTCACTACGCGCTCGATGTACGAGACGCCCTTGTCGGCGGCGCCACCGCGGCGATCGTCACGACGGTCCCGCCGCTCGCCACCGGTGCCGCCACCGCGACGCGGAGCTGCAGCCATCAGTGGTTCCTCATCTCAGTTGCCATATCAGAACTCGAGCCCACCTTCGCGGGCGCTGTCCGCCAGAGCGGCGATGCGCCCGGCGTAGCGGTTGCCACCGCGGTCGAACACGACCGCCGTGATCCCGGCTTCCTTGGCCCGCTGAGCGAGGAGCTCGCCGACCTTCTTGGCCTTCTCGGTCTTGTCAGCCTCGAGCGTGCGCAGCGCGGAGTCCATGGTGGACGCGCTCACCAGCGTGTGGCCGACGGAGTCGTCCACGATCTGCACGAACAGGTGACGAGTCGAACGGTTGACGACCAAGCGCGGACGCGCGGCCGTACCGACGACGTTCTTGCGGACGCGGCGGTGACGGCGGGCCCGCGAGACGGTGCGGGCAGCCGTGTGCTTGCCGAACGCAGTCTTCGGAGCCATGCCTACTTACCAGCCTTTCCGACCTTGCGGCGGATCTGTTCGCCCTGGTAACGCACGCCCTTGCCCTTGTACGGGTCAGGCTTGCGCAACTTGCGGATGTTGGCCGCGACCTCGCCGACCTTCTGCTTGTCGATGCCGTCCACGTGGAACAGGGTCGGCTTCTCGACGCGGAAGGTGACGCCCTCGGGGGCGTCGACGATGACCGGGTGACTGAAGCCCAGTGCGAACTCCAGCTGCGCCGGGCCCTTGGCCTGAACGCGGTAACCGACGCCGACGATCTCCAAGGTCTTGGAGTAGCCCTGCGTGACGCCCTGCACCATGTTGGCGATCAGCGTCCGCGACAGGCCGTGCAGCGCACGGACCTTGTTCTCGTCGTTGGGCCGGGTGACGGCGATAGCGCCGTCGTCATCGCGACCCACCTTGATGGGATCCGCGACTGTATGAGAAAGCGTGCCCTTCGGGCCCTTGACCTGGACATCCTGGCCGCTGATCGCGATGTCAACGCCGCTCGGCACAGGGATGGGCAGCCGTCCGATTCTCGACATGCTGTGTTCCTCCCCTCTACCAGACGTAGGCGAGGACTTCCCCGCCCACGCCACGCTTGCCGGCCTGCTTGTCGGTCATGAGACCGGCGGACGTCGAGATGATCGCGACACCCAGCCCTCCCAGAACGCGAGGCAGGTTGTCCTTCTTCGCATACACCCGCAGACCGGGCTTCGACACCCGGCGCAGCCCCGCGAGCGACCGCTCACGGGTAGGCCCGAACTTGAGCTCCACCACGAGGTTCTTGCCAACCTTGGCGTCTTCGACGGTCCAAGCCTGGATGTAACCCTCCTGCTGGAGGATCTCGGCGATGTGCGCCTTGATCTTCGAATACGGCATGGTCACGCTGTCGTGATACGCCGAGTTCGCATTACGCAGACGCGTCAGCATGTCTGCGATCGGGTCGGTCATCGTCATGGCCAGTGGCCTTCCTCGCCGCGGTTTCCAGTCGGTGAAGCGGAGCTCTACCGGTGGACCTTCGGCGCGGTCATGGGCGCTCTCTAGGAGAGCACCCGGTTTGACAGGTTCAACATATGTACGGCGAGCAGCCCCCACGGGGGCGACACGTGGCCGCCCCCAAGGGTAACTACCAGCTGGACTTGGTGATGCCGGGCAGCTCGCCCCGGTGCGCCATCTCACGGAAGCACACACGGCAGAGCCCGAACTTGCGGTAGACGGCGCGGGGCCGGCCACAACGCGTGCAACGGGTGTACGCCCGGACTTCGAACTTCTGCTTACGCCCTGCCTTGGCGATCAGCGACTTCTTCGCCATGATCAGGCCTCCTTGAAGGGGAACCCGAGGAGCTTCAGCAGCGCCCGGCCCTGGTCGTCGGTCTTCGCGGTGGTCACGACCGTGATGTCCATGCCCCGCGGCCGGTCGACCTTGTCCTGGTCGACCTCGTGGAACATGACCTGCTCGGTCAGACCGAACGTGTAGTTGCCGTTGCCGTCGAACTGCTTGGGCGACAGGCCACGGAAGTCCCTGATGCGGGGCAGCGCCAGCGACAGCAGCCTGTCGAGGAACTCCCACATCCGGTCGCCGCGGAGCGTGACGTGCGCGCCGATCGGCATGCCCTCGCGCAGCTTGAACTGGGCGATGGACTTGCGCGCCCGGACGACGGCCGGCTTCTGGCCGGTGATCACGGTGAGGTCGCGCACAGCGCCCTCGATGAGCTTCGAGTCGCGAGCCGCCTCGCCGACACCCATGTTGACCTTGATCTTCACCAGGCCGGGGATCTGCATGACGTTCTCGATGCCGAAGTCCTCGCGAAGCTTGGCCGCGATCTCCTCGCGGTACTTCGTCTTGAGGCGCGGCGTCGGACGCTCGGTCTCAGTGGTCGTGGCAGTCATCAGCTGTCCTCACCCGTCTCGTCGGCCTTGTCCTCGGCCTTCTTGTCGGCGGGCTTGTCCTCGCGCTTCTCGTCCTTGAGCTTCTTCACGTTGCTCACGTGGATGGGAGCCTCCATGGTCTGCACGCCGCCGGTCTTGGCGCCACGCGGGCCCTGGTGGGTCTCCTTGGTGTGCTTCTTGATCATGTTGACGCCCTCGACCACCACGCGGTCTTCCCGCGGGAGGGTGGCGATGACATGACCCTTGGCACCCTTGTCCTTGCCGGTGATGACCTGGACGAGGTCACCCTTCTTCACATGCAGCTTCGGCATTACAGCACCTCCGGCGCGAGCGAGATGATGCGCATGAACTTCTTGTCGCGCAGCTCACGGCCCACCGGGCCGAAGATACGGGTGCCACGAGGGTCACCGCTGTCCTTGATGATGACGGCGGCGTTCTCGTCGAAGCGGATGTAGGAGCCGTCCGGCCGGCGGCGCTCCTTGGCCGTGCGGACGATGACGGCCTTGACCACGTCGCCCTTCTTGACGCCGGTGCTACCGGGCAGGGCATCCTTGACGGTGGCGACGATCACGTCGCCGATACCGGCGTAGCGTCGGCCCGAGCCACCGAGAACGCGGATGCAAAGAATCTCCTTGGCACCCGTGTTGTCGGCGACCTTGAGCCGCGACTCCTGCTGGATCACTGTTTTCTCCTGATTAGTCGCGCCGGTTCTCGTTACCGAGCCTGGCGGAACTCGTATGGTCTTGTTCCTCCGGCTACAGCCCCTGAGTGCCCTCCGAAAGCCCAGGGGCTTCGGGTGGCTCTGGAGCCGCACCGCAGGCGACGCGAGGCCGGAGCCTCGCGTCCTTGGACACCGTCATGGGGGCTTGGCGGCCCCCACGAGGCGCGTTATATCCGAGAAGCCGTTAGGTTACTTGGCCTTCTCGAGGATCTCCACGACCCTCCACCGCTTGGTGGCGGAGAGGGGGCGGGTCTCCATCAGCAGCACGCGGTCGCCGACGCCACAGGCGTTGGCCTCGTCGTGCGCCTTGTACTTGGTCGTACGGCGGATGACCTTGCCGTACAGCCGGTGCTTGACCCGGTCCTCGACGGCGACGACGACGGTCTTGTCCATCTTGTCGCTGACGACCAGGCCCTCACGGACCTTGCGGAAGTTCCGCGCGTCGTCGTTCGTCTCGGTGGTCTCTGTGGTCTCGGTCTCAGCCATCGCTCGTCTCCTTCTCGACCGTGATGATGCCAAGCTCGCGCTCGCGCATCACGGTGTAGATACGGGCGATCTCGCGGCGGACGGCGCGCAGCCGCCCGTGGCTCTCCAACTGTCCGGTCGCTGCCTGGAAGCGGAGGTTGAACAGCTCCTCCTTGGCTTCCTTGAGCTTCTGGACCAGGGTGTCCTCGTCCTCGACTCGCAGCTCGCCGGCGGTCAGGCCCTTAGCCATCACGCCTCACCAACTTCACGCTTAACGATCTTGCACTTCATGGGCAGCTTGTGGATCGCGCGAGTGAGCGCCTCGCGGGCAACCGACTCGGCGACACCGGAAAGCTCGAACATGACGCGACCCGGCTTGACGTTGGCGATCCACCACTCGGGCGAACCCTTACCGGAACCCATGCGGGTCTCAGCCGGCTTCTTGGTCAGCGGGCGGTCGGGGTAGATGTTGATCCACACCTTTCCACCACGCTTGATGTGACGGGTCATCGCAATACGAGCCGACTCGATCTGGCGGTTGGTCACGTAGGAGTGCTCAACAGCCTGGATGCCGAACTCGCCGAACACGACCCTGGTGCCACCCTTGGCGGCGCCACTGCGGTCGGGCCGGTGCTGCTTGCGGTGCTTGACCCTGCGCGGGATCAGCATGGTCAGCTCCCTTCAGCACCCGGCTGCGCAGCCGGGCCGGTCTCGGGGGCAGCCTGTGAGGCCGCCTCAGTCCTGGGGGCACGGTCGCCACGACCGCCACCGCGACGGGCGCCACCGGCGCCACCACGGCGCGGACGGTCGCCGCCGCCACCGCCGCCACCGCGACGGTCGTCACGCTCGCGACGCTGGCCGGCACGGGCGCCGGCAGCCGCCGCCTCGCGCTCGGCGCGGCTCGTGGGCGCCTCGCCCTTGTAGATCCACACCTTCACGCCGATGCGGCCGAAGGTGGTGCGGGCCTCGTAGAAGCCGTAGTCGATGTCCGCGCGGAGCGTGTGCAGCGGCACGCGACCCTCGCGGTAGAACTCCGACCTCGACATCTCGGCGCCGCCAAGACGACCGGAGCACTGCACCCGGATGCCCTTGGCGCCGCTCTTCATGGCCGACTGCATCGCCTTGCGCATGGCGCGGCGGAACGAGACACGGCTGGAGAGCTGCTCGGCGACACCCTGCGCGACGAGCTGGGCGTCGATCTCGGGGTTCTTCACCTCGAGGATGTTGAGCTGAACCTGCTTCTTGGTCAGCTTCTCCAGGTCGCCACGGATCCGGTCGGCCTCCGCGCC
The DNA here is from genome assembly GCF_040659625.1 of Nonomuraea sp. NPDC049750. Taxonomy (NCBI): domain Bacteria; kingdom Bacillati; phylum Actinomycetota; class Actinomycetes; order Streptosporangiales; family Streptosporangiaceae; genus Nonomuraea; species Nonomuraea sp. NPDC049750. Next base: position 109,186 of record NZ_JBFANB010000033.1, read on the forward strand.
GCGACGGCCGATGACGATGCCCGGCCGGGCGGTGTGGATGTCGACCTGGACGCGGTCGGTCGTGCGCTCGATCTCCACCTTGGAGATACCGGCCCGCTCCATGCCCTTCTGCAGCATGCGACGGATCGACACGTCCTCGGCGACGTACGACTTGTACAGCTTGTCGGCGTACCACCGGCTCTTGAAGTCGGTCGTGATGCCGAGGCGGAACCCGTGCGGGTTAACCTTCTGGCCCACTATCGGGTCCTTCCCTTCGGCTCGCGGGACTCCACGATCACGGTGATGTGGCTCGTCCGCTTGTTGATCCGATAGGCACGACCCTGGGCACGCGGACGGAACCGCTTCAGCGTCGGGCCCTCGTCGACCCACGCCCGGCTCACGAAGAGCGTCTGGGGGTCGAGATCGAAGTTGTGCTCTGCATTTGCCATGGCGCTCGAGAGCACCTTGTAGATCGGCTCGCTCGCCGACTGGGGAGCGAACTGCAGCACGGCCTGCGCCTCCGAAGCGGGCAGCCCGCGAATAAGGTCCACCACACGGCGGGCCTTGAGGGGCGTGACGCGGACGAACCGCGCCTGAGCCCTGGCTTCCATCGCTTACTCCTCTTACTGCTTCTGAAGGCGTCTATCGCCGGCTGCGGCGGTCTTCCTTGACGTGGCTGCGGAAGGTGCGCGTCGGGGCGAACTCTCCCAGCTTGTGGCCGATCATCGACTCGGTGACGAACACCGGGACGTGCTTGCGGCCATCGTGTACGGCGATCGTGTGCCCGAGCATGTCAGGCACGATCATGGAGCGCCGCGACCACGTCTTGATGACGGTCTTGGTGCCCTTCTCGTTCTGGACATCCACCTTCTTGGCGAGGTGGCCGTCCACGAAGGGACCCTTCTTAAGGCTACGTGGCATATCGGCTGCTCCTACCGCTTCTTCCTCTTGCTCCGGCGGCGGATGATCAGCCGGTCGCTGGACTTGTTGGCCTGGCGGGTGCGGCCCTCGGGCTTGCCCTTCGGGTTCACCGGGTGGCGACCACCGGAGGTCTTACCCTCACCACCACCGTGCGGGTGGTCAACGGGGTTCATGGCGACACCACGGACGGTCGGGCGCTTGCCCTTCCACCGCATACGGCCGGCCTTGCCCCAGTTGATGTTGGCCTGCTCGGCGTTACCGACCTGACCCACCGACGCCCGGCAGCGCACGTCGACCATGCGCATTTCGCCGGACGGCATACGCAGCGTGGCGTACTGGCCTTCCTTGGCGAGCAGCTGGATCTGAGCGCCCGCGGAGCGGCCGAGCTTGGCGCCGCCGCCCGGACGGAGCTCCACCGCGTGGATGAAGGTACCCGTCGGGATGTTGCGCAGCGGCAGGCAGTTGCCCGGCTTGATGTCGGCCCCGGCGCCGTTCTCGATGCGGTCGCCCTGCTTGAGGCCGGTCGGCGCGATGATGTAGCGCTTCTCGCCGTCGGCGTAGTGCAGCAGAGCGATGTTGGCGGTGCGGTTGGGGTCGTACTCGATGTGAGCGACCTTCGCCGGGATGCCGTCCTTGTCATGCCTACGGAAGTCAATGATCCGGTAGGCGCGCTTGTGACCGCCGCCTTGGTGGCGCGCGGTGACCCGGCCGTGTACGTTGCGGCCGCCCTTGCCATGAAGGGGCGCAAGCAACGACTTCTCGGGCGTGCTGCGGGTGATCTCGGAGAAGTCCGAGACACTCGAGCCGCGGCGACCCGGAGTCGTCGGCTTGTACTTACGGATGCCCATCTTTTTCGTTCATCCTTCGTCGGTTACATGGGTGAGCCCGCCGCACGGACGTGCGACGGTCTCGACCCCTGGCAGGCCGTACGGCCCGCCTACTTCTATGGCTGCTAGCCGATCTGACCGAAGATGTCGATCCGATCGCCCTCGACCAGGCTCACAATCGCGCGCTTGGTGTCGGGACGCTTGCCGAAACCGGTGCGGGTGCGCTTGCGCTTGCCCTGCCGGTTGATCGTGTTCACGCTGGTGACCTTGACCCCGAAGATCTGCTCAACGGCGATCTTGACCTGGGTCTTGTTCGCGGTCTTCTTCACCAGGAACGTGTACTTGTTGTTCTCATCGATCAGGCCGTAGCTCTTCTCAGAGACGACCGGCTTGATGATGACGTCGCGCGGGTCGGCGATCTTCTCCATCAGGCGTCTGCCCCTTCACTCGAATTGGCCGACCCTGCCGACAAACGCGCCACGACCTGGTCGTACGCCTCCTGGGTGAAGACCACGTCGTCGTGGCAGAGCACGTCGTAGGTGTTGAGCTGCCCGGAGTCCAGCAGGTGGACCTCGGGAGCGTTGCGCAGGCTCAGCCAGGTCAGCTCGTCGGCCTCGTCGACGACGAGGAGGACGGTCCTGGACTGGGTGATCTTACGCAGGGCCTCCAGAGCCGCCTTGGTCTTCGGCGTCTCGCCGGTGACCAGGCCACTCACCACGTGCACGCGACCGCCGCCGGCCCGGTCCGACAGGGCGCCACGCAGGGCGGCGACCTTCATCTTCTTGGGCGTCCGCTGCGAGTAGTCGCGCGGCACCGGGCCGTGGACGACGCCACCACCGGTGAACTGCGGCGCGCGGGTCGAGCCCTGACGGGCGCGACCGGTGCCCTTCTGGCGGTACGGCTTCTTGCCGCCGCCCCTGACCTCACCACGAGTCTTGGCCTTGTGGGTGCCCTGCCGGCGAGCGGCGAGCTGGGCCACGACCACCTGGTGGATCAGCGGAATGTTGACCTTGGCGCCGAAGATGTCTTCGGGCAGGTCGACGGTGCCGGCCTTGCTACCGCTGGCGTCGAGGACGTCAATGCTGGTCACTTGGCAGCCCCCTTCTTAGCAGCGGTACGGACGAGGACCAGGCTGCCGTTGGCGCCGGGGATCGCACCCTTGATCAGGATGAGACCGTTCTCGACGTCGATGGCGTGAACCTTGAGGCTCTGCACGGTGGTGCGGACGTTACCCATCCGACCAGCCATGCGCAGACCCTTGAATACGCGGCCCGGGGTGGCGCAGCCACCGATGGAACCCGGCGAGCGGTGCTTGCGCTGCGTACCGTGCGACGCGCCCAGACCCTTGAAGCCGTGCCGCTTCATGACACCGGCGAAGCCCTTGCCCTTGCTCTTGCCCGTCACATCGACGAACTGGCCGGCCTCGAAGGTATCGGCCAGCAGCTCCTGGCCCAGGGTGTAGTCGCTCGCGTCGTCGGTGCGGATCTCCGCGAAGTAACGGCGCGGGGTGATGTCGTGCTTACGCAGGTAGTCGCCGAGCGGCTTGTTGACCTTCCGCGGGTCGACCTGTCCGAAGCCGAGCTGAACAGCGGAATAGCCATCCTTGTCGGCGGTGCGGACCCTGGTCACCACGCACGGACCGGCCTCCACCACGGTCACCGGAACCATCCGGTTGTCCGCGTCGAAGACCTGGGTCATGCCGAGCTTCTTGCCCAGGACGCCCTTGATCGTCTTAGCCATGTCAGTGCGTTCCCTCAGAGCTTGATCGAAATGTCGACGCCCGCGGGGAGGTCGAGCCGCATGAGCGAGTCGACGGTCTTGGGCGTCGGGTCGATGATGTCAATCAGCCGCTTGTGCGTGCGCATCTCAAAGTGCTCGCGGCTGTCCTTGTACTTGTGCGGCGAGCGGATGACGCAGTACACGTTCTTCTCGGTCGGCAGCGGCACCGGGCCCGCGACCTTCGCGCCAGTCCGCGTCACCGTCTCGACGATCTTCTTGGCCGAGCTGTCGATGACCTCGTGGTCATAGGCCTTAAGCCGGATGCGGATCTTTTGTCCCGCCATAGTGGCCTCGGTGTCCTTCGCTGTCGTCTGAAAAAGTATCGTGCGGCCTGTTGCCGCTGTTCGTGCGGGTCGAACCCGCACGGCCCCACGTGACAGACGTTGTCGATCTGCCGTTTTCTTCCGTGATCCGGCAGTTACTTCGGTCACTCCGAAGCCACTGCGAGATCACGGCTTTCCCGTGGAGCCTGAGGGCGGAAGCCGTAGGGACTCCTGCCCTCGTGGCGCGGCGGTCGGCCTTCTTCCGAGGGCCGACCGCCGCCCCGCGATCGTACTACTTGATGATCTTGACGACCCGGCCGGCGCCGACGGTGCGGCCACCCTCACGGATCGCGAACTTCAGACCGTCCTCCATGGCGATGGGCTGGATCAGCTCAACGCGCATTTCGGTGTTGTCGCCCGGCATGACCATCTCGGTGCCCTCGGGGAGGTGCACGACACCGGTCACGTCAGTCGTACGGAAGTAGAACTGCGGGCGGTAGTTGTTGAAGAACGGCGTGTGGCGGCCGCCCTCGTCCTTCGACAGAATGTAGACCTGGCCGTCGAACTCGGTGTGCGGGGTGGTCGTGCCCGGCTTGATGATGCACTGGCCGCGCTCGACGTCGTCGCGCTTGATACCACGGAGCAGCAGCGCGGCGTTGTCGCCCGCGTGACCCTCGTCGAGCATCTTGTTGAACATCTCGATGCTGGTGACGGTGGTGGTCGTCTTCTCGGTCTTGATGCCGATGATGTCGACCTGCTCGTTGATCTTGACGACACCGCGCTCGATACGGCCGGTGACGACCGTGCCACGACCGGTGATCGAGAAGACGTCCTCGACCGGCATGAGGAACGGCTTGTCCGTCTCACGGGGCGGCTCGGGCACGTTCTCGTCGACCGCGTCCATCAGCTCGATGATGCTGTCGGCCCACTTCTGGTCGCCCTCAAGAGCCTTGAGCGCGGAGACGCGGATGACCGGCAGGTCGTCGCCGGGGAACTCCTGAGCGGACAGGAGCTCACGGACCTCGAGCTCGACGAGCTCCAGGATCTCCTCGTCGTCGACCATGTCGGACTTGTTAAGGGCCACGACGATGTAGGGGACGCCGACCTGGCGGGCCAGGAGGACGTGCTCCTTCGTCTGCGGCATCGGGCCATCAGTGGCGGCGACCACGAGGATCGCACCGTCCATCTGCGCGGCACCGGTGATCATGTTCTTCACGTAGTCGGCGTGACCGGGGCAGTCCACGTGGGCGTAGTGGCGCTTCTCGGTCTGGTACTCGACGTGCGCGATGGAGATCGTAATTCCGCGGGCCTTCTCCTCGGGCGCCTTGTCGATCTTGTCGAACGGCGTCGCCTTGTTCAGCTCGGGGAAACGGTCGTGAAGCACCTTGGTGATCGCCGCGGTGAGCGTGGTCTTACCGTGGTCGATGTGCCCAATGGTGCCGATGTTCATGTGCGGCTTGTTCCGCTCGAACTTGGCCTTGCCCACTGGTTCTCTCCTTGAGAATCTGTCTGACTTTCGTCTACACACTCGGGCCCGGGTGATCCCGAACCCCTAAGCGGTGAGGCGGCTCGCACCGCCCCACCAGAGGCCGAAGCCCCTTAACGGCTGGGCGAAGCCCGGCCGGGGGTCCCGGGACTATTCGCCCCGGGCCTTCGCGACGATCTCCTTGGCGATGCCCGGGGGCACCTCCGAGTAGGAGTCGAACTGCATGCTGTAGCTCGCGCGCCCCTGCGTCTTGCTACGCAGGTCGCCCACGTAGCCGAACATCTCAGAAAGCGGTACGAGCGCCGAGACGACACGGGCGCCTGCCCGCTCGTCCATCGCCTGGATCTGTCCGCGGCGACCGTTGAGGTCACCGATGACGTCACCCATGTAGTCCTCGGGCGTGGTGACCTCGACGGCCATCATCGGCTCGAGGAGTACAGCATCGGCCTTGCGAGCGGCCTCCTTGAAGGCCATCGAGCCGGCGATCTTGAAGGCCATTTCCGAGGAGTCGACGTCGTGCGCGGCACCGTCGATGAGCGTCACCTTCACGCCCACCATCGGGTAGCCGGCCAGCACGCCGAACTCGGCGGCCTCCTGAGCACCCGCGTCGACCGAGGGGATGTACTCCCTCGGGACACGGCCACCGGTGACCTTGTTCTCGAACTCGTAGCCGTCGTTGCCTTCGCCCAGCGGCTCGAGCTTGATGATGACCCGCGCGAACTGGCCGGACCCACCCGTCTGCTTCTTGTGGGTGTAGTCGACCTTGTCCACCGTGCGGCGGATGGTCTCGCGGTAGGCCACCTGCGGACGACCGACGTTGGCCTCGACCTTGAACTCGCGACGCATACGGTCGACGAGGATCTCCAGGTGAAGCTCGCCCATGCCCCAGATGACCGTCTGGCCGGTCTCCTCGTCACGACGGACCTGGAAGGACGGGTCCTCCTCGGCCAGCCGCTGGATCGCGGTCGACAGCTTCTCCTGGTCGCCCTTGGTCTTGGGCTCGATCGCGACGTTGATGACCGGAGCCGGGAACGTCATCGACTCGAGCACGACCTGGTTGGCCGGGTCGGACAGGGTGTCGCCGGTCGTGGTGTCCTTGAGACCCATGACCGCGACGATCTGACCGGCGGAGGCAACCGGGCGCTCTTCACGCTTGTTAGCGTGCATCTGGTAGATCTTGCCGATCCGCTCCTTCTTGCCCTTCACCGAGTTCACGACCTGTGAACCCGCCTCGAGCGTGCCGGAGTAGATGCGGATGTAGGTGATCTTGCCCAGGTGCGGGTCGCTCGCGATCTTGAAAGCGAGAGCGGAGAACGGCTCGGTCGGGTCCGCGTGACGTACGACGACCTTCTCCTCGTTGCCGACCGCGTGGCCCTCGAAGGCCGGGATGTCGGTCGGCGCGGGGAGGTAGGCGACCACCGCGTCGAGCAGGGGCTGAACGCCCTTGTTCTTGAACGCGGTGCCGGTGAGAACCGGGTTGATGGCGCTGGACAGCGTCGCGCGGCGGATGGCCGCGACCAGCTGCTCCTCGGTGGGCTCGATGGCCTCGAGGAAGAGCTCCATCATCTCGTCGTCGTTCTCGGCGACGGTCTCGACGAGCTTGTCACGCCACTCGCGAGCTGCTTCGGCGTGGTCGGCCGGGATGTCGACGACGTCGTACATCTCGCCCTTGGCCGCGTCCTCGCTCCAGAGCAGGCCCTTCATCTTCACCAGGTCGATGACGCCGCGGAAGCCGGCCTCGACGCCCCAGGGAAGCTGGATGACCGCGGGAGTCGCGGCAAGACGGGTGACCATCATGTCGACGCAGCGGTGGAACTCCGCGCCGACCCGGTCCATCTTGTTCACGAAGCAGATGCGGGGGACGTTGTAGCGGTCGGCCTGACGCCACACCGTCTCTGACTGCGGCTCGACGCCCGCGACACCGTCGAACACGGTGACCGCACCGTCGAGGACACGAAGGTTGCGCTCGACCTCGATGGTGAAGTCGACGTGGCCCGGGGTGTCGATCAGGTTGATCGTGTGACCGGCCCACTCGCAGGTCGTCGCGGCAGACGTGATCGTGATGCCACGCTCCTGCTCCTGCTCCATCCAGTCCATGGTGGCTGCGCCGTCGTGGACTTCACCGATCTTGTAGTTGATGCCGGTGTAGAACAGGATGCGCTCAGTCGTGGTGGTCTTACCCGCGTCAATATGGGCGATGATCCCGATGTTTCGGACCTTCGCCAGGTCAAGGGCGGTCGTTGCGGCCACTTCTCTCGCGTCCTCGTCGTCTCGTCGAACCCGCCGGGGTTACCAGCGGTAGTGGGCGAAGGCCTTGTTGGACTCGGCCATCTTGTGGGTGTCCTCGCGCTTCTTGACGCTCGCCCCGAGGCCGTTGCTGGCGTCGAGGAGCTCGTTCATGAGGCGCTCGGTCATGGTCTTCTCGCGGCGGGCGCGGGAGTACTGCACCAGCCAGCGCAGGGCCAGGGTCGTGCTGCGCGCGGCGCGCACCTCGACCGGCACCTGGTAGGTCGCGCCACCAACGCGACGGCTGCGGACCTCAAGGGTCGGCTTGACGTTGTCAAGCGCGCGCTTCAGGGTGACGACCGGGTCGTTGCCCGTCTTGTCCCTGCAGCCCTCAAGGGCGCCGTACACGATCGACTGCGCGATGGAACGCTTGCCGTCCAGGAGCACCTTGTTGATCAGAGCGGTGACCAGGGGCGAGCTGTAAACCGGGTCAGACATGAGCTGACGGCGGCCGGGAGAACCCTTGCGAGGCATAGTTAGCTCTTCTCCCTCTTCGCGCCGTACTTGCTGCGAGCCTGCTTACGGTTGCGGACACCCTGGGTGTCCAGCGAACCGCGAATGATCTTGTAGCGGACACCCGGCAGGTCCTTCACACGACCGCCGCGCACGAGCACGATGGAGTGCTCCTGCAGGTTGTGGCCCACACCCGGGATGTACGCCGTGACCTCGATGCCGTTGGTGAGCCGCACACGGGCCACCTTGCGCAGTGCCGAGTTGGGCTTCTTGGGGGTCGTGGTGTAAACGCGCTGGCAAACACCTCGCCGCTGCGGATTCGCCCTTAGGGCAGGAGTCTTGGTCTTGGCGACCTTGTCCTGCCGGCCCTTGCGGACCAACTGCTGAATAGTGGGCACTGCCACTCCGTTCGTGCCTTGGCCGGTAATACGTCTGTTGTTCATTCGCAGGTTCTGCCGGTGTCATGACCTGCTGGTTTTCCCCGTCTCGGCGCCCCCGCGCTCGGGCGTGTCGCGCACTTCGCACAGACACATCCGAGAGGACTTCGAGCCAGGAAGCCGTCCGGCGCTCCCAAATATGAGCGCACAGCCGAGAGCCCGCTAACGACGGGCACGATGCTCTAGACTACCCAGGCCCACGCGACACGTCAAAGCAGCGCGACAAAGCGGACAACGCTTCTGCCACTACTGCCGGTCGCTGGGCCTCTTCGATGCATGCCCGGCTACTGCTCCGCGCCTATCATATCCGGCCCGGGGAGTGTTTGGTCGCGGTTCCCCTGGACGCCGCGCGCGGCGCTGCATCGGCGCACCGGCCCCTGGGCCGTCCGGGCAGTCCCCGGCACACCCTCCCACCACCCGAACGGCCCAGAGGGCGCACGTAGCGGCGCACAGTCCTATCTGTCGGTAAAAAGCACCGCGCCCGGATCGCAGCGATCCGGGCGCGGTGCTTCAAAGAGCGACTAGCGGTTGTACTGACCGAAGTCGTACTCCTCCAGCGGAACGGCCTCGCCGCTACCGGTGCCGAAGGTGTAGTCGGCCGCAGAACCGTCGTATCCACCAACGGTGTACATGGCCGCCTTGGCCTCTTCGGTCGGCTCGACCCGGATGTTGCGGTACTGGGGCATGCCCGTACCGGCCGGGATGAGCTTACCGATGATGACGTTCTCCTTCAGGCCCAGGAGCGAGTCGGACTTGGCGTGGATCGCCGCGTCCGTCAGGACCCTGGTCGTCTCCTGGAAGGAGGCCGCCGACAGCCACGACTCGGTGGCGAGCGACGCCTTCGTGATGCCCATGAGCACCGGACGGCCGGCGGCCGGAGCGCCACCCTCCGCCACCGTCTCGCGGTTCATCTGCTCGAAGCGCGGGCGCTCGACGAGCTCGCCGGGCAGCAGGTCGGTCTCGCCGGACTCCAGCACGTTCACGCGCTTGAGCATCTGCCGCACGATGATCTCGATGTGCTTGTCGTGGATCGACACACCCTGCGAGCGGTAGACCTGCTGGACCTCCGCCACCAGGTGCAGCTGCACGGCCCGCGGGCCGAGGATGCGCAGCACCTCGTTGGGGTTGACCGCACCGGCGACCAGCTGCTGGCCGACCGTCACACGCTGGCCGTCGGAGACCTGCAGGCGCGAACGCATCGAGACCGGGTAGGCGATCTCCTCCGAACCGTCGTCCGGAGTGATGACGAGCTTGCGCGACTTGTCGGTCTCGTCGATGCGGACCCTGCCCTCGGCCTCGGAGATCGGGGCGACACCCTTGGGGATGCGCGCCTCGAAGAGCTCCTGGACACGGGGCAGACCGTGGGTGATGTCCGCGCCCGCCACACCACCGGTGTGGAAGGTACGCATCGTCAGCTGCGTGCCCGGCTCGCCGATCGACTGGGCGGCGATGATGCCGACCGCCTCGCCGACGTCAACGAGCTTGCCGGTCGCCAGCGAGCGGCCGTAGCAGGTCGCGCAGACGCCGATCTTGGCCTCGCAGACGAGCGCGCTGCGCGTGCGGACGGTCTCGATGCCGGCCTCGACCAGCGCGGTGACGTGGATGTCGTTGATGTCGACACCCGCCGCCACGACGACCTTGCCGTCGACCTCGACGTCCTCGGCCAGGATGCGGCCGTGCACGTTGGACTCGGCGTTCTCCGCCTTGACCAGGTTGCCCGCGGAGTCCCGCTCGCCGACGTGCAGCGGGACCGCGCGGTCGGTGCCGCAGTCGATCTCACGCACGATGACGTCCTGCGCGACGTCCACCAGACGACGGGTCAGGTAACCCGAGTCGGCGGTACGCAGGGCGGTGTCGGCCAGACCCTTCCGCTGTCCGTGGGTGGAGATGAAGTACTCCAGCACCGACAGGCCCTCGCGGAAGGAGGCCTTGATCGGACGCGGGATCGTCTCACCCTTGGTGTTGGACACCAGGCCACGGATACCGGCGATCTGACGCACCTGCATCTTGTTGCCTCGGGCACCGGAGTTGACCATCATCCAGACCGGGTTGGTCGCCGGGAAGGCGTTGACCATGTCGGTCTCGACGTCGGCCGTGGCGTGCGTCCAGATCTCGATGAGCTCCTGACGGCGCTCCTCGTCGGTGATCAGGCCGCGCTCGTACTCGCGCTGAACCTTGTCGGCCCGGCGCTCGTAGTTCTCCATGATGTCGGCCTTGTTCGGCGGCGCGACGACGTCGTCGATCGAGATCGTGACGCCGGAACGGGTCGCCCAGCGGAAGCCGGCGTCCTTGAGCGCGTCGAGCGAGTTGGCCACGTCGACCTTGGGGTAGGTCTCGGCCAGCTCGTTCACGATCGTGGACAGCTGCTTCTTGCCGACCTGGAAGTTGACGAACGGGTAGCTCGCCGGGAGCGTCTGGTTGAACAGGCACCGGCCGAACGTCGTCTCCAGGCGGATCGGGTCACCCTGCTCCCAGCCCTCCGGCGCGACCCACTCACGGGGCGGCAGGACGTCCTTGAGCCTGATCTGGATCTTCGCCTGAATATCCAGCTCGTGGCGGTCGAAGGCCATCTGGGCCTCGGCGATCGAGCCGAAGACCCGGCCCTCACCCGTGGCGCCGTCCTTGTGGGTGGTCAGCCAGTAGAGGCCGATGACCATGTCCTGGGTGGGCATCGTCACGGGCTTGCCGTCGGCCGGCTTGAGGATGTTGTTGGTCGAGAGCATCAGGATGCGGGCCTCGGCCTGGGCCTCAGCCGACAGCGGCAGGTGCACGGCCATCTGGTCGCCGTCGAAGTCCGCGTTGAACGCGGTGCAGACGAGCGGGTGGATCTGGATGGCCTTGCCCTCGACCAGCTGCGGCTCGAACGCCTGGATGCCCAGGCGGTGGAGCGTCGGAGCGCGGTTGAGCAGCACGGGGTGCTCGGTGATGACCTCTTCGAGCACGTCCCACACGACCGGACGCGCCCGCTCGACCATCCGCTTGGCCGACTTGATGTTCTGGGCGTGGTTGAGATCGACCAGCCTCTTCATCACGAATGGCTTGAACAGCTCCAGCGCCATCTGCTTGGGCAGACCGCACTGGTGCAGCTTGAGCTGCGGGCCGACGACGATGACCGAGCGGCCGGAGTAGTCGACTCGCTTGCCCAGCAGGTTCTGGCGGAAGCGGCCCTGCTTGCCCTTCAGCATGTCGCTGAGGGACTTGAGCGGACGGTTACCGGGACCGGTGACCGGGCGACCGCGACGGCCGTTGTCGAACAGCGCGTCGACGGCCTCCTGGAGCATCCGCTTCTCGTTGTTCACGATGATCTCGGGGGCACCGAGGTCGAGCAGACGCTTGAGGCGGTTGTTCCGGTTGATGACCCGGCGGTACAGGTCGTTCAGGTCGGAGGTCGCGAACCGGCCACCGTCGAGCTGCACCATCGGGCGCAGGTCCGGCGGGATGACCGGAATGCAGTCGAGCACCATGCCGCGCGGCGAGTTGGTGGTGTTGAGGAACGCCGACACGACCTTGAGCCGCTTGAGCGCGCGGGCCTTCTTCTGGCCCTTGCCGCTGCGGATCGTCTCGCGCAGGTTCTCAGACTCGACGTCGAGGTCGAAGCTGATCAGACGGTCCTGGATCGCCTGCGCGCCCATGCCGCCCTTGAAGTAGCGGCCGAAGCGGTCGCGCATCTCGCGGTAGAGCAGCTCGTCGCCCTCAAGGTCCTGGACCTTGAGGTTCTTGAAGCGGCTCCAGACCTCGTCGAGCCGGTCCAGCTCGCGCTGGGCCCGGTCGCGAAGCTGACGCATCTCGCGCTCGGCGCCCTCACGAACCTTGCGGCGCTGGTCGCCCTTGGCGCCCGCGGCCTCAAGCTCGCCCAGGTCGCCTTCGAGCTTCTTCTGCCTGGCCTCGACGTCGGCGTCACGGCGCTGCTCGATGTGCTGCCGCTCGACGGAGATCTTCGCCTCCAGCGACGGCAGGTCACGCTCACGCATCTCGGTGTCGACATGCGTGATCATGTACGCCGCGAAGTAGATGACCTTCTCCAGGTCCTTCGGGGCGAGGTCGAGCAGGTAGCCAAGGCGCGACGGGACGCCCTTGAAGTACCAGATGTGCGTGACGGGCGCGGCCAGCTCGATGTGGCCCATCCGCTCACGACGCACCTTGGCGCGAGTCACCTCGACGCCACAGCGCTCACAGATGATGCCCTTGAACCGGACGCGCTTGTACTTGCCGCAGTAGCACTCCCAGTCGCGGGTCGGACCGAAGATCTTCTCGCAGAAGAGTCCGTCCTTTTCCGGCTTGAGGGTGCGGTAGTTGATGGTCTCTGGCTTCTTCACCTCGCCGTGCGACCACTGGCGGATGTCGTCGGCCGTCGCGAGGCCGATCCTGAGCTCGTCGAAGAAGTTGACGTCTAGCATTTTGTGCGATCTCCCCCTCAGACTTCTTCCACGCTGCTCGGCTCACGCCGGGACAGATCGATGCCGAGCTCTTCCGCGGCGCGGAAGACGTCCTCGTCGGTGTCACGCATCTCGATGGACATGCC
>NZ_JBFANB010000034.1:0-121593 GCF_040659625.1 Nonomuraea sp. NPDC049750
AGGCTGCCAACAGATGTCCTTCCGAGGGCTCGCGGCGGACTGACTACACGCACGCCAGACAACCTCGCAACGTGAGCAAGCGGAGCGGGTCGTCAGAAAAGCAGCGTGGAAGCATGAGCGTACTCGCTCAAATGCAGTTTGTCCACGCTTACGCAGACCCATTGTTCCGGTCGCATTTCCATGCTGACGTATGGAGCCCCCACTTGTCAATGCCGAACGCGACTAAAGATCGTCTCCGATGAACCGTGCGTGCGGCGGCGATGCGCCGCCTCGCGAAGGGGAAAGGGGATTATCCGCACCTTTCCACTCTCAACGTATAGCGCACCGGGGGGCTTGCGGCAAGACCCGGGTCGTGCCGCAGAATCAGCGGTCGAGGCCAGAACGCCAGGAACGGGTCCCCAGTGACCTCAGATCGGAGCTTGTTACTTGAACCCCCTGACCACCAGCGCGTTCGACCTTCCCGACCGCCTCGCCCTCAAGGCCGACCAGGCGCTGATCGCCGGCGATGAGCGGCACTTCGCGGCCATCGCTGAGAGCCTTGAGCAGTCGATCGCCGACCTGTCCGACCGCCTCGACGCCGAGCGCAAGGCGCCCGGCGGCATCGGCCGGGCGGCGATGGACCGGGACATGGAGATCCACCGGCTGACCGCTCGCCTGCGCGCGCTGCGCCGGTTCGGCTTGGATCTGTGCCTCGGACACATGGTCAGCGCGGACGACCCCGAGCCCGTGTACGTCGGCCGGCTCGGCCTCAGGGACGGCCAGGGCCGTCAACTGCTGGTCGACTGGCGTTCCCCGGCGGCCGAGCCGTTCTTCGGAGCCACCCACGCCAACCCGATGGGTCTGGCCAGCCGCCGCCGGTATCGCTGGACCCGCGGCCGGATCAGCGACTACTGGGACGAGGTCTTCACCTCGGACGGGCTGGTCGGGCACGCCGCGCTCGACGACCAGTCCGCCTTCATCGCCAGCCTGGGCAGTAACCGGTCGGCACGGATGCGGGACGTGCTCGGCACCATCCAGGCCGACCAGGACGCCATCATCCGCGCCGGCTCCCGGGGCGCTCTCGTCGTCGACGGCGGCCCGGGTACGGGCAAGACCGTCGTCGCGCTGCACCGCTCCGCCTACCTGCTCTACTCCGACCCGCGCCTCGGTCACCACCGGGGCGGCGTCCTGTTCGTCGGTCCGCACCAGCCCTACCTGGCGTACGTCGCCGACGTGCTCCCCAGCCTCGGGGAGGAGGGCGTGCAGACCTGCACCCTGCGGGACCTCGTCGCCGAGGGAGCCGCGGCGGCGATCGAGACCGACCCGGACGTGGCCCGCCTGAAGTCCTCCGCGAACCTGACGCAGGCGATCGAGCCGGCCGTCCGGTTCTACGAGAACCCGCCCACCAAGGGGATGACGATCACGACCCCCTGGTCCGACATCTGGCTGAGCGCCGAGGATTGGGCCGAGGCGTTCCAGGCACCGGATCCCGGCACTCCGCACAACGAGGCGCGCGACCAGATCTGGGAGGAGCTGCTCACGATCCTGATGGACAAGCACGACGGCGACGCCTCGCCTGACCTGCTCCGCAAGTCGCTGCTGCGGGACCGGGAGCTGCTCACGATCTTCAACAAGGCGTGGCCGCTGATCGAAGCGGCCGACCTCGTCGGGGACCTGTGGTCCGTACCCGCCTACCTGCGGATGTGCGCGCCCTGGCTGAGCCCCGACGAGGTGCGAGCGCTGCAGCGCGCCGACGCCCAGGCGTGGACGGTGTCCGACCTGCCGCTCCTGGACGCGGCACGGCAGCGGCTCGGCGACCCGGAGGCGGCGCTCCGTAAGCGCCGGCACGAGGCCTCTCTCGCCGCCCAGCGTGAGCAGATGGACAAGGTCGTCGACAACCTGCTCGCCGCCGATGACGACGGCGAAGGTCTGGTGACGATGCTGCGCGGACAGGACGCGAAGGTCTCTCTGGTCGACGAGAGCACACTGCCCAGCATCGAACCGGACCTGCTCGCCGGCCCGTTCGCGCACATCGTCGTGGACGAGGCCCAGGAGCTGACCGACGCGGAGTGGCAGATGCTGCTGCTCCGGTGCCCATCACGGAGCTTCACCATCGTCGGGGACCGTGCCCAGGCCAGGCACGGGTTCACGGAGTCGTGGCAGGAGCGGCTCGAACGGATCGGGCTCGACCGGATCAACCTGGCCTCCCTGAGCATCAACTACCGGACGCCGGAAGAGATCATGACGGAAGCCGAGCCGGTCATCCGGGCCGTGCTCCCGGACGCCAACGTGCCGACCTCCATCCGCCGCGGTGACGTCCCCGTCGTCCACGGATCCGCCTCGGATCTGGGCTCGATCCTCGACACCTGGCTCGCCGCACACACCGACGGGATCGCGTGCGTCATCGGGTACCCCACATTCCGTACGACGTCCCGCGTCCGGTCGCTGACGCCCGAGCTGTCGAAGGGGCTGGAGTTCGACCTGGTCGTCCTCGTCGACCCGGAGGCGTTCGGCGAGGGCATCGAGGGAGCGGTCGACCGCTATGTCGCGATGACCCGAGCGACCCAGCAACTCGTCATCCTCACGAGCGCCTGACGACGGGGGCCCACCAGCGGAGGCGCGCCGCCTCCTGACAGGCGCGCTCCGGTCAGTCGTGGCTGATGACGATCTTGCCGAAGCCGCCGCCCGCCTCGCAGTAGCGGTACGCCTCGTGGACGTCCTCGAACGGGAAGACCCGGTCGAGGACGGGACGCAGCCGGTGCGTGACGATCGCGCGGTTGACCTGGAGGAAGTGGGCGCGGCTGCCGGTCGCCACTCCGCGCAGCACCGCGCCCGCCCCGAACAGCAGCGCCGGGTCGACCGGCCGGGCGCCCTCGGCGCCGGACAGCCGGTAACCGACGAACGCCACCTCGCCGCCGAACGCCACCGACTTCAGCGACTGCTCCAGCGGCCCCGCCGGGTCGACGACGCGATCGGCGCCCAGGCCGTCGGTGAGCGCGCGGACCTCCTCCGACCATGACGGGTTCGCCCGGTAGTCGATCACCTCGTCGGCACCGAGCTTCCGCAGCCGCTCCACCTTGGCGGGGCCGGACGTCGTCATGATCACCCGAGCGCCGCTCAGCTTGGCGAACATCAGCGTGAACAGCGACACCCCGCCCGAGCCGAGCGTCAGCACGGTCTGGCCGGGCCGTGGGGCGCCGCCGGAGGTCAGCGCGTTCCACGCGGTCACGGCCGCCAGCGGCAGCGCCGCCGCCTCCTCGTACGACAGGTGCTCGGGGATGGGCACCACGCCGTCCTCGCTCAGCACCGCGTACTCGGCCAGGACTCCGTCGGTCATGGTGCCGAGCTGGGCGGCGTTCTCCAGCAGGAAGGGCCCGTCCTGCCAGCGCGGGAACACGGTGGCCGCCACCCGGTCGCCCGGCCTGACCCGGGTCACGTCCTCGCCGACGGCCACGACCTCGCCCACGCCCTCGCAGCCGGGCACGACGCCTGGCCTGATCGGCAGCGGATAGTCGTTCGCCAGCACCATCAGATCGCGATAGCCCAGTCCGTTCGCGTGGATCCTGACCACGACCTGCCCGCGCTCCGGCGCGGGCTCGTCCCGGTCCTCGACGGTCAGCCCGGCGAGACCGCGTCCCGGCCGCAGGTGATAGCTCCTCATCGCACGTCCTTTCCCCCGCTTCGGTTACGTGAGGATCCTCCGGGCGAGTCATGACATTGGACAATTCCCCGCAGGGAATCGCTCACGATTGCCAGGCGTTGCGGAAGCTCAGCCGGGCCCGCGCCAGCCGGGACTTGACCGTGCCCACCGGCACCGCCAGCAGCCTGGCGGCGGTGGCCTCGTCGAGCCCTTCGACATCGCGCAGCACCAGCACGGCGCGGTGCTCGGGTGTGAGCCGTTCCAGCACGTCGCGGATGTCCACCGCGTTCTCCACGTCCTGTCGCGACGGCAGGTCGCCCGGCTCCGTGGGGCCGATACGGTTGTCCCGCCTGGCGATCCTGACGGCCTCTCGCACGGCGATCGCCCGCGCCCAGCCGTACAGCGCGTCGGGTTCGCGCAGCGCGCGCAGGTTGCGGAAGACGGCGATCAACGCCTCCTGGACCGCGTCCTGTCCGCTGTCGAGCGCGATGGGCCCGCAGATCCGGCCGAGGTACGGCGTCAGCTCGCGGAGCAGGTCGTTCATCGCCATCGTGTCCCCGCGTTGAGCGGCCCGGACGAGCGTCGCGCTCATCGGGCCCGCTCGGCGACCCGGGTCGCCAGCCGGGCCAGGGCCTTCTCCCCGGCTCTCCGGACGCCCAGGGGCACCAGCGCGGTACGTCCGGGCACGCGGATGCCGCCGGTCTGCGCCACCAGCGTGCCTTCCGGAACGGCGGTGGCCGCCAGGCCGACGAGCAGGAACCTGCTCTGCATCCAGCACCAGCCGGGCCGCAGGTCGACGTCGAAGCGGGCGCGCATGCCGTACTTGCTACGGGCCTCGGCCACCAGCCGCCCGCCTCCGTCGTCCGCGACGATCCGCAGGTCTCGCATGTCCGGCTCGAAGGTGCCGAACTCCCGCTCCAAGTCGCTCGCCACCTCCCAGACCAGCTCAAAGGGGTCGGGAAGCATCCGCTCGGCGACACGCGCACCGGGGACGCCGGCGGCGAGCACGCGCAGCCGGCGCACCGGGTCCAGGTCGGCAACAGGCCAGTACATGTCTATCCAGAGGCGGCTCGGGGGCAGAAGGTTCCATGGAACCATTGGCGAGTTCGGCGCCTCCTGGAGGGCATGAACATCTCACGCCCCGGCGCGTTCGCGGCCGCCGTCCTGCTTCTCGACGCATTCGTCCATCTGTTCTGGGTGGTCCGGCCCATCGCCGACCCCCGCGCGCTCTCCCTGGCCGTCCTCAACGCCGAGGTGCCCTTCACCCCACGGGTCCTGCTGCCGCTCATCCTCATGCTGAGCGTGGGGGCCCTGTCGGTGGCGGCGGCCTCCGGCGGGCGGGGCGGCTGGGTGGCCAGGGTGGTCACCATGGCCGTGGGCGCCGGTGTGCTGGTGCGCGGGCTTGCCGGCCTGGTCTGGGCCTTCGGCCTCGGCACGGACACCGGAAGCCCGTTCTACTGGCTGAACCTGTTCCTCTACACCCCCGTCTGCCTGGCCATGACGCTCGCGGTCGGCCTCGTCCTGGTACGCGCGCGGCGGCCGGTGAGCATCAGCTCATAGCAGGCGTCTTTGCGTGACATCGGCGATGACGGCGTTCACGACCTTGCCGACATCCGCCGGCTCCGGCGCGACCCCGTCCCGGCCGGCGAACAGCATGTGCCCGGCTCCGATCAGGGAGAGCGCCAGCGCCTCCACGTCGGCGTCCGCCGCGATGCGGCCCAGCTCGCACTCCTCGTTCAGGTAGGCGGCGATCATGGCCACGGCATCCGTCAGGACCGGGATGCCGAAAGCCGGCCGGGCCCGAGGCAGCCGGGCCCGCAACTCATCCCGGAAGATGACCAGACCGACGATCGACACGGCGACCGAGTCGAACAGGTTCATCAGCGCCCCGATCAGGTTGCCGGCGACGGTGCCGGTTCCGGCGGAGTCGCGAAGGGCGGCGGCCTGGCCTTCGAGCCGGGCGATGCGGTCCTGCACGAGCTCGGCGAGGAAGGCGTCGAAGTCCTCGAAGTGCTTGTGCAGGACACCCTTGGCGACACCCGCCTCCGCCGTGACCGCCCGGCTGGTCAGGCCGGGCGCCCCGTCCCGGAGCAGGACGCGCTCGGCGGCGTCGAACAACTGCTGCCGCACATCCCGGAGGGCCACTCCAGTCGGCATCGCCCGTCCTCCTTCTTCACATGCTTCACATGCTTTTGCCCACCCTTCGCTCACCGCGAACGTCTGCCCGATTGTGGAGTGGGCGCCTGCCCACTATGGTGGGCGCATGCCCACTTTATCGCAGGAGCAACCAGAGCCTTCGCGGAACGAGCCCCATACGGCCAGGCGGATGGCGGAGTCGTTCGGGGTCGACGCCGAACGCTACGACCGGGCCCGCCCCGACTATCCCGACGCCCTGGTGCGGCAGATCATCGCCGCCAGCCCCGGCCGCGACATCGTCGATGTCGGCTGCGGCACCGGCATAGAAGCCCGTCAGTTCCTGGCGGCCGGGTGCAAGGTGCTGGGTGTCGAGCCGGACGTCCGGATGGCCGAGTTCGCCCGCCGTACCGGGATTGAGGTCGAGGTGGCGACGTTCGAGGACTGGGAGGCCGCCGGCCGTACCTTCGACGCGGTCGTCGCCGGACAGTCCTGGCACTGGGTGGACCCCGTAGCGGGCGCCGCCAAGGCGGCACGGGTGCTGCGGCCCGGCGGCCTGCTGGCGGTGTTCGCGCACGCGTACGACCCGCCGCCCGTCGTCGCGGAGGCGTTCGCCACCGTCTTCCGGAAGGTGGCGCCCGACTCGCCGCTGAGCGCCGGACCGCCGCGGCCGGGCCAGGACATCTACCAGGCGATGTTCGCCCTGTTCGCCGACGGCATCCGGAAGGCGGCCGAGTTCGGCGAGCCGGAGCAGTGGCGGTTCGACTGGGAGCGGTACTACGGCCGCGACGACTGGCTCGACCTGCTGCCCACCACCGGCGCGCTCACCCAACTCCCACCGGAGCAGCTGGCCGAGGTGCTGGCGGGCGTCGGTGCCGCCATCGACGCGATCGGCGGCGGCTTCACCATGGCCTACACCACGATGGCGATCACCGCGTCGCTGAACCCCCGGAGTCGCTGAACCCCCGGAGCCGCTGAACACTCGGTAGTCGCAGAACCCCCGGTAGGGTGCACCTCCGCACACACCTCGAACAAGCCCGGTGCCGCCCACTCACTTCGCGGCCACCGGCACCGCCCTGAGCGCAGCTCTTTCACAGCTGAGCGGGGCTGGATTCCCCCGCCCGCCCCGGTTCCGGGCGGCTATGGTGCGCCTTACCCGATTTGATCTAGATCGCAGGAGCGCGCGCGGTGCTGAACACGAGGGAGCCCGACTGGGCGTACGTGGCCAGGTCTCTCGTCAAGGTCCTGGCTGTCACCGCGGCGCTGTTCCTGGCCTTCAGCGCGGTCGACCGGGTCCTGTGGGTGTTCGTCGATCCTTCCGACGACGCGCGGATCGGCGAGGTGTACGGCACGGCCGCCCGCATCGCGAACCCGGACAAGCGCCTGTCGTACGGGTACGGCAACGGCGTAGGGCTGCTGGAGACGTCCTACACGCTGCAGGGGGAGCCGCGCCGGGCCGGTCCCAGCGCGGGCCGGACGGACTACGAAATCGTGGAGAACCTGTTCGGCGCCGTCCGTGCCCCTTCCCTCGGCGGGCCGGCGGGCAGCCTGAAGGACGCGATCGATTCCGTGGAGCCGGACTCCGAGGTCGACAAGGAGGAGGTCCGGAAGACCATCGACGGACTTCCGCAGACGCTCGAAGCCGTCGCGGTCGTGGAGTTCGCGCATCCGATGGCCACCGAGCGGCTCGTCGCCTTCAACCGCAGGCACGCACTCTGCGGAGGGGCAGGCGTCTCCTACATCTACGCGCCCTCCTATTACGACGACTCCGATGAACCGTCCTCGATGAACGCGGTCGTTTGGAACCGCGACATGACCAAGGACCAAGCCCTGACGGATCTCGTCTACCAGTGCGAGACCGAGCCGGAGGCGGCGCTGGAGGAGTTCCGCAGGTGGGTCGGGCTGCTTGACGAGGGGGACGATTTCAGTGAGTTCGAGCTGACCTACGAAGGGCTCGCGGATACGGCCAAGGAGGGTGTCGTGTACGGGCTCGTGGCCGACCGCTGGAAACTCGCCGACCTGCGTAAACTCCTCGACGACCCGGAGGTCGGGACGGTCCGCCTCACCGACGTCTCCTTCGGCCTTGGCGAGGAGAAGTAGCGATCGTCGAGATTGCAGTGTTGCGTCACCGCATGAAGCCGGGCAAGCGAGAAATTCAATAGGGCGTTACAGCCGACACGCCGTACAAGGCGGCCTGCACGATGACGATCCCGGTGGCGACGCGAAGCACGATCAGTTTCCGGTAGAGCGCCAGAGCCGCCCGGTCTATCTGCGCCGACTTCGACGCGGCGCGCTGCTCGCTGGGACTGGAGAGGTCCAATAGGGGTTTACCGGTGCCGGGCCGATACCAGAGCCCTAACAGGAGAATGATGGCGGCCACGGGAGCGCACGCTTGCGACACCACGCCCGTCCCCGCCGATAGGTAGCCTTCGAATACCGTCTGGCTGCTCAACGTAAGGAAGCACCCTGTTCCTAAGAGCATGAGCACACTCACCGCATCCGCGTAGAAAATGTGCCGCCGAATGCGGGCGATATCTGAAGACGGCGGGAGGATCGACCCAACCATGACCCGACGGTAACACGCGAGTAGCAAATGGCGGCTGAACCATTCTCGCCGCCGCGGCCGAGGCGGTGACAATGCCGTCTCGACCGCTTCTGAGGAACGTGCGACGGTTACCGGATCTTGGACAGGTCGATCATGTACAGGTCGTCCCCGAGCGAGTAGCTGAGGATCCTTCCGGTGGAATCCGCCATTGGCAGCCTGATCGAATTACCCTCCGGCTTGATGCCGAGGCTGGCCGACTTGCCGCTGACCAGGTCGTACAGCCCGACACCCGCGGGCTGCGGGCCGTACGACGAGAAGGAGAAGCGATCCTGGGTCGGTGGTTCGAGCGTGAAAGGGTGGCCGATCGCCTTCCTTTCCTGCGAGCCGTCCCGCTGCCGGTAGAAGCTCTCGCCGCTAGTGGTGGTGCCCAGGCAGATGCGCACGCCACACGAGCGGAGTTGCTCGTCGGCGTGGACGACGGCGGTGGCGGTCTCCCCGGTCTCCAGGTTCCGGATCCGTTCGTACAGCGGGCCCTCCGTCCGTTCGCCCACCGGGCCCGTCTTGGGCTGGCCGCCCGGCCCTGGTGTGCCGGCCCACGGCCAGGTCAGCAGGTGCATTCCGGCGCTCTCCGCGATCGGCTCCACCGTGCCGCCCCCGAGGGGAACGGTGAAGACTCCGCCTGGGCGCACCGAGAAAACGATCTTGTCGTTGACCACCCCGAGCCCGTCGATCAAGTTGCCGTCGTCGTCGACCTGGACCCTCTGGTCGGCGACGATCTTCGCCTCACCGCCCTCCAGCGGTACGGCCCAAAGGTGCGCGACCGAGTCCTCCGTCGCGGTCCACCAGGCCACGTGGCCGCCGCCCACGGTGAAGTCCGAGGCGAACAACACTGTCCCCGCGGGCCTCGGCACGTCGGCGATCTTGCGTTGGGCGGCGGTCTCGAGGTCGTAGGCGTAGATGGCCGCCGTGCTCTCGAACCCATCCCTTGTCGTCATGAGCACCGTGCGGTCGTCGATGACCGTGGCCGGCCGCCACGCCGTCCCGCCGTACCCCTTCCCCGCGACCTTGATCACCGCCTCCGGCCAGACCTTCTCCACGGGCTCGGCCGGCGCCTCGCCGCGCACCTGCGAGGCGACGTCACCCTGTACGGCCGTCGTGGTCTCGCCGCCACGCACTACGGCCAGCGTCCCGCCCGAGACCAGCACGACCGCCGCGGCGGCCAGCGCCATCCGGGACCGCCGCCTCCTGCGCAGGTGAACCCGTTCGAGCCGCTCGGGCAGCATCCCCGGCAGTCTGGGCGCGTGCTCGGCCGCCTGACCGAACGTCCTGCGCAGGGTCTCCTCGACCTCGTTCATCGGACCTTCCCTCCGGTCGTCGAATTCCGCTCAGTCGGCAGGGCGGAGCGCAGCTTGCTCAGCGCGCGGGCGGCCTGGCTGCGTACCGTGCCGCGGGAGATCGCGAGCACGGCGGCGATCTCCGCGTCGTCGAGCTGCTCGTAGTAGCGCAGCACCAGCACCGCGCGCTGTTTGCGCGGCAGCCCGGCCAGTGCCTGCCACATGCTGCGCTCGTCGCCGCTGGGCAGCGGATCGTGGTGCTCGCGTTCGGGCAGGTCCCAGACGAGCAGCTCGCGTCGCCGCAATCGCCATTTGGCGATGTGCAGCCTGGCCATCGTGGTACGTGCGTAGCTCTCCGGGTTCTCCTTCAGACGTAATCGCGGCCAGGCGCCACGGAGCTTCAGCAGCGACTCCTGGACCAGGTCGGCCGCGTCATGGGGGTTCCCGGCCAGTACATAGCCGTAGCGCAGCAGCGCGTCGCCGCGTTCTGCGACGAACTCTGCGAAACGGGGATCGCCTTCCAACGGTTCTCGCCCTTCGTCGTTCTTTCACCTCCGAGAGGGGGCAGGGGCAAAAACTGTTGCACGCGAAGACCATGGCCCGCGCCGAATCTTGCATGATCATGCGAAGCAATGCATACTCTTGTCTCATGTCCAAGGTTCTCACCTCCCTGCCCACCGGCGAGCGGGTCGGCATCGCCTTCTCGGGTGGTCTCGACACCTCGGTCGCCGTCGCCTGGATGCGCGACAAGGGCGCCGTCCCGTGCACCTACACCGCCGACATCGGCCAGTACGACGAGCCCGACATCGCCTCGGTGCCCGGTCGCGCGACGGCGTACGGGGCTGAGATCGCGCGTCTGGTCGACTGCCGCGCGGCGCTGGTCGAGGAGGGCCTGGCCGCGCTGACCTGCGGCGCGTTCCACATCCGATCGGGCGGGCGGGCCTACTTCAACACCACCCCGCTCGGCCGGGCGGTCACCGGGACCCTGCTGGTCCGGGCGATGCTCGAGGACGACGTGCAGATCTGGGGCGACGGCTCGACGTTCAAGGGCAACGACATCGAGCGCTTCTACCGCTACGGCCTGCTCGCGAACCCCCACCTGCGCATCTACAAGCCCTGGCTCGACGCGGACTTCGTGTCCGAGCTGGGCGGGCGCAAGGAGATGTCGGAGTGGCTGCTGGCCCACGGCCTGCCCTATCGCGACAGCACCGAGAAGGCATATTCGACCGACGCCAACATCTGGGGCGCCACCCACGAGGCCAAGACCCTGGAGCACCTCGACACCGGCATCGAGACCGTGGACCCGATCATGGGCGTGCGGTTCTGGGACCCGACGGTCGAGATCCCCACCGAGGACGTGACCATCGGCTTCGACCAGGGCCGCCCGGTGACGATCAACGGCAAGGAGTTCGCCACCCCGGTCGACCTGGTGATGGAGGCCAACGCGATCGGTGGCCGGCACGGCATGGGCATGTCGGACCAGATCGAGAACCGGGTGATCGAGGCCAAGAGCCGCGGCATCTACGAGGCGCCCGGGATGGCGCTGCTGCACGCGGCCTACGAACGGCTGGTCAACGCGATCCACAACGAGGACACGCTGGCGAGCTACCACAGCGAGGGACGGCGGCTCGGCCGGTTGATGTACGAGGGCCGCTGGCTCGACCCGCAGGCGCTCATGGTCCGCGAGTCGCTGCAGCGCTGGGTCGGCACGGCGGTCATCGGCGAGGTGACGCTGCGGCTGCGGCGCGGTGAGGACTACTCGATCCTCGACACTTCCGGCCCGGCTTTCAGCTACCACCCGGACAAGCTGTCGATGGAGCGTACGGAGGACTCGGCGTTCGGACCGGTGGACCGGATCGGCCAGCTCACCATGCGCAACCTCGACATCGCCGACTCGCGCGCCAAGCTGGAGCAGTACGCCAGCCTCGGCATGCTCGGCCCCACCCATCCCGCGCTCATCGACGCCTCCCAGACGCCCTCGACCCCGCTGATCGGCGACATGCCGCAGGGCGGCGCCGAGATCATCGCCTCACGCGGCGAGGTCTCCGAGGACGAGGAGATGCTCGACCGCGCCGCGATGGAGCTCGGTAACGACTGACCGCCTCGGGCAGACCGGCGGCGCCGCGTGCGTTCAGCCGGCTGCCCGGCACGGCCCTGCTTGCACTTCGTGCTGAGCAATAGGCGCAGAAGCCTGTGTGCGCAGCTTTCGACTTATAAGATCTTACTGACATACTGCGAAAAAGTTACTCTTTGTAACTCGTTGGGGACGGATGGTGATGACGTTGCCTTCGGGTACACCCGGCACAGGCGCGGATGAGTCGGCCCGGATATACAACAGGCCAGCGATCAAGAGGCTCGGCGACGCGCTTGTCGACGACACCACCGGGACTTCTCCCGTATCACATCTGGAAGAGGCCGGCACCTTTCCGCCGAATATGCGGCTCGGCTGGGGTGCGTTGGGTGTGCTTGGGTTTCCGTTGACCCGGGAGCACGACAAAATAGTCGCCGCCGCCGAGTGGAAGCTGGGCGACATGGTCCAATCATTGCACGGTCATCGAGACGAGCTGTATACGGCATCCGGAAACGTGGACACCGCGGAAGTGGAGAACATAGAAAATGTCCGACGCATTTAAACTCCCCATTCCGGGTGGCACGCCCAGTCCGTACGAGCCCGGCGGCGGCGGCGATCTGCGGTGGATGCAGCTGACGGCACTCGCTGAATGGGCGTTCGCCGCCGCCCTGCTGCCGGCGCTGCAGAAGTACGTGCTCCAGTTCGGCCTCACGGTGCCGGCGGATCCGCAGTTGCTGCACAAGGCCGCGGACGGCTGGAGTGCCATCAGTGGCAGCGTGTCCGCCTCCGGCGCGTCCATGCGGAATCAGCACGACAATGTGTCGGCGGCCAGTTGGCAGGCGATGGATCGAGCGGCTTTCGGGGAGAAGGTCGACGAGTACGACATGGCCTCGCAGACCGCCGCCAACTCGGCGCATCGCCTTTCGTTGATCCTCAGAGTGCTGGCCAACCTCTGGACCGCGTGGATCTACCTCAATTTCACGAGTGCCACCTTCACAGCGGCGCTCGCGCTCTCCGGGACCCTCGGCGGAGGGGGGTGGTTCTACGGCCAATGGAAGGCGCAATCGCTGGCTCTCTCGATGGAGCAGCGGCTTCTGGTGTTGTGGAAGAAGGTTCTGTGGAAGCTCTTCCTGCTGCTGGTGGCGTGCGGGGTCGCCTGGGGGTACGACAAGACCCTGACGGACGGCCTGAAGTAACGGGTGCGGCGACGCCGCCACGCGGGTCCCCCGGTCAGTAGCCGAACTCCTTGCGCATGCGGTCCAGCTCGCCCAACGTGTCGGTCATCATGCGGTCGAACGCTTTCTGCGCCTCCTCGACCTGCGCACTTGCGGCTTCCGGGTCGCCGGTCGGGTTCAGGAGGTCCCCGTCGAACGAGTCCGTCAGGATCTCCGACAGTTGACGCTTGAGGTCCGCGTCGGCATCGTGAATCGCTTGGAGGATCGCCGCGGACATCTCCTCGACGCTCATGCGCTTGGCCCGGGGGTCGATATCGAGTCTGCTCACCCCGGAGGCGGTGCACTCGACCGCGATGTGGTCGTCGGCGGTAGCGGCCCGGCCGACCACGTCCGCGGCCCTTTTCTGCGCTTCCTCGAAACGGGCCACCCGCTTCTGTGAATCCGCCAACAACGCATCGATATTCATGTTCGCGAAGTCACCGAAGCCATGTGCCGCCACTTGTCCTACCTCAGCTCTCTACCTGCCGCCAGGGCGATGCGGAGCAACACAATATCGACATTTGGTGGGCGGCGTTCGGACCGGTGGCCCGGATCGGCCGGCTCACCATGCGCACGGCGACGACTGACCAGGTCGTCGAGATCGCGTTTCGGACCCTGCCCTGACATGATCTTCGCGTATCGCGTCCCCGGGTATGAAGGAGACACATGTCGCGTCTACGTGCCGCGCTCCTCACGACAGCCATCGCCGTCATGGGCGTCAGCGTGCTCAGCACCCCCGCTCAGGCGGCCGGCTGGGTGTACATCGGCGTCTTCACCACCAAGTCCAAGTGCATCGACATGGGCCAGCAGTACGTCCGGGAGGGCTTCAGCCAGTACGACTGCACGGGTAGCCCCGGCTACTACCCCCTCTGGGTTCGCTAGGACTCGCACGGTCGCCGTCTCCCACAAGGGGGGCGGCGTTCCGTTCAGAGACGGTCGGCCAACTGCCTGGCGAGGGTCAGTCCCGTGAGGACCGGGTTGACCGATCCGACCGTCGGGAACAACGACTGGTCGCAGGCGTAGGCGTTCCGTACGTGATGGAAGCGGCCCACCGGATCGGTCACCGAGGTGGCCGGGTCGTCGCCCATCCACAGCGTGCCGGATTCGTGGTAGGTCGTCCCGAGTCCCCGATGCCATTCGGGGAACGGCCTGTCCAGGGGGAACGGCCGCGCGTGCCATGCGTTGTCGTACAGATACTCGATCTGGTCCGGCGAGCCGGAGACCGCCTGGGCGATGGCGAGCGCCGCGCCGTCCATGGCCGCCCAGACCTGCTCATCCCGCGGATCGAGCGTGAGGTGCAGGTACGCGCGCGCGATGCCGTACTCGTCGACCTCGTGCGGGCTGAGATTGATCCAGCTCTTGTCCGGGTCCGGTATCTCGGTCGTCCGGTCCCCGTGCATCTCGCCGACGCAGCGCAGGGTGACGGTGATCCAGTCGGGGTCGGTGTTGGCCAGCTGCCGTTCGAGCAGGTCCATGTCCGGGAGCATGCGGAACAGGAGTTCGTCGGATCCGCCCTGACTCGTCGACGCGGTGATCTGGATGTGGAACCGGCCGGCGGGCACCAGCCCGCGCAGCAGCAGCGCGCCGGTCTGTACGTGTTCGGGCAGCGGCGGCAGCGCCGTACGGCGGATCCTGACGGTGAAGTCGCTGCGTACGTGCGCCATCAGGTTACGGCCCATGAGCGGGGTGGGGAACGAGCCCAGGGCGAGCCGGGTGGTCTCCACCGCGCTCGCGGCGAGGATCACGGCACAGTCGGGGGAGACCCGCAGGGACTCCGGCCGCCCGGCGGCGTCGACGTCGATCGCGGTCACCACCCCGTCGGCCGCGTGCGCCCGGAGGACGTGCGCCAGGGGCACCACGAAGAGCCGCCGGTCCGCGTCGCGTCCCCCGGAGGCGGTCACATCCTCGCGGACCGCGTCCATGAGCATCGGCAGACTGCTGTACTTGTCGAAGCTGAACAGGCCCGACACCGGCGAGTCACCCTGCACCGCGAGCGGCGCGACCTCGGCGCCGCGATCACCGAGGCCGGTCTCGAACCCCGGCGTCACCGCGGCGGCGGACGCGAACGCCTCGAACAGCGTCGTATAGAGGTCTCCCGCGATGAAATCGGTCGCGGGCACGACGCCGATCTCGCTCTCCACCTCCAGGTAGGTGCTCTCCAGGTACGCGGCCGTCGACGCCGGCCAATGCCGGAGATCATCCGCCGTGAGCCGGGGGCACCAGCCGCCCCAGTAGAGGGACTTGCCGCCGGTGCAGTACGCGAGCCCGGGAAAGTCGACGTTGCCCCGCCACGGCAGCCCCCACACCAGCTCCCGGGGCACGCGCGGATCGGCGCCGGGCGCTATGGGCGCGGGGACGTTCAGCCCGATACGGCCGAGGTTCTGCACGTGCTCGGGCACCAGGTAGGGGCCGGCGTCCAGCAGCAGCACCCGCTTGCCCGGGTGCCGCCGGTAGATCTTGGTCGCGCAGTACGCCCCGTACATCCCACCGCCGACCACCACCGCCGAGAACGGCGGCCCGCCGCTGCCCGTCGCCTCCTGCCAGGTGCTGCAGAAGAAGCGGCCGAGAACATCGAGTGAGAAACTGGTCTTCTGGACGTCCACCGGCTGCCCGGAGGGGACGAGTTCGGGGAGTGCCATGGACGAAGTAGACCCCGCGAAAGACCTTCCCGCAATCCTCCGCGCCGCCGCTTCGTCGCGCCGCAGTCCTCAGAACCGCGATCTCAGAGTTGCATCAACCCCGCCGCCGTAGGGCGGAAGCCGCACTGGGCGTAGAAGCCCTCAAGATGCGGTTCGTAGTCCACGTGCAGCCACTCGGCGCCGCGCGCCTTGGCCTCGTCGGCGGCCGCGCGGACCAGGCGGACACCGAGGCCCGCCCGGCGTTCGGCGGGACGCACGGTGGTGTCCAGGATGAAGGCGTGGATGCCGCCGTCCGTGGCGACGTTCACGTAGCCGACCAGGCGATCCGCGCGATGGGCGGCGATCCAGCAGAGGCTGTGGCCAAGCCGGCCCGCGAACGAGGTGGGGTCGTGGCCGGGCCAGGAGGCCGCGAAGAGGTCGTTGAGGTCGTGGTCGGTCAGGGGAGGGCACACGGTGAGCGTGACGCCGTCCTCGGGTGTCGGATTCATGATCGAAAAGCTACCTGAGCGCGTCCACCGGCTCCATTCTGGCCGCCCGCAGCGCCGGATACAGGCCGGCGAGCAGGCCGACCACGGCCCCGGCGATGGGCGCCCCGATCGCCAGCCGTACGTCCAGGAGCGGAGTCCACTGCTTGGCGGCCGAGACGGCGACGACGGCGACCACGCCGATGCTCGCGCCGATCACGCCGCCCGCGAGCCCGATCAGCGTCGACTCCAGCAGGAACTGGGCGGCGATGTGGCGGCGGGCCGCGCCCAGCGAGCGGCGCAGGCCGATCTCGGCGACGCGTTCCATCACGGTGACCAGCGTGACGTTGGCGATGCCGACCGCGCCCACCACCAGCGAGACCAGGCCGAGGATCAGGAAGAGCGCGTTGACGTCGTCCTGTGCCTGGTCGCGCGCCCTGGTGGGGCTGGGCGGGGCGACGACCTGCAACTGGTCACCGTTGCCGGGGGAGAGCGCGTTCGGCGCCTGCCCGGCGATCAGGTCGGCGGCGCCCAGGCTGGTGTTGACCAGCACCCTGGTCACGTCACGCAGCCCGAACTGCTTGCCCACCGTGGGCGGCACGATGACGGCGGCGCTCAGGTTCCGTTCGCGGCGCAGGTCGCCGAGGATGCCGATGACCGTGTACGCGTGCTTGCCGATGAAGATCGCCGGAGCCCGGTCGAGACTGGTGACGCCGAGCATCTTGGCCGCCTGGTCGCCGAGCACGGCCACCCGGTCCGCCCGCTTGACGTGACCGGCGTCGTAGAACCTGCCCTGCACGACCCGGCCCCTGGCGGCCTCGGGCAGGCCGGTCGTGGCGGCCAGTACCGTCAGGGTCTGCGTGGTCACCCTGGCCGGGTCGACGAGATCGTTGGAGCGGACCGACAGGTTCGAGCTGTCCTTGGTCTCGGCCACCGCCGCGGCCGAGACCACCCCGCGCAGCCTGGTCACCCGATCGAGCGAGTCCCAGGCGACCAGCGGTACGTTCGCGCTCTCCGGTACTTCCACTGTGATGGCCGTGGCGACCAGCTCGTCGAAGCGCCCGACGATCTGGTTGCCCGCGGTGGCGGCCACGCCGAGCGTGATGACCAGCGTGGTGATGCCCAGCACGGTGCCGAGCGTGGTGAGCGCGGAGCGCACCGGCCTGGCGAGCATGCCGGCGACGGCCTCGCCGAGGAGATCCCGTACGTGCATCACGCCTCTTCCACCAGCACGCCGTCGGTGATCCGCACCCGGCGACCGGCGCGCGTGCTGACCTCCCGCTCGTGCGTGATGACCACGATCGTCAGCCCCTGCTCGCGCAGCTCGTCGAACAGGTCGAGCACCGCCTCGGTGTTGCGACTGTCGAGGTTGCCGGTGGGCTCGTCGCAGAGCAGCAGGGACGGCTCGCCCATGAGGGCCCTGGCCATGGCCGCGCGCTGGCGCTCGCCGCCGGACAGTCGATCGGGCAGGAAGCCCACGCGGTGGCCGAGCCCGACCCGCTCCAGCGCCGCCAGTGCCCGCTCCCGCCTGCCCTTGCGCGGGTGGCCGCCGTAGATCTCCGCGAGCATCACGTTCTCCACGACGCTGCGGTGGGCGAGCAGGTGGAAGGACTGGAAGACGAAGCCGATGCGGTCGCCGCGCAGCTTGGTCCGTTCGCCGTCGCGCAGGGTGGTGGTCTCGGTGCCGTCCAGGCGGTAGCTGCCCGAGCTGGGCCGGTCCAGCAGGCCCAGGACGTTGAGCAGCGTGGACTTGCCCGAGCCTGACGGGCCGACGATCGCCAGGTAGTCGCCGCGCGCCACCCGGAACGAGACGTCGTCGAGCGCGCGGACGGGCGGCTGCGCGGGGTAGTCCCTGCACACGGCGGTCAGCTCGATGACCGGCTCCAGCGCCGCTGAGCTGGTTGATGCGATGCCGGGCTCAGACACCGCTGACCACAACCCGGTCGCCGGCGTTGAGCGCGCCGGTGACTTCGACGTTCCCGTCAGCGGTCAGGCCGGTGCGGATCTCGACCTCCTTGGTCTTGTCCGTGGCGTACTCCACCTGCACACGCGCCTTGCCGTCGGCCCCCGTGACGACCGCGGCCACCGGGACCACCAGCACCGGCTCCTTGGTCGCCCCCACGGTCACCCTGGCCGTTACCGTGGCGCCCGACTGGCCCTTGAGTCCTTTCGCTGAGCTCGGCGTGAGCAGCACCGGTTGGGTGCCCTCGGGGCCCTTCTCCTGGCCGGGCACCGTGGCCTTCTCGCCGACCGCGGTGAGCGCCGCCGGGTACGTCTTGCCCGAGTCGAGCTCGATGACCGCGCTCATGCCCGTACGCAGCAGGTCGGATTCCGCGCTCTCGACCGACCCCGTCACCATGAACGTCGAGCTGGTCACCGTGGCGATCTCCTTCTCGACGGCCTCGCCCGCCTTCACCGCGGTTTTCTGCACCCGCGCGGGCAGCTTCGGCAGGAACACGATCTCGCCCGGCGGGATCGCCGTGCCATAGGTCCGTTCGAACTCCGCCAGCAGCGACCTGGCCGCGCTCACGTCCTTGGCCGCGTTGGCCACCTTGAGCTTGGTAGGGGAGAGCCGCCGCGCCTGGCGCAGTGCCTGCTCGGCCGTGACCAGCCCGTCCTTCGCCGTGCGCTCGGCCTTGCGCAGCTCTTCCAGCAGCTTCTCGCGGGCCTGCCGCGACTCCTCCTTGATCCGGCCGTACGCCTCCTGCGCCTGGTCCAGATCGGCCCTGGCGTTGCGTACCTTCAGCTCCAGCAGGCTCGTGTCCTGGGTCGGCTGAGGCGCGGCGGTGGCGGTGGGCACGGCGGTGGAGGTGGCGGTCGGGGCGGCGGTCGGCTGATTCCTGGCCGCGGCGAGCGCCTGCTCGGCTTCGAGCAGCTTCTCCTCGGCCGCGCGTACGGTCGCGTCGGCCGTCGCCAGCTTGCCGTCGTCCTCCGGAGTGAGCCGCTGCCTCTCGGCCTCCTTCAGCGCGGCGCGTGCCGACTTCAGGTCCGCCTTGGCGTTGGTCAGCTTGACCTTCAGCGGGAGCACGTCACGCCCCTGGTCGAGCGTGTTCTTCTCGGTCGCCAGGGTCTCCTGCGCCGTCTGTACGGCCTTGCGCAACTGGTCGTGGGCCTGCCGGTCGGTCAGCGTGGGCTGCTGGGCCTCGTACCCCTTCTTCTTGTACATCCTGGTGACGGCGGCGATCGTGGCCCGGTCGAACACCCCCGAGGTGGGCCCGCCGTACCCGAGTCTGCGCAGCGCCTTCTGCAGCTGCTTGACGTCCTTGCCCTCGGTGCCCGGGCCGATCGTGCGGTGCATCGGCACGGAGCCGCGCAGCGCGAACACCGGGCGGCCGTTCACCTCCATGAACGCCGCTCCCTCTTTCAGCCTGCCCTGGCGCGGTGCCCGGGTGACCCGCTGCAGCTCCGAGGTGCCACCGACCACTCCCGCGAGGGTGATGGGCAGCGGCGAGCCGTATTCGAGCGTGCCGCTGACCACGACCGTGCTGACCAGCTTGCGGCGCTCGACCGCTGCGGTGACGAGCGACGCCTTCGGCGCGGCGCGGCGGGCGGCTTCGTCGGCAGGGGAGCGCAGGCGGGTGCTGACGACCCAGCCGGCGGCGGCGATGGCCACGACACCCGCGATGACGAAGGCGAGCAGCCTCCGGGGCGACTTCATCGAGCCTCACATACCGAATTCTTCGTAGACCCGCTGATCGGCGGCGGCCTCCTTGGGCAAGTACGCCGGATAGAAGTCCTTGCCGCATTCCAGGTCGTCGAGGGCCGCCTTGATCTCCTTGGTCAGGTAGGGCTTGGCCTCCGTCGGGGTCAGCGTGGGGGCGTAGGTCATCTTGACCTCGCCCTTCTTCACCGGCGGTGCGACATCGGGCACGTCGTCGCGCTGCTGTCTGCCCAGCTTGTCCTCCTGGGCCATGAACACGTCCCGGCCTCGGCTGGACATCGCCATCGGCGTGGACTTGCCGATCGGGTAGCCCTTGCCCTTGAGGCACGAGGCCATGGTGACGGCCTGCTCGACCAACTGGGGGTCGGCGTCGATAGCCCTGGAGATGGCCTGCTCGGAAGCCTCGTTGATCTGTGCGAGGTAGTCGCTGGTCGACTTCACGGTCTTGCCGAGGACCTTCTTGACGGCTTCGGCCATGCAGGCGTTCGCCGCTTCCTGGTAGGCCACACTCTGCGCGTGGGACAGCGAGCCTTGGATCTTCCAGTTGGGGTTGATGTCCGGGTTGTCGGGCTTGACGGCCGGGTTCCCCATCTCCTTGGGATAGACGTGCATCGCGAACACCCCGAACCCATATTTTTCGCGATATTTCCGCATCGCCGGGTATTTGCCAGCCTTGCGGGCTTTGTCTTCCTCGCTGTCCTGCTTCTCCGGCTGTACGTAGGCGACGTACTTGAAGCCCTTCAGCTTCATGCAGTCTGCCTTGGCCGATTCGAGCAGGTGCTTCTTGTCCTTTGCCGCCGCGGTCTGGGACGGCTGTGGCGCGTTCTCGGCGGTGCCCCCGCAGCCGCCGAGTGCGACCAGCGCGGCCATCGCCACGGCAGGAGCAAGAGGGGATCTCTTGGGCATGGCAGAGGACAATACTCCGTTTAACGGAGCATGGTCAATCCAGGGCGTGCCGCCGCTGCCGGTAGGGCGCGAACGCCGTCGCCAGGGTCAGTACGACCAGTACGCCCCAGTAAGCGAGGTGCTGCCTGGTCAGCTGGTCGCCGTGCAGACCCAGGTCGCCCGACGTGACCACCAGGTAGATGCCCGAGGCCAGTGCCCAGCGCGGGTCACGGGCCAGGTACGCGCCCGCCACGGCCAGCCCCAGCGCCACCACCTCGACGGCCATCTTGCTCAGGCTGATCGGGAACAGTGTGCCCTCCGGCAGCCACGACGGGCCTGCCCACGCGGCCGCCAGCGCAGCCACGAACCACCACCACGACCGGGCTCGTGGCCGGTGCCGCCGCCAGGCCAGCACCGCCAGCCCGGCTAGTACGACCGCGTACCCCATGGCCACCGCCTGCGGGCTGCTGGTCTCGAACAGGGGACGGTCGGCGAGCGCTGACGGGTAGACCGGCAGGAGGGTGAGGTCCAAGGGCTGCCAGCCGCCGGCGATCGAGACCGCCTTGACGCCGGTGGCGAGAGTGAGCAGGAACGCCGTCCGCGTCCATCCGTGCATGACCGCCAGCAGCGCGAGCACCGACAGCAGCGTCCACAGCGGCAGCGAGCCCGTGAACGGCAGCAGCGCGGCCAGGTTCACCGCCGACACCGCCGTGACCCCGAGATGCAGGCCGTCCGCCCAGGCGGTGCCCGTCGCCTGGTGGGTGATGCGGGTGCGCACGCCGCCTCGGAGCAGTCCCCACGCCTCTCTGAGCACCGGGGTGGACTGTCCTGGAGCGGCGGATTCGAGCAGGACGTCGAGTAATTCGTCGCCGTGCGCCGCGCGGTACCGCCTCGGGTAGGCCAGCAGCAGCCTGCGGTAGTGCCGTTCGAGCGCGGTCATGCGGTCAGCAGACGGACGAGGGACGCGAACATGGTCGGCCGCAGGACGAGGGACGCGGCCTCCTGCATGCGTCTCGCCTCGGCTTCCACCAGCGCCTGGCCCTCGTCGGTGATCCTGAAGTAGCGCCTGTTGCGGCCGTTGACCGTCTCCTCACGGTCCACGGCGATCACGCCTCGCTCGTTGAGCCGCTCAAGGATGCCGTACAGGGTGCCGACAGAGGGCTGGACCCGGCCGCCGGACAGCTCCTTGATCGACTTGCTGATCGCGTGTCCGTGCAGCGGTCCGCCGCGCAGCGCGGTGAGCACGAAGTACATCGGCTCGCTGACTTCTGAGGTTCCCCTGGGCATGGGACGAGATTATTCCGTTAAACGAAGCGTGTGCAACGGCTAGAGCGTCCGGTACGCGATCAGCCAGCTCCGCCCGGAGCACAATCGTTCCACCTCCTCGGCCGGAAGCCAGGCGGCCCGCGTACTCTCCGACCCCGGAGCGGGCCGTACGGCGGGTCCCGGCGAGTCGAGCCGCGCCTGGAACATCACCAGATTCGTCAGCGCCTCATAGCGATACCCATCGGGCACCGGCCCCGTCAGTTCGATCCGCAACCACGCGAAAACGGACAGCTTCTCGGGCGCCAGCACCAGCCCGGTCTCCTCGGCCAACTCCCGGACGGCGGCGTCCACGGGGGACTCGCCGGGTTCGAGGTGGCCGCCGGGGATGTCCCAGCCGCGTCCCGCCCGGTCGACGCAGGTCAGCAGCATCCTGTCGGCGTCGTCCCGTACGACGGCGAAGGCTGTGGTGATCTGGCCGGTCGGCGGCAGCCGCGAGGACAGGACGACGTCCAGCCGGTGTGCCGTCGGGATCCATGGCACGGTCTCCGTCGCGATCACGTGATCCATGGTCTATTTCACCTCAAAACGGATGACAAGGCATGATCGGTGGTAACTCCGAAAGATTGGGCAACACCCTGTATATGCTTCGTTACATAACGAGACAGTGGACGGTCGCGGTCCCCCTACTCGCGCTCCTCGCTCTGGCCCTGTCATGGGGTCGTGAACTCCCGCCCGTCCTGGTGATCATCGTGGCCGTGCTGCTCGCCGGCGCCGTCCTGGCCGCCGTGCACCACGCCGAGGTCATCGCGCACCGGGTGGGCGAGCCGTTCGGATCGCTGGTGCTGGCCGTGGCCGTGACGGTGATCGAGGTGGCGCTGATCGTCAGCCTGATGATCTCAGGTGGCGAGCATTCGGCGTCACTGGCCCGGGACACGGTGTTCGCCGCGGTCATGATCACCTGTAACGGCATCGTCGGGCTGTCCCTGCTCAGCGGAGCGCTCCGGCGAAAGGTGGCGGTCTTCAACGCCGAGGGCACGGGCGGCGCGCTGGCGACGGTCGCGACGCTGAGCACGCTCAGCCTCGCGCTGCCGACGTTCACGACGAGTGCCAAGGGGCCCGCCTTCTCCGCCGCGCAACTCGGGTTCGCGGCGGTGGTGTCGCTCCTGTTGTACGGGCTGTTCGTGCTGACCCAGACCGTACGGCACCGCGACTACTTCCTACCGGTCACCCCTGAGGACGCGGCCGAGGGCGCGACCGGCACGGCTGAGGAGCATGCGCCGCGGCCCTCGGCGCGGGCCACCATGATCAGCCTCGGGCTGCTGCTGGTGGCCCTGGTGGCGGTCGTCGGCCTGGCCAAGGTCGAGTCGCCGGTGATCGAGCTGGCGGTCTCGTCGGCCGGGCTGCCCCAGGCGGTGGTCGGCGTGGTGATCGCGCTGCTGGTGCTGCTGCCGGAGACCATCGCCGCCGTCCGCGCGGCCAAGCGCGACCAGATCCAGATCAGCCTCAACCTGGCCCTGGGCTCGGCGATGGCCAGCATCGGGCTGACGATCCCGGCCATCGCGGTGGTCTCGATCTGGCTCAAAGGGCCGCTGGTGCTCGGCCTCGGCGCCACGCATCTGGTGCTGCTGGGGCTGACCTTCGTCGTGACGACGCTCACCGTGGTGCCGGGGCGGGCGACGCTGCTGCAGAGCGGCGTGCATCTGGTGCTGTTCGCCGCGTTCCTGTTCTTGGCGATCAGTCCCTGAAAATCACACGCCCCGGCGCATCGCCCGGTTGCCCAGCCAGAGGCCGATCGCGGCGATGAGGCAGGTGGCCGCGGTGCCGTACAGGATGGACAGATTGGTGAGGTCGCCCGCGAAGAGGGCGCGTTGGGCCTCGACGATGTACGAGATCGGGTTGATCTGTCCGATGACCCGCAGCCACGCGGGCCCGGTCTCCACGGGGAGCAGCACCCCCGACAGCAGCAGGACGGGGAAGAGCACCACCTGGGTGACCACGTAGAACAGGTTCCCGCTGGGCGCCGACTTGATCGCGAGGACGAACGAGAGCGCCCCCAGCCCGACACCGAGCACGATCAACATCGCGAGCCCGCCCAGCACACCCGCCGGATACAGCCGGAAGCCCAGCGGGAGCGCCAGCAGGATGATCAGCACGGCCTGGCAGAGCAGGACCGCCATCTCCTTCATCGTCCTGCCGACCAGCATCGCCGTGCGGCTCAACGGGGTGACCATCAGCCGCTCCATCGAGCCGCCCAGCAACTCGACCAGCATGAGATAGCCCGACGACATGGGCGCCATCAGGCACATCATGACGAGAATGCCCGGTACGAACCACTGCCACGACGAGCCCATCGCCCCATCGAGCAGCGACCCGAACAGGATCAGGAACAGTAGCGGCTGCCCCATCGAGAACAGCAGCCCGACGGGCTCGCGCAGTGCGGGGGTGATTTCGCGGGTGAAGACCGTCGTGGTGTCACGAAGGAATGTCGTCATCGGTGAGACTTCTCCCGGTAAGAGTGAGGAACACGTCGTCGAGGGTCGGGCGGGCGGTCTCGGCGGTGGCGACCTTGACGCCGTTCGCCTCCAGGGTGCGCAGATATTCGGGCAGGGCCGTGGCCGCGTTGGCGACGCGCAGCCGCACGGTCGTGCCCTCGACCTCGACCGCTGCCTCGCCGGTCGTCCCGGCGGCCGCCTCACTGGTCATCCCGGCGGCCGTCCTGAGCGCCGCCTCGCCGCCGCCCAGCCGGGCGGCCGTGGCCGCTTCCTGTTCCGTCGCGGTGGTGATCGTGATGCGGTCGCCGGCCAGGTCGTTCTTGAGTCCTTCCGCCGTGCCGTCCGCGATGATCTCGCCGTTGTCGATGATCACCACGCGTTCGGCCATGCTGTCGGCCTCTTCGAGGTAGTGGGTGGTCAGGAAGAGCGTCGTGCCGTACTCCGCACGCAGCCGCAGGATGTGCGCCCAGACCTCGGCGCGGCTCTTGGGGTCGAGACCGGTGGACGGCTCGTCGAGGAAGAGCAGCCCCGGACGGTGGACGAGGCCGAGCGCGATGTCGAGGCGGCGGCGCTGGCCGCCCGACAGCGTGCCGGGCTTGCGCTGGGCCAGCGGCCGCAGTTCGAGCAGGTCGAGCAGCTCGTCGGCGCGCCTGCCCGCCTCCGCGGGGGCCAGGCCGTAGCAGCGGCCTTGGGTGACGAGTTCGTCGCGGACGCGGAAGTTCTCGCCGGCGCTGTTCTTCTGGCCGACGTACCCGATGCGGGCGCGTACGCCGCCGGGGTCGCGGGCGATGTCCCGGCCCGCCACGGTGGCGGTGCCGGAGGTGGGCGGCAGCAGGGTGGTCAGCATGCGGAGGGTGGTGGACTTGCCGGCGCCGTTCGGGCCGAGGAAGGCGACCAGCTGGCCGGCCTCCACATCGAGATCGATGCCGCGTACGGCCTCGACGGACTCTTTCTTCAGCTTGAACACTCGGGTCAGTCCCCGGGCGTGGATCATGGTCGTTCTCCTCCGGGCATGGCGAAGAAACCCCAGGTCGGGGGCTCGATTGAGGATCGGAATCAGCTTGAGCCAGATAAAGCCGGTTTGGCAAACGCGAATGTGACGTTCATAAATGGACTTGACCTGCGGAAACGCCATCTCGTACACACCCTGTGGATGACCAATTTCCGGCCCCTGAAATGCGGTTTTATACCGATATAAGAAATTTCTTGCGAGGCCGCTCGGCGCTCCGCGATGATCTCCCGCGTGAAACGTCTGTTGTTATTGGCGGCGCTCGCCACGGCCGGGATGACTGGCACCGCGTGGGCCGCCGACGGGGTCGCCGGGGTGGACGTCAGCAACTGGACCGGCGAGGTCGACTGGCCGGCCGTCGCGTCCGGCGGCGGGAAGTTCGCGTTCGTCCACGCGACTGAGGGGACCGACTACCGCAATCCCTCCTTCGACGCGCAGTACGACGGCGCGGCGGAGGCCGGATTGCTACGCGGGGCGTACCACTTCGCGCAGCCGCACGAGTCCGACGGCGCCGCCCAGGCCGACTTCTTCCTGCAGAACGGCGGGGACTGGAAGATCGACGGGCGAACCTTGCCCGGAGTGCTCGACCTGGAGGAGAACCCGTACAAGGACAAGAACGGCAAGGACGGCTGCTATGGCCTGTCGCACAAGGACATGGTCGGCTGGATCAAGTCGTTCACCGCGAAGTACCGGGAGCAGACCGGCCGCCAGGCGATCATCTACACGACCCGGGCCTGGTGGCAGACGTGCACCGGCGACTCCGGCAAGTTCGGCGCCCACCCGCTGTGGCTGGCCCGATGGGGCGGCGATCCCGGTGAGCTGCCCAAGGGCTGGGAGCGGCACACGTTCTGGCAGTCCGCCGAGAAGGGCACGCTGGCCGGCGGCCAGAACTCCTTCAACGGCTCCGAGGACGAGCTGGCCGAGCTGGCCAACCCGCCTGCCGAGGTGACGGTCTCCGGCCTGGCCAGGAACCGGAAGACGTACACGGTCACCGTGTCCAACACGGGACCGGTCACCGTCACTCACGTCAAGGTGTCCGGACGCGCGTTCGGCGGCCAGCGGGTGGTGCGGGCGCCGGGCTGCGACTTCAGCGGTACGGCGGTGCGCTGCGACGTCGCTGAGCTCGGGCGCGGCCAGAAGACGACACTGACCTTCACCACGAACTCGAAGACCAAGGGGAAGGGCAAGGTCGGCATACGTGTCACGGTCGGCTCGGTGAACCTCACCCTCACTGCCCGATAGACCTGGTCTGCTCGCCGGGCCGCCCGATAACGCAGAATAAATCCCGATGCCTAGGTTGCGAGGGTTAGCGGCGGCATCGGGATGGCGTTGGGTGGCGATCGCCCTCATCCTGCTGACCGCCACCGCGTCGGTGCCGCTCCTGCGGTTCCCCGCCCCTTCGGCGATCGTCAGAATCGCGTACGAGATCGAGCAGCGGGGCGTCGTCTACTCCTGGGGAGGCGGCCACGCTACGGATCCGGGACCGTCGAAGGGCACCTGCCTGGGCTACCGGGGAAAGACGCGCCCCTGCCCGGCGGCCAAGACCCGGGGGCTCGACTGCTCGGGTTTCACCAGGTGGGTGTACGCCCGAGCCTTCGGCGCCGACGTACTCGGCCCCGGCACCACCGACGCCCACGTACGCAGGCTGCGTCGAGTCGGCTCGGCCGAA
Source organism: Nonomuraea sp. NPDC049750 (assembly GCF_040659625.1). NCBI lineage: Bacteria > Bacillati > Actinomycetota > Actinomycetes > Streptosporangiales > Streptosporangiaceae > Nonomuraea > Nonomuraea sp. NPDC049750. Next base: position 27,002 of record NZ_JBFANB010000034.1, read on the forward strand.
CCAGGCGACCTCGTCTTCTTCGGAAAAATCACCAAAAACACCGTTAAGACCCACCACGTGGGCGTCTACCTGGGCCACGGCAAGATGATGAACGCCCCCGAAACGGGAGCCTCGGTACGCGTCGACGACATCCGACGGATCAAGGACCTCGCGGGCTTCTACCGCTACTGACCTCAGTGTGTACGGTCCACGGGAGTGAGAGGAGGCCGGTAGTCGTGAGCGATGCCAGGCGCATCGATGGTGAGGTGATCCAGCGCTTGCTGTCCCAGCGCGTGACAGGGTATGAGCCGCTGTCTGGATTCGCGGCCAACACGGTCGCCGCAGTGACCCTGGAGTCCGGGGCACGCGCTGTCTTCAAGGCCGCCGCCGCGCGTGAAGTCGAGGTGGAGTTATGGGCCTTGCGATCCATGTCGGAGAGGGGCGTTCCGGTCCCCCAGGTCATCGCCGGCGCGGCGGACGCGGAGACTCCGTACCTGGTGACGCGACTCGTCTCTGGCGAGCCGGGGGTCGCGTCGCTCAAGGCGGCGTCCGAGGTGGGACGGCTGCTGCGTACCGTGCACTCTCTTCCTGTGAAGGGAGCGGGCTTTTTCAAGGAGGCGTCCGGCTCGCCACCATGCGCAGGTGAGGGAACCTGGGCTGATCAGGTCGCGGGGCTGGCGGATCGACTCGGCCTTGTCGCCAATGCCGGGATCTTGACCCCGACGCTCTTTTCCCGATGTCGGGATCTCCTCGTGGACGGTACTCGGTGGGATCAGCCCTGCGTGTACGTGCACGGTGATCTCCACCCGCGGCATGTCCTATCGGTCGGGTCCCGGATCGAGGGGATCATCGACTGGGCGGACTGCGGTGCCGCCAGCCCATGGCTGGACCTGGCCAGGATGGACTTCCGCGAGCCCGGCTTGCAACGTGCGATGCTCGACGCGTACTTCCCCGCGGGCATTCCACTCGACGCGCCATCGCACATGGCCAACCACCGACTGCTCTACATGCTGCTGGCACTCGTGTGGGAGTACGAGTGCGGCGGGGACTGGCTGCACGAGCTTGTGTCCGGCATCGAATCGGCACTCATCGCAACCTAGATGCGTCGACGCAAGGACCGCAGTAGCAACTCGGTATGGCGTGTAACGCATGTCGCCTATCGGAAATTGAGAGACCCAGGAGCTACTGTGTGCCGCTATGGACAGGCGATGGGTTGGGTTAGACGGCTACGAGGTCGTTCTCGCCGAGCGTGACGGGCGACAGGTGCTCCGCGTGCGCAGGGACGGGGTTCCCGTCGCCGACTGCGTGTCGGTCGCGGAGGTGGCCCGGCACGTCGATCTGGCCGATCTCTGCGAGGTCGTGGAGCTGCCGTTCCAGCGGGGTTACGAGGCGGTCGGCTAGTGGGGCTGACGAGTTCGCGTCATCGCTGAGGGCCGTGTATGGTTACACCTGTCCGCAGCGCCGGACAGGCCCCTATAGCTCAGTCGGCAGAGCGTCTCCATGGTAAGGAGAAGGTCAACGGTTCGATTCCGTTTGGGGGCTCGCACACTGAACAGCGAAAACGCCCGGTCTGAGATCATCTCGGACTGGGCTTTCTTGATTGAGTGCGACGAAAGTGCGATGACCTTGGTTTGTCAGGCGCCCCGCGACCGCAACTCGACCACCTCCCCGGCCCGGCGTGAACGGCGGGATCGGCGTTCTGCGGCCATCACGGAACGGAGCCAGGAAGTCGTCCAGCATCGCCACCGGCGAACGGAGACCGAGCCAGGCGGGCTCGGCGAGCGCCTGCTCCCACACCTCCTGCAGGGCCGCCCGGAGATCCACCCGCCCCTGGGTGAGGATGCCGGCGTAGGCGAGGCGCATCCCGCGTATCTCCGGCGAGATCTGCCCCATGCGGTCATCGCGCAGCCGCAGCGGCGTCCCCGGGTCGTGCAGCAGCGTGCTGTGCGTGGTACGCACCTGGTGCGGCGTGAAGCCGTCCTGGATCGGCACCCACGAGGCGACCGGCGCGGCCTCCGATAGGTACTGCGACCGGAAGAACCGGTCGATGATCTGCTGCCGGGTCATCGCATGCGCCTCGCCCTCGGGCACCCCTCAGCCGATCGCGAACACCACCAGATCCGGCCGCGGCGAGGCAGTGTTCACTCCGAGATGCAGCGGCCGCCGCTGATAGCCGCGCATCGGTGGGCGCTCGTACGGCTGACCCGGTACGGCGCGCGGCCAGGCCGGGATCGGCACCCCGGCCATGGGCTGTCGAGCTCGACCAGCACCGGGTGGTTCTCGCGGCCCCGCTGGTCGTTACTGCCCGGATAGCGGCCGTCCGCGGCGGGGTCCCCACGCTGCCGAGTTGACGACTGCAACTCCTGGCTTCAGCTTCGGTGATGTCCTGTGCCCGCTGTTCGAGAGTGTCCAGGCGTTCGTCCAGCCCACGAACGATCGCAGTTATTTGCCGCACCTCGGCGGGCGTCATCCCCGAACGTCTCCGCGCCGTGGAGGCAGTGCTGCAGAGAGCGCTGGCGCTCTTACGCTGGGGCAGGATGGCAGCAGGGTCAGGTTTCCTCACCAAGACCATGAGCGACCAGGGCGGCGGTTTGGGTGGCGATCCAGGCGCGGTGAACGTATGCCTCTGCCGGGGATTCGTAGCGCACCGCCCGCAAAGGACGTGACCTAGTCATCGTTGTCGAGGGTGGAGTTTTCGGCGCCGCAGTTCCAGTTGTCCCGCTTCTCCGGCACCTCGATCGTGTCGCAGCCAGTCGCAGGACTCGCCCTCGACAAGATTCTTCTCGTCGCAGTGCCAGCACCACAGGTGGACATGCGCCATGCCGGACACCCTGCCAGCGCGAGCTGCCGAGCGTGTCTCGGCGTAGCGAAACGCCGTGCTCGGACGTTATCCCTGTATGGGCGACGCGATTGGACCGGACGTTGCAGCGGGCGACGACCACACGAGCGAGTCGATCTCTCCAGATGAGATCTCAACAGACGAGGAGTTCGCGGACGCGCTGCGCATGCTGCACAAGACGACGAAGCTGTCGATCAGCGAGGTAGCGTCACGATCCGGGCTGAGCGAGGCGTCTTTACAAGGCATGCTTTCGACCACGTATGTGGGCAATACGCCGTCACTACGGCTCCTGCTTCCCGCTCTCGGGCTCTCACCGCGTGAGATCGCTCCCTGGGTGAAAGCCGCAGAGCGACTCTCCAACCCGATCTCCCGCGTGCCTGTCTCCGGCACAACCGCCGCCGAACAGGCCGCCCGCCGCGAACTGGCCAAGGCCGAACGGGAGCTTACCGATGCTGAGGAGTTGACGCTGCCTGCCTTGTGGAAGGTCACCCACGCGCGGCTGGACTACTACCACGAGATCGCGACCGGGCAGGCGCGGCAGTCGTTCCGCAATGCCCAGATCGCCATGGCGACCGGGTTCATCCTGCTGGTCGGCTTCGCAGTCCTGGCGTTCTTCGCCCGGACCACCACTGGCGCGATCGTCGCCGGGACGCTGGGCGCGGTGGCGACGACGTTTGCCGCCTACATCAGTCGGACGTTCGTCCGCTCGCAGGAAAGCTCGGCCGCGCACCTGCGCTCGTACTTCGGCCAGCCGCTGGAGTTCTCCCGCTACCTCGCGGCCGAGCGACTGCTGCACAGGATCGAGAAACTGGAGCCGGAACAGCGGGCCACGCTTGCCAGCGACGTGCTCCGCGGCATCCTCCTCGGCTCGGTCAAGCTCGGTGATGAAGCCACATCGCCCGGCGAACAGTGACCGGTTAAGGATCGTCTTCCGGCGGTTTGCTCACCTCACTCTTGAGCGGTCAGATACGACCCTGCTTGGTGAATCCGGTGCATGCGTGGAGGCGGCGTGTGCTCCATGATAGGCGGGCCGAAAGCCGCCACATCCTCCCCTTCCGGATCGGAGCGTCAGGGCTGCGCGTCGGACGGTGATGAACGTGGTCCGGTGGTACACCAGCCCGACGACATCCACCTGCTCGGGGAAGCCCGACGGCGTCGGCGAAGGTCGCTAGCAGCCGTTGTTCGAGAGGACGGTAGCGGCTATACCCGGCGCCAGGATGTGTACATGCATCACGCTTGTGGGCCGTGCGCTGTTGGCCTCGCGGCACCAGCGATCCACCCGCCACGTCTTGTCACCGCCGCCATGGCGAGTGTGGACGAGTGCTGCCTCGGCCTAGCAGAATTCCGAACCCGACCAGCGCTGCTGACGTGATCATGATGGCGCGCGTCCGGGTTCGTTCATCGAGGCTCCTAGGGGTCACGGTGGGGCGAGCCGGGGTGCCTTCAACCTTGTTTAGTTCTTCATCCATCAGACGGAGAAACTGTCGCTCCCGTCGGTTCGCGTCTGTCCAGTAGCCTTCACGATTCCTGATCCACAAGTCTCTGCCGACTTGGCCGCGAAAGATGGCGCTGGCTTCCAGGCGTACCTTGGCTGGAGTGAGGAGTCCGAGGGCGTACATGGTCCGCCAGTGGGTGAGCCAGTGATGGAGCAGGAGCATCGACTGGTAGTGGAAGTCGTCGTCGTGGCTTCGCCAGATCTCGCCCTCCGTTTGGATGAGGGCGGGATTTTCGGCCACGAGGCGGCTGAGTTCGAACTGGCGGGTGATGAGCCCCTGCTCGGCTGTTATGCGTGTGATCCGGGCTTGTGCGGCGACCGACATGGCGACCCCGACGAGTCCCGCAGCACTGACGAGGGTGGCGACCGGCCCGTACGCTTGGCCTACCCGACTCAGCAGTTCCCACTGCTCTGGCGAAGCAAGATCAGCCATCCCCCTCAGAGTAACGGGCGAGAGCACCAAAGCAGCCCCGGCCGCGAGGATGACGATGAGAATGAGTGCTACGACAACCGCTCGTGATGCGCGTCTCCACATGTTGCCCTCCTGCTGTCGGTGATGGTTCTCCACCTGCCAGCAGGTCACGATTGCTTCCGCGCGACAAGCCGCGCTTTGGTCGACGGTCTTGCTGCCGTATGAGTACGGTGATGCGCGGCGCCACATCCCACACGTCGGTATGGAGGAAAGGCTATGAAGGTGCCGGGTTGGACGAGAACCTCCACTCCGTCCGTACGGCCCCGTAGACAGGGCGACGCGTGGGCGGAAGAGACCGTCCAGTACGGGCACGCGGGCACCAGCCAACTACGCGAAGTCGCCGAAGATGATCCGCTCCTCGCGGAAGGCCCTGGACGTAGCCCGGGTCTCGGGAGCGCATCTGGTCAGCCTGGTTACCGTCTCGGCCATCCTCGCGAAGTGTCCGTGCCGCTTTGCTGAAGCGCTCCGGCTTCGTTGGAGGCTCGTTGCGGCCATCGGCCTGGCTCGCCTCATCGGCTGGACCAACATCGCCGCCGCCACCGACCACTACCGCAGCCACCCCGCCGACGGACTCCAACAACTCGGTCTTACGACATGAGAACGCTTCGGCCCTGGCACACTGACAAGGCAATTCGCCCTACCCGTGAAATCGCGGAGTCGGGCGTTTCTCGTTATGCGCGATGACCTTGATCAACCCACTGGTCTAGTTGGGAATCCGAGGACTTCGGTCCTCCTCGCTCGCGTGCCAAATGCCGGTAGGGTCGGTGCCCTCGAAGGGCAGCGAGAGGAGGGCAGGTGGTGAGCGCTCAGCCGCACGACACACGCCGTACGCCGGAGCAGGTCCGGGCATCGCTCAAGGATGACCGCAGCCCCAAAGCCATCCGTGCCGCGCTGCCGGCCGAGGACCACGCGCTGTTCGACCGCGAATACCGGACTGCGCTGGACCAGGCGAAGGTCTCCTACGATTTGGCACCCGTTCAGGAGTTCCAGACGCGCTGGTGGATGACCGCCGTCCTCAAGGCCGACCCAGACGAGTACGCGGAGACCCTCCAGGCTGGAGAGCGCGCAGCGGAGTACTACGAGCGGGGAGAACGCCCGCCTGGCGCCACACGGTGGGATGACGCCGTTGACCGCCAAACTCGGGAACGTATCAAACGCGGCCAGTAGGCTCGCCTGGCGTCGCCGTTGAGTTCCCGTTCGGCCACTCGGGCATCGTCACGTATGTCGTGATGGAGCGACGGCGGCTCGTCTACATCGTGTGATTGTGAGGCTCGGCCTTCGCTCGTCCCCTCCAGGTGGAAGGCCGGGCTGTCTATGGGGCCGACTCGGGCCGCAGATCCGATACGTGCACGATGAGGGCCCTGGCGAGCGTGAATTCCAGCGTGGCGTGGTCGATCAGCGGGACGTCCTGGCGAGCCGGGCCGCCGGAGGAGAAGACGATTCCCTTCACACCCCACGGCCTATAGTCGGGCGAAGTGTAGACATAGGCCTCTTGCCGGAGGCGCGGGCACGCGGCTCGCGCCCCGGGGATACACCGCAGGCACGTCGGCGGCTTGCTGAGGTGGCCGGACGCGGCGTGTACCTTCTCGTGGAAAACCCAGGAGAGGCGCCTGGTATCGGGGTCCAGGGCGGGCTTGGCGCACACCTGGCAGAGTCGGTCCAGCATGCATTCCCGCTGCCGCAGCGTGTGCAGCTCGTCGTACTGGGGCCTCCCAAGGCGGTGCGATTGCTGCCGGGCCCACAGGACGCCCAGGCGCCAGTCGCTCGCCGCAGGGTCGATGTAGGACAGCCGCCGCCCGCTCAATGCCCACGCGTCGACGAGGACGGTGAGAGCCAGCGAGACGGTCTCCTCGCTGTAGGCGACGACGTGCGGCACCCGGAGGGCGGTCGGGGTCATGCGGAGGAGTTCAGGCGCAGGTTCGGGAGCAGCCATGCCTTGACCGTACGTCCACTTGCCCTATCTGGTCTAGCACTTGCTATAAATCAGTTAGGTGGTTGACTGCAGTCAATAGGGAGAATGTAGTGGAACAATAGGGCATGATATAGCTCACCTATTGTCGCGAGCGTGCTCAACCGTGAGGGGCCTGTGCCGATATATCGGCAGGTCGCCAATGAGATCAGGCGCCGCATTACCAGCGGGACGATCCCGCCTGGCCACGCCATCCCCAGCGAGCACCAGATCGTCGCCGAGTTCGAGGTGTCGCGCATCACCGCGACGAAAGCCATCCGCGCGCTGCGAGACGACGGTCTGGTCTACACGGTCCGCGGGGTCGGCTCGTTCGCCGGTCCCGAAGACCACCCGCGCGTCATCGAGACGACGTCGCCCTACCAGCGGGTCGCCGCCGAGATCGCCGAACGGATCCGCGCCGGCGAACTCCGGCCTGACTTCCCGATCCCGAGCGAGACGACGCTCATGCAGCAGTACGGTCTCGCGAAGGGCACCGTCAGGCGGGCGGTCGCTCTGCTGCGCGAGCAGGGATGGGTGTTCACGGTGCCGATGCGCGGTACGTACGTGGCGGCGCGCAAGGACTGGCCCAAGGCCTGATGTCGAGGTCCTGCCCGCCGGTAAGGTGGAGATCCGCGCACTTGAGGGTTGACGCGAGATCGCGCTCCTGCCTTGTCGTTGTGCGTGGATTTTGCCCGCCGTACCCCGGCTGCTAGGGTTGTTTGCTGGCCAGTCTGGGCGAGCTGGTCGATTACGTATGTGCTCCCCAGGTCAGGTATCCTCTACGGGCCGGGGTCGTTCGTCCGGCTCAAAGGCGGAGTAGCTCAGTCAGGCAGAGCAAACGGCTCATAATCGTTGTGTCGCCGGTTCAAGTCCGGCCTCCGCTACTGCCCCTCCCCAGGTCGCCGACCTGGGCTTGGGCATGTCCCAGTCCCAAACGTAGAAAGGCACTCCCACGTGGCTGCCACCGACGTTAGGCCGAAGATCACGCTGGCCTGCCAGGAGTGCAAGCACCGCAACTACATCACGCGGAAGAACCGGCGCAACGACCCGGATCGGCTTGAGCTGAAGAAGTACTGCCCCAACTGCCGCTGCCACCGCGCGCACCGCGAGACCCGCTAGCTCTTTTCCGAGCGCGGTCTCGCCGGGGGCATTCTCCTGGCCTTACCCAACGCACAACCGGCGTCCTGCACCAGGGCGCCGGTTTGTCGCGTCTATCGGCCGTCACGGTGACGCAATTCGCCAGCCATCATGGCAGCAGCGTCCACCGGCCGTCCCGATGGCGGGAGTCACCGGCCTCGCCGCCGTAGCGTCCACCGGCCGCCGTGCCCGTGGAATTCGCCACTCGTCCCTGCGGCAAAGTCGTGGTCATCCCAGCGACAGCCGAACCTTGTTCTGTTAGCGTCTGTGTAACGGACATGCGAGGGAGCACAGATGGCCTTGAACCGCGACTTCGTGGGCCGGACGTACGCGTCCAAGTCCTCGTACGAGGTCAGCCGGGTGAAGATCAGGGAGTTCGCCGCCGCGATCGGTGACGGCAATCCGATCTACCGAGACCGGGACGCCGCCCAGGCCGCCGGGCATCCCGATGTGGTCGCGCCGCCGACCTTCCCCATCGTGTTCAGCCTGCAGAGCGGCGGTGAGGCGCTGGCCGATCCTGACCTCGGCCTGAACCTGGCCATGGTGGTCCATGGCGAGCAGCGTTTTGAGTACGTTCGCCCCATCTACGCCGGCGACGAGCTCGTCACCAGCTCCACGATCACCGACATCCGCAGCGCCGGTCGCAACGAGTTGCTGACGGTGAGAAGCGACATCGCCACGGTCTCCGGTGAGCCGGTCTGCACCACGTACAACACGATCGTCGAGCGCGGAGGGGCGGCCTGAGATGACTGCCACGGTGAAGTACGACGAGATCGAGGTCGGGTACGAGATCCCGGCCACCGGCTACGACGTCCGCAGGCTCAACCTGGTGATGTACGCGGGGGCGTCGGGCGACTTCAACCCGATCCACTGGAACGAGCGGTTCGCCAAGGCGGTCGGGCTGCCCGACGTCATCGCGCACGGCATGTACACGATGGCGCAGGGCGGCCGGTTCGTCACCGACTGGGTCGGCGATCCTGGCGCGGTGGTCGACTTCGGGGTGCGGTTCTCCTCGATGGTGGTCGTGCCCGACGACGACGAGGGCGCGACGATCACCATCAGTGGCGTCGTGGAGGAGAAGCTGCCGGACAAGCGGGTGGTCGTCGGGCTGACGGCCAGGGCGGGCGACACCCGGGTGCTGTCCAAGGCCCGCGCAGTGGTTCAACTCGCGTAGCGCGACGAGCCCGGCGAGACGAGCCCGGCGGGACGAGCCCGGCGGGACGAGCCCGGCGGGACGAGCCCGGCGGGATGAGCCGGGCGGGATGAGCCGGGCGGGATGAGCCGGGCGGGATGATAGGCGGGGCGGCTCTCGGGTACGCGGCACCCTATGGATACAGCACCGCACCAAGGCAGGATCTGGCCCACGGTCGAATCGATCCCGGTCTCCGCGGTGACCGACAAGCCGCCCGGCCACCTGGGTCCCGTCAGGACCGAGGACGTGGCGGGCGCCGTCGGCACGGGCCGCGACACGACCGGCGGCGCGGGCGCGGCGACGGGTGTCGGCACCGCGGGGGCCAGGGCGAGAGGCGCTCGCGCCAATCCCGCCGACGAGCTGGGCTTCTCCGGTGACCCTGAGCAGCGGGGCGACCCGGGCGACGACATGCTGCACGCCCAGCGCGTCTGGGACGGAACCCTGGCCGCCAACCGTCTCGACGCGGCGGGCGTCGCCGACGAGCGGCAGCGGGTGGCGACCGCCGACGTCACGGCGTCCGTGAGTCTCATCGTCGACGGCCGGCCGGATGATGTACGGGCGTCCATAGAGTCGGTGCTCGAGCACACCGACGCCCATGTCCTGGCCCTCGACCTGGGAGACGTGGACGGTGCCGGCGAGGTGCTGCACAAGCTGGCGCTGCGCCATCCGGACCGGATCACCGAGTGGCGGGTGGCCGAGACCCCGCACTGGCAGGGCGGCTCGGCCACGTGGGGCGCCTGCCGGGCCAAGCTGCTGCGCCTCGACAGGTCCGAGGTGCACGTGCTGATGGAGACCTCGGTCGTACTGACCGGCGACGCGCTTACGCCGCTCGTCGCGGCGGTCGCGGACGGCGCGGTGGCGGCGGGGTGGCACGGCCTGGAGCGACCGCCGGAGGGCTCGGTGACGCCACCGGACGATACGGAGGCACCGCAGGGCGGCCTGGAGCGGCAGCTGATCGGCGCGGGGTGGCATGAGGCGGGACCGGGGCGCGTGCGCGCGTTGCGCGGCGACCTGATGGCGGTACGCAGGTCGGCCGCGATCGGCGCGCTGCCCGAGGATGCCCCAGACGGGAAAAACGCCGACCTGGAGCTCTCCATGGCCCTCAAGGGCGAGCTGGTCGTGCCCTCCGACCGCCTTCCGGTACGCCGCCTACGCCAGGACGGGTGAACCAGGACAAGGTGCTGGGCATGCCGAGGGCCTCATAAGCTTGTGCCCCATGGAGACCCTCGCGCCGTACACCACCCTCGGGCTGGGCGGCCCCGCCCGCGAATTCGTCGAGGCCAGTACGGCGGAGCACCTCGTCTCCCTCGTGGCCGAGGCCGACCGGCAGGCCCAGCCCACCCTGGTGCTCGGCGGCGGGAGCAACCTGGTGGTCGCCGACGAGGGGTTCGACGGGCTGGTCATCCGGGTCGTCACCCAGGGCGTGTCCGTCTCCCGTGACGGCGACGAGGTGCTGGTCACGGTCGAGGCGGGCGAGGACTGGGACGGACTGGTCACTCGCGCGGTGGCCGAAGGCTGGTCCGGCATCGAGTGCATGTCCGGCATTCCGGGGCTCGTGGGATCGACCCCGATCCAGAACGTCGGTGCCTACGGCCAGGAAGTGGCCCAGACCATCAGGTGCGTACGCGCCTACGACCGCAAGACGCGGCAGGTGGTCGACCTGGAGGCGCGGCAGTGCGGCTTCTCCTACCGCGACAGCGCGTTCAAGCGGGATCTGGCGCGGCATGTGGTGCTCGGCGTGACGTACGCGCTCGACGTCTCGGAGCTGTCGGGTCCCGTGGCCTACCAGGAACTGGCCACCCGGCTCGGCGTCGAGCCGGGCGCCCGCGTGCCGCTCGACCAGGCTCGTCGAGCGGTGCTGGAGCTGCGGCGCGGCAAGGGCATGGTGCTCGACCCGGCCGATCCCGACACCCGCAGCGCCGGGTCGTTCTTCACCAACCCGATCCTGACGGCCGCCGAGGCCGAGGAACTGGCGGCGCGGGCCCCCGGCCATCCGCGCTGGGACATGCCGGACGGCGCGGTCAAGGTGCCCGCCGCCTGGCTGATCGAGCAGGCGGGCTACCCCAAGGGCTACGAACGCGGCCCGGTCCGCATCTCCACCAAGCACACGCTGGCCCTGACCAACCCCAACGGCACGGGCACCACGGCCGATCTGCTGCTGCTGGCCGGGGAGGTGCGTGACGGGGTGCTGGAGAAGTTCGGCGTCACGCTCGTCAACGAGCCGGTGCTGGTCGGCTGCTCGCTGGAATAGGTCCCTGAGGGCCGCTGTTATGGTTGTTCGGAATTACCGAAGGGGAGTAGTCCCAATCGCGTGATCGACATGCTGGCGCGCTAGCGCGCCCGGTCACGCGGGCCTGTACGGGCGGACGAGACCTTCGGCCTGGTAGCTATGGATCAAGACGCTGCCGGGTCGAAGTCGTGCCCGAAAACTCCCTGGGTGCCTGCTTCCGGCTCGGTCGCGCGGAAGAGGACAGTTGGAAGCGTTCTGGATCAGCCTCGCGGTCATTTTCGTGGCCGAGATGGGTGACAAGAGCCAGCTCATGGCGATGACGTTCGCCACCCGTTTCAAGCCTTGGCCGGTGCTGGCCGGCATCACGATCGCGACGACCGCCGTGCACCTGGTCAGCGTCGCGGTGGGCGGACTGATCGGCGACGCGTTGCCCACCACCGCCATCTCCGTCGTGGCCGGCCTCGCCTTCCTGGGTTTCGCCCTGTGGACGCTGCGCGGTGACGAGCTGACGGACGAGGAGTCGAGCAAGGCCCGGCGTACCACCAGGAACGCCGTGGTCGCGGTGACGGTGGCGTTCTTCCTGAGCGAGCTGGGTGACAAGACCATGCTGGCCACCATCACGCTGGCGACGCAGCACGGCTGGCTGGGCACCTGGATCGGCTCCACGGTGGGCATGGTCGCCGCCGACGCCCTCGCGATCGTGGTGGGGCGCCTGCTGGGCAAGCACCTGCCGGAGAAGGCGATCAGGTATGGTGCCGCCGCCGTGTTCGCGATCTTCGGAATCGTGCTGCTGGTCGATGCGGTCGTCTACCGCGCCGGGTGATCGGTTACGGTAGGAGCATGTCTACGCCCCGCGTTTCTTAGCTGAGGACCCGCTTCCACGTCAGAAGTGTGTCCTTTCGCTTTCTCGGAGCGTAGTATCATGATTACTGTTCGTGATGTCGAGCTGCGCGCGGGCGCCCGCCTGCTGCTCTCGGACATCTCCTTCACCGTCTCTCCCGGCGACCGGATCGGCTTGGTCGGACGCAACGGCGCGGGCAAGACCACCTTGATGACCGCCCTCGCGGGCCAGGCCACGCCTGCCGCCGGGACGATCACCCGCACCGGCCCGGTCGGGTTCCTCCCGCAGGACTCCCGCGCGGCCGACCCGGCCGTCACCGTCACCGACCGTATCCTGTCCGCCCGCGGCCTGGACCGGGCCCTGCACCGGCTGCGCGCGGCCGAGGCCGCATTGTCCGAGGCGGCCGGGCCCGCCGCGCTGGAACGGGCGATGCGCGCGTACGCCCGTGCGGAGGCAGCCTTCCAGGCCGGCGGCGGATACTCGGCCGAAGCCGAGGCCGCCCGCGTGGCGGCCGGGCTCGGCCTGCCCGACCGCGTGCTGAGCGCACCAGTCGGCAATCTCTCGGGCGGGCAGCGGCGCCGGGTGGAGCTGGCGCGGATCCTGTTCGCTGGGCACGACGGTGCGCTGCTGCTGGACGAGCCAACGAACCACCTGGACGCCGACTCCCTCACCTGGCTGCGCACCTTCCTCCAAGGCCACCAGGGCGGTTTGGTGATGATCAGCCATGACACCGGTCTGCTCACCGAGGTCGTCAACCGGGTCTTCCACCTGGACGCCACCCGCGCGACGATCGACCACCACAACACCGGCTGGGTCGCGTACCTCACCGAGCGGGAGGCCGATGAGCGGCGCCGGACCCGGGAGCGAGTGAACGCCGAGCGCAAGGCCGCCGCCCTGCACACGCAGGCGGACAAGATGAAGGCCCGCTCGGCCACCGCCGTCATGGCCCGCAGCATGGCCCGCCGCGCCGACCGCATGCTGGCCGAGCTGGAACCAGCCCGCCGCACCGAGAAGGTGGCCCGGATCCGACTGCCCGAACCGGAGCCGTGCGGCCGGATGCCGCTCGGCGCGGTCGGCCTGGCCAAGTCCTACGACGGCCACCGGGTCCTCGACGGCGTCGATCTGGCCGTGGACCGGGGCAGTCGCCTGGTCGTGCTCGGCCTCAACGGCGCGGGCAAGACCACCCTGCTGCGCATCCTCGCGGGCCAGGAGCGGCCGGATGCCGGACGGGTGGTGCACGGGCACGGGCTGCGGCTGGGCTACTTCGCCCAGGAGCACGACACCCTCGACCCCGCCCGCACGGTCCGGCAGAACCTGTTGGACGCCGCCCCTCACCTGACGGATGGCGAAGCGAGGCGGGTCCTGGGCGCGTTCTTGTTCAGCGGGGACGACGCCGACAAGCGCAGCGGGGTGCTCTCCGGCGGGGAGAAGACTCGCCTGGCACTGGCCGGGCTGGTCCACTCCGGAGCCAACGTGCTGCTTCTGGACGAGCCGACCAACAACCTCGACCCCGGCTCCCGCGACGAGGTGCTGACCGCAGTCGGCTCCTACCCAGGCGCGATCGTGATGGTCACCCACGATGAGGGCGCCATCGACGCCCTCCGCCCCGACCGTGTCCTGCTGCTGCCGGACGCGGACGAGGACCTGTGGAGCGAGGACTACCGCGATCTGGTCGCCCTCGCCTGACCGCCCACCGTTCCCATCACCCGGTCACGCTCTAGCGTCGTTCGATGAGGACCTGGAGGCCGTCCAGGACGCGCTGGAGGCCGAACTCGTAGGCGTGGTCAGCGCTGTAAGCGGCGTTGTTGGCGGCTCCGGCGGCCGCGCCGACCCGGCTGGCCGTCGGATAGGCGGCCTCGTCATAGACGCGGGCGAGCAGCGGAGAGCTGACGGCCCACCACTGCTCGTCGGTCATCGCCTCGCTCTGGGCGGCCCGCTGGTCGGCGGCCGAGCGGGCGGAGGAGTGCACGAAGCCGAGCAGGTAGGCCAGGGCGGCGTCCATCTCCACGTCGCCCAGGCCGAGCCCTTCGAAAGCCCGCAGCTCATGCTCGTACTTGGCCAAGACCCCCGGGCCGAGCGGCGGGCGCGTGGTGGACACGGCGAGCATCCACGGGTGTTCCTCGTACACCGTGAGGTTGGCCCGCGCCACCGCCTCCAGCCGCGCCCGCCACGGCAGCTCTGACAGGTCGGGGCGGGGCATCTGGCCGAGGACCGTGTCGAGCATGAGGTCGAGCAGCTCGGCCTTGCCCGGCACGTACGTGTAGAGCGACATGGTGCCGATCCCGAGAATCTGGGCGACCCGCCGCATCGTCGTGGCGTCGAGGCCCTCCTCGTCGGCGACGGCGATCGCGGCCGCGACGACCTCGTCGACCGTGCGGCCCTGACGTGGCCCGCGCTGCGCCGGCCGCGCTCCCGGCTGCCGCCAGAGCAGCTCGATGGTGCGGGCGGGGTCTCCGGCGCTGGTCCGGGCGATCGTGGGCGGCACGTCATCCATCTTCTCACTCAACTTAACTTCGTACATAGTACGATGTACGACGTACGGAGTTTATCGAGGGCGAGGAGTGGCGTTGCAGACGTCCCGTATCCAGATCATCGGCGCGCGCGAGAACAATCTCCGCGACATCTCCCTGAGCATCCCGAAGGGGCAGATCACCGTCTTCACCGGCGTATCCGGGTCCGGGAAGTCGTCCATCGTGTTCGACACCCTCGCCGCCGAGGCGCAGCGTCAGCTCAACGAGACCTTCACCGCCTTCGCCCGCAACAGGCTGCCGAAGTACGGGCAGCCGGACGTCGACGTGATCGAGAACCTGTCCGCCGCGATCGTGGTCGACCAGAAGCGGCTCGGGGGCGGCTCGCGCTCGACCGTCGGCACGATCAGCGACATCTACTCGCTGCTGAGACTGCTGTTCTCGCGGGTCGGCAAGCCGTTCGTCGGTTACTCCAACGCGTTCTCGTTCAACGATCCTCAGGGCATGTGCCCCGAATGCGAGGGCCTGGGCAGGACGGTCGCGCTCGACCTCGACGTCTTCCTGGACAGGTCCCGGTCGCTGAACGAAGGGGCCCTCCTGCACCCGCACTTCGCCGTCGGCACCTGGTACTGGAAGATCTACGCCAACTCCGGCCTGTTCGACAACGACAAGAGGCTGGCCGACTACGACGAGCGGGAATGGGCGACGCTGCTGCACGGCGCCCAGACCAAGGTGCCGCTGGAGTGGCAGGGCGGCACGATCAACTCCAGCTATGAGGGCCTGGTGGCGCGGTTCACCCGCCTGTACATCAAGAAGGACGTCGCCGAGATGTCCGAGGCCAACCGCCGGCTTTTCCAGGAGTACGTCACGACGGCCACCTGCCCGCTGTGCGCGGGCGCCCGGCTCAACCAGGACGTGCTCGGCTGCGAGATCGACGGCTTCAACATCGCCCGGCTCGCCGCGATGGAGGCCACCGAGCTCGTGGAGGTGCTGGCCGGGTTCACCGACCCGGTGGGCGCCCCTGTGGTGGCGAGCCTGATCGACCGGGTGCGCGACCTCGTCACGATCGGTCTCGGCTACCTCAGTCTCGACCGCGAGACCGCCACGCTCTCGGGCGGCGAGTCACAGCGCGTCAAGATGGTGCGGCACCTCAGCAGCAGCCTCACGGACATGATGTACGTCTTCGACGAGCCGAGCGTCGGGCTGCACGCGCGCGACGTCGAACGGCTCAACACGCTGCTGCGCAAGCTGCGTGACAAGGGCAACACGGTCATCGTCGTCGAGCACGACCCCGAGGTGATCGGGATCGCCGACCACGTCGTGGACATCGGCCCCGGCGCCGGGACGCACGGCGGGCAGGTGGTCTACGAGGGCACCGCGGCGGCACTGCCCGAGGCCGACACCCTGACCGGCCGGTACATGAAGCGGCGACTACCCCTGAAGACCGACTACCGGCGCCCCACGGGCGCGATGACGATCGCCGGCGCGAGCACGCACAACCTGAAGGACGTCACCGTCGACATCCCGGCCGGCGTGCTGACCGTCGTGACGGGCGTCGCGGGATCCGGCAAGAGCACACTGGTCAACGACGTGTTCCTGAGCCGGCACCCCGAGGCGGTGGTCATCGACCAGTCGGCCGTCAGCGTCTCGCGCCGCTCCAACCCCGCCACCTACACCGGGATGCTGGACGAGATCCGGCGGCTGTTCGCGCGGGCCGGCTCGGTGAGCGCCTCGCTGTTCAGCCCGAACTCCAAGGGCGCCTGTTCCGCCTGCCAGGGGCTCGGCGTCATCTACACCGACCTGGCGTTCATGGACGGGCTGAAGTCGACCTGCGAGGACTGCCAGGGGCGGCGCTTCCGGCCGGAGGTGCTGGAGCACAAGCTGGATGGGAAGTCGATCAGCGACGTGCTGGAGATGACGGCGGCCGAGGCGTACGCGTTCTTCCCGCAGCCGAAGCTCAGGCGGGTGCTGCGGGCGGTCAACGACGTCGGGCTCGACTACCTCACGCTCGGCCAGCCGCTCAGCACCCTGTCGGGCGGCGAGTGCCAGCGCATCAAGCTGGCCACTGAACTGCACAAGAGCGGCACCGTGTACGTCATGGACGAACCGACCACCGGCCTGCACATGTCGGACGTGAAGCGACTGCTCGACATCATGGACCGGCTCGTCGACGCCGGGAACTCGGTCGTCGTCATCGAGCACAACCTGGACGTGGTCAAGAACGCCGACTGGGTCATCGACCTCGGGCCCGAGGGCGG
Organism: Nonomuraea sp. NPDC049750; assembly: GCF_040659625.1. Taxonomy (NCBI): domain Bacteria; kingdom Bacillati; phylum Actinomycetota; class Actinomycetes; order Streptosporangiales; family Streptosporangiaceae; genus Nonomuraea; species Nonomuraea sp. NPDC049750. Next base: position 43,861 of record NZ_JBFANB010000034.1, read on the forward strand.
TGGGCAGGGTGGCCAGGTGCTTTTCGAGGGCACGCCGCGCGATCTGCTGGCGGCGACCGGCTCACACACCGCCGAGTTCCTGCGCCGGGACCTGGCCTCCTAGGGGAGTAGGTCCGTGACGCGACCGTCTCGGCCCCTGTGATGGTCCGTGGTGGCTGAGGTCCTTAGGAGAGATACCCCCTCCGGGGGAGCGGAAGAAACCGGTCCGTGGGTGGCTGGGGTCCTTCGGGGGAGAAGAGGGAGGCGGTTCGTCGTGGCTGGGGTCCTTCGGGAGGAATACCCCTTCAGGGGAGAAGAGGAAGCCGGTCAGACTCGCTCCTACCGGGACAGCAGGGAGAGACGGTGTGCGGCCGCGGCTGCCTCGCCTCGGGTGGTCACGCCAAGTTTGGCCAGGATGTTGGACACGTGCACGCTGACCGTCTTGGCCGAGATGAACAGCTCGGCGGCGATGTCCCGGTTCGTACGGCCCAGCGCCACCAGCCGCAGCACTTCCGTCTCGCGTGGTGTGAGCAGCTCGGGGACGGTCGCCTGCTGCTGGACGACGCCGACACGGCGGGAGAGCGCCTCGATCTCGTCGATCAGCGGCCTCGCCCGCAGCGCGGCGGCCAGCGGCGCGGCCACGGCGAGCCGGGTCGCCGCGCCTTCCCTGTCGCCCGACCGCGCCACCGCGGTGGCCGCTCTGACGAGGGCCTTGGCCTGGTTGTGCGGGCGCTTGAGGCGCTCCCAGGCGGCCGCCGCCGCGTCGAAGTCGCGCGAGTACGTCAGTTTGTACGCCTCCGCCACCGGCCCGCTGACCTTGAGGTTCGCGGCCACCTTGGCGGCCTGCTCGCGCACCGCGCGGACCCGGTCGGGCTCGGCTTCCTCGGCGGTGTCGCAGACCAGGGTGAGCAGGGACAGCCGCCGCCAGCCCAGCATGGCTTTGGGGGACTGTGACGACAGCGACAGGATGTGCTCGGTCATGGCCAGCGCGGCCAGCGACTCGCCCTTGAACAGATGCCAGCCGATGCGCAGCCGGGTGCTGTTAGTGATGTCCTGCAAGAACTCCTCGGGCCGCTCCTTGAGCACGCCCAGCTCCGCCAGGATGCCTTCGACGACCGCGAGCTCGCCCCTGCCCAGTGCGATGTCGGCGCGTACGCGGAGCAGGTGGTTGTGGGTGCGCAGCACGGGACCGAAGCTGAGCGCCTGCCCGATGGTCTCAAGGGCCTCGTCCCAGCGGCCGATGGCCTCCAGCGCCTCGGCCCTGTTGAGGAGGATGAACAGCCCGTTGACCCGCATCCGGCCGTACTGCTTGGCCAGCTGCCAGCCCTCGTCGGCCAGCGCGAGGGCTTCCTCGGAGCGCCCCAGGTCGCTCAGCGCGTCGATGTTGTTGCCGATCGCCCGCGCGATGAGCCGTCCCGAGCTCTCCTGGCGGCCCATCTCCAGCGCGCGCAGGTTGGTGGCCAGCGTCGCCTCTGTGTCACCGTCGATGGAGTGGCCGAGCGCCAGGTTCAGCAGGAGGTCTCCTTCGAGGCACTTGTCGCCGAGATCCCGGCTCAGGCGCAGACCCTCCTCGATGAGCCGGGTGCCCTCCTTGACGTCGCCACGGAGCATCAGGTGCTGGCTCATCGGCATGATGACGCTCGCGCGGGCCAGGGTCGGCTCGGGCACCAGACGCAGCGCGTGCTGGAAGTCGTCGACGACGCCCGTCTTGCCCTTGTAGATCTTGAGGTTGGCCCAGCGCACGATCAGCGTGGCGACCCGGGCCGGCTCCTGGGTCTCGTCGAGCTGCGCCAGGGCCGCCTTGACGAACTTGATGCCCCGGTCGAGCTCACCGCCCGCGAGGGCGGCCTCGCTGGCCCGTTCGAGCACCGCCGTGTGGTCGGCGCCGATGCGCTCGGCCGCGTCCGGTACCCGGTCCCACAGCATGAGCACGCGTTCGAGCAGCGGGATCGCCTCGGTGTACGCGAAGGCTCCGAACGACTTCTGCGCCGCCTCCCAGGCCGAGATCAGTGCCCAGAGGTCGTTGCGCGCGCCGTACCAGTGGTGGGCCAGCTCCACGGCGGCCCGGCCCGGTGGCACCAGCTTGCGGTCGCGGGAGATCTCCTCGGCGTAGCGCGAGTGCAGCCGTTGATGCTCACCGGGCAGCAGCTCGTCGTGTACGGCCTCGCGGATGAGGGAGTGCCTGAAGACGTAGGCGCGGTTGTCGGCGATCTGCAGCACGTTCCCGGCGATGGCCGACCGCAGCGCGGCCTCCAGCTCCAGGTCGGACAGGCCGCTGACCGCGGCGAGCAGGGCGTGGCCGACCCTGATGCCGCCCGCGGCGGCGATACGCAGCACGCGCTGGGTCTCCTCGGGCAGCCGCTCGACCGAGCCGAGTATCAGGTCCTGCATCGACTCGGGGAACGCGCAGTCCTCGCCGCAGTCCAGCAGGGCCTCGACGAACAGTGGGATGCCCTCGCTGCGCTCGTAGACCTTCTCCACCTTGGGGTAGTCGGGGTCGATGCCGAGGATCCCGGCCATCTGCAGGGCGACCTCGTCCCTGGACAGGCGGGGCAGGTCGAGCCTGAGCACGCTGCTCACCCTGCCCAGCTCGGCGAGTACCGGCCGGAGCGGATGCTGCCGGTGCAGATCGTCAGATCGATAGGTCATGACGATCAATATCTGCGCGGTGCCGAGGTTGCGGCTGAGGAAGGCGATCAGGTCGCGGCTGGACCGGTCGGCCCAGTGGATGTCCTCGATGAGCAGGATCGTCGGCCGGTTGCCGGCCAGTCGTTGGAGGAGCGTCAGGAACTGCTCGAACAGGCGCGCCCGGCCCGTGTCGGTCTCGCCGTCGCCGCTGGGCTCGCCGAACTCGGGGAGCAGCCGGGCCAGGTCGCGTTCGGCGCCGCCCGGCAGCAGCGCGGCGATCTGGCTGGTGCCCTGCTCCCTGACCAGCTGCCTCAGGGCAGCCGTGAACGGCGCGTAGGCCAAGCCCTCCGTGGAGAGCTCGACGCACCCGCCGTACAGCACATGAGCGCCGCTCCGCGCCGCCTGCTCGGCGAAGCGCTGTACCAGCCGGGTCTTGCCGACTCCCGCCTCACCGCCGACCAGCACTGCTGTCGCGGTGCCCTTCCGGGCCTCGTCGAAGGCTTGAGAGAGGGCCGTGAGCTCCTCTTCCCGCCCCACGAAGACGGGACTTACCGAACGTCCCAGCATGTCGTCCAGCATGTCATGCCTCACCAGCCGCTTTCGACGCATTTAGGGCGGATTGATAAGCGGCTTTGGCCCGCTGGGGCGGTGGCCGCAAATGGGGGTTCCCGGGGAGTCGTCACACCGACCGTCCCGATCCCGTGTGACGGTCCGTCGTGGTCGGGGTCCTTCGGAGAGGTACCCCTTCGGGGGAGAGGAGGAAGGCGGTCCGTCGTGGTCGGGGTCCTCAGGAAGGCGCTGCTAGGGAGGGACGGTGGCCCGGCCGCGAGGGAGGGTGCGGCCGGGCGCTTGTGGGGCGGTCATGAGGAGCGGCGCTTGCCGAACACCGAGCGGCGCTCGGACTTGTTGCCCTCCAGTGCCTCGCGTACCTGACGGTGTCGCGCGGCCGCCTGGCGCAGCTCGTTGACGTGGCTCTTCATGATCTGGTATTCGATCTCGGGACTCATGGTGGTGTGTCTCCTTCTTGTGTCTTGCTGACACTCTTAAGGTTCGGGCTAAGGCCCCTACCGCCACATCGGGCGGATGCCCTATCTCCCGGGAAACTCCAGGCCAGGGAGTACCTAGGAGGGGCGCCGATGCCGCCTTAGAGATCCGGTTTGGACGTAGCCCACCTGGTCGGCGATCCTGTGGAGGTGTCAACTGTGACTACCTCGCTCGCCGACGTCGGCTCGTCCGGCGCGACGCTGCGAGCATTCCTGCACGGCCTGCCCGGTGTCGACCGGGTCGGCGCGGACCAGCGAGCGGCGATGCTCGGCACCCGCTCCATCAAGACCAGCGCCAAGGCCATGGCGATCGACCTGGCCATCTCGATGGTCGACCTCACCACGCTCGAGGGCGCGGACACGCACGGGAAGGTCCGTGCGATGTGCACCAAGGCGATGCACCCCGGCGAGGGAGCGCCCCGGGTGGCGGCCGTCTGCGTCTATCCCGACCTGGTGGCCGTGGCCGCCGGCGCGCTGCGCGGCTCGGGGGTGAAGGTCGCCTCCGTGGCGACCGCCTTCCCGAGCGGGCGTTCCTCGCTGGAGGTCAAGGTGAGCGACACCGCGCTCGCCGTCGCCGCGGGCGCCGACGAGATCGACATGGTGATCGACCGCGGCGCGTTCCTGTCCGGCGACTATCTCAAGGTGTACGAGGAGATCGTCGCGGTGAAGGCCGCCTGCGGCTCCGCCCACCTGAAGGTGATCCTCGAGACCGGCGAGCTGTCGACCTACGACAACGTACGGCGGGCGTCCTGGCTGGCGATGCTGGCCGGAGCCGACTTCATCAAGACCTCCACCGGGAAGGTGGCCCCGGCCGCCACGCCACCGGTGACGATGATCATGCTGGAGGCGGTGCGCGACTTCCGCGACGAGACGGGCCGGCAGGTCGGCGTGAAGCCGGCCGGCGGCATCCGCACCACCAAGGACGCCATCAAGAACCTCGTGCTGGTCAACGAGAGCGCCGGCGAGGACTGGCTGTCGCCCGACTGGTTCAGGCTGGGCGCGTCGTCGCTGCTGAACGACCTGCTGATGCAGCGCCAGAAGCTGACCACCGGCCGTTACGCGGGCCCCGACTACTTCACCTTGGACTGATGATGGCGACCTTCGCATACGCACCGGCGCCCGAGTCGCGCGACATCGTCGATCTGAAGCCGTCGTACGGGCTGTTCATCAACGGCGAGTTCGTGGACGGCTCGGGCTCCGCCTTCAAGACGATCAACCCGGCGACGGAGGAGAAGCTGGCGGAGGTCGCGACGGCCTCCTCCGACGACGTCGACCGGGCCGTACAGGCCGCGCGCAAGGCGTTCGGGGTCTGGAGCGCGATGCCGGGCACCGAACGGGCCAAATACCTGTTCAGGATCGCCCGCATCATCCAGGAACGCGCCCGCGAGCTGGCCGTGCTGGAGTCGCTCGACAACGGCAAGCCCATCCGCGAGTCGCGTGACGTGGACCTGCCGCTCGTCGCCGCGCACTTCTTCTACTACGCCGGCTGGGCCGACAAGCTGGAGTACGCCGGGTTCGGCGCGGACCCCCGGCCGCTCGGTGTCGCCGGGCAGGTCATCCCGTGGAACTTCCCCCTGCTCATGCTGGCCTGGAAGATCGCCCCGGCGCTGGCCTGCGGCAACACGGTGGTGCTGAAGCCGGCCGAGACCACGCCGCTGACGGCGCTGCTGTTCGCGGAGATCTGCCAGCAGGCCGACCTGCCGCCCGGTGTCGTCAACATCGTCACCGGAGCGGGTGAGACCGGCGCCGCCGTGGTCGCCCACCCCGACGTGAACAAGGTGGCCTTCACCGGCTCCACCGAGGTCGGCCGGATCATCGCGCGGACCGTCGCGGGCACCGGCAAGAAGCTCACGCTGGAGCTGGGCGGCAAGGCCGCGAACATCGTCTTCGACGACGCCGCGCTCGACCAGGCCGTCGAGGGCGTGGTCAACGGCATCTTCTTCAACCAGGGGCACGTGTGCTGCGCGGGCTCCCGGCTGCTGGTGCAGGAGTCGATCCAGGACGAGCTGCTGACGGCGCTCAAGCGGCGCCTCGGCACGCTGCGGCTGGGTGACCCGCTCGACAAGAACACCGACATCGGCGCGATCAACTCGGCCGAGCAGCTGGCGAAGATCCGCTCGCTCAGCGACCTCGGCGAGCAGGAGGGGGCCGAGCGCTGGTCGCCCGCCTGCGAGCTGCCGGACAAGGGCTTCTGGTTCCCGCCGACCGTCTTCACCGGCGTGGCCCAGTCGCACCGCATCGCCCGGGAGGAGGTCTTCGGCCCGGTGCTGTCGGTGCTGACGTTCCGCACCCCGGCCGAGGCCGTGGAGAAGGCCAACAACACGCCGTACGGGCTGTCGGCCGGGATCTGGACGGAGAAGGGCTCGCGCATCCTGTGGATGGCCGACAAGCTCAGGGCCGGAGTGGTCTGGGCCAACACGTTCAACCGGTTCGACCCGGCCGCGCCGTTCGGCGGGTACAAGGAGTCCGGATACGGCCGCGAGGGCGGGCTGCTCGGGTTGGAGGCCTACCTTGATGTGTGAGCACCGCCGTTCCCGCCGGGGTAGGCGGCGGGCGCAGGCCACGCGCGGCCACGCCTTCGCCCGCGCCGGAAGGCCCGTACGCACCGGCTGGTACGCCCACCGCTGCGGGGTGAGCCGGTGCGGCCAGGTCTTCGTGCCGGTCGAGATGTCGGAGGAGACCATGCGGAGGGGGCGCGGCGATGAGTAGGTTGGCCGTTCGCAAGACGTACAAGCTGTACATCGGCGGGGCGTTCCCGCGCTCCGAGAGCGGGAGGTCCTACGCCGTGACCTCGCCCAAGGGCGACTTCCTCGCCAACGCCTCGCGGGCCTCCCGCAAGGACGTCCGTGATGCCGTGGTGGCGGCGCGCAAGGCGTTCCCCGGCTGGTCGGGCGCCACGGCCTACAACCGGGGCCAGATCCTCTACCGGATCGCCGAGATGCTGGAGGGCCGCCGCGCGCAGTTCGCCGAGGAGCTGGGCGGCGGCAAGAAGGCGGCGCTGGAGGCCGTGGACGCCGCGGTCGACCGGCTGGTCTGGTACGCGGGCTGGTCGGACAAGATCGCTTCCGTGCACGGCACGGCCAACCCGGTCGCCGGCCCGTACTTCAACCTCTCCTCGCCGGAGCCCACGGGGGTCGTCGCCGTCGTCGCGCCCGAGGACCCGCTGGTGGGGCTGATCTCGGTGATCGCGCCGGTGATCGTGACGGGCAACACGTGCGTCGTGATCGCCTCCGAGCGGACGCCGCTGCCGTCCATCACCCTGGCGGAGGTGCTGGCCACCTCGGACCTGCCGGGCGGCGTCGTCAACGTCCTCACGGGTCATCAGCGGGAGCTCGCGCCTTGGCTGGCCGCCCACATGGACGTCAACGGGCTGGACCTGACCGGTGTGTCCGACGCTGAGCTGGCGCTGACCTGCGAGCAGGCGGCGGCGGAGAACCTCAAGCGGGTCCTGCGCCCGTCGCCGGACGAGGACTGGCGGGCGGCCCCGGCCCTGACTCGTATGACGCGTTTCCTGGAGACGAAGACGGTCTGGCACCCGATGGGGGTCTGACCGTCAGGCGGGTGGGATGTTGGCGTTGAGAGCCGTCACGCCGGTGGGATGTTGGCGTTGAGCCGGAACAGGTTGCCGGCATCCCACACCGTCTTCAGCGCGGCGAGCCGCCGGTAGTCGTCCGGATCGTAGGCCAGACGGACCTGGTCGGGCGCGGTGTTCTCGCCGTACAGGAAGTTGAGGCCGCGGCCTCCGGTGTCCCACGGCGACAGGGCCGCGCGGACGCCGTCGTGGAGAGGGCGCACCTCGCCGGGGTCGCCGCCCGGCGCGAGCCGGGACAGGACGCCGACCTGATACTGGGCGTCGTGGTTGACCACGGGCCCGAGGCCCGGCTTGTCCAGCGCGCCACCCAGGTGCCTGATCTCCAGGATGGCGCGCTCGGTCTCCAGCAGCGCGTCCACGGCCCGCGCGGGCAGCTCGCGCAGCAGCGAGTGGGTGGCGTAGTAGGCCATCGGCTCGGCCGGGTCGTTGTGGATGCTGCCCGACTCGGTGTACGGCAGCTCCTTCACCGAGTCCACGAGCCGGGGCCCGATCGCGCGCAGCGGCTCCAGCAGGCGCTCGCCCTCCTCCTGGCCGCCCGTGTACGCGATCCGCACGTGGCCGACGCGGCGGCCGCGGAAGACCTCGGGCACCTGCGGGGCCTCGGGGAACGGGATCACCGCGATGGACGAGGTCATCTCCTCGGGCAGGTCCCGTGTCCACTCGGCCCAGCGCCGCACTACGTCGGTGGCGGCGAGATCGAAGAACAGGCCGCCTCCGTACAGACCGGTCACCGGGACCAGCCCGATCTCCAGCGCCGTGACCACCCCGAAGTTGCCGCGCCCGCCGAGCAGCGCCCAGAACAGGTCCGGCTCCGTCGCGGCCGTCACCTCCCTGAGTACGCCGTCGGCGGTGACCACTTCGATGGCGCGTACCTGGTCGACGGCGTAGCCGTAACGGCGCGCCATGAGCCCGAGCCCGCCGCCGAGCGTGTAGGACACGGCGCCGACGGACGGGGCCGAGCCGGACAGCGGGGCCAGCCCGTGGCGGGCCGCCGCCTCGATGACTCGCGACCAGCGCACGCCCGCCTCGATCCTGGCCGTCGCGGTCTCGGGATCTATCCGTACGCCGGTCATCCTGCGGGTGCTGATGAGCAGGCCGCCGTCGGCCGCCATCGGCATGCCGTGCCCGGTGGCCTGCACGGCCACCGGCAGCCCGTTCGCCGCCGCCATGGTCACGGCCGCGCTTACGTCGGCGGCGTCCGTCGCACCGACGATCACGTCCGGCCGGTGCCGGGCGAGGGCCTGGAAACCGGCCCGCTCATCGTCATATCCCTCATCACCCGGCCGGAACACCGGGCACTTCAGCAGGTCTTCCATGCGGTTCAGCTTGTGTCCGGCCCATCCAGAAGTCAAAGAGATGGGTTGTCTGGCTGTTAGCATGATTTGTTATGGAGCTCCGACAGCTTGAGTACTTCGTGGCTGTGACCGAGGAGGCGGGCTTCACCCGGGCCGCGGCGCGGCTCCATGTGGCCCAGCCCGGTGTGAGCGCGCAGATCCGGCAGCTGGAGCGGGAGCTGGGCCAGCCGCTGTTCGACCGCTCGGCGCGGCAGGTGCGCCTCACCGAGGTGGGGGAGGCGGTGCTGCCGTACGCGCGGGCCGCGCTCGCGGCGGTCGCCGCCGCCCGGCTGGTCGTCGACGAGATGACCGGGCTGCTGCGCGGGCACGTCGTGATGGGTACCGTCTCGGCGCCCTCCGTGCTCGACCTGCCGGGGCTGCTGGCCGACTTCCACGACCGGCATCCGGCCGTGGAGATCTCGCTGCGGGAGTCCGATCCGGAGAGCCTGACCGAGGCGGTGCGGGCGGGGCGGATGGACCTCGGGCTCATCGGCATCGGATCGAGCGTGCCGCCGGGGCTCGACGCGCAGGTGGTGATCGACCAGGCTCTGGTGGCCGCCGTCGGGCTCACTCACGACCTGGCGGGGAAGTCCGATGGCGGGCTCGCTCACGAGCCCGCCGTGGGGGTCGCTCACGACTCGGCGGGGACATCCGCCATCACGCTGCGGGAGCTGGCGGATCGGGCGCTGATCTGCCTGCCGCGCGGCACCGGTCTGCGGGCCGCGCTCGACGAGGCGTGCGCCGCCGCCGGGTTCACGCCGCATGTCGCCTTCGAGGCCAGCGAGCCGTACGTGCTGGGGCAACTCGCCGCCAAAGGGCTCGGCCTGGCCGTACTGCCCGAGTCGGCGGTCACCGTCGCGAAGGACGACCTGCGCGTACTGGAGATCACCGAGCCGCGGCTGCGCGGCCGGATGGCGCTCATCTGGCGGGCCACGGGGCCGTCGGGGCCTGCCGCGCGAGCGTTCATCGACCACGCCCGCCACCGACTGCCCGACTTCAGTTGAATCGACCGTGTTCGCAGAGTCGGTTCGTCCGCCGGGGTCAGCTTGAGTAGCCGCGCGGCCGGACCGGTGGGTGTGCGGCCGACAGCTGGGCGGCCAGGCCGAGGAGTTGCGGCTCGCCGCCGGGTGGGGCGATGAGCTGGACGCCGATCGGCAGGCCGCTGGAATGGGTGGCGATGGGGACGGTGAGCGCGGGCCAGCCGCACATGTTCCAGGCGCCGGTGGCGGGCGCGTACCTGACGTTGGCCAGCAGGTTGCGCAAGAGCCCGCGCTCGCCCCAGCGGTCGGCCTTCGGCGGAATCCGGGCCAGCGTCGGCGTGATCAGCACGTCGGCGTCACCGAACCACTGGTCGGCGCCGTACCCGTGCCAGCGGGCGCGGCCCCGCTCGCCGTCCAGCCTGAGCGCGTGGAGCACCCGGCCCGCGCGGGCCAGCGCGCGGGTGCGTGGTTCCAGACGCGCGCGGTCGAGGCCGGTGGCCGCTCCGGAAGCGCGGGTCAGCCAGGTGGCGATCGTGGCGGGACCGAGGGCGGCCGGCAGGCGTTGCTCGTGCTCGACGACCGTGTGCCCGGCGACCCTGAGGGTCTCGGCCGCCGCGCGTACCGCAGCCTGGAACTCGCGGTCCATCGGCAGGCCCACCGGTAGCGGCTGCGGGGCGTAGGCCACGCGCAGGTCGAAGGGCTCCGGGGTGTCTTGCGGTGGCCGGGGCGCCCAGACCTCGTCGTCATCGTCCGCCCAGACCGAGCGGAGCATGCGCGGCCGGGGCTCGATCCGCTCGCCGCCGCGCCAGGACTCGGCCAGGCCCTCGTCGGCCGCCAGGACGGAGAGCATCAGCGCCAGGTCGGGCACGTTCCTGGCCAGCGGGCCGTTCTCGGTGAGGCCGCCCCAGGTCTCCGTCGGCGGTGGTACGAGGCCCGTGCCCGGCTTGATGGCGTACACCCCGCAGCACGCCCCGGGAATGCGCAGCGAGCCCATCCCGTCGTTGCCCAGCGCCAGCGGCACCATCCCGGCCGCCACCGCCGCGGCGCTGCCCGCCGACGAGCCGCCGGACGTACGGGCCAGGTTCCAGGGGTTGCGCACGGTGCCGTAGGCGCTGTCGCCGAAGGCGACCAGGCCCAGCTCGGGCAGGTTCGTCAGGCCGACGACCACCGCGCCGGCCGCGCGCAGCCGGCCGACCGTCTCGTGGTCCTTGGGCGCGGGCGTGTCCGCTGTCGCGGCGGATCCGCCCCGGGTGGCCTCGCCCGCGACCTCCAGGTTGTCCTTCACCGCGACGGGTACGCCCGCCAGCGGCAGGTCGGCCAGGTCGCGGCGCTCCTGCACGGCCCGCGCCTCGTCCAGGGCTCGCTCCCTGACCAGCCGGAACGCCCCGACTCCTGGATCGCGCTCGGCGATCGCGTGAAGGTGTTGCTCGACGACGGCCGCGGCCGTGACCTCACCCTGACGTACGGCCGTCGCGATCTCGATGGCGGACCTGCCTGTCCACAACATGCTTAAAGTGTGCGGGTTTTCACCCTTCGTTGCGAGGCTCCCGGCCGGCCTGCTTCAGCGCGAGCCGCAACGCGAACTCGATCTGCGCGTTGACGCTGCGCAGATCGTCGGCCGCCCACTTGGCGAGGGCGTCGTAGACGGCCGGATCGAGGCGCAGCAGGAGCTTCTTGCGCTCAGGCATACAGGCTGCCGGTGTTCACCACCGGCTGGATCGCCCGGTCGCCGCAGAGGACGACCAAGAGGTTGGAGACCATTTGCGCCTTACGCTCCTCATCCAGCTCCACCACCTGCTCGGCGGCCAGCCTATCGAGCGCGAGCTGGACCATGCCCACAGCGCCTTCGACGATTCGGGTGCGTGCCGCCACGACCTGCGCGGCCTGCTGGCGGACCAGCATGGCCTGGGCGATCTCGGGAGCGTACGCGAGGTGCGTGATGCGCGCCTCCAGCACCTCGATCCCGGCCAGCTCGGTGCGCTCGCGCAGCTCGGTGGTGAGCTCGGCGGCCACCTCCGTGCCGTCGCGCAGGCTGGTGCGACCGGCGTCGTGCGAGTCGTAGGGGTGCGTGGTGGCCAGGTGCCGCACGGCCGCCTCCGACTGGATCTCGACGTAGTCCTCATAGTCATCCACCGAGAACTTGGCCTTGGCCGCGTCGTCCACCTTGTAGACGACCACCGCGGCGATCTCGACCGGGTTGCCGTCGGCGTCGTTGACCTTGAGCTTGGCCGTCTCGAAGTTGCGGACCCGCAGCGTGATCGTGGTCTTGTTGGTGAACGGCAGCACCCACTGTAAGCCCGCGTCCTCGACCGTGCCGATGTAGCGGCCGAAGAACTGCACCACCTTCGCCTCGTTCGGGTTGACCACGGTGAACCCGCTGGCGACCAGTGCGAAGAGGACGATCCACCCGATGCCCAGAACCTCCGGCGAGCCGATGGCCGCTATGGCGGCGAGCACCAGCAGGACGAGGACGACCAGGAAACCGTTCAGGCGGAAGGCGTATCGTTCCATCCCGACTCCTTGCTATCGAAGTGATATCACAATGATAGCGCGTCTAGGCTTGGGCCGCGTGAACGGACCATCTCTGGCCACCGGCCAGCGCTCCCTGGGCGACCCCTCGATCACGTATCCGCTGTGGCCGCCGCTGACCCGCGGCTGCCCCAGAACGAGCACCGCGTCATTGGCCTATCCGGTCGAGGTCGACTATGACTACGCCCGGGTCAGCGCCACCCTGTTCGAGCAGGAGCCGGGCCCCGACCTCGCGCGCTGGTCACCGCTGCTGCCGCCACTGCACGCGCCCACACTGGGCGAGGGCGGCACGCCGCTGATCCCGCTGGAGGGCGTGTACGTCAAGGACGAGTCGCGCAACCCCACCTGGTCGCACAAGGACCGGCTCAACCGGGTCGCCGTCAGCGCGGCCGTGGGCGCGGGCGCGCCCGGCGTGGTGGTGGCCTCGTCTGGCAATCACGGCGCCTCGGCCGCCGCCTACGCCGCCCGCGCCGGCCTGCCCGCCATCGTGCTGGCCTCGGCCGACGCGCCGCCCGCCGTCCATTCGCTCGTCCGCGCGTACGGGGCCAAGGTGCTCGCCGTGCCGGTCGAGGCGCGCTGGCCGCTGATGCGCGAGATCGTGGACCGGCTCGGCTACCACCCGGTCAGCAACCTGACCGTCACCCACACCGGGCACCCGTTCGGGGCCGAGGGCTACAAGACGATCGCGTACGAGCTGTTCCTGCAGCTCGGCGGGGTGCCGGCGGCGGTGTTCGCGCCGACGGGCTACGCGGAGCTGCTCTACGGGGTCTGGAAGGGGTTCACCGAGCTGCGCCGGCTCGGGCTGGCGGGTACGACGCCGCGCATGTTCTCCTGCGAGCCCGCCGCGGGCGGTCCCCACGCGCGGGCCGTCGCCACGGGGGCGCCGGCCGCGATCGTCTCGCTCGGGCACACGGACGCGTACGGCATCGGCGGCTCGGTGGGCGGGCACCGGGGCGTACGGGCGGTGCGCGACAGCGACGGAGAGGCACTGCTGGTCACCGACGAGGAGATGCGGGCGGCGCAACGGGCGCTGGCCAGGCAGGGGCTGTGGCAGGAACTGTCGGGAGCGGCGGGGCTGGCCGCCTACCGCAGGCTGGGGCGGGACTTCGACGGGCCGGTGGTCTGTGTCGCCACGTCCAGCGGGTTCAAGGATGTGGGGGTGGGGTCTGAGACGGTCGAGGTACTGACGAACCCGACCATGGACGACGTGCTGTGAGGTCGTCTGTGCATGCGGTGAGGTCGTCCATGGCCTGGCGATGTGCGCTGAGGTCCGCTGTGGCGCCGCCGGGTCGGGGCGGCGCGTCCGGGGTCACGCCTTCAGCCACACCCGGAGCGGGCCGATCGGGGTGAAGCCGTGCCGGGACGCGGGGGTCGGGTCGGTCTCGTAGCCGACCAGTGGGCGGCCGGGGAACAGCTCGGCCGCCAGAGCTACCGTGCCCGACCAGGCAGCGTCCAGGTCGCAGCCCAAGGCGAACACGTTCGAGACGCCCACGACACTGCCGCTCGCGTTGAGCGCGGCCCCGCACACGATGTCGCCGTCGATCCGGCCCGCCAGCACGGTGACCTCGCTCAGCAGTGACGGCCGGAACAGATCCCCGTCATCCGCCGGAAAACAGGCGCGCTCCCAGTCGCGGAGCGTGCCCGCGTCGCGGACCGCCTCCCAGACGATGACGTCCCCGGTCGCCGCCGGGGCGATGGCCACGCCGGTCGGGGCAGTTGTCTCGCCGGTTGAGGCGGTGGCCTCGTCGGTCAGGGCGGTGGCCTCGCCGGTCGTCGTGGCGGCCGGGCGGTGGATCCACTCGGCCTCGAACAGCAGGTCCCACCCGGGCGGCGGCTGGAGCACCGCGAAACTGTCCTTGACCGAGGCGCTCCGCTTGCCCTCGACCCCGGCCAGCAGGTCGGCCCACGTCGCCTCGGGGGAGAGGGTGACGGCATCGGGGTAGTAGGTAGGGCTGACGCCGGGGTTGGTCCAGCTCAGCGCGCTGAACGTGCCGGGGGACCCGTGCGAGCGGCACACCGCGTCGCACCACTCGGCGTTGTTGCGCGCCGCCTCAAGCAGCCGGTCATCGGTCATCTCGGCTCCGTCCCACCTGGCTCATCCGTCGGTCGGTTCCGGTCCCAGTTCGTCCGTCAGTCGGTTTATGCGCCAGTCGGTCGGGTTCGTCCGGCCACGGGGTCATCTCGGGTTCGCGCGGCGGGTGGGGGCCGCTGTGAGCGGGTCCTCCGGCCAGGGGTGGCGGGGGTAGCGGCCGCGTAGCTCCGCGCGGACCGCACGGTAGCCCTCGCGCCAGAACGAGGCAAGGTCCGCGGTGACCGCCACCGGGCGTCCGGCGGGGGAGAGCAGGTGTACGAGGAGCGGCACGCCCGCGATCTTCGGCGTCTCCGTCCAGCCGAACAGCTCCTGCAGCTTTACCGCCAGCACCGGTTGCCCGCCCGAATAGTCCACCCGGACTCGGGAGCCGCTGGGCACCGCGACGCGCTCGGGTGCCACCTCGTCCAGCCGTCGGCTCCATGGGATCAGCCGCTTCAGGGCGGTGGCCACGTCGATGCGCTCCAGGTCGGCGCGGCGGCGGGCGCGGGACAGCTCAGGCTCCAGCCAGCGTTCGGCGATCTCCGCCAGGTCGTCCATCGGGAGCCATGGGTCGCCGAGTTCGCGATGGCAGAACGCCAGGCGGTCCCTGAGGGCGGTGGCTTCCTTGGTCCAGGTCAGTACGTCCTCGGTACGCAGGCCGTACAGGATGGCCTCGCGTACGTCGGCGTTCTTGAGCGGGGTGGCGGAGAGCTCGATCGCGCCGAGCCGCTCGACGACGCGGGCGGACACATCGCCGCGGCGCTCGCCCGGCGGGGTCCGCCACGCGATCTCCTCCTCAGTGGTGACCGGGAACGCCAGCCTGGCCGTCTCCTCGTCGATCACCACGGCCTGCCGGATCCGGGCCGACGCCGAGCCGGTGGGACGGTCGGCCACCGCCACGGCCAGCCACTTCGCCTCGCCGAGCCGCGACCCCTCGGCCAACTGCGCCTGGGTGCCGGACGCCATCAGGTATCCACCGCCCCGCCGCCGCGCCACCCGCTCGGGAAACGCCAAGGCCACCGCCAGCCCGGCCATCGCGTCGTCGGTCATCTCCCGCTCGTCCGGTGACGCGGGCCCCCGGTCCGGTGACGTGGCCCGCCGGTTCGGTGGTGGGGCGGGTCGGTCCGGGGGTGGGGTGCTTCTGGTGAGGCGGCGGACCTCCTGGCGCCAGCGGGCCGTGAAGCCGTCGCGGCCGTGGCGGGCCGAGCGCCAGATCTCCACGAGGTCGTCACCCGCCTCGCGGGGGATTTGGTCGGACAGGAGCGCCACCACCTCGGCGGCGCGCGGTCCGAGGTCGAGGAGCGCTCTGGCCAGGCGCGGGTGCACGCCGACCAGCGCCATCCGCCGCCCTCGCGCGGTCACCCGCCACATCACCCGGCCGGCGCCGCCATCGGTTGCTTGACCGGCGCCGTCACCGATTGTCTGGCTGGCGTCGTCCCCGGTTACTCGGCCAGCGCTGTCACCGGTCACCTGGTCGGTGTCGTCCGGCGCGTACGAGGGCGTGGTGGTGCCGGGGGCTGGTTCCAGGGCGCCCAGGGTGTGGAGGGTGCGGGTGGCGGCGGTCATCGCGGCGGGTGGTGGCGGGTCGAGCAGGGCGAGGCCTGAGGCGTCCGGGTCGCCCCAGCAGGCGGCCTGGAGTGCGAAGCCCGTGAGGTCTGCCAGCGCGATCTCCGGCCGTGCATGGTCGGCCAACCGCTCGTGCTCCGCCGCCGTCCAGCACCTGTACACCGTGCCGGGAGCCTCCCGTCCGGCCCGGCCGGCGCGCTGGTCGGCCGACGCTTTCGAGACTCGTACGGTGGTGAGCGAGCCGAGGCCCCGGGCGTGGTCGGTGCGGGGCTCCCTGGCCAGGCCCGAGTCCACCACCACCCGCACCCCCGGCACGGTCAGGCTCGACTCCGCCACCGACGTGGCCAGCACCACCCTGCGCGCCGACCCGGGCGACAGCACCGCGTCCTGGACCCGGGCCGGCGCCTGCCCATGCACCTGAAGTATCTCGACGCCGCCGGAGGACCGGCCGCCGGAGCGCCCGCCGCCCGAGCGCCCATCGCCCGAAAGTCCGTCGCCCGAGAGCGTGCCGCTGAGCAGGGCGGCCACCCTGGCGATCTCGCCTGTGCCGGGCAGGAAGCACAGGATGTCGCCCTCCTGTTCCGCCAGCGCCTGCCGTACCACCTGGGCGACATGCGAGAGCAGGGCAGGGTCGACCCGGAGCCCGTGTGGTGGGGCGACCGGGCGTACCGGTGGCGTCCACACGATCTCGACGGGGTGCGTCGCCCCCGACGCGTGGACGATCGGCGCGTCGCCGAGCAGACGCGACCAGGGGGCGGCGTCCGCGGTGGCCGAGGCGGCGAGGAGCCGCAGGTCAGGGCGGAGCGTGTCCCGTACGTCGAGCAGGAAAGCGAGCGCCGTGTCGGCGTCGAGGTGGCGTTCGTGGCATTCGTCGAGCATCACCACGTCCACGCCAGAGAGCTCCTGGTCGCGTTGGAGCCGCTGCAGGAGTACGCCGGTGGTGACGACCTCCACCAGGGGGTTCGCGCCGGTGTGCCGTTCGCCGCGGATCGTGTAGCTGACGCCCATCCGCTTGGCCGCGGCTCGTACGGCCAGTCGCCGCGGCTCCGCCACCAGCACCCGTAGCCCGGCCGATGCCAGGGCGAGCGGGACGACGGTGGTCTTGCCCGTGCCGGGCGGCGAGGTCAGGACGGCCGAGCCGGCGCGGTCGAGCACGTCGAGCAGCTCGGGCAGGACTTGCCGGATGGGCAGTCCATCAGCCGGGGACACCGGCCGCCCGTCAGCCGGGGACGCCCGCCGCCCGTCAGTCTGGGGCAGCGGGCGGCCGTCAGACGCGGACCACCTCTCAGACCGGGACATGAGCCGCCAAAAGGATCGCGTCGAGCAGGCCGGGGAAGCGGGCGTCGAGGCCGTCGCGCCGCAGGCTGATGTACTTCAGCCGCCCCTCCTGTCTCGACATGATCACCCCGGCCTCGCGCAGCGTCCGGTAGTGGTGTGAGGCCGTCGACTTGTGGACGCCGAGGTCGTCGCACGCCGCGGTGCAGGTTATCTCGCCGCGGCTGGCCAGCCGGATGACGATCTCCATGCGTATGGGGTCGGACAGCGCCCGCAACACCTCGGTGAGCTGGATGTCGGCAGTGGCCGGATGTGGAAGCAGGCGCATGGTCCGACCTTACCTCCGTCGCATTGTTTGACAACAATCCAACGATAGTCCAGTTTGATGAGCATCAAACTGAAGGAGACTCAGTGAGCAGTCGGCTCTATCCTCTCGCGCTCGGGAATTTCGCCGTCGGCACCGGCATGTTCGTCACCGCCGGGCTGCTGGCGCCCATTTCACATGATCTGGATATCTCGTTATCGGCGGCCGGCCAGCTGATGACCGTGTTCGCGCTGGCCTACGCGTTGCTGTCGCCGGTGCTGGCCGCCCTGACCGCGCGGCTGTCCCGCAGGCGGGTGCTGCTGATCGCGCTGGCCGTGTTCGTGCTGGGCAACACGTTGACCGCGCTGGCGCCTACGTACCCGCTGGTGATGGTCACCCGCGTGGTCGCGGCGGCGGGGGCGGCGATGTTCACGCCGACCGCCTCCGGGGTCGCCACGGCGCTGAGTTCGCCCGAACGCCGTGGCCGAGCGCTCGCGCTGGTGATGGGCGGCCTGAGCGTCGCGTCGGCGATCGGCGTGCCACTGGGTACCTGGCTCGGGTCCGCGTTGAGCTGGCGGGCGACGATCTGGCTCGTGGTCGCGCTCGGTGTGCTCGGCTTCGCCGGGGTGGTCGCCGTGGTGCCCGACGTCATGATCGAGACCACGGGACGGCTGGCCGACCGGTTCGCCCCGCTGGCCGACCGGCGAGTGCTGGCGGTGCTGACGACGCAGTTGCTGATGTTCGCCGCCGGGTTCGCCGCCTACACCTACATCGGCTCGCTGTTCGACCTGCCGCTGCCCGCCGTGCTGTGGGCGTGGGGGATCGGCGGGGTCGTGGGCAACCAGGTCGGCGGGCGGTTCACCGACAAGTACGGGCCGCGGCGGATGGTGCTGATCGGCATCGCCGCCTCGACGGTGTTCCTGGCGCTCATCCCGGTCGCGAACCTCGCCCTGCCCATCGCCCTGGTGTGGGCGCTCTGCTGGGGCGCGCTCGGATGGCTGGTCGCGCCGGCGCAGCAGTACAGGACCGTGGCGGCCGTGCCGCACAACGTGCCGATCGGCCTTGGACTGCTGTCTTCGGCGCAGTACGTCGGGTTGTTCGTGGCGGGCATCACCGGCGGCCTGGCGCTCGACGGGTACGGCAGGGCGGGCGTGATCGTGCTGGCCACCGGGCTCGCGCTGCTGGCGCTGGTCTTCACGCTGGCGACCTATCGGCCGGAGCCGACACGTTCGGCCAGTGAGTCCAGTAAGAGGGTGTCTGTCTGAGGCGTCAGCCCTGGGCGGGGATCCAGCCGATGGTGACCGCGAGGATGACGAACAGCCCGAGCAGGATGCGATAGATGACGAACCCGGTGAAGCGGTGCTGGCTGATGTACTTCAGGAACCAGGCCACCGCCGCGTAGCCGACGACGAACGAGATGACCGTCGCCAGGATGGTCGGCCCCCAGGTGGGTGCCTGGCCCCCGCCGATCTGGGCGACCTCCAGCAGGCCCGACGACAGGACCGCGGGGATGGCCAGCAGGAAGGAGTATTTGGCGGCGTCCTCGCGCCGGTAGTCGAGCAACAGGCCCGCCGTGATCGTGCCACCGGAGCGGGAGACGCCGGGGATCAGCGCCAGGGCCTGCGCGAAGCCGTAGACGATGGCGTGCGTGAAGCTCAGGTGCTTCTCCAGCGTGAGCCTGTTGCGGGCGGTGTAGTCGGCGAACCAGAGGATGATGCCGAAGACGATCAGCGTGGTGCCCACCAGGCGCAGGTCGCGGAAGACCGTCTCGATCTGGTCCTTGAACACCAGGCCCAGGATGCCGATGGGCAGGGAGCCGACGATCACGTACCAGCCCATGCGGGCGGCGTAGTGGCTGCGCAGTTCGGGCGTCCACAGGGCGCGGGTCCAGGTGGAGATGATCTCCCAGATCTCTTTCCTGAAGTAGATCAGCACCGCCGTCTCGGTGCCGAGCTGGATCACCGCCGTGAACGCGGCGCCGGGATCCTGCCAGCCGAAGAACGCGGACACCACGCGAATATGGGCACTTGAGGAGATCGGCAGGAACTCCGTGAGGCCCTGAATCAGCCCCAGCACCACCGCTTCGAGCCAGCCGATCACGACTACACCTTCCCCATACCCGCGTAAGTGACGAGGCGAGGCTAGCGGATACGGGGGCCCAGCAGTTGCTCGCGGAGTGCGGTCAGCTGGTGTGAGTGCTCCACGGAGCGGGTCTCGTCGAGCGAATCGAGGGCCAGCAGCAGCGCGTCGGCCACGATGATGCCGGTCAGCGGCTCGGCGCTGATGCCGGTGGGCGTGTGGGGGGCGGCCAGTACGGCATCGACGCGATCGGCGAAAGTGCCACCCAGCTCGTCCGAGATGAGGATCACGCCGGCGCCCACCGCGTGCGCCCGGTCGATCAGGACCGTGAGCTCCCTGAGTTTGCGGCCGGGCTGGAAGATGACGACGGCCTCGCCGTGCTGGAGCGAGAGCAGATCGTCGGCCAGCGCGAAGCCGGTGGCCGAGACCGCGCGGGCCCGGTGGCCACGACGGCCCAGCTTGAGCGCGAAGTAACGGGCCGACGGCTCGGAGGCGCCCGCGCCGTAAACGAGCACCGAGCTCGCGTGGGCCATCACCTCGATCGCGCGCTGGAACGCCTCCGCGTCATAGAGCCGGCGGCCGTGGTCGAGGCGCTCGCGGGCCTCGTCGAAGACCCGGTCCCAGATCGCCGACAGGTCGTGGCCGACATGGCTGATGCGTTGCCGCATGCGTACGTCGGGCGCCACGGCCGAGGTGAACTCACCGGCGAGCGCCCGCTTGAGCCCCGGCAGCCCGCCGAAGCCGAGCCGCTGCATGGTGCGGATCACGGTGGCGTTGCTCGTGCCGGAGGCCGCGCCCAGCTCCTGCGCGCTGGAGAAGAGGATCTGCTCGGGCGCGGCGGAGATCAAGAACTGGCACACGGCTCGCTCGGCGGGAGACAGCTCGTCCCAGAGCTGCTTCACCGTGCTCCTGAGCTGCTCGATCGGACTGTGTGAATTTTCCATTACGAACCTTGACTCCTGTGTAGCGCTCATTACTCTTGCCTGGAAACGACCGCTACGGACTCGTTGCCTCACTGAAATGAACGTTACAGGCATCGGCCGGTCCAAGGAGCACCATTGAGCCTCACTTCCCTGCCCGTCGTCGAGATCGCCGGGAGTCCGCGAGAACGCGGGCGCCAGTACGGCGAGCAGGCCCGCGAACGGATCCACCGGGCGCTGGCCTACTACGCAGAGGCGTTCGCCCACTCCAGTGGCCTGGCCTGGCCCCAGGTGACGCAGCGGGCGGCGCGCTGGGTGGAGCCGAGCAAGGCGTTCGCCCCCGACCTGGTCGAGGAGATGGAGGGCATCGCGGAGGGCGCCGGCGTCGAGTTCCTCGACATCGTCGCGCTGAACGCGCGCGGGGAGATCATCTACGACACCACGTTCAACTCCATGGAGCCGGACGGGTGCACCTCCTTCGCCCTGCTGGAGCAGGCGTCCGGCGACGGCCACGTGTACGCGGGCCAGAACTGGGACTGGCGGGCCGGCGTGGCCGACACGGTCATGGTGCTCAGGGTGGTCCAGCCGGGCAGGCCCACCGTGATCATGCACGTCGAGGCGGGCCAAGTCGGGCGGCAGGGGGCCAACTCGGCGGGCATCGCGCTCAACGCCAACGGGCTCGGCGGCCGCTTCGACGACGCGATCGGCGTGCCGCAGACGCTGATCAGGCGCCGGGTCCTCGACAGCGCCGACCTCAACTCGGCGCTGGAGGCGCTGACCAAGTCGCGGGCCCACATCGCCAGCAACGCGCTGGTCACCCACCGCGCCGGCTTCGCGATCGACCTGGAGACCACGCCCGGCGCGGTCGGCTGGATGTATCCCACCGACGGACTGCTCGTGCATGGCAACCACTATCAGGCGTTCATGCCGCCCCAGCTCGCCGCCACCTACCGCCCCGGCTCGGCCGACTCGCTGTTCCGGGTGCCGCGCGCGGAGGGCGGGCTGCGCGCCGTACGCCACGCGTCCGGCAGTGACGAGGCGCGCAAGCTGATCAGGCACGCCATGTCCGACCACCTCGGCTACCCCGAGTCGCTCTGCACCCACCCGGACGAGAGCCAGCCCCCTGTCAAGCAGTGGGCCACCCTGCTGTCGAGCTGCGTCGACCTCACCACGGGCGACTACTTGATCGCCGCCGGCACGCCCTGCGACCACGAGTACGAGCGCGTGCCCTGGAACCTCTACGACGGACCGCACGGAGAAGAGACGTTGTGAAGAAGACACTCGCTGTGGCCGGGCTGATCGGTCTCACCGCCGCGTGCGGTGGCCCGGCCGCCACCACCAAGGCGCCCGACCCGGCCAAGCTCACGCTGGTGAACCAGACGGTCAAGGCGACCGGCGCGCTCGAGTCGGCCACCTGGCTGCTCGACGAGGAGCCGGG
The DNA here is from genome assembly GCF_040659625.1 of Nonomuraea sp. NPDC049750. Taxonomy (NCBI): domain Bacteria; kingdom Bacillati; phylum Actinomycetota; class Actinomycetes; order Streptosporangiales; family Streptosporangiaceae; genus Nonomuraea; species Nonomuraea sp. NPDC049750. The sequence continues at coordinate 65,599 of NZ_JBFANB010000034.1, forward strand.
CACGCTGGACATGGACATCGACGGCAACACCGACAACCGCACGGTCCTGGCCAACGTCTGCGAGCGGCTCATGCAGACGCAGCCCGACATGACGGTCAAGCCGTGGCTGGCCGAGAAGATCGACCAGCCCGACCCCAAGACCATGGTCATGACCCTGCGCACGGACGCCACCTTCCACGACGGCTCGCCGGTCACCGCCGAGGACGTCGTGTGGAGCCTGAAGCGGCATTCGGGCGAGGGCATGGACGAATCCGACGAGTTCGAGGACGTCGAGTCGATCAGCAAGTCCGGCGAGGGCCAGGTCACGATCGCGTTCAAGAAGCCGAACGCGCTGTTCGTCCAGGCCATGGCGGGCGGCGCGGGCATCGTGCTGAACCAGAAGGTCGTGGACAAACTCGGCAAGGAGTACGGCACACCGGGCCACGAGGACGCCTGCAGCGGGCCGTACCAGGTGAAGGACTGGAAGTCGGGCACCGAGCTGTCCATCGAGCGCTATGACGCGTACTGGAACAAGGACGTCAAGCCGCTCACCAAGACGGTGACCTTCAAATGGGCCGGCGACACCGCGCTGGTCAACAGCCTGACGACGGGCGCGGCCGACGGCGCCTACCTCTCCAGCACCGGCCCTGCGGTCGCGCTGCAGGGCAACCAGGCGGTCAACGTCGCCTACGGGCCCACCACGCGGGTGTTCGTGCTGCTGCCCACCGACCGTGGCGTGCTGAAGGACCCGAAGATCCGCCGGGCGCTGTCGCTGGCGGTCGACCGGGCCGGCATCGCCAAGTCCGGGTTCGCCGGGCTGGCCAGGCCGTGGAAGGTGCCGGTGGGCGCGGGCGCCTGGTCGTACGAGAAGCAGGCCTTCCAGACGGCCTATGACCAGCTGTCCGGCGCGCCCGAGACGCCGTCGCTCGACGAGGCCAAGAAGCTCGTCCAGGAGGCAGGCACGCCCAAGGAGCCGATCGTGGTGGCCACCAACGGGGACGAGACCCGTACGGTGATCGCCAACGCGGTGGTCGACGCGGCCAAGAAGATCGGGCTCACCGCGCAGATCAAGACCGTGCCGCCGTCGGAGTTCGGCAGCTTCTACACCGACAAGGCGCTGCGCGCCCAGGTCGACCTGGTGCCCGACGACTGGTACATCACCAAGTCCGACCCGATCGGCTTCTACGACAACGGCCTGACGGGCTCGGCCAACAACTGGGTCGGCTTCAGCTCGCCCGAATACGACGCGCTCGTCGCGAAGGCGCTGGCCGGCACCGACGACGCCCAGCGCGCCAAGGACGTCATCGAGCTGCAGCGGCGCTTCACCGCCGACATGGTGTGGATCTCGCTCGTCGAGGTGCCGTCCGCGGTCGTGCTCGGTGGCAAGGTGACCGGGCCGCCCGCCTCCCAGGTCTACATGGGCTACCCGTGGGCCGCCGACCTCGGGGCCAAGGGCTGAGCATGGTCCGCAAGCTGACGGGGGTGCTCGCGACGCTGCTGGTCACCTCGTTCGTCATCTTCGGGGCGTCGTACGCGGCGCCCGGCGACCCGGTGACGTTCCTGGCGGGCGGCAAGGAGAACCTGACGCCCGAATACCTGGAGGCCGTCCGCGCCCAGTACCACCTGGACGACCCGTTCCTCGTCCAGTTCGGGCGCTGGCTCGGCGACGCCGTGACCGGCGACCTGGGCCGGTCCACGCAGTACAACGACCAGGTGGGCGACCTGCTCGCGGCGCGGTTGCCGAGCACGCTCGGGCTGGTCGCCTACGCGGCCGTGCTGTTCGTGGTGTTCGGCATCGCGCTGGGCGTGCTGGCGGCGGTGCGCGGCGGGCGGACCGACGCGGCGGTGGTGGCGGGCACGACGTTCGCCACCTCCGTGCCGCCCTTCGTGGTGGCTACCGTGCTGATCTCGCTGTTCGGCGTCCGGCTCGGCTGGTTCCCCGTCATGGGTGGCGGCTCGCTCTGGCACCTGACCCTGCCGGCCGTGACGCTGGCGCTCGGCGCGCTGGCGATCATCAGCCGGGTCACCAGGCAGGCCATGGTCGAGCAGCGCGAGCTCGACCACGTGACCGTCGCCCGCGCCTCCGGGCTGTCCGAGCGGCTGATCGTGGTCCGGCACGTCTTCCGCGGCGCGCTGGGCCCGATCGTGACCATGTGCGGGCTGGTGACCGCCGGGATGCTGGCCGGGACGGTGACCGTGGAGACCGCGTTCGGCCTCAGCGGCATCGGCTCGCTGCTGGTCAACGCGATCAACACGCACGACTTCCCCGTGACGCAGGCGGTGCTGCTGCTCATGGTCACCGCCTACATCGTGGTGACCACGCTGGTGGAGCTGGTCCAGCCGCTGATCGACCCCCGAGCAAGGAGGCGGGCATGACCGCTCTGGCCACCACGCTGTCGCCGCGACCGGCCCGGCCGCTCGGCTACCTGCTCGCCGCCGCCTTCCTCGGCCTGGTCGTGGTCGGCGCGGTGTGCGCGCCGCTGATCACGCCGTTCGAGCCGGACGCGGTCGACTTCGGCGCCTCGCTCGCGCCGCTCTCGCCCGAGCACCTGCTCGGCGCCGACCAGTCGGGCCGCGACCTGCTCACCCGCATCCTGTACGGCGCCCGCACCTCGCTGGTCGGCCCGCTGCTGCTGCTGGCCATCGCCTCGGCCCTCGGCGTCGCCCTGGGCACGCTGGCCGCCTGGCACCGGGGCTGGGTCGACGCGGTGGTGTCCAGGGTGACCGACGTGATGTACGCCTTCCCCGGGCTGCTGTTCGTGGTGCTGATCGTGGCCGTCTTCGGCAACGGCATGACCACGGCGGTCATCGCGCTGGGCCTGGCCTACGCCCCGACGATCGCCAAGTACACCAGGAGCGTCGCGCTGGCCGAGTGCGGCAAGCCGTACATCGACGCCTATCGGGTGCAGGGCATGGGCGGCCTGGCGATCTGCGTACGCCACCTGGTGCCGAACATGGGCCGCTCGATCGTCGGCTACCTCGTGGTGCTGTTCGGCGAGGGGCTGATGAGCCTGGCCACGCTGAGCTTCCTGGGGTTCGGCGCGCAGCCGCCGTCCTCCGACTGGGGCCTCATGGTCAAGGAGGGGCAGCCGGCGATTGTGCAGGGCGCCTTCCTGCCCGTGCTGGTGCCCGGCGCGGCCATCGCCCTGGTGGTCGTGTCGTTCAACGTGATCGGCGTACGGCTCGCCGACCGCATGGGCGTGAGGGGAATCTGATGCTGCTCTCCGTGGAGGACCTCACGATCGAGGCGGGCGGCCGGCGGCCGATCCTGCGCGAGGTGTCGCTGAGCGTCGGCAAGGGCGAGGTCGTCGGCCTGGTCGGCGAGTCCGGCTCGGGCAAGTCCACGATCGCCCGCGCGGTGCTGCGCCTGCTGCCGCAGGGGGCGCGGGTGTCGGGCCGGGTGCTGGTCTCCGGCGACGACGTGCTCTCGATGGGCCCCGCGGCGCTCAGGGACCTGCGGGCCGCCCAGGTGTCGATGATCTACCAGGATCCGCGCTCGTCGCTCAACCCGGTACGCCGGATCGGTGACTTCCTCACCGAACGCATGGTGCTCACCCTGGGCCGATCCAAGGCGGAGGCCCGTACGCGGGCGCTGGAGCTGCTGGCCGCCGTCGGCCTGCGCGACCCCGAGCGGTGCGTGCGGCAGTATCCGCACGAGCTGTCCGGCGGCATGCTCCAGCGCGTGGTCATCGCCGCCGCGCTGGCCGCCGACCCGGCCCTGCTCCTGGCCGACGAGGCGACCAGCGCGCTCGACGTGACCACCCAGGCCGAAACGCTCGCGCTGCTGCGCCGGATCCAGGCCGAACGGGAGCTCGGCATGCTGTTCATCACGCACGACCTGCACCTGGCCGCCGCCTACTGTGACCGGGTGCACGTGCTGTACGCCGGTGCGGTGGTGGAGTCGCGGCCGGCCAAGGAGCTGTTCGCGGACCCGCGGCACCCGTACACGGCCGGGCTGCTCGCCTGCACGCCCGAGCTCGGCGACCCGCGCCCGATCCGCCCCATCCCCGGCCGGCCGCCGTCGCTCGACGACGCGTTCACCGGCTGCCCGTTCGCGCCGCGCTGCCCGCACGCCACCGGCGACTGCGACGCCTGGCAGCCGCGGCCCCTGACCGTCGCGGGCGGCTCGGCCGCCTGCCGCCTTGTGGAGGCCTGATGACTGCCGTCCACGGCCTGATGCTCGCCGCTCACGGCCCGGTGCCGCCCGTACGAGACCTCGTGGAGGCCTGATGCTGGCCGTACAGAAGCTCAGCAAGTCCTTCCAAGGCACCGTGGCCGCCGACGAGGTCTCCTTCGAGCTGGCGCCGGGCGGCTCGCTCGGGCTGGTCGGCGAGTCCGGTTCCGGCAAGACCACGATCGCCCGCATGCTGGTCGGCCTGGTCACCCCCGACTCCGGCACGATCACCGTGGCCGGCCGCGCCCGCGGCCCGAAGGAGCGCAGCAGGGCGGCCAGGCTGCGCCGGGCCCGCGAGATCCAGATGGTCTTCCAGGACCCCTATCTCTCGCTGGACCCCCGGCTGACCGCGACCGAATGCCTGCACACCTCGCTCCGCCTGCATGGCAAGCCGCCCGCCCGCGCCGCCGAACTGCTCGACCAGGTGGGCCTCGGCAGCCGCGAGGCCGGCGCGCGCCCGCACCAGCTGAGCGGCGGCCAGCGGCAGCGCCTCGCCATCGCCAGGGCGCTCGCGGTCGAGCCGTCGGTGCTGGTGCTCGACGAGGCCGTGGCCGCGCTCGACGTCTCCATCCAGGCCCAGATCCTGGAGCTGCTGGCCCAGGTACGTCGCGACGCGGGCGTGGCCCTGCTGTTCGTCAGCCACGACCTGGCCGTGGTCCGGCACCTGTGCGAGGAGACGCTGGTGCTGCATCGGGGGGTGGTCGTGGAGCGGGGCCCGGTCGAGCGGGTGCTGGCCGAGCCCGAGCACCCCTACACGCGCCTGCTGCTGGCCTCGGTGCCCGGCCCCGGCTGGGATCCGGCCAAAGTGGTGCGCTGAGCGCACGGTCCAGGTGGTGCGTTAGCGCACGGTCCAGGTGGCGCGTGGCGCGCGGCCCAGGCGGGGCGTTAACGCACGGTCCAGGTGGCGCGTGGCGCGCGGTCCAGGTGGGGCGTCAACGTACGGTCCAGATCGCCTTGTTCGCTGTGGCGTAGTCGGTGAAGTCCCGGGCGGGCCGGCCGAGCGCCTGGTGGACGCCGTCGGCGAGGTGCGCGTTGCGGCCGTCCAGGACCTCGGCGAACAGCCCGTTCAGCCCCTCGATCTCGTTCTCGGGCACGCCCTGCTCGCGGGCCCCGGCCGCGAACTCCTCAGCTGTCACCGGGACGTAGACGATGTCCCGCCCCGTCGCCTTGGCCAGCTCGGCGGCCACGTCAGCGAAGGTGAGCAGCCTCGGCCCGGTCAGCTCGTACAGCTTGCCACCGTGGCCGTCCTCGGTCAGCGCCGCCACCACGACGTCCGCGATGTCGTCCACGTCCACGAACGGCTCCGGCACGTCCGCGATCGGCAGCGCTATGACCCCTTCGAGCACCGGGTCCAGCAGGTAGCCCTCGCTGAAGTTCTGCATGAACCAGCTGCACCGCACGATCGTCCAGTCGGCCCCGGACGACTGGACGACCTGCTCGGCCGCCTCGGCCATCGGTTCGCCCCGGCCGGAGAGCAGGACCAGCCGGCCGACGCCGCCGGCCACGGCGAGCGAGGTGAAGGCCTGGATGTCTGCCAGGGCGCCGGGGAAGGCGAGGTCGGGATAGTAGGTCACGTACACGGAGTCGACGCCGTCCAGCGCGGGCGCCCAGGTGGATCGGTCGGTCCAGTCGAAGGGCGGTCGCGCGGAGCGGGAGCCGATCCGCCACGGGTGGTCGAGAACGGTGAGCCTGTTCGCCACGCGGCGGCCGGTCTTGCCGGTGCCGCCCAGCACCAAAGTTGTCATGGCTCAAGTAAGCCGCCGAAGGCTGAGACTCTCCATGGTTGAGAAGCGCAATCCCATATGCGATCGTCTAGGCCATGGACCAGCTAGCCGCCCTGCTCGACGGTCCGCGGGCGAGGGGCGCCTTCATGCTCCGCTGTCTGCTCGATCCGCCCTGGTCGCTGCGCATCCAGGACGAGGCCCCGCTCACGGTGGTGGTGATGGTGCGCGGTGAGGCGTGGGTGGTGCCCGATGAGGGGGACGTCGTCCGGCTGTGTCCTGGAGAGGTGGCGATCATTCGCGGGCCCAAGCCGTACACGGTGGCCGACAGCCCGTCCACGCCGCCGCAGATCGTCATTCATCCCGGCCAGCACTGCACGACGGTCGATGGAGTGTCGCTCGCCCAGGCCATGGACCTGGGCGTACGCACCTGGGGCAACGCCGCGGACGGCGAAACCGTGATGATCACCTGCGCCTACCTCATGGAGGGGGAGGTGAGCAGGCGGCTGCTGGAGGCACTGCCCACGCTGCTGGTCCAGCGGGGTGACCCGCTCGTCCCGCTGCTGGGCGCCGAGATCGTCAAGGAGCAGCCGGGGCAGGAAGCGGTCCTCGACCGGCTGCTCGACCTGCTGCTCATCTCCGTGCTGCGGTCATGGTTCGCCACCCACGAGGCGCCGGCCTGGTATCGGGCGCAGAGCGATCCGGTGGTGGGCCGGGCCATGCGGATGCTGCACAACAACCCGGCCCACCCGTGGACGGTCGCCGCGCTGGCCGCGCAGGTGGGCGTCTCGCGGGCTTCGCTGGCCAGGCGCTTCACCGAGCTGGTCGGCGAGCCGCCCATGGCGTTCCTGACCGGCTGGCGGCTGGCGCTGGCCGCCGACCTGCTGCGCGAGCCCGACGCGACGGTCGGCTCGGTGGCCAGACAGGTCGGCTACGGCAGCCCGTTCGCGCTCAGCGCGGCCTTCAAGCGGGTACGCGGCGTCAGCCCGCAGGAGCATCGGGGGGCGGTCCGGTGAGACCGCAGCCCGCAGGAACACCGGGCGGTCCGATGAGACCGCTGCTGCTGATCGACGTCGACGGCGTGCTCAACCCGTTCAGCCGGCCCACGCCCGACTTCCGCCGCTACCACTGCACGGTCGGCGATCAGGTCTACACGGTGCAGCTCAACGCCAGGCACGGCACCAGGCTGCTGGAGCTGGCCCTGGTGACCGGGGCCGAGCTGGTCTGGGCGACGACCTGGGAGCAGCACGCCAACGAGTGGATCGGGCCCCGGCTCGGCCTGCCCGAGCTGCCCGTCATCCCTATGGGACCGGACCAAGGCGGTTTGTACGGGGAAATGTTTAAGACCCCGCACGTAGCCGCTTATGTCGGCCGCAGGCCGTTCGTATGGTTCGACGACCAGGTATGGCTGGAGGACGAGGAATACCTCAGGGGCGCTCAGGGTCTCGATGATTTCCTGCTCATTCATGTTGATCCGAGACAGGGCCTGACCAGCCAACACCTCGCCCAGGCGCATGAGTGGCTGACCCTCTCAGGGTTTTCTCAGGGTGCCTAGTGGGATATCTCCAGCCTGGACATCCGTTTTCCAGATAGGTGCAACCACACGGAGGAAACAATGTACCGCTCACGAGAGCACAGAATCCTGGCCGGCGTCTGCGGCGGTCTCGCCGACAAGATGGGCCTGCCCCCCACCCTCGTCCGGATCCTCTGGCTGCTGCTGTCGCTCATCCCCGGGCCGCTCTGGGTGGTCTACGTGGCCATGTGGATCCTCGTCCCCGAGGAGCCGAAGCGCTACTAGTCGACATACCCGGGACATACCACCCCCCGTTAGGGTCGCGCTCCATTGCGTACGCGACGGAAGGTGGCAAAAGTGATATCCCGGAACTACCGGCTGGGTGCTGCCTGTGTGGCACTGGTTGCCGGCTGCGCCGCGCTGTCGGCCACGAGACCGGCCACGGCGGCGGGTACCGCGACTGCCACGAGCGCTGCGGCGGGCACTCTTAGGTTCACCTACGAGAAGGGCGAGATCTCCTCGGGTACCGCACTCGAGGTCAATGAATGCTGCACGCACTCGCTCGGGATGAGTTCCCTCGGGCGGACCGGTGAGCACGCGGTCATGAGCCAGCTGAAATACGGCGATCCGGAGGTCGAGGGCGGAGTCAGGGCGGAATCGCACACGCTCCACAACAAGGCCAGCCACTTCAGGTCGGGCATCACGGCCTACTACGGTTTCAGCATCTACATCCCGAGTACGTGGGAGAAGGATTCCAGGGAGGAGATCGTCTTCCAGTGGAAGCCGTGGCGCGACAAGTGCGAGGCGCAGAAGTGGCCGAGCGCGTTCATCACCGTGCAGCCCACCGGTAAGTTTCAACTGCGCGTCAACTCCGACGGCAACCGCTGCTCGACGTCCGAGTCCCTCCAGAAGGCCAGCTACGACCTGGCCGACGCGCAGCCGGGGCGGTGGCACGACTTCGTGTTCCACATCAAGTGGAGCCACGGCAGCGACGGCGCCCTCACCGGCTGGCATCAGACTGACAAGACGCCCGGCTGGAAGAAGGTCGTGAGTGCCACCGGGGCCAACACCTTCAACGACGACGCCGAGACCAAGGGCTATCTGAAGTGGGGGCTCTACAAGCCCGCTTGGAACACCGCACCGACCCTCGTCGAGAACCGGGTGATCTTCCACGACAATGTCGCCGTGGGCACATCGTTCAACGCGGTCAACCCCGCGAAGGACTAGGGAGTGTTGCAAAGCGGCCGTCGGTAGCGAGCAGCGGTCCAGGGTGGTGCATCGCGAGGCGGAGGAGGGAGTCAGCCGGGGGTTGGCTGGCGGCCGAAGATGACTCGCGGGGCAGGGCGACCCCGCGAGGTGCCGCGCTGGGCGTCATGCAGCAGGACATGGCTTTAGAAACACCGCCTGGGGCGTCCTATGCTGGAACGCATGAGGGCTAGGCCGCTGACACTCGTCCAGGATGAGCTCGTCGATTACGACAAGGCGATGGAGCGCATGACCGACCTCGTCGGTGAGCGCCAACGAGACGAGCGGCCGGACACGCTCTGGCTGCTGAGCCACCCGTCGGTCTACACGGTCGGGCGCCGCACGCCGGTGACCCACCTGCCGGACCCGTCGCGCGGCATCCCCGTGGTCGAGACCGGCCGCGGGGGCCAGCTCACCTACCACGGTCCCGGCCAGCTCGTCGGCTACCTCATCGTCAAGTTGGGCGAGGAGGAGGGCATCGTCGACTACGTACGGGAAGTGGAGCTCCGGCTGGTCGAGGCCCTGGGCGCGCTGGGGCTGCCCGCGGAGCGCCGCGACACCCCGCCCGGCTCCGAGCTGCTGACCGGCGTCTGGACGTCCGAGACGGGGCGCAAGGTCGCGTCCATCGGGATGCGGCAGAGCCGTGGCGTCACCAGCCACGGCTTCGCGCTCAACGTCGACGGCGACCTGGAGCCGTGGCACTGGGCCGTCGCCTGCGGCATGCCCGACGTGGACATGACCTCGCTCAAGAGAGAGCTGGAGGCCACGTCCATGGACACCGTCCGGGCGGCCGTGGCCACCGCCTTTGAAGCGTCGTAAGCGTCTTAAGGCATGGGCAGTTCGTCGATGGTCCGGCGGGGCCCGGTGAACCAGTGCTTGGCCGACAGCTTCCACCACAGGGCGATGCCGAGGAGCACAACCCCGACCAGGACCGGGGCGTAGTTCACGTCCGTCCAGGTGAAGTTCTCGTTGCCGGGGATCGCCGAGGGCTTGATCGGCATGATGAAGTAGATCGAGATGATCACGATCTCAATGCAGGCGATCCAGCACATGGCCCGATATTTCCGGCCAAGGGTCCACGGGCCGGGCCGGAAGTTGTCGCCCATGCGTAGCCGCAGCCAGATCGGGATGAGGAACGCCAGGTACAGCCCGATGACCGCGATCGACACGACGGCGAGGAAGGCCACCGGAGTGGTCGAGCCGGGCGGCGCCCAGAGCGCGGGCAGCGTGATCAGCGCGGCCACCACGCAGCCCGCGAGGATGGCGTTGACCGGCGTCCGGTTGCGGTCGACCTTCGACCACAGCCGCCAGCCCGGCACGGCGCCGTCTCGCGAGAACGCGTAGGTCATCCGCGACATCGAGGTCACGCAGCTCATCCCGCAGAAGAACTGGCCGATCGTGGAGATCGCGAAGACCGCGGTGGCCAGCGGCGAGGAGAGCGCGGTCTCGAAGATGGCGCCCACGAAGCCGCCCTGCTTGTTGATCTCGTCCACGTTCGTCGCGGCGAACAGGAAGGCCAGCAGCAGGATCCAGCCGCCGATCGCCGAGTAGAAGATCGACTGCCAGAGTCCGCGGGCGGCCGCCGTGGAGGCGCCCTGGGTCTCCTCCGACACGTGCGCGCAGGCGTCGAAGCCGGTGATCGTGTACTGGGTGAGCAGGAAGCCCAGCGGCAGCACGTAGAACCAGAACGGAATGCCGCCGTCGCCGTCGCCGAAGCCGGAGTTGTTGATGGTGTCGGTGAAGACGAAGCCGACCGTCTGGTGGTGGCTCGGAGCGAAGATCAGGATCGCCACCACGATCGCGGCACCCGCCACGTGCCACCAGACCGAGACGTTCTGCAGCATGGAGATGAGCCGGTGGCTGTAGATGTTGATCAGCGCGTGGAGCACCAGAATGATCACGAACAGCAGGAAGGCGTTCCCGAGCGAGGCCTCCCAGCCGCCGCCGGTGAGCCGGTTGATGGTGATGTTCAGGAACGTCGCGCAGCCGTAGTCGACCGACGCGGTGACCGCGATGAGGCCGATCAGGTTGAGCCAGCCGGTGAACCAGCCGTGGATCGGCTTGCCCATGGTGGCGGCCCACCAGTAGATGCCGCCCGCCGTCGGGTACGCGGAGACCAGCTCCGACATGCAGAGACCGATGATCAGGATGAAGACGGAGATCAGCGGCCAGCCCCAGGAGATGGCGATGGGGCCACCGTTGTTCCAGGCCTGGCCGAAGGTGGTGAAGCAGCCGGCGAGGATCGAGATGATGGAGAAGGAGATGGCGAAGTTGGAGAAACCGCTCCAGGTCCTTGACAGCTCCTGCTTGTAACCGAGCTCGGCGAGGCGCCTGGAATCCTCTTCTGTGGTCATTGAGGTCTCCTTGGGGGGATGCGCGGCGGAGGACTCTCTAGGATTTGGTCTATCTCTAGACCATTTCCATGTCACAGGCAAGGCGTTACAGCGGAGTTTCGAGCTGGTAAGGACCGTTCTTTACCTAAATGTGGACCTCGTCGCTAAATGCGCAGTACAAGCCACGGCGGCGCCCACGGCGTACCAGAACAGGTCGGGCGGGTTGAACGTGCTGCCCAGCAGCGGCCGCAGCAGCGGCGGGATCTCCCAGAGCTGGGCGAACTCGATCGCCCAGCTCAGCGCGGCCGACCCCAGCGCGGCCCACACCGGCCGGACGCGCGGCAGGACCAGCACGACGAGCAGGTAGATCAGGACCGTGTAGAGCGCGTCGCCCGCGTACTTGGCGAACGGTCCGTCCCACAGCAGCCGCACCCCCAGCCCGGCCACAACGGTGACGACAGCGGCGGCGAGCACGAGCCAGCGAGACATTTGGCTCACGTTAGTAGCATCGGCCTACATGAGCGCGACGATGGTGGTCAAGGACCTTGCGGCGGGGCACGGCGAGCGGATCCTGTTCTCGAACCTGGATCTGGTGGTGGCCCCCGGCGACGTCATCGGGCTCGTCGGGGCCAACGGCGCCGGGAAGTCCACGCTGCTGCGCCTGCTGGCCGGGATCGACCGGCCCGAGCAGGGCTCCATACGCCTCAGTCCGGCCACGGCCACGGTCGGCCACCTGCCGCAGGAGCCGGAGCGCCGCCCCGGTGAGACGGTCGGGCGGTTCCTGGCCAGGCGTACCGGCGTGGAGCAGGCGCAGCGGGAGCTCGACGACGCCACCCAGGGCCTGGTCGAGGCGCGGCCGGGCGCCGACGACGCCTACAGCGTCGCGCTGGAGCGCTGGCTCGCGCTCGGCGGCGCCGACCTGGAGGAGCGGGCGGCCGAGATCGGGCTGCCGGTGGGCATGGACCAGCCCATGACCTCGCTGTCGGGCGGCCAGGCGGCCCGCGCGGGACTGGCCTCGCTGCTGCTCAGCCGCTATGACCTGTTCCTGCTCGACGAGCCGACCAACGACCTCGACCTTGACGGGCTCGACCGGCTTGAGGGCTTCGTCCAGGGCCTGCGGGCCGGCACGGTGGTGGTCAGCCACGACCGGGAGTTCCTGGCCAGGACCGTCACCAAGGTGCTGGAACTTGACCTGGCCCAGCAGCAGATCCGCCTGTACGGCGGCGGCTACCAGGCCTACCTGGACGAGCGCGAGGTGGCCAGGAGGCACGCCCGCGAGCGGTACGAGGAGTACGCAGACACCCGCGCCCAGCTGGAATCCCGCGCCAGGACACAGCGGGCCTGGATGGAGAAGGGCGTCAGGAACGCCCGGCGCAAGGCGACCGACAACGACAAGATCGGCCGCAACACGCGCATCGAGACGACCGAGAAGCAGGCCGCCAAGGCCCGCCAGTCGGAGAAGCTCATCGAGCGCCTCGAGGTGGTCGAGGAGCCGCGCAAGGAGTGGGAGCTGCGGATGGAGATCGCCGCCGCGCCGCGTTCCGGCGCGGTGGTGGCCACGCTGCGCGGCGCGGTGGTCCGACGGGGCGCGTTCACGCTCGGCCCGGTCGACCTGGAGATCGGCTGGGCCGAGCGGGTGGCGATCACCGGGTCCAACGGCTCGGGCAAGACGACGCTGCTGGCCGCGCTGCTCGGCCGCACCCCGCTCGACGAGGGGCACGCCACACTCGGGCCCGGCGTGGTGGTCGGCGAGGTGGATCAGGTCAGAGGGCTGTTCGAGGGCGGGGAGCCGCTGCTCGACGCGTTCGGCGCGCAGACGCCGGAGCTGCCGCCCGCCGAGGTGCGGACGCTGCTGGCGAAGTTCGGGCTGCGGGCCGCGCACGTGCTGCGGCCCGCCGACACGCTGTCGCCCGGCGAGCGCACCCGCGCGGCTTTGGCGTTGCTGCAGGCTAGAGGCGTTAATCTACTCGTGCTGGACGAGCCGACGAACCACCTCGACCTCCCCGCGATCGAGCAGTTGGAGTCGGCCCTGTCGAGCTACCCAGGCACGCTGCTGCTCGTCACCCACGATCGGCGGATGCTCGACGCCGTGCACGTCGATCGTCGCCTGAGACTGAGCGACGGGACAGTTCTTGAGTCGGTCTGAAAATTTACACCGCTCAAGGAAACGAAGGTGAAACAATTTTCCGGCACTCGTTGACACGCAGTGTTCGTATGGTGTGCCTTTCTCTACACAGGACACCCCCGCCTGAAGGTGAGGCACAATGAGGAAATGGTTCGCACGCCTGGCTCTGCTGGGCGTAGCGGTATTAGTCGCAGGTCAGGGCCAGGCGGCCCAAGCCGCGGAACCGGCAGCGGGGAAGAAGATCGTCCGCATCGGCGCCACGCAGTCGATGGACTCGATGAACCCCTTCCTGGCGGTCAGGCTGGTCTCGTCGGCGATCCAGCGCGAGATGTACAGCTTCCTGACCACGCCCGACCCCAAGACGCTGCAGCCCAGCCCGGACCTGGCCGAGTCGTGGACGACCTCGCCCGACGGGCTCACGTGGACGTTCAAGATCCGCAGCACCAAGTGGTCCGACGGTACGCCGGTCACCGCCGAGGACGCGGCCTGGACCTTCAACAAGGTCATGACGGACGACGCGGCCAAGACCGCCAACGGCCCGGCCGTCGAGAACTTCGAGAGCGTCACCGCCAACGGCCAGGACCTGGTCATCAAGACCAAGGCGCCGCAGGCGTCCATGCTGGAGAACCCGATCCCGATCGTGCCCAAGCACGTCTGGGAGAAGGTCACCGACATGGCCAAGTACGAGGCCGACGTCTACCCGGCCGTGGGCAGCGGGCCGTACATCGCGGTCGAGCAGAAGAAGGACCAGTTCGTCAAGCTCAAGGCCAACCCCGACTACTGGCGGGGCAAGCCCAAGGTCGACGAACTGCAGTTCATCTTCTATGACAACCCGCAGGCCGCCATCGCCGGTCTGAAGAAGGGTGACATCGACCTGATCGGCCGCATGACGCCGCCGGACTTCGAGTCGATCAAGGGCGACCCCAACATCGAGCAGTGGAACACCCAGGGCCGCCGCGCGGCGTACCTGGAGGTCAACCCCGGCGCCACCACCACGGACAACAAGCCTGTCGGCGACGGTCACCCCGCGCTGAAGGACCCGAAGGTGCGCACCGCGCTGCACTACGCGATCGACAAGCAGAAGCTGGCCGACGAGGTGCAGAGCGGACTGGCCAAGCCCGCCGACGGCTCGATCATCCCGCCGATGTACAAGGAGTTCTTCTGGGAGGCCACGGGCGACCAGAAGGTCACCTATGACGTCGCCAAGGCCAACAAGATCCTCGACGACGCCGGTTACAAGAAGGGCGCCGACGGCGTCCGTACGATGCCAGACGGCAAGAGGAAGCTGGAGTTCCGCTTCAGCATCCACACCGACACCCCGATCGAGGACAAGCTCGCCGAATACCTGACGGGCTTCTTCAAGGAGATCGGCGTCACGCTGACCACGGTGAAGCTCGACTCCAGCAAGTTCAGCGAGCAGACGGGCGTCACGGGCCTGTACGACATCGCGATCAGCGGCTGGTCGGTCAACCCCGACCCCGAGGAGGTCCTGGCCACGCACCTGTGCAGCCGCCGGCCCACCCCGTCGGGCGAGGGTGGCGGCACCGAGTCGTTCTACTGCGACCCCACCTTCGAGAAGCTCTACCAGGAGCAGCTCAAGGAGCTCGACCGGGCCAAGCGCGTCGAGATCATCAAGAAGATGCAGGAGCGCCTCTACACCGACGCTCCGGTGATCGCGATCTACTACCCGAACGACCTTGAGGGTTACCGCAAGGACCGCATCACCAGCATCACCCCGGTCCCCGAGGACAAGGGTCTGTTCTACGGCGGCAGCAGCGGCTACCCGTTCTACGCCATGGACGTCAAGGCCACCGGCGGCACCAGCGCGGCCGGCAGCGATGGCGGCTCCAACACCGGCCTCATCGCCGGTGTGGTCGGCGGAGTGGTGGTCATCGGACTGGTGGCCTTCCTCTTGACCCGGCGTCGCAAGAGCGTCGCCGACGAGCGCGAATGACCACACCGCTCGAAGCAGCGGAGCCCGCCGTCCAGGCGGCGGGCTCCGGTGATGACCGCCCCGCCTACCGCGGCACGCTGAAGTACGCGCTGTCGAAGGTCGGCGGGGCGTTGTTCAGCATCGCGATGGTGATCGTCGGCACGTTCTTCGTGTTCCGGCTGCTGCCCGGCGACCCGGTGCGCAACCTGGCGCAGGGCCGCAACATGACCCCGACGCAGCTCGCCCTGGAGCGGCACCGGCTCGGCCTGGACAAGTCGCTGATCGACCAGTTCTTCGACTTCGTCGGCAAGACGCTCCACCTCGACCTGGGCACCTCCTACGAGTACAACCGGCCGGTCCTCAGCCTCATCGGCGAGCGGTTCCCCGCGACGCTGCTGCTCGCGGGCGGGGGCCTGGTCATCGCGGTCGGCCTCGGGATCTGGCAGGGCCAGCGGGCCGGATGGCAGCGCGGCAGCCGCTTCGACCAGGTCTCCACGGGCATCTCGCTGGTGCTGTGGTCCATGCCGACGTTCTGGCTGGGGCTGCTCCTGCTCATGGTGTTCGGCGTCGGGATCGGCCCGATCCCCGGCCTGTTCCCCACCCGGGGCATCGAGAGCGTGGACGCGCCCGACGGTTTCGCCTACGTGCTCGACGTCGGCATGCACATGGTGCTGCCGTGCCTGACTCTCGTGGCCGTGGTCTACGCCCAATACCTGCTGGTCATGCGCTCGTCGCTGCTGGAGGAGGTCAGCCAGGACTACGTGAACGTGGCCCGCGCCAAGGGCCTGCGCGACGACCAGGTGCGCCGCCGCCACGCGGTCCCCAACGCGCTGCTGCCGACGGTGACGCTGGTCTTCATGCGCATCGGCTTCGTGGTCGGCGGCGCGGTCACCGTCGAGACGATCTACAGCTGGCCGGGGCTCGGGCAGCTGTTCTACGAGGCGGTCAGGGTGCCCGACTTCACACTCATGCAGGGCACGTTCATGCTGATCACGGTGGCCGTGATCCTCATGAACACGCTGGCCGACGTGGTCTATCACATCATCGACCCGAGGGTGAGGTCGGCATGACCGCCGTGGCCACGTCTCGCAGGCGTCTGGCGCTCGGCCGCTTCTGGCGGAGTTTCCGTCAGGAGCGGGCCGGGATGGCCGGGCTGGTGGTGCTCGTCGCCGCGGTTCTCCTGGCGCTGGTCGCGCCCCTGTTCATCAGCGACGGCGTGACCAGCGTGGTGTCCGGCACGGGCGCCAAGTGGGCGGCGCCCAGCCTCGCGGAGCCCTTCGGCACCGACGAGTCCGGCCGGTCCGTCCTGCTGATGGTCTGGTGGGGCTCGCGTACCTCGCTGCTCATCGGCTTCCTCGCCGCCCTGCTGAGCATCGTGATCGGCATGGTCATCGGCATCGCCGCCGGGCACTTCCGCGGCTGGATCGGGGCCGTGCTCATGCGGGTCACCGACTGGTTCCTGGTGCTGCCCTCGCTGATCACGGCGCTGGTGCTGGCGGCCATCCTGGGCGGCAGCACGGCCACGATCATCGTGGCCATCGGCATCACCACCTGGCCGTCCACCGCCCGGCTGATCAGGTCTCAGACGCTGTCCGTCGAGGCCAGGCCGTACATCGAGCGGTCCAAGGCGCTCGGCGGCGGGCACTGGCACATCACCACGCGGCACGTGCTGCCGAACGTGGCGCCGCTGCTGCTGGCCAGCACCACGCTGGAGGTCGCCAGCGCGATCGTCACCGAATCCACGCTGGCCTTCCTCGGCGTCAGCTCGAACAAGACCTCCTGGGGCACGATGCTGCGCGCGTCCTACGACTTCGGCGCCGCCACCCAGGGCGCGTGGTGGTACATCCTCATTCCCGGCCTCTGCATCCTGGCCGTCGTCATGGCGTTCACGCTGGTGGGACGCGCGCTGGAAGCCGTGCTCAACCCGCGACTCAGGAAGGCGGGCGCATGACTCTCCTCGAACTCGACGACCTCTCGGTGACCTACCGGATCGCCTCCGGCGAGGTGCCCGCCGTACGGGGAGTGTCGCTGAAACTGGAGTCGGGCGCGGCGCTCGGGGTAGCCGGTGAGTCGGGATCCGGCAAGTCGACACTGGCCATGGCGCTGCTGCGGCTCCTGCCCCGCGACGCCCGCGTCGGCGGCCGGATCCTGCTCGACGGCGAGGACATCCTGGCCATGAAGTGGGGCCGCATGCGCGCGGTCCGCTGGGCCGAGGCGTCGATCGTCTTCCAGGGCGCCCAGCACGGTCTCAACCCGGTCCGCAAGATCGGCGACCAGATCGCCGAGCCGCTGCTGGTGCACAACCTGGCCAAGCCCGACCAGGCCGGCAAACGGGTCGCCGAGCTGCTCGAACAGGTCGGCCTGCCCGCCTGGCGGGCCCGCAGCTACCCGCACGAGCTGTCCGGCGGCCAGCGGCAGCGCGTGATGATCGCGATGGCCCTGGCCTGCTCGCCCCGGCTGATCATCGCCGACGAGCCGACGACCGCGCTCGACGTGATGGTCCAGGCCCAGGTCCTGACGCTGATCAAGGAGCTGATCGCCGAGAAGAACATCTCGCTGATCATGATCTCGCACGACCTGTCGGTGCTCGCCGACGTCTGCGGGCAGCTCGCGGTCATGTACGCGGGCCGCGTCGTGGAGCACGGCCCGTCGCGCGAGGTGTTCCACGAGGCCAAGCATCCCTACACGCGGGCACTGGCGGCGGCGTTCCCCACGGTCGGCGACCCGGTGTCGCGGCTGGCGCCCAAGGGCCTCGGCGGCGATCCGCCGGACCCGATGGACCTGCCCACCGGCTGCGCCTTCCATCCGCGCTGCCCGGTGGCGCTGGAGGAGTGCGCGACCCTCGATGTCGAGCTCTGGCCCGCGGGCGACAGCCGTAGCGCTGCCTGCGTGCACGTACGGGCGAAGGAGGAGGCCTCATGACCGAGACGGAGACGTCCTCGGAGACCGTCGCCACGGGGCACACCACCCTGCTGGAGGCCCGTGACCTGCATGTGGAGTTCCCCTCCCGCGGGCGGCGGGCCCGCGCGGTCGACGGGGTGAACCTGGCGATCGGCGCCGGTGAGATCGTGGCCCTCGTCGGTGAGTCCGGCTGCGGCAAGACCACGCTGGCGCGCACGCTGATGGGCCTGGAACGGCCTACTTCGGGGTCGGTCGTCTATGACGGTAAGGAGCTGGACTACCACTCCAAGGCGCTCAAGGCGTACCGGAAGGCCGTGCAGCTGGTCCTCCAGGACCCGATGGGCTCGCTGAACCCGCGGCACACCGTGTACGAGGCGGTCGCCGAAGGGCCGCGCATCCACGGCCTGTCCGGCGAGCGGGAGATCGTGGCCGAGGCGCTGTCCAGGGCCGGGTTGCGGCCTCCTGAGCGGTTCTTCCTGCGCTACCCGCACGAGCTGTCGGGCGGTCAGCGTCAGCGCGTGGTCATCGCCGGCGCGCTGGCCCTCAACCCGAAGGTGCTGGTCGCCGACGAGCCGGTGGCCTCGCTGGACGCCTCGGTGCGGGGTGAGATCCTCGCGCTGCTGCTCCGGCTCCGCGCGGACCTGGGCCTGTCGGCGTTGGTCGTCACCCACGACCTCGGGCTGGCCTGGAACATCGCCGATCGGGTCGCGGTCATGTACCTCGGCCGGATCGTCGAGGCGGGGCCGGTCGAGCAAGTGCTGACCGCACCCCGCCATCCGTACACCCAGGCCCTGATGTCGGTGCTGCCGGAGTCGCCCGAGCGGATCGTGCTGACCGGTGAGCCGCCGGACCCGACGCGGATCCCGGGTGGCTGCCGCTTCCACGCCCGCTGCCAGGTGCTCGCCTCCGGCAAGGCGGCTGAGGCGGGCGTGGACGCCAAGTGCAGGTCGCAGCAGCTCGACATCCTGCCCGCCACCCCGGCGGCGCGGGCGGCCTGCCATTACGCGGAGCTCAGCGCTTGAACGCCGTGGCGTGCTCGGCGGCCCACTCGGCGAAGGAACGCGGTGCCCGGCCGGTGACCTGCTCGACGGTCGGGACCACCGTGTAGCCGATCTCGGGGGTGTTGCCGAGCGCGCCGATGAGGAACTCGATCGTCTCCGCGCCCATGCCGTCGGCGCTCCACTTCGCGCGGGCCTCGGCCTCGGAGAGCTCGACGAAGCGGATCTCCTGGCCGACGGCTTCGCTGAGGATGCGCACCTTCTCCGTGGTGGTGACGGCCTGCGGCCCGGTCAGCGTGTACGTCTTCCCCGCGTGGCCATCGCTCGTCAGCACGGTGGCCGCCACCGCGGCGATGTCACGCTCATGCACCATGGCGCTGAGCCGGCTGCCGAACGGCTCCCTGATGGCGCCCTCGGCCTTGATCGTCTGGGCCCACCACTGGAGCGTGTTGGACATGAACTCGACCGGCGTCAGCAGCGTCCACTCCAGCTCACTGGCGGCCAGGGCCTGCTCCAGCGGGCCGTCGGCGCGCCCGCCCAGGACGGTGACCTTGCGCACGCCCGACTTGACGGCCAGCTCCACGATCTGCTCGCCGGTCTTCAGCGGCGCGTAGTCGTCGCCGGCGAAGTTGATGAGGTGAACGGCCTGGACGCCCTCGAAGGCGGTCGTGAGGCTGCCCGGCTCGGCCAGGTCCCCGGCGACGACCTCCACACCCTCGGGCAGGCCGGCCTTGGCCGGGTCGCGGGTCAGGGCCCGCACCTGGTGCCCGTTCCGGGCGAGCTCGTCGACGATGAGGCGGCCGACGGTTCCGGTGGCACCGGTGACGAGGATCGTCATGACAGGCTCCTTCTGGCATTTATGCGGAACGGAACGTTCGATTCCTTAGTCTACCAGAACGGAACGCTTTATTCCACGTAAGTCTTCAGCGTGATGGCCGTCGCGGCGCGGGCCATGGGTCCGGTGACGCGGTCGATCATCCGGTCGCGGCCGGGCAGGTGGGGGAGCAGCCTGAGCATCCTGGTCTGGAACCAGATGACCGCGCGTGAGGGCAGCACCATGCCCTTGACGTTGGCCGGGCCCAGCTTCTGGTTGGCGTCCACGAAGGCGCGCATCTCCCGCTCGTAGCCGTCCACGCCGCCGCCGGCGGCCAGCTCACCGGCCAGCACGTACGCCCCCACCAGTGCGAGGCTGGTGCCCTGGCCCGACGCCGGCGAGGCGCAGTAGGCGGCGTCGCCGACCAGCACGACCCGGCCCTTGGACCAGCGGTCCATGTGGATCTGGCTGACGGAGTCGAAGTAGAAGTCCGTCGACCCGCGCACGGCCTCCAGCAGCGCCGGCACCTCCCACTCGACCCCGGCCATGGCCTGGACCAGCAACTCCTTCTGCTGCTCCGGGTCGCGGCGGTCGTAGGCGAGCGGCTGCGACGACCACATGAACAGCGCCTTGGCGTGGCTGTCCTGCTTGGTGCTGTAGACGTTCGCGGTCCGGCCGGGGGCGGCGTGGACCGCCTCCTCACGGTCGAGGCCCAGGCGGTTGGGGACCGTACAGATCGAGATGTAGTAGCCGAGATCGCGCACGAACGCCGACTCCGCGCCGAAGACCAGTCCGCGCGTGTTGGAATGCATCCCGTCGGCCCCGACGACCAGGTCGAACCGCCGCGGCGCCGACCGCTCGAACGTCACCGTCCCGTCCTCGGCGATGCCGGTGATCGAGTCGTCGAAGATGTACTCCACGTCGTCGCGGGTCAGGTCGTAGAGGAGTTCGTTGAGGTCGCCGCGCATGATCTCGGCGTCGGCGCCCTCGCGCCCGCCGAACAGGTCGGCGTCCATCTCCGCGATTCGCCGGCCCTTGCCGTCGTAGTGCGTCGCGATCCGCATGTCGGTGCTCCTGGCGCGGACCGCGTCGAGCAGGCCCATCCGCTCGACCACGTCGAGCGCCACCCCGCGGATGTCGACCTTGTAGCCGCCCTCGCGGATCGAGGGCGCCCGCTCCACCACGGTGGGGGTGAAGCCGTGCCGCCGCAGCCAGTAAGCCGTCGCGGTGCCGGCGATGCTCGCGCCGGAGATCAGGATGTTCGTCATGCCCTGAAAGGTACAGTCGTCTCAGACGCTTGTCTAGTACGGATTTCTGAGACGTTTGTGTTAGACTCTGGGCATGGGAAATCGTGAAGACCTGCTGGCCGGGGCCAAGCGCTGCCTGATCGAGAAGGGCTACTCGCGCACGACGGCGCGCGACATCGCCACGGCCTCCGGAGTGAGCCTGGCGGGCATCGGCTATCACTTCAGGTCGAAGGACGCGCTGATGAACGAGGTGCTGTTCGAGGTGATGCGGGAGTGGGGCGACGACCTGGCGGCGACGCTGGCCGCCGACGTCAAGCACGCCGACGTCAAGGCCGACACGGAGCCGCTCGAACGCTTCGAGGCGGCATGGGACCGGGTGATCGAGTCATTCGACCGGCTGCGGCCGCTCTGGGTCACCCAGTTCGAGCTGCTGGGCCAGATCGACCACCTGCCCGACATCCGGGAGCAGCTCGTGGCCGGCATTCAGGAGGGGCGCCAGGGGCTCGCGGAGTTGTTCGAGGGCATCGACCCGGCGGCGGAGCCGGAGCGGGCGCGGCTGGTCGGCACGTTCTACCAGGCCATGCTGACGGGGTTCCTGTCGCAGTGGCTCATCGATCCCGACAGCGCGCTGTCGGGCCGCGAGGTGGTCGCGGCCCTGCGCATGGTCCAGAGGTAGCTTCTCGTGTGGCTTAGAAGGCGCTGATCGTGGCGGGCGCCCGCTCGGCCCTGCTCAGCGTGCGGATCACCGCCGTCGCGCCATGACGGTGTACGGCCAGCCGCGCCAGCAGCTCGACGACCGGCTCGACGACCGAGGACGGCAGCTCCGGAGTCTCCACACCCACGCTGGCGGCCAGGTCGTCGGAGTGCACGACCAGCTCCATCAGGCGGGTGAGCAGGAGGTCGTCGAACCGGAGCGACCAGCCCGACCACGGCAGATAGACCACCTTGTCGCTGGGCTGCGCGGGCAGGGCGACCCGCTGCCGGTCGAACAGCTCGCCCGCCTTGGCGGCCAGCGCCACCGGGCCGTCGGCGGCGGCCACCTCACCGGCCCGCCGGATGCCCACGTTGCTCTCGTGGTCGAGGCCCGCCTGCACCCACGGCGACCTGGTGAAGTGCTCGATCAGCGGGATCGGCTCACCGGGCGGCCCGCCGTCCTCGAGCAGGTTGTCGACCCGGACGATCTGGTGGGCCAGGTGCGCGGCGAGGCCGGCCACGCTGAACTCGGTCAACGCGCTCGGCTTCTCCCACGCGGCGGCCACGGCCGGCTCACGCAGCAGTGCCACCGCGGACGACGCGGCGACCAGATAGGACTCCCTGATCTCCCCCATGTCCCGCCTTTCCCCGTTTTCTGGTGGTGACCCGGCAAAGACTATCCGGGGTACTGTCCTGACCGTCAGCCGAGGGCGCGCCTGATCGCCGACCTGATGAAGACCCTGGCCAGGGTCGCGCGCCTGAACCGGCTCAGGAACGGCCGCGGCAGGCCGTACCTGCGGGCTCGGATGTCCGCCACCACGTTCATCGGCGCACCGAGCTCGGCCAGCACGTCCAGGGCCTCCCGCTTGGTGATCAGCCGCCCGTCCCGCAACGTGACCGTCGCCCTCGCCACGGTGATCATCCCGAGATCCACCCAGATGTCCCGCAGCCACAGCTTGCGCGTGCGCGTCTTGACCAGCCAGAAGTCCCGGAGATCCGCCCGGATGAACTCGCTCAGCTCCTCGTCCGACACCGGCGGCAGCAGGCCCGCGGGCGGCGCGCCGTACAGCTCGAGAGCGCCCGAGTGCAGCTCACGACGGGTCACCGGGGTGACCGGCCGCTCGTACAGCTCCTGGTGCGCCCAGGTCACATGGTCGGTCGCGAAGTCGCCCAGCCGGTGTTCGGGCATGTAGGAGCAGTGCAGATGCTCGGCGAGCGGCAGCACGATCTCCTCGTGCAGCTTGGCCAGCCCCTGCCGCTGCTCCTCGGTGAGGTCGGTCTCGACCACCGCGATGAGATCGAGATCGCTCTTGCCCGGCTGGTAGTCACCCGCCGCGAGCGACCCGTGCGCCCACAGGGCGACCAGGGGTACGGCCGGCCTGATGTCGTGCAGGAAACGGGTTAGCAGAAGATCGGTTGGCCCATGCATGATGGCCACTATGGTCGACACGAGACGCGACGGAAAAGTGGCCCTGGTCACCGGCGTGGGCCGCACTGTCGGCATCGGCGCCGGCATCGCCCGCCAGCTGGCGGCCGCGGGCTGGGACATCGCCTATACGTACTGGACCCCGTACGACGAGCGCATGTCCTGGGGCGCCGAGCCGGGGGCGGCCGACGTGATCGGGGAAAGCCTCGCCGGGCGCGGCGCGGCGATCGAGGCCGACCTGACGGACGCCGACGCCCCCGCACGGATCTTCGACGAGGCCGAACGCCGGCTGGGCAACGTCACCGCCCTGGTGATGTGCCACTGCGAATCGGTCGCCTCCGGCCTGCTCGACACCACCCTCGCGAGCTTCGACCGCCACTTCGCCGTCAACGCGCGGGCCACCTGGCTGCTGGTCCGCGAGTACGGCCGCCGCTTCTCGGGCGCCCACGGGACCGGCCGGATCATCGGCCTCACCAGCGACCACACGGTCGGCAACCTGCCCTACGGCGCGAGCAAGGGCGCCCTGGACCGCATCGTCCTGGCCGCCGCCCGCGAGCTGGCCCACCTCGGGGTCAGCGCCAACGTCATCAACCCCGGCCCGGTGGACACCGGCTGGATGTCGGACGAGATCCGGGAGCGGCACCTCCGCCAGACCCCACTCAACCGCCTCGGCACGCCCAAGGAGACCGCCGACTTGGTCGACTTCCTGTGCTCCCCACAGGGCCAGTGGATCAACGGCCAACTGCTGATGAGCAACGGCGGCTTCGCCTAGCGCGGCGTCCACGACGGACCGTCTTCCTCAGAGCGCGTGGCCCCCCGCCACCTGGAGGACCTGACCGGTGATCCACCGAGCCTGGTGCGAGGCGAGGAACACGACGGCGTCGGCGATGTCGGCGGGCTCTCCCACCCGCCCCAGCGGCACGATCTCGCCGACCCGCGCGCACATCTCGGCGTCCATCCAGCCGGTCTGCACCGGGCCGGGAGCCACCGCGTTGACCCGGATGCCGGTCGCGCCGAGGTCGAGCGCGGCCGCCCGCGTAAGGGCCTCCAGCGCCGCCTTGGACGTCCCGTACCCGATCTGACCGGGGAAGGCG
The DNA here is from genome assembly GCF_040659625.1 of Nonomuraea sp. NPDC049750. Classification (NCBI taxonomy): domain Bacteria; kingdom Bacillati; phylum Actinomycetota; class Actinomycetes; order Streptosporangiales; family Streptosporangiaceae; genus Nonomuraea; species Nonomuraea sp. NPDC049750. The sequence continues at coordinate 89,795 of NZ_JBFANB010000034.1, forward strand.
CGGGCGGCGTCCGTGGAGACGTTCACCACGCACGGCTCGCGGCCGTCCCGCTGCCGGCTCGCCAGTTCGGAGACGAGCAGCGCGGGGGCGATCGCGTTGACCTCGTAGTGGCGGCGCAGGCCGTCGGCGGTCAGGGCGCCGAAGGTGTCCGGGGTCTCGCAGTGCGCGGCGTTGTTCACCAGCACGTCGACCGGCCCCAGCAGCCGCTCGACCGCATCGAACAGCTGCCGCGCCGCCTCCGGCTCACGTAGGTCGGCGGGTACGGCCACCGCGTCGCGGAGCCCGGCGGCCAGCGTCTCGGCGACGTCCCCGGCGGGGGTGACGTGCTCCCAGGTGATGCCAGGGGGAGCGGTCCTCTCGCTGAAGTAGTGCACCGCCACCCGCGCCCCCTCAGCCGAGAAGGCCCGCGCGACCGCCGCCCCGATCCCGCCACTGGCACCGGTGACGAGAACGGTCCGACCGGCGAGTTTCGTATCGATCATCCGAGGAGCATGTCGTGCTCGATCCACGATTGCGAGAGGCCCTCGTGATCACCTTTCGTCACGGCGCGCTGAACAGCGCGCTCACCGACTCGCCGTCGTGGATCCGCCGCATCGCCTCGGCCAGCGCCGGGGCGATCGACAGGACCGTGAGCTTGTCCGTCGGTTTGGGCACGGGCACGGTGTTGGTGCAGACGATCTCCTCGACCTCGGGCAGCGCGCTCAGCCGCTCGATCGACCCGGCCGCGAACAGCCCATGCGTGCACGCCACGCGTACGGAGTTGACGCCACGCTCACGCAGCCGGTCGAGCAGCTCGATGACGGTCGTGCCCTTGGCGATCTCGTCGTCCAGGATGATCACGTCCTTGCCCTTGACCTCGCCGATCACCGAGCTGATCACCACCCGGTCGTCGCTGAAGCGCTGCTTGGCCCCCATCGCCACGTCGGCGCCGAGCAGCCGGGCGAAGTGCGCGGCCTCCTTGGCGTTGCCCAGGTCCGGGGAGACGACGACGGTGTTGGACAGGTCGTGCCGGCGGAAATGGGCGGCCAGCTCGCGCAGCGCGTGCAGGTGGTCGACGGGCACGCTGAAGAAGCCGTGCACCTGCGGCGAGTGCAGCGTCATCGTCAGCACCCGCCCGGCGCCCGCCGTCACCAACAGATCCGCCACCAGCCTGGCCCCCATGGAGATGCGCGGCATGTCCTTTTTGTCGCTCCGAGCAAAGGCGTAATGGGGCATCACGACGGTCGTCCTGGCGGCGGACGCCCCACGGGCGGCGTCGAGCATCAGCAGCAGCTCGACCAGGTTCTCCTGTACGGGGGGAACCAGCGGCTGGATGATGAAGACGTCGCGTTCTCTGCAGTTGGCCTGGAGCTGGACCTCCAGCACGTCGTTGGCGAAGCGGTTGACCTTGACCGGGTGGAGCGGGGTGCCCAGGTGGGAGCAGATCTCCTCAGCCAGGGCAGGGTGGGCGCTGCCGCTGAATACCGTGATGTCTCGCACGATTCCGAAAGGATAGCTTCACGGGCTCAGGTAATGGTGCACCAGGGCGGGTTCACCGGCCGCGTTGAGCCATCGGGCGCGTGAGGTGGCGACGCGCTGCCAGCCGTACCTCTCGTAGGCGCCGATGGCCGCCCGGCCCTCGGCGGAGACCTCCAGGGTGAGACGTCCGTCCGCGTCGGCGAGGGCGGTGTCCAGCAGACGGGCGGCGAGCCCGCCGCGCCGGGCGGGCGGCGTGACGAACAGACGGGTCACGGACGCGCGGACGGGCGTGCTGACCAGCTCGGCCACCCGCGACTCGACCTGAGCGAGCCCGACATGGCCGACTATGGCGCCCTGCTCGTCCAGGGCGATCCAGGCGCGGAGCAGGTCGCCGGGCGTGAGCCAGCTGTGCGGATCGTCGGGCCAGTCCACGGGGTAGCGGTCGGCGGCCTGAACTTCGGCCAGCGCCCGCACACACGCGTCGAGATCGGCGGGAGTTCTGAGTCGGATCATCGCTGGAGCGCCGCCATCGTGAGGGGGTTTCTGAGCCGGGTCATCGTTCGAGCGCCGCGACCGTGAGGGAGTCGAGGTCGGGGACGACCTTCCAGGCGAGCGCCAGCGCGTCGGGGGCGGGCGGATAGCGGGGATGGGGAACGGCGATCACCCGCATCCCGGCCGCGTGCGCCGAGCGCAGGCCGTTGCTCGAATCCTCCACCGCCACGCACCCGCGCGGGTCGACTCCCAGCTTGGCGGTCGCCTCCAGGTAGCCGTCCGGGGCGGGCTTGCCGCGCGGTACCTCCTCGGTGGAGACGGTGACGGCGAAGCAGTCACGGAACTCGGCCGCGTCCAGCACCACCTCGATCAACGCACGCGGCGAGGAGCTGGCCAGTCCCAGCGTGAGGTCCGCCGCCAGGCGCCGCACCGCCTCGGGCGCCCCCTTCATCAGCGGTACGCCGTGCCGATAGCGCTCGGCCATCTGGTCCACCACGCCGCGCGCGATCTCGTCCGGAGGCAGCGCCACACCGAGTTCGTGCAGGTAGGCAGCCCATTCCTGGGTGCTCATCCCCATGAGCCTGGACTGGGTGTCCTCCTGCCAGGTGCCGCCGTGTTCGGCGACGAACGCCCGCCGTACCTCCTCCCAGACCGGCTCGGAGTCGACGAGTACGCCGTCGAGGTCGAACACGCACGCTTCCACGGAACCCCCTAGCGGGCTTTGTCGGGATTGCCCATTAACGAGGATATGCGTTGACCGGTTCTCGGGAATGGGCCTGGGCATGGCCGACCTTCCACTCCACGATTCCAACGACTTCGAGGCGGCGGCGGATCGCGGCTTCATCGCGAAGTTCAGCCCGGCGGTGGTCAGCGCCGCCGACAGCAAGGTCATCTGGGACGGCGAGTCGGCCGCCTTCCTGGAGCAGGAGTGCCCTGGCAGCGCGCATCCCAGCCTGTGGCGGCAGGCGCGGCTCTCCGCCAGGCAGGGGCTGTACGAGGTGACGGACGGCGTCTACCAGGTGCGCGGGTTCGAGCTGTCGAACATGTCGATCGTCGAGGGCGACTCCGGTGTGATCATCATCGACCCGCTCATCTCCACCGAGTGCGCCGCCGCGGCGCTGCGCCTCTATCGAACCCATCGCGGAGCCCGGCCCGTGACCGGGGTGATCTACACGCATCCGCACGTCGACCACTTCGGCGGCGTACGCGGCGTCACCGGCGGCGGCGTGCCGGTCCTGGCGCCCGCGGGCTTCCTGCGGAACGTCGCCCGCGAGCACCTGCACGCCTGGTCCGCCACGGCCCGCCGATCCGTCTACCTGTACGGCCAGGCCCTCGAACGATCACCCGATGGCCAGATCGGTCCGGGCCTGGGCAAGACCCGCTCCATCTCGCTCATCGCCCCCACGGTCGACGTCGAACGTACGGGACAGGAGGAGACGGTCGACGGGGTACGCATCGTCTTCCAGCTCGCCCAGTCGCCACCGGAGCTGACCCTGTACCTGCCCGGCCGCCGGGCCCTGTGCCTGGGCGAGAACGCCACCCGCAACCCGCACAACCTCCTGCCCCTACGGGACGCCAAGGCCCTGGCCCGGCAGCTGGACGAGACGGTCACGCTGTTCGCGCCCGAGCTCGACGTCGCCTTCGCCTCGCACCACTGGCCCACCTGGGGCGGGCCGGAGATCACCCGGTTCCTGTCGCAGCAGCGTGACCTGTACTCCTACCTGCACGACCAGACCCTCCGGCTGATGAACAAGGGCCTGACCGGAGCCGAGATCGCCGAGGCCATGCGGGTGCCACCCGAACTGGAGCAGGTCTGGCACACGCACGGCTACCACGGGCCGGTCGGCCACAGCGTCAAGGCCATCTACCAGCGCTACCTGGGCTGGTTCGACGGCAACCCCGCGCACCTGTGGGAGCACCCGCCGAGGGAGAGCGCGACCCGCTACGTGGAGTGCCTCGGCGGCGGGGCGGCCGTCGTCGCCTTCGCCCGGCGCTATCTCAAGGAGAACGACCTGCGCTTTGCCGCCCAGCTGCTCAACCACGCGGTCTTCGCCGACGAGGGCAACAAGGAGGCGCGTGACCTGCTCGCCGAGGTGTACACCCGGCTCGGGCACGGCGCGGAGAACGCCACCTGGCGTAACCTCTACCTGACGGGCGCGCTGGAGCTGAGCGACGGCGTCGTGCCGGCCGCCACGGAGCGGGCCGCGCCCGGCCTGGTCGCGGCGCTCGGCGTCGACCAGATCCTCGACTCGATCGCCATCCGGATCGACGGGCCGCGGGCCTGGAACGAGAGCCTGTCCATCGACTGGCACCTGACCGACCTGGGCGAGAGGTACCGGACCACGCTGTCGAACGGCGCGCTCATCCAGCACGCCGACCCGCCCGAGGGGCCGGTCGACCTGACCTTGCGGCTGACCAAGGCGCAACTGCTCGGCCTGCTGGCCGGCCGGGGGGTCGAGCGGGTCGAACGAGAAGGCGACATCGGCGTACTGCGGCGCTTGGTGGCCGTACTCGACCACCCGATCCCCGACTTCGCCATCGTGACCGCCTAACGCGGTGTCCCCCGGAGGGGGTATCTCCCAAAAGACCCCAGCCACCACGGACCGTCACAGGGGGTGAGACCGTCCGGGGTCCTCAGCCGCTACGGCGGGGCGCCAGACTCGAAATCGCGAAGTAGAGGACCCCCGCCAGCACCAGCGCGACCACCACGCCGATATTGGCCGCCCCGAACGTCCCCGCCCTCATCTGATCGCTCATCAGGAAACCGACCACCCGGGCGATGTTCGGGTCGGTGGAGGTGATGAGCCCGACACCCACGACAGACGCCGCGACCAGCGAGATCACCCCGGACCAGTTCAGAGCGGGTGCCCCGGGCCGAAGCAGCCGCTCATCGTACGACCGGCCACCAGCCCGCCGGAGCCACATGTCGACGAGGAAGACGGCCACCCAGGCGGCCATCACCACCCCGATGATCGCCAGGAACGCCTGGAAGGTCGCCAGGAAGCTGGTCGAGACGAACAGCAGGTAGTAGCCGCCGAGCACCATCAGCGCGCCGTCGACCAGCACCGCGTAGTGCCGCTTGATCGGCACCCCCAGCGCCAGCATGGACAGCCCGGACGAGTAGATGTCCATGATCGCCCCGGCCAGGAAGCCACCGATGGCGGTCAGCAGGTACGGCAGCAGGAACCAGGTCGGCAGCGCCGCCGCCAGCGCCCCGACCGGATCCGCGCCCGCGGCCTGGGCCAGCTTGGGGTCGCCGCCGGCCAGCAGCACGCCGAAGACGAGCAGCACCATGGGCGGCACCGCCCCGCCCACCGTCGTCCACAGCGCCACCGACGAGGGCTTGGACGCGGTGGGCAGGTAGCGCGAGTAGTCGGCGCCGCAGTTGACCCAGCCCAGGCCGAGCAGCGTCATCGCGAAGATGACCGCGCCCACCCAGCCGCCGGGGCCCGCGGTGGTGTCCAGCGAGGTGCCGAGCTTCGGGGCCATGAGGATCATGTACACGACGGTCAGCACGATGAACGCGTACGTCAGATACCGCTGCACCGCCATGATCAACGCGTGGCCGTACACCCCGACCACGATCGTGAGCAACGCGGCGACCGCGAAGCAGACCGCCATGGCGGTCGTGCCGGGAATGCCGGGCGCGACCCGCTTCAGGATCGCCGCGCCGCCCTGCGCCGACAGCGTCACGAGCACGATCTCCCAGCCGACGTTCGAGACATAGGAGAGTACGGCCGGCAGCTTGTTGCCCTGGTAGCCGAAGGGGGCGCGGCCGAGCGTCATCGTCGGCACCCCCGACCGGGTGCCCGCGATGGCGACCAGCCCGACCAGCCCGAACGAGAGCGCGTAACCGATCGCTCCCGTGATGATCGCCGGGACGACGCCCAGACCGAGCCCGACGATGTAGACGCCGAAGGCGACGCCGAAGAGGGAGAGGTTGGCGCCGGCCCATGGCCATAACAGGTCCCGAGGCGTGCCCCGCCGCTCGGCTGCCGGAACGGCGTTGATGCCGTTCTGCTCGACGGTCATCATGTCCATGATCGGACGGTACACCCGGCAACCGCGCCGCCCCAGAGCACCGGCACCGCGGCTGCCCCAAAGCAGCCGGGATCAGCCGTCGAGCCCCAGCAGCGTGGCCTCCACCTTCGGGTCCAGGCCGACCGGCGGCCGGTCAGGACGCATGGGCGCCCGCCCGCCGATGCTCCGCAGCCACGCCCACGTGTCGGCCACCGTCTCGGCCACCGGCCGGAACCGCAGCCCGGCCGCCACCGCCTTCGACACGTCACCTCGGTGCATGGTGTCGTGGTCCTCGCCCAGCAGCCAGATCGGCAGATCGGTCCACGGCTGCACGCCGGCCGCCAGGATCGGCTCCGGCTCCACCCACCGCAGCTCGGCTTCGGACCCGGTCACGTGTACGCAGGTCCGCAGCAGCTCCTCCATGGTGACGAATCCCGATGGGCTCACCACGTTGTAGGCCCCACCCAGCCCGTCCTTGGCCGCGTCAAGGCACCACTGGGCCATGTCGCGCGCGTCCACGTACTGCAGGGGCAGCTCGGCCGGCCCCGGCGCGAGCACCGGCCCGCCACGCGCGATCCTGTTCAACCACCACGGCAGCCGCCCGATGTTCTCGTGCGGCCCCAGGATCAACCCGGCCCGCGCCAGCAGCGCCCGCTCCCCGAAGGCCGCCACCGCCGCCAGCTCCCCACCGGCCTTGAACCGCGCGTAACCCACTTCGTCGCCGTCATCGGCCGAGGCCGCCACCACCGGAGCGTCCTCTCCGGCACCGGCCGCCGTCGGGTAGGTGTAGACGGACCGGCTGGACACGTAGACGTAGTGTCCCGCTCGCCCGGCCAGCAGCCTCGCCGCGTCGCGTACGGCGGACGGCGCCCACGACCAGGTGTCGACCACGACGTCCCACTGACCACGGTCGAGCGCCGCCAGCCCGCCCGGCTTCGCCCGCTCGCCCCGCAGCGCCGTCACCGTGGGCGGCGGGGCATGCGTGCCCCGGTTGAACACGGTCACGTCCCAGCCGGATGCGACAGCCTCCTCGACGAAGGCCCGCCCCACGAACTCCGTCCCGCCCAGCACCAGAAGCCTCATGGCCACCACCCTGCCGATCCCGGTCGCCACCCGGTAGCCGTGCACGCCGACAGCGGAATCGCCAGCAGCGAAACCACCGACCGCGGAATCGCCGACAGCGAAACCAAGGCATCGCCAGCAGTGAAACCAAGGCGTCGCCGACAGTGGGGTCCCTTACTCTCCGCGACAATTTAGCGCTGTAAAGGTAGATATATCAGCAGGTCAGTGTCAATGCTGTTCCTCGCGGCATAATGGGGAAGTGTCACAGATAGTGATGCTAGGGACCATGGAATGGTGAAAAGGATCTTCCCCTGCTCGATGCGGGCGCGCCTGACCATGATCGCGACTCTGGTCGCGGCCGTGGTCTTCGCCGCCACGGTCGGCCTCACCCTGAGCACGTTGCCGGGCAACCTCCGCGGCGCCGTGCAGAACCGGGTGGAGCTGGCCGTACGGCGAGTGGCCAACGACGCCCGGACGAAGGAGCTGCGCAGCCTGCTCCCGGCGCCGGCCCGCGTACCCCTCCTGCAGGTCGTCTCCGCCGAGGGCATCGTCCTCGCCTCCAGCCACAACCTGAGAGGGCAGCCCCCCATCGCGAACCTGCGGCTGCCCCAGCCGGAAACGATCTATGCCACCGAGATCGAGCTCACCGGCGACAGCGACAGTGTGGAGCACGGATCCAAGTACCTGGTCATGGCCATGCAGTCGCGGACGTCGTACGGCCTGATAACCGTGTATGGCGCGTCCTCGCTGAGCGACGTCAACCGGGCACTTGGGTGGCTCTATGCCCTGATCTTCCTCGGCACCCCACTGATGCTGCTCGGTGTCGCGGGCATCACCTGGGTCGTGGTCGGCCACACCCTGCGCCCGGTCGAACGCATCCGGGCCGAGCTGGCCGAGATCACCGGTCACGACCTGAGCCGCCGGGTTCCCGTACCCGGCGCCGGGGACGAGATCTCCAACCTCGCCGTGACCACCAACGACACCCTCGACCGGCTGGAACGCTCCGCCGAGACGCAACGCCGCTTCGTGGCCGACGCCTCGCACGAGCTCCGCAGCCCCATCACCGCGCTGCGCACCCAGCTGGAGGTGGCCAGCGCCTACCCGGACGACACGGACTGGGCGTCGACGGGCGCCCGGGCCCTGAAGTCAGCCGACCGTCTGACGGACATCATCGAGGAGCTCCTGATGTTGGCCCGGCTCGACGCGGGCGCCGTCATCGAATGGCACGTCGTCGACGCCTGCCAGCTGGCGGAGGAGCAGGGGCGGCGCCGTGCGGGAGGCGACATCAGCGTCGTCACCCACGTGATGGGCGAGGCACCGGTCATGGGCTCCCGCATCCAGCTGGACCGGCTGCTGACCAACCTGCTCGACAACGCCACCCGGCACGCCACCTCCAAGATCGACCTCCAGGTGGAGGTCAACCAAAGGGACCGGACCGTCGACATCACGGTCACCGATGACGGAGCGGGTATCGTGGCGGAGGAGCGCGAGCATGTCTTCGAGCGCTTCACCCGCCTGGCCGAGGGCCGGGCCAGGGACAAGGAGGGCAGCGGACTCGGCCTGGCCCTGTCGAGAGAGATCGCCCAGGCGCACCGGGGGACCCTGACGATCACCGACCACCATCCAGGCGCCCAGTTCGTCACCCGTCTGCCGCTGTACCTGGATGGAGATTCACCGGTGTGAGCGGTTCGCGCCCGTCCAGCACGGCCGCGACGTTCGACACCGACAGGTGGCACATCCGCTCGCGGGTCGCCGTGCCCGCGCTGCCGATGTGCGGGGTCAGCACGGTGTTGCCGAGCTCGACCAGCGCCGGGTTCACCGCCGGCTCGCCCTCGAACACGTCGAGGGCCGCCCCCGCGATCGTCCCCGCCCGCAGCGCCTTCACCAGCGCGTCCTCGTCGACGATGCCGCCACGAGCGGTGTTGACCAGGATCGCGGTGCGCTTCATGCGGCCCAGGGCGTCGGCGTCGATGAGGTGGCGGGTGGCCGGGGTGAGCGGGCAGTGCAGGCTGACCACGTCGGCGCGCTCCAGCAGCTCGGGCAGCTCGACGAACTCGACGCCCCGCTCATCGTCCTCCGGCAGCGGCGAGGAGGTGGGCGTGGCCAGGATCTCCATGTCGAACGCGCGGGCGCGCCGCGCCACGGCCCGCCCGATGCGGCCGTAGCCGACCACGCCGAGCGACGCCCCGGCACTGAGATCGAGCCCGAGCAGCATGCGCGGCCCCCAGACCCATGGAGTACGCTCCCGCAGCAGTCGGTCGCCGTCCAGCACCCTGCGCGCGGCGGCCAGGATCAGCGCCATCGTCAGGTCGGCGGTGGCGCCGTCGAGCACCCCAGGAGTGTTGGTGACCTGGATCCCGCGCTCGGTGGCCGCGGCCACGTCGATGTTGTCGTAGCCGACCGCGGTGTTGGCGACGACCCGCAGCGATGGGCCCGCCGCGTCGAGGAACTCGGCGTCGATGCGCTCGGTGAGCGTACACACGACCCCCTCCGCGCCCGCGGCCAGGCGCAGCAGCGTGGCGCGGTCGGGCGGGTCCTCCTCGCCGCACACCACGGGTCGGCCGAGCGAGCGCACGAGCGCCATGGCGGCGTCGGTCAGGGTGCGGGTCACGTAGATCATCGACTCTCCTCGCTCATCGGGGGTGCCGTGGGGGCGGGGCGGCCCACGATCCTGCCCCAGGTCTCGCCGTACGACTCCCACCGCGCGGCGACGACGTGCACCCACTCGGGACGCGGGCCGATGCGCCGATACGGCGGCGCGGGGAGTATGACCCCGTCCGTCCCCTCGGCGGCCATCGCCGCGGCTCCCATCGCGGGCAGGTACGTCTCCTCCACGAGATGGACCGGCCGTCCGAACAGGTCCGCCACGATCCCGGCGTAATCCAGCGAGCCCACCATAACGACATGGGCGGAGTCGCCCAGCATCAGGCGTACCGCGAAGGCCACCCCCTCGACCGCGCCCCACGCCGCCGACCAGGCGTCGGTATCGGGCAGGTAGCCGAGCAGGGCGGTGCGCGGCCGTTCCAGCCACAGCGGGCCGCGCTCGGGTGTCACATGCGGGATGAACACGGGCGCCGCCTCGGCCTGCGCGATCGTGGCCGCTCCGGCTCTGGCGATCAGCTCCTCCACCGCGTCGCCGTAGCCGAGCAGCCGCGCCGCGACTGACAGAGCCACGCCGCCGTTGGTCGCGGAATGCCACAGCCATCTGCCCGGCCGTACGTCCGCGCGCTGCAACACCCGCGGCGCCCGATCAGGTACGGCGGAGCTCCGCGTGACCACATGCGTCGTGCCCACCGTGTACAGCGGCGCGCGAGACCCGTGGATGTCGAGCAGGCAGGCGGCGGCCGCCGTGTCGGCCGCCCCGGTGACGACCGGGATGCCGGGGCGCAGCCCCAGCTCGGCGGCGGCCTCGGGAAGGAGAGCACCGAGGGGCGACAGCGACGGGACCACCGGCGGCAGGACGTGCCTGGGCACCCCCACCAGCTCGGCGAGGTCGTCGATCCAGTCACAGCCGTCGGTGCAGGCGAACAGGCCGCTGTAGGAGGCCTGCGTGGGGTCGATCGCGTCGCGGCCGGTCAGCCGGTGCCCCAGCCAGGTGCCGACGAACCCCATCGTGCGCGTACGAGCCAAGGTCTCCGGCTCGTGCTCGGCGAAGAACCGCCAGGCCAGCCCCATGGCAGTGGCCGGAAAGGCGGCATTGCCCACCAGGGCGGCCGCCTCGTCGCCGCGTGCCTTGGCGTACGCCTCCACGAGGTCGGGAAGCGCGGGATGGTCCCAGCACAGGCCGGGCGCGACGGCGTCGCCGGCGTCGTCGAGCGGGATCGCGACCGGGCAGTGCACGGCCAGGCCCACGGCGTCGGCGCGGGTGGCGTCGCCGAGATCGTGGCAGGCCAGCCGCACGCTGCGCGCCCATTCCGCCGTGTCCACCCGGCCCCGCGCCTGCCGGTGAGCGGGACGGTGGTCGGCGCGGCCGCGGGCGAGCACCCGGCCGGCGCCGTCGACCAGGACGGTCTTGGTCGCCGATGTGCCGAGGTCGATCCCCAGATAGGTGGCCATGTGGTCCCTACTTCAGCAGCTCCGCGGCCTTCTCCGGCTCGACGTCCTCATGGACGACCGCGCGGAGGGCACGCACCATCTTGCCGGGATCCTCCGCGCCCCACACGTTCCGGCCGAAGGTGACGCCTCGCCCGCCCGCCTCGATCACCGAGGCCGCCTGCCGGAGCACCTGCAACGGGCTGTCGGCCTTGGCGCCGCCGGCGGCCACGACGATCGCGGGCGTGCCCTCGACGATCTCGCGGAAGGTCTCCGTCGAGCCGGAGTACCAGGTCTTGACCACGTCGACGCCCAGCTCGGCGGCGGCCCTGGCGGCGTACAGGATCGCCTCGACGCTGCCCTTCCTGTCCTCCCACAGCTCCCCGCTGGGGTAGGCGTGGCAGACCACGGGCAGCCCGACCGCGCCGGCGCTCTCCACGACGCCCGACAGCAGTTCGAGGTCGCGCGCCTGGTTGGAGGACCCGGCGCTGATGCCTACGGCGACCGCCTCGGCGCCCAGGCGGATCGCGTCGGACACGGTGGCCACGACCGCGTCGTAGTGGGCGTGGAAGTCCACGGAGAACGTCGACGCCTTGAGGATCCAGGGGACGCGCGTGGGATTGTGGGCGATCACGTGCCCGGCGATGCCCTTGAACATCGTCACGGCGTCGGGACCCGCCGCCGCGATGCCGTCGTACGTGGGTGCGATCCCGGCCAGGCGCGGGGCGACGCCGCGCGGCACCGCCTGGTCGAGGGCCACGGTGACCGTCCGGCCCGTGGCGCCGAACAGCCGGCGCAGCCGGATCGTCCGGCCCAGAGCGCTGGTCGTGCCCGTCGGGTTGATATCGAGTGTGGCGTATGCCGTCATGTCAGTCCTTCCAAGGAGATATGCCGACGCGAAGGTCGCGGCCTGAAGCGGCCAGGTCGATGGCCTTGGCCATGTCGTCTATCGGGAACTGGGTGCCGACCAGGTCATCCACCCTGAGATCGCCCGCGGAGATCATTTCGGCGATCTTCGTGAAGCCGTCGAGCCGGCACGAGGAGGCGCCCACGACGGACCACTCGTTGTAGTGGATGTCGTTGGCCGGGATCTCCAGCACGCTGCCCTCGCCACCGAACCCCGCGAACATGCTGACCCTGGCACCGGGCGCCAGGCAGGCCAGGTAGGGATGCACGGCGTCGAGCCGCCCCACGGCGGCGATGAGCACGTCGACACCCGCCCCGCCGGTCCACTCCAGCACGTCGGCCGCGGCGCCTTCGCCGGGGGACAGCGCGAGCTCGGCCCCGGACGCCAGCGCGGCTTCGAGCCGCTCCGGGATCGGATCGACCGCCACGACCCGCGGGACGCCCAGCTCCCTGGCCAGCCGTACGTGCATGAGCCCCAGCGGCCCGCACCCGCTGACCAGCATGGTCTCCGCGCCCGGCGCGCCGGCCAGCAGCTGGCCGTTGTAGGCGCAGGCCAGGGGCTCCACGATGGCGGCCTCCGCGGCGGACACGCCGGGCACGGGCACCAGGTTGCCCGCCTCGACCGCCTGCGCGGGCACCCGGACGTACTGGGAGAAACCGCCGGGCAGTTGGTAGCCGAAGGCGACCCGGTTGCGGCAGATGTTGCCGCGGTCCTTGACACACGCCACGCAGGCGTCGCACGGCACCAGCGGATAGACCGCCACCTGGTCCCCGATGGACAGCCCGGCCGGCAGGGCGCCGGCCACCTCGGCGATCGTCCCGGCGAACTCGTGACCCATCACGGTGGGATAGGTGACGTTCCGCTTCTTGGTGCCCTGGTAGATGCGGATATCGGTGCCACACACAAGGGAGCTCTCCACGCGGACCAGGACGTCGCCCGGCTCCAGCGCGGGCCGCTCGACCTGGGACACGTCCAGGCGCTCTGGGGCGCGCAACACTGCCTGTTTCATCATGGCCTCTCGCTCGGTGGGGGTCGGTCGTCGCTGCCTGCGGGTCGGTGGGGGTCGGTGCGTGCGGGTCGGCGGGAGTGCGATGGTCATTACCTGTCGGTCGGTGGGAGGTCCGTCGTCGGGCACACCACGATCCGCAGGTCGCCGCCGCTCGCCGCGCGCAGGGCGGCCAGCGCCTCGGGGTCGGCCCCGTCGTCGGTGAGGAGCGTCCAGGGGCGATCGATCGGCGACCAGTAGGAGCTGGCGTCGTCCAGGAGCTTGGCGGAGTCGGCCACCACGACCAGCCGGCGCGTGTGCTGGCTCATCAGCGTCTTCAGCGAGCTCTGCTCGAAGGTGCGCGAGGCGATGCCCCGGGTCGGATGCACGGCGTCGGCGCCCAGGAAGGCGATGTCCGCGTACAGCCCCCTGACCATCTCCTCGGCCCCCGGACCCGTCATGGTCTGGTTGATGCGGCGCAGCCGCCCGCCCATCACCACGACGTCGACACCCTCCTCCTCCACCAGCGTGTTGACCGCCCCGAGGCCGTTGGTGAAGACGGTGAGCCCGGACTTGCCCAGCAGGTAGCGGGCCAGCCGCTCGGTGGTCGTGCCGGCGTCGAGCAGGACCACCTGGTCGTCCTCGACGTACTCGGCGGCCTGGCGGGCGATCGCGTCCTTCTGCCGTACGTGCTTCATGCGGCGCTGGCGTACGGAGATCTCGGTGGTGCCGCCGCCGAGCACCGCCCCGCCGTACGTCCTGGTGATGCGGCCTTCCTCGCGCAGCTGGGCGAGGTCGCGGCGGACCGTGGCGAGGGAGACGTCGAGCGTCTCGCTCAGCCGCTCCACCTCGACGGTGCCGTCCGTGTGGGCGGCGAGGAGCTCCATGATGCGCTCGCGGCGCGCCCTGCTGGGCAAACGGCTCACCGTGCACCACCTTCTGGATGATTGAATCGGTCATTTTGATGATTGTATCGAGCAGAGTTGCTTGTCAAGTCTCTGCGCGAATCGCTCATTGATATGAGCGTTTAACTCGGAACGACGCCCTGATTGCGCGTTTGTTTCCAGGTCTTGACAGCGAGGTTGCGTGTAACGAGCATCCTGTTAACCACATCACAGCACGGCAGGATCTGAGCGAAACGATCAAATTGGTGCCGTGCCGTAATCTCGCGAGGAGGTCAGCATGGTGAAGCACGAGACCGCCGCAGCGCCACGATCACCGGCTCCCGACAGGGGCCGGGCAACCCGTGTGCGGTGGGTGGTGGCGGCCTTCTGCTTCGGCGGACTCGCCATCAACTACGTCGACCGGGCCGCGCTCTCCGTCGCCCTGCCCTTCATGACCCAGGACCTGAGCCTCACCCCGACCGAGCAGGGGCTGATCCTCAGCGCGTTCTCCTGGACGTACGCGGTGATGCAGCTGCCCGCGGGCTGGCTCATCGACCGGTTCGGCGCCCGGATCATGTACGGGGCGTGCGTGCTGTGGTGGTCGGTGTTCACCGGGCTCACCGCGCTGGCCAGCAGCTTCGGCGTGCTGCTGGGCTTCAGGCTCGGCCTCGGCATCGGCGAGAGCGGCGCCTATCCGGCCAGCGCCAAGGCGGTGTCGCTGTGGTTCCCGCCCAGTGAGCGGGGGAGGGCGACCGCTTTCTATGACAGTGGCGCCCGCATCGGGTCCGCGCTGGCGGTGCCGATCATCACGGCGATCATCGCGGGGTTCGGGTGGCATGCGGCGTTCGTGGTGATGGCCGCTCTGGGGGTGCTGTGGACGATCGGGTGGTGGTCGTACTACCGCTCACCGAAGTCCCACCCCAAGCCGAACGCCGCCGAACGCGCCCACATCACCGGCACGTCCGCCGCTACCTCGACCGGCACGTCTGTCGACACCTCGTCCGCTACCTCGACCGGTACGTCTGTCGAGAGCTCGTCCGCTACCTCGACCGGTACGTCTGTCGAGAGCTCGTCCGCTACCTCGCCCGGCGCCTCCGGTGGCGCCCCGACCGGCACGCCCGGTACTTCTTTCGCGCCGGAGCGGCGTGGGAGCGTGGCGTGGTTGCTGCGGCACCGCGTGGTCTGGGGCATGATCGGCGGCTTCTCCTGCCTGAACTTCGTGGTCACCTTCTTCCTCACCTGGTTCCCGAGCTACCTCGTCCAGGATCGCGGCTTCGACCTGCTCAAGCTGGGCTTCTTCGGCATGATCCCCGGTCTGACGGCCGTGGCGGGTGGCTGGGCGGGCGGGATCGCCGGTGACTGGCTGCTCAAGCGCGGCTGGAGCCTCACCAGGGCCAGGAAGACCTGCCTGGTGGCGGGCATGCTGCTGAGTTCCACTGTCGCGGCCGCCGTCCTGGTGGAGAGCGCCGCGCTGGCACTGACCCTGCTGAGCATCAGCTACGCCGCGATCGCGTTCGCCATCGTGTCGCTCTGGTGCCTGCCCGCCGACGTCGCGCCCGCGCACCAGGTCGCCACGCTCGGCGGGTTGCAGAACTTCGCGGCCAACATCGCCAGCGCGCTCAGCCCGATCGTCATCGGCGCCCTCGCCCAGGCCACGGGGTCGTTCGTGGTCCCGCTGCTGGTGACCGGTGTGGTGGCGGTGCTGGGCGCGCTCTGCTTCGGCCTCCTGATCCGCAAGGTGGAGCCGATCGCCGGCTGACCATCAGGCGAAGAAGAGCATCGGGCGGAAGAGAGCGTCAGGCGACGAAGAAAGAAGGGCCCGCTTCTCGTTGTCAGAAGCGGGCCCCTCGCTAGTTCGCTAGGGGGTTACGGTGATGCGGGTCGTGGCGGGCGGGGCGATCGGATTGTCGCGGCCCAGCTGGTCGACGAAGGCGTCGATGTCCAGCGGCCCGCTCCAGAGGTCCGTACCGTCCTTGAAGCCGAGGAAGGCGTCACCGCCGCCGACCAGGAAGTTGTTGGCCGCGACCCGGATCGTCTGCGCGTCTGTCACCGCGACGCCGTCGATCTTCATGTTCGACACCTTGGACCCCCACGCCGCGCCGCTGCTGTAGGTATAGGTGAAGTTCGCCGACGGCTGGAGGATCTTGGTGAACGGCTGGGCATTCGGCCCGCCGGTGAACTGCTGCTCCAGGACCGTCTTGAGCTGCGCACCGGTCAGCGTCACGACCTGCATCAGGTTGTTGAACGGCTGCACGGTGAACGCCTCGCCATAGGTGACCACGCCGTCGCCCTCGCCCGCCGCGGAGCCGGCGAAGGTGAGCGAGGCCCGAACGCCACCCGGGTTCATCAGGGCGATCTGCGCGTTTCCGCCGGTCTTGGTGGCGGCCAGCTGGCCGTCGGCGATGAGGTCGCCGAGCGCGGACTCGCCGCTGGGGGCCGCGGTGTTGGTGATGTCCGCGGTGATCCGGCCGACGGGCTTGTTGGCGACCGGGGCGACCCGGTCCTTCCAGGTCTGCACGAAGGCGGAAATTTCGTGATCCGGGGTGACCGTACGGGTCACGATCTGGTTGTCCGCCACCACCGAGGCGCGGTCGATGTCCCGCGTCTTGACGTTCACGTTGAGATCGACCTTCGTGATGACGCGGCCGAACGAGCCACCCTGCGAGTACAGGCGGTCCTGACCTGCGGGGTCCTTGACCTTGCACAGGTACGCCTGGTGCGAGTGGCCGCTGAGAATCACGTCGATCTCGGGGTCGACCTGCGTGGCGATGCGGTTGCCCGCGCCCGGGACGGCGCTGCAGGCGTCCGGCGACTGGCCCGCCGTCACCTGGTCACCCTCATGCACAAGTACGACCTGGGCCTTGACGCCCACCAGCTTGAGCAGCTTGGACGCCAGGTTCGCGGCCTTGACCTCGTCCACGAACTTGAGGTTCTTGATGCCCTCGGCGGTGACGATGTTCGGGGTGGTCTGGGTGACCAGGCCGATGAAGCCGATCGGCACGCCGTTCATCCACTTGACGCTGACCGGCGGCAGGGCGGGCACGCCCCAGTCGCTCATCAGCTTCTTGACCTGGCTCTGCGGCGCGCCCAGCGCCGCGAGCGCGTCGGACTTCTCGTTCGGGTTCTTGAACAGCACGTTGGCGCCGACGTAGTCGTACTGGGCGCCCTTCCACGTGCCGGCCGGCGAGCACCCGTCCACCGGGTGGCAGCCGCCCTTCATGATCCGGCGCAGCTCCGTGTATCCCTCGTCGAACTCGTGGTTGCCGACCGCGGCCACCTTGAGCCCGAGCTTGCCCATGAACTCGACGGACGGCTCGTCGTGGTAGGCCGCCGAGATCAGCGGACTCGCGCCGATCAGGTCGCCCTGGGCCACCGCGATCGTGTTCTTGTCGCTGAGGGCCTTCATGTGCGTGGCGACGTACGCGGCGCCGCCCGCCTCGACGGTGGCGCCGTTCTCGTCGACCATCCGGCCGGAGGATCCGGTCGGGGGTTCGAGGTTGCCGTGGAAGTCGTTGAGCGCGAGCAGCCGTACCGGAACGGTCTTGGGTGCCTTGCTCGCGTTCGCGGGGGCGGTCGCCGCGGCGAACCCGCCCGCGGCGACGGCTCCGGCCAGCACTAGCCGGAGGAGGGAACGTGAGGTCATGGCCTAAGACGTTACGGCCGGAACCTATGCAGCCAATGTCGCAAAGGTAACGATTCATCGGCCCGCCACATGGCGTTATTTGCCAGCAGTACCCCTAGAGTTCGGACTGTGACAGCGCACGTGGAGATCAGACAACGACTTGATGACCGCGAAATCGCTCAGGTGCTCGGCGTGGTGGACGCGGCGACGGAGGCCGACGGCGTCCGCCCGCTCAACGAGCATGTCATGCTCCACCTGCGCTATGGCGGTGATCCGCAGGCCCGTTCCCTGCTCTTGTACGACGAAGATGAGGCTTTGGTGGGCTATGCCCACATAGATCCCACCGACGAGGTCGAGGGTCCCAGCGGCGAACTGGCCATCCACCCGGCTCGCCGCCGGAAGGGGCATGGCACGCGGCTGCTGCGGGCCGTACTCGAGGTGTCGGGTGGCAGCCTGCGCCTGTGGGCGCACGGCGATCATGAGGGCGCGGGCGTCCTGGCGGCGTCGGCGGGGTTCGAGCGCGTGCGCTCGCTCTGGCAGATGCGCCGGTCCCTGTCCTCGCCGCTGCCCGCTTTCGAGATGCCTGAGGGAGTACGGCTGCGCACCTTCGTACCAGGTCAGGACGAGGAGGCGTGGCTCAAGGTCAACGCCGCGGCCTTCGCCCACCACCCAGAACAGGGCGCCTGGACCGCGAGCGACCTGCGCCAGCGCGAGCAGGAGCCCTGGTTCGACCCGGAGGGCTTCTTCCTGGCCTTCCGCGGCGAGCGGCTGGCCGGCTTCCACTGGACCAAGATCCACGGCTCGTCGGAGCACGGCCACGAACCGATCGGCGAGGTGTACGTCGTCGGCGTCGACCCCTCCCAGCAGGGCACCGGGCTGGGCAAGGCGCTCACGCTGGCGGGTCTGGACCATCTACGCGCGCGTGGCCTCGCCCAGGCGATGCTCTACGTGGACGAGGCCAACACGGCGGCGATCCGCCTGTACGAGTCCCTGGGCTTCGACCGCTGGGACGTCGACGTGATGTATGCCGTTATTCCACCACCCAATGCAGGGCAAAGTAGGACACAGCGGCCACCAGAGCCGCAGCCGGAATCGTAAGGATCCACCCGGTCACGATGTTGCCCGCGACGCCCCAGCGCACGGCCGAGAGCCGCTTGGTGGCGCCGACGCCCATGATCGCCGAGGTGATCGTGTGCGTGGTGGAGATGGGCGCCCCGAACCCGATCGCCGCCGTGTACAGGACCACTGCCGCCGCGGACTCGGCGGCGAAGCCCTGCGGCGGGTCGAGCGCGATGATCCGGCGGCCCAGCGTACGCATGATGCGCCAGCCGCCGGAGTACGTGCCGAGCGAGATCGCCCCCGCCGACGCGAGGATGACCCACTGCGGGATCTCCGACCCCGGGCTGATGTAGCCGCCGACGACGAGGGACAGGAAGATGACGCCCATCGTCTTCTGCGCGTCCTGCAGGCCGTGGCCGAGCGCCATGGCGGCGGCCGAGACGGTCTGCGCGTAGCGGAAGCCGCGGTTGGTCTTGCCGGGCTGGCTGTTGCGGAAGATCCAATATATTGCGATCATGATCGCGCCGGCCAGCGTGAACCCGAGCAGCGGCGAGAGCACCATCGGGACCACCACCTTCTCCAGCACGCCGTCCCAGTGGACGGCACTGGCCGACGCGAGGGCCGCGCCGACCAGGCCACCGATGAGGGCGTGGCTGGAGGAGGAGGGCAGGCCGAAGTACCAGGTGATCAGGTTCCAGCAGATGGCGCCGATGAGCGCTGAGGCCACGATGACCAGGCCATGCGAGCCGTCCGGCGCGTCGATGATGCCCTTGCCGACGGTCGCGGCGACCTGGGTGCCCAGGTGGGCGCCGATGAAGTTCATCGCGGCGGCCATGAACAACGCGGCCCTGGGCGTGAGCGCGCGAGTCGAGACCGAGGTCGCGATGGCGTTCGCCGCGTCGTGGAACCCGTTGGTGTAGTCGAAGGCCAGTGCGATGACGACCACGCCGATGACGAGGGCGAGCGAAAGGTCCACAGAGGTTAGCTTTCCTTGACCGCGATCGACTCGACCGTGTTGGCGACGTGCTCGAAGGCGTCGGCCGCCTCTTCGAGCGCGTCGACGACCTCCTTCATCTTCATGACCGTCAACGCGTCGTACTCACCGCTGAACAGCTTGGCCAGCAGCCTTCTGTAGACCTGGTCGCCCTGGTTTTCCAACCGGTTGACCTCGATCCAGTACTCGTTGAGGTTCTTCATCGACCGCAGGCGCGGCATCGCCTCGGCGGTCAGTTCGGCGGCCCGCTCCAGCACCTCCACCTGGCGGACGACGTCCTTGGGGAGGTGATCGATCTGGTAGAGCACGATGAGATCGGATGCCGCCTCCATGGCGTCCATCACGTCATCGAGGTTCGAGGCGAGGCGGTAGATGTCCTCACGGTCGAACGGAGTGATGAAGCTCTCATTGAGGCGGTTCATGATCGCATGGGTGCGTTCGTCCCCGGCGTGCTCGCAGGCGCGCATCTTTTCGGCCAGGGTTTCCCTGTCCGATCCCTCACTAATGATCTCGACCAATAGACGGGATGCCGTGACCAGGTTGTTCGCGGAGTCGGCGAACAGGTCATAGTAGCTGTCCTCACGTGGCGTGAGACGCAGGCGCACGTCGTTCTCCAGATGTGCGGGGATGGTCCGTGGTAGAGAGTACGGGTTACCAGGAGAAATGCGAACTTCATGTCCCCTTCTCCTACTGGCTACCCTCCGTATGGTGTGCGACACCGGGCCAGTTGGTACTTTGGTTGCCCTTTTTCCACGGCGATGTGGGGGAGACTTGGCCGTGGGTTGCGGTCACCGCTTGTCCAGTCCATCTTGGTGACATTTCCGGACCACCGCTAGTCCGGTCGTGGGTTGTTGGGGCGTGTCTTCGGACGTCTTGCGGCTTCGGACGTCTTGTGTCTACCGGCAGGCGCATCGCCGCTGCTCATAGGTCGGACGCTGGAGACGCGCTGCTCTCCGCAAGCCGCCCGCCAGTTTTCAGAGGCGCCCCGCCGGCTACCCGAGACCCGCTCGTACGTCGGGGGACGCCCGCCAGCCACCTGAGACACGCCGGCACTCCGGGGGACGCCCGCACCTACTCCGGGGGACGCCCGCACCCCAGGCAAGCCCCCAACAGCACAGCACAGCTCGCGCTCAAACGCCCCAGAGCATCCGACCTTCGTCAGAGACCTTCAACGGATCATCATCATCAGATCTTCGTCCGATGGAAGTTCCGGAACGACCGGGAGGGCGTCGGCCCCCGCTGCCCCTGGTACCGCGACCCGTACTTCGACGACCCGTACGGATGCTCAGCCGGCGAACTCAACCGAAACACACACAGCTGCCCGATCTTCATCCCCGGCCACAGCTTGATCGGCAACGTGGCCACATTGGACAGCTCCAACGTGACGTGCCCACTGAACCCCGGATCGATGAACCCGGCAGTCGAGTGAGTCAACAACCCGAGCCGCCCCAGCGAACTCTTCCCCTCCAGCCGCGACGCCAGGTGATCGGGCAGGCTGATCACCTCGTACGACGAGGCCAGAACGAACTCCCCGGGATGCAGAATGAACGGATCATCCCCGTCAGGCTCCACCATCCGCGTCAGATCCGGCTGCTCCACGGACGGATCGATATGCGGATACCGATGATTCTCAAACACCCGGAAGAACCGATCGAGCCGGACGTCGATACTGGACGGTTGAATCATGTCCCGATCGAACGGATCGAGGGCCAGGCGTCCCGAGTCGATCTCGGCCATGATGTCGCGGTCAGATAGCAGCACGCAGAGCAACCTACCGCGTGCCGGTGGGAAACTCGGGGGGCACGGCTGGCTGATGTGGGCCGAGTTTCCGCTAGAGTGGTGGTCGCGGCTACGGCCGATGCGGGTGTAGTTCAATGGCAGAACATCAGCTTCCCAAGCTGACAGCGCGGGTTCGATTCCCGTCACCCGCTCTCACAGCGAAAAGCCAGGTCAGGGATGAATTCCCGACCTGGCTTTGATCGTTTCTAAGGCGGCTTTCGATCTTCCGTGCCCGTTACGTGCCCGATCCGTCTTGATCTTGATCCTTCAGGGCTTCTTCGGCGAGCTTGCCGAGAGCGTCGGCGATGGCCCGATCACGCTCCATCGCGGTGTGCTGGTAGATCAACGCGGCTCGGGTGGACGCGTAGCCCATGCGGGTCATGAGGTCCCGGAGAGTCGCGCCGGACTGGGCCGCGAGGGTGTTTCCGGTGTGACGAAGATCATGAAAGTGGAATCCGCTGAGCATCGCCTCCTTGAGCGCCGCCACCCATACACGGGTGAAGTTCGCACGCCGGAGCTTGGCACCCTTGGGGCCGACGAAGACGTGCCCGTGCTCGCCCTTCTCGGCGTACGTCTCCATATGCGCTCGCAGATCAGGCAGCAGCGTCGCCGGGATACTGACGAGACGCTTGCCCGCTTCCGACTTGGGCGGCCCGATGGTCACCGAGCCGTCCTTGAGCTCGGTTGTGGTCCCGACGATGCGGATCGTCCCCGCCTCCAGGTCGAGGTTCTTCCGCTGGAGTGCGGCCAGTTCACCCCACCGCAGACTGGCGAAGGTCGCCAGCAGGATCAGCATGCGGAACCGCGGTTCGATGGCGTCGGCCAGGGTGAAGACCTGCTTCATGGTCAGTACGGGCCGCTCGGGTGAGTCTTCCTTACCTGCCTTCTTGATCGTGCAGGGGTTGGCCTTGATCAACCCATCCTCCACGGCCGTGTTGAAGATGGCCTTCAGGAGCCGGTATGCCTTAGCCACGGTGATCGGTCCAACCCCGCCGTCCAGGAGCTGCTTGCGCCACTTCCGAATGTGAGCGACCTTGACCTCGCATGCATCGAAAGCGGGGCATCAGTGAGCTTCGGTGTGGTCTTCTACCGGGCTGGGCTGGCGTTCTCCGACAGAACCCGGTGAGGAGCTGAATGCCCTACGGGTCAGCTCAGCAGCCGTACCACCCGGCGTAGGCGTCCCACTTGCCGCTCTTGGTGAATTCTGCGCTCTTGCCCTTGTTGATCGTGGTGCACTTCGAGTCGGGCATAAAGGCCCCCCTCCAGTCCACCTTGAGCTTCTTCTTGCTGGCGCAGTTGTTCGTGATCTTCACCCAGTGGTCATAGTACTTTCCGAAGGCGGTCTCCTCGTAGAAGGTCCTCCCATGCTGGACATTGACGCAGGAGGGCGCGGCGTTGGCCGCCGGAGCGGCGGCGGCCGGTGTGGCGACAGTCATGGTGAGCACAGCTGCCGCCACAGCTGCGGCTCGGATGAAGGCACGGGAATCCATCGTTCTCCTTGGGGATATCGCGGCGATTTTGGATGCTGCCGGTTGGGCAGCAAGAAACGCCCGCCACATGCGGGTTGTTGACACGGCCAACGCTAGCGAGGGGCGGTATATCGCGGGTATGGCAGTGATTCGGGCAAGGCCAGGCCGGATACCCGATTCGTCGACCTCGACCACGCTCAACCGCTACACGCACGCGTCGCCCGAGGGTCTGTAGTGCCGAGTCAACAATCGCCTCTGGAGTGGATCTCCAGCTCAGGGAGGGGGAAGTGCTCAAGATCGGCGGGTCCTAATGGGGCCGAGGCGGGCGGGGTGCGCGCAGTGCGTTTCAATCCCAGGTCGGAGAGCTGATACTCGTGCCAGATGCGTGCCAGAACGAACGGCAGGTCAAGGTCATTCAGGGCCACTCACGGCCACTCGTCGCGGTCTGACCAGGAGTCCCGTTCTCCCCGCTCAGGACACCAAGATCAGTAGCCGGTTCCCAAGCTGACAGCGCGGGTTCGATTCCCGTCACCCGCTCCAACTGCTTGGTTGAGGTGGAAGCCTGGTCATCCCGCCCACCATCGACCCGGGACAAGCCGAGCAGACCAGGGCCACGGGGCAAGGTCGTTCGTCCGGCGGGGCGCTCCATCTTGACCCCGTGGCTCTGGCCCGCTTCCCTTCGGGCGGGTCGACGGCAGACGGATGATCAGGCGGGCGGGGTACGCGCGTCGCGCGGGAAACACCAGGTCGCGGGCTGATCGTCGTGCCATTAGCGTGCCATTAAGGGCGGTGACGAGGGGGCAACCACGGCCACTCACGACCGGTCTCAGGCCCAGGTCAACGCCCCAACGAGGCAAGATCCCTGCAATTCCCAAGCTGACAGCGCGGGTTCGATTCCCGTCACCCGCTCCAGTGTTCGTGTAACAGCGTTCAGTCCCACCGCTCAGCGATGGTCACTGAGAGCTTGCGTCGTTAAGGAGTTCGGTCTCGACGACGCCATCAAGCGCCCGGTGGAGTTTCGCGTCGGTGGTCAGCAGCGGAATCTCTCGATCGAGAGCAAGCTGTGCGAAGACGGCGTCATACATGCGCAACGTCAACCGCACCGCCAGGGCGGCGGCCCGCTCCAACCGGTCGGCGTCCACGGGATAGACTCGGACGCCGAGCTCATCAATGATCCGAACGGCCGCGATGAACTCATCTGCAGATAGCCGACCCGCGAGCAGACCCTTCTTTCGCAACACTCCGGCAACCTCAATCCGCGCGAAGTCCGCTGTCTCCAGTCTTACCCGGCCGTGCAGGAAGTCGTCCCGGATCTGGCGGGCGTGCTCGAAGCCAGATTGATCGACGAACCACCGTAGGAACACACCGGTGTCCACGACGTACGCGTCAGCCACGCGCGCCTTCCCGGAGACGGTCCAGCTCCTCGTCGACGCCTGTCACACCGCGCATCCGCTCCTGAACCCGCTCCATAATGGCCAGCGCTCGCTCACGCCGACCAGCCGTCTCAAGGTTCTCGCGGACAAGTGCGAGAACCGGCTGGACACGATCATCCGGAAGCCGATCGACCAGAGCATGCAACTCTTCACGCATCGCGCTCATGGTCGCAGTCTACGCCTCGCCATGCTCGCCTCCCTGGCCGTTTGTGCAGGGCGAGGCAGACCGGTGTCCGTGCCCGTTGCGTGCCCGTTCACAGAGCGATCTGCGGAGACTCAGGGGGACTCGCGGTCACTTGACCGGCATACGCCCAGGTCAGCGTTGCCCCAGCTCAGCCTACGTAATCTTGAAAGAGTTCCCAAGCTGATAGCGCGGGTTCGATTCCCGCCACCCGCTCCACAGAAACTCAGCCGGACCCCTGGTGCTTGTCGGTTGCCTTAAACTTCCTCATCCCTCTTCATGTCGCTGCGGTATCGCGGTCGCTAGCACAGATGCGAGCTGGCAGTATCGAGATGGAGGGGAGACACCATGAACTTCGATCGGATCACTGTCGAGCTCGACAAGCTCGAAGGTAAACCGACCATCCGAGGGCTGCGCATCACCGTGGAGACGGTGGTACGGCTCGTCGCGGCCGGATGGACCTTCGATGAGATCTTGTCGGACTACCCCGACCTCGAACGCGAGGACATCAAGCAGGGGCTGGAGTACGCAGCGGCCTCCACGAACGTCCACTTCTACCGCCTCCGAGAGCCGGCGTGAACTTCCTGATCGATGAGAACCTCTCACCGCGCGTCGCTGAACTGCTGGCGAAAGCCGGTCACGATGCGGTGCACGTGCGCGACCTCCAAGCAACGAGTGCGCCGGACTCCACGATCATGGCCCTTGCCATGGCGGACAACCGGGTCATCGTCTCGGCGGATACGGACTTCGGCGCGCTTTTGGCTCAGGCCCGTACCACCAAGCCTTCGGTCGTGCTCGTGCGGGAGATCCTTGAGCTTCGACCGCCTGAGCTGGTGAATATCATCCTTAACCACCTTGATGTCCTCGAACCTCACCTGTCTACGGGTGCGATCGTGGCCTTCGCCCCAGCGGGCATCAGAGTGCGAGCACTCCCGCTCCGTTGAGAGCACTTGACCGTCGTGCCATTAGCGTGCCATTAAGGGCGGTGACGAGGGGTCAACCACGGTCACTCACGACCGGCCTCAGCCGCAGCTCAGCGGCTCTACGAGCCAAGATCCCTGCAATTCCCAAGCTGACAGCGCGGGTTCGATTCCCGTCACCCGATCCACAGAAAGCCCAGGCCAACCGGCATTTTCAGGATCTGAGCCTTGATCTTGCTCGAGCTTGTTGAGCTTCTCGTGCCATTGGCGTGTTTTAGGGTCGGTGATCACCCAGCGTACCAGTACGCCAAGCGGGTCGTCCTCGCCGTCACCGCGTGCCCGTTCGTTCCCGATCAGGTGCTTGTCGAGCGCTTGCGTGATGGCCTGGGTCCGCCCCGCGCACCGCATGCTGATAGATCATCGCGGCGCGCACGTTCGCGCAACTCCGGCAGGATGGGCCTCCGGGATACCGATCACGCGCTTGCCGGCCTTGAACTTGGGCGGTCCGAGAATCATCTCCCGATCCTCGGCGCCTCGGCAAGGACCAGACGTTGGTCCTGGAGTTCGCCGGGGGCGAGGATGACGCCCCGGAGGAGCGGAATGTCCTGTGGCGGCTTGCGGGATATCTGATCATCGGCCTGATCGGGCCGCGCGTCGCCATCGACGACACGGCGTGGAACAACGGCCGGAGCTGAACCTGCGCAGTGTCGCACCCTCTACCTGCGACAAAGTCCTGCCATAGCGGAACGCCCCGGCGTTCGGTGCGCTCCACGGCCTCACTGATGACGCCACCTTCGGGCTATTCGACCAGCGCGCCGAATACGTAGGTTCCGGGAGCGTCCGGGTCGTCGCCGGCCCAGAACTCTGTCCAGTGGATGCGGAACTCCTCGCGGGTGAGGTGGCCGTCATCGTCCAGGTCGAGGCGCGGGAAGATCTCATCGGTCGCTGAGGGCGCCCCGTTCCACGTCTCGATGAGCGCGCCGTATTCCGAACAGGAGATGAGGCCGTCGCCGTTGAGGTCGATGGCCTCGAACATCGCGTCGGCAGTGCCGGAGACCGCGTCGGTCATGTCACCGAGTCTTTCCACGACGCGAAGCACCTCGTCGAGGGAGACGGCGTCGTCGCCGCCGGGGTCGGAGGCGGCTCGGAGTACCGGCCACCAACCGGTCATGATGGAGGCCAGTCGCTCTGGGTCGACGGATCCCCCGACGGCCATCCAGCGATGGGCGAGCGCCTGGAAGTCGGCCTGGGTCAGTCGGCCGTCGCCGTCCACATCCATTGCCCGGAAGACTCTGCCGACCTTTCTACGCTGGAACTCGCTGGCCACATCCGCCTCCGCTCTTCGGGAGACTCAATGTTTTCGAGAGATCACTAATCGCGACCATACTCATTTAAGTGACGAATCTGTTACTTAGCGTGGAGGCTCTGGTTCGTGACGTAGGAAATCGTCATCCGAAGGACCGGGTTAACAAGGACCAGAGAATCGCCCCGGCCGCCGCGGGTCGACGGCAGACGTTGCGGATGATCAGGCGGGCGGGGTGGGCGACCTGCGCTACTCGACGTAGGTGCCGTCCGATCGGATTATCTGGTCACGTGTAAATGGAGCGTCGGTTGACCGGCGTCGTCTATCGCTCACTGCCACGATCATTCGGAGGTGTTCGTCGGCGTCGCGAACGACGTAGGTGAGGACCTTGTACTCGTTGCCGTCCCGCCCGACGATGTTCTCCCAGTCCTTGTCCCCGTTCTCTTCCATGACGGCAAGCTCCGCGTAGATGGCAACGCGACGCCAGCGGGCCAGATACTCCTCGGCGAGCTCGGCCGCGACCTGCTCGTTCATCCCCACATCCTCGCCTAAGGTCGTGCCATTAGCGTGCCATTAAGGAGAGTAACGAGGGGTCAACCACGGTCACTCAGGACCGTCCCCAGTCGCAGGTCAGCGCCCCTACGAGCCGAGATCCTTGCAGTTCCCAAGCTGACAGCGCGGGTTCGATTCCCGTCACCCGCTCTCATGGGAAAGCCCAGGTAGGGGCTCGTGTCGGGGCCGTCGAAGCTCTGAACTACTTGGCCGCAGATCGGCGCGCCCCCTCAGGCGACTTTCCAGGTTCGGTCGCCGAGTGCAGCTACGAGATCCAAGTGCCCCCGATCGCGGCGATGTACTCTCGCACGACGTCGATGCCGGATACCTCGCCGTGTTCAATCTTGGAGACGCGAGCTTGGTTGACTCCCAAGGTGTTGGCGAGTTCAGCCTGGGTGACACTGGCGGCCTGACGGAACTCGGCGAGCTGAAATCCGCGGATGTACGCTTCGCGGCACTTTGTTGCCCGCTATGTCTTATGCCACCAGGGCCGCTGCCCCGAGTGCGTGCCCGACAGCCGCTTCGTTGAACGCACGGATCGCCGCAGTCTCCGCCGCCTTCACCCAAGCCAGGCCGAGGATCGAGGGAGGCAACCCCGCGACGGGAACGAAGCGGACGTCCGGGCGCCCGTGGTGAGCCGCCGTCGGAGTGCAGAACAACATGCCGCCCCGGTTGAGCGCCACCTGAGTCAGACCCTCCTGGCTGGTGGCCACCGTACCGGCCAGGGGAATGGGCCGGCCGGAAGGGGTTGCGGACGGTGTCACACGCTCGCGCCACGCGCGCGGAGCCGGGCCGTCCAGGCCGATCAGGGACAGGTCGGCCAGCTCCTCCGCGCCGATACTCGCACGAGCGGCCCACGAGTGGCGCGAGGAGAGGCCGAGCTGGTACGAGACCCGGTTCAGCCCTTCGCTCGTAGCCAGATCGGGCTCGTCCACCGGGAGCAGCGTGAACGCGATGTCCACCTGCCCGACCCGCAACTTGCCAAAAGGGTCGGAGAGCGGGATCTCCACCAGCTCGACCTCGCACTCCGGGTACTGGCGCTCGAAGGCACGCACGCTGCCGATGACGACGTCTGTGGGGGTGGCGAAAAAGCCGAGCCTGATCACGCCTGTCACCTCGCGGGCTGCCGCCTTGGCCCGGCTGACCGCGTTCGCGAGGCCGTCGTAGGAGGGGCGCAGATCAGCCAGGAAACGTTCGCCCAGGGGCGTGAGGCGCACGCGCCTGCTGGTCCGGTGGAAGAGCCGGCCGCCGAGCCTGGTCTCCAGCGAGCGCATGAGCTGGCTCACCCGGCCAGGTGACAGGTAGAGACGCTCGGCTGTACGCGCGAAGTGCAGCTCCTCACTGAGTACGACGAAGCACTCCAGCTCCCTGAATTCCATCCCCACCTCCATCGGATCGCTTAGTCCACCTAAACCAAGCCTTCGACTTCCGCCATTGTTCCCGCTGGTGGCCGGCAGAAAGCTGGCATTCATGACCATGACTGATGTTTCTGCCGCCACCCGGGCGCGCTGGTTCGCCGTGTTTTCGGTCGCGGTGGGCACCTTCACCATCGTGACCAGCGAGATGCTGCCCGTTGGCCTGCTGACCTCGATCGCCGCCACCCTCGGTGTCTCCGACGGGATGGCCGGGCTGATGATGTCGGCGCCCGGACTGGTCGCCGCCGTCTCCGCGCCCGTGCTGGCGATCACCACCCGACGGCTCGACCGGCGCGTCACGCTACTGGGGCTGATGGCACTGCTGGCGGTGGCCAATCTCGCGGGCGCGTTCGCGCCGAACTACCCCGTCATGCTGGCCGCCCGGGTGCTGACCGGGGTAAGCATCGGCGGGTTCTGGGCCTTCGCGGCCGGACTCGGCCTGCGACTGGTGCCCGAAGGGTCCGTCGGGCGAGCCACGTCGATCATCTTGGCCGGGGTGTCGGTGGCGTCGGTATTGGGGGTGCCCGTGGCGACGTTCATCTCGTCGTTCGCGGGGTGGCGGACCGCGTTCATCGCCATGGGGGTGCTGGCCCTGGCCCTACTCGCGCTACTCGCTATCACCCTACCGCCCCTACCCGGCGATCCCCGAGCCCGCGCGTCCGAGCCGTTGCCCCGGGAGGCCACGGCTCGCGCGTCGGAGGGGCGGCTCGTGCGGCTCTCCGGCCCGCTCAAGATCGTCCTGGTCCTCACCGTCTTGATCGTGTCCGGCCACTTCGCGGCCTACACCTACGTCCGGCCGTTCCTGGAGCAGGTCTCGCACGCCGGTCCCGCCCTCGTCAGCGCCGCCCTCCTCATGTACGGCGCCGCGGGCGTGGCCGGCAACTTCGCGGCTGGCGCATGGGCGGCCAGGAACCCCAAGCCGGTCCTGGTCACGCTGGCCGTGCTCATGGCACTCTCCACGGCGGCGCTGCCCCTGATCGGCCTGCCCCTGATCGTGCTCGTGGTGTGGGGCCTGGGCTACGGCGGCGTAGGAGTGACCCTGCAGCTCTGGATCATGCGGTCGGGCGGCGGCGAAATGGGCACGGCGCTCTTCGTCGGCGCCTTCAACGTCTCCATCGCGCTCGGCTCATTCATCGGCGGCCGGGTCGTGGACGGAGCGTCGATATCCGCGGTGATGTGGGTGGGAGCGGCGCTCGCCGTGGTCAGCGCGGCCGCCGCTGGCATCTCGGGCAGGGGTAGGACGACCGCTTCATGAAAGGAACGCGCCTGATCGGGGTGCCGCAGCGGGAGTAGCGCAGGTCGTGCCCGCCGATCAGGTACAGCACCACGATCGCCATGTTGTGGCCGGGCGGGAAGCTATTCCAGCCGGTGGGCGTACGGCTTCGGAGGGGCGACGTGCGGGCTGACGCAGCCCATGATGATTGCCATTACGCGGCGCTCCTCGAGCACTCAAGCAAGCGACCTTCGGCGGAGTGACAGCCGCACTCTCGATAGGCGTTCACTGTCGGCGCGGCTCTTACGCAACGACCGCCGGCCCTTCGCACGGCAGGCCCGGCACCTCTGAGTCCGAGTGAGCATGCCAAGATCTTGGCCCCCGCGGCGTCCGCCAGGCGTGCCCACTGCGTGCCCGTTCGGACGGCGATCAACGGGGAGTCGTGGGAACGCACGGTCGCTCGACCGGCATCGGCCCAGTTCAGCACGCCCCTTGTTTTCACCTTTTGTGATCTTGAAAGAGTTCCCAAGCTGAGAGCACGGGTTCGATTCCCGTCACCCGACGAAGATCGTGAACGTGAATTGCCGGGACGTTCGCCTTCTTGATCGCCTTGGCCCAGAAATGCGTGAAGGCGCTACACCGGAGGTGAGCGCCGTGCTCGCCGACGAAGGCCAGGCCATCAGGTTTGGCCTGGCTGAAGCGCCGAAGGTGCCACGCCAGGTCGCTGATGATGACCTCCGGCAGCGACACGACCCGCACGCCCGCATCGGTCTTGGGGCGTCCCGTCACGAGCTCGCCCGTCTTCATCTCGGCGACCGATTCCTCGATCCTGACCGCCCGCGCGTCGAGGTCAAGGGTGTGCCGCCGCAGAGCCGTCGGCTCACCCCACCTCGGACCGCCGAAAGTCGCGAGGAGCACCAGGGCACGGAAGCGAGGCGGCACGGCTGAAGCAAGCGCGAACACCTGGGCACGGTCAGCACGGGCTGTTCCTCCGGTCGCTCCACCCCAGCATTCTTGATCTTGCGCGGATCCTTCTTGCTCAGCTCGTCCTCAACGGCGGTGTTGAGGACGCCACGCATTAGGCGGTATGCCTTGGCCGACGTCAAGGCCACGCTCCGCGCCGCCGCGCGGCCCGCGCACGCCCGCACTGATCCACATGACCCTGGTCAGGACCACTTCTGGTAGTTGGTTCCGTTGCAGTCTCTGAGTTTGACGCCTAGGGAGACGCTCGCGGCGAGGCACTTACCGTTCTGCAGATTCGGAACAGTGCCCGAATCGTACGTGTACCACCGCTGGTACAAGTTTCCCCTGCAGTCGACGAGTCTGATGCCCTTCTCGACGCTCCCGTCGAGGCACTTGCGGCTCTGCAGGTGAACGATGGTCACACCATTCATCGTCGACTCCGTGTACCACCTCTGGTAGTCGGTTCCGTTGCAGTCTCTGAGTTTGACGCCTAGGGAGACGCTCGCGGCGAGGCACTTACCGCTCTGCACGTGCTTAATTTCCGGGAACGTTAACTTGCTGGACAGCTGCGACGATCCCGATTGCCGTTCGGCGGCAGCCGGTGTGGCGACAGTCATGGTGATCACAGCTGCTGCCACTGCTGCGGCTCGGATGATGGCACGGGAATCCATCGTTCTCCTTGGGGATATCGCGGCGATTTTGGATGCTGCCGGTTGGGCAGCAAGAAGCGTCTGCCACATGCGGGTTGTTGACGCCGCTGACGCTAGCGAGGGGCGGTATATCGCGGGTATGGCAGTGATTCGGGCAAGGCCAGGCCGGATACCCGCTTCGTCGACCTCGACCACGTTCAACCGCTACACGCACGCGTCGCCCGAGGGTCTGTAGTGCCGAGTCAACAATCGCCTCTGGAGTGGATCTCCAGCTCAGGGAGGGGGAAGTGCTCAAGATCGGCGGGTCCTAACCTGCGGCTTTCACGGCGAATTTGAGCCGACCTGATCGTTCACATAAGAAAAGTGCCCTTGAACTGGGAGGATCGGACTTGTCTAAGGCCCCGTC
>NZ_JBFANB010000035.1:0-119747 GCF_040659625.1 Nonomuraea sp. NPDC049750
TCGCGGATGGCCAGCCCCGCAAGGTCTGGATGTTGCTCCCGCAGCAACTCGCGGACCAGGTCCGCGGTGATCTCGAACTCGGTGTCGGTCATGCGAAGTCACAGTACTGAGCCGGAACGGCCCCAAAGTTCAGAACGATGCACGCGAGCCGGACAGGTCCGGTCCCGCACCGGCTCGGGGGTAAGTATCGGCAGCTCAGGCCGACCGTGCGGCATGCACGCCACCGAAGGCTGGCAGAACGAAGCCGTGCGCATCACGGCGATCCTCTTCGACGGCCTGCGTTTCGGCGCACAGAACGCGGACTGCGCCAGCGCGCGTCGCACTGACCAGGCGATCGCCCCGCCAAGCCGGCGTTTGCCTCTGGCGGGTGCCCATCTGGGAGCGGGCCTCCAGCGGGCCGATGTGTCTAACCATCCCTAGATTGTACTCGCTGGTTCAAATGAATGAACTATTGAGTTGTACTGAGTCGTCCAGATAACTATTTTGAACCCATGCGTTCAATCTCGTTTGCGGCGCCGGGGTGCTCGACCCGATCGTGATCCGGACTTGCCTGGCGCCCAGCCAGACAACCCCTCTTTCGCCACCGGCGACGCCGCCCGCTTCGACGACCTCATCCGCCAGCGCTCCAGGAGAAGTGTGCCCATGACCCAGACATGGATAGCGGCCTTCAGATCCGCTCCCGTCAGCCCGTACGAGCCGACGCTTGTCCATCCCTCCCGCAGTTTCGATGACCAGACCCTCCGCCAGATCGTTCGCGTCCGCGGCGGCGGTGCCCGTCTACGGGTACGGCTCAGCAACCTGTACGGCAAGGAACCGCTCACCATCGCCCGCATCCGGATCGCACTGCACGCCACCGCATCCGCGATCACCCCCGGCACTGACACCGAGGTCACCTTCGGTGGCACTCCCGACGTGACCATCGAGGCCGAGCACGAGGCCGTGAGCGACCCCGTCGACCTCGCCACGACCGCCGAGACCGACCTGGTGATCAGCACCTATTACGCGGCACCGTGCGGACCCGCCACCTACCACCCCTTCGCTCTGCGGACCGGCTACGTCACCGCCGGCGACGTGGCCTCCCAGCCCGAACTGACCCACGCGGAAGAGGTTGAATCCCGCTTCCACCTCACCGGGATCGATGTGCTGACGCCCCCCGGCCGCCGCGTTGTGGCCGCCTTCGGCGACTCGCTGACGGA
Organism: Nonomuraea sp. NPDC049750; assembly: GCF_040659625.1. Taxonomy (NCBI): domain Bacteria; kingdom Bacillati; phylum Actinomycetota; class Actinomycetes; order Streptosporangiales; family Streptosporangiaceae; genus Nonomuraea; species Nonomuraea sp. NPDC049750. The sequence continues at coordinate 1,197 of NZ_JBFANB010000035.1, forward strand.
CGGCGTGGGCACCACACCCGAAGCCAACCTGCGCTACACCGACCAAATGGCCCGCCGCGCCGCTGCCGCGGGCATATCCATGATCAACCTGGGCATCGCCGGAAACCGGCTGCTCACCGACGTCTTCGGGGAAAGCGGAACCGCCCGGTTCGATCGCGACGTGCTCGCCGCACCGGGAGTGACACACCTCATCCTGGAGTTGGGGCTCAACGACATCTGCCTGCCCGGAATGCTCGGCACCCCTCCGGTGTCCGCGGACGAGCTCATCGACGGATACACCGCCATCGCCGAACGCGCCCGGCGCCACGGTTTGACCACGGTCATCACGACCCTCACGCCGTTCAACGGCGCCGGGGCGATCAGCCCCGGATTCGACACCCCCGGTAACGAGGAACTCCGCCGGCGCGTCAACCGGTGGATCCGCACCAGCGCGAAGTTCGACGCCGTCGCCGACCTCGACCAGGCCGTGCGCGACTCCGCGGCCCCGGCCACCGTCGCAGCCGCCTACGACAGCGGCGATCACATCCACCTCAACGACGCCGGAGCACAAGCCATGGCCCACGTGATCGCCGGCGCACTCCTAACCTGACGAAGCGCTAGGGCCACCGATACCCAGCACCTGCAGGGCGGCGACGAACCGAGCTCTAGTCGGCCTTCCGGACCTCGAGTGCGTCGGCGGCTGTCTCCAGTGCGGCGAGGTGCTCGTCGACCGAGCGGAGTCCCGCCCGCATGGTGTTGATGGCGATATGAGTGGCTCCGGACTCCTGCCACCGCCGGGCCGCCTCGCGTAGTTCCGCCGCGTCGCCCGTCCAGCTGACCCGGCCTTCCATGCCGAGCGTGGCGGGGTCGCGGCCCGCCTGTGTGGCGGCCTCCGCGACCATGGCCTTGGCCTCGTCGAGCTTCGGCCCCGGGGACATCTGCGGGAACCACCCGTCGGCCAGGCGTCCGGCGCGGCGGTACGCCGGGGGCGACTGCGCGCCGAACCAGACCGGGATCGGCCGCTGCACGGGCAGGGGCGCCAGCCCCGCGCCGGTCACCCGGTCGAAGGTGCCCTCGAACGTGAGTGACTGCTCGGTCCACAGCCGGCGCAGCAACGCGACCTGCTCGTCGATGCGCTTGCCCCGGGTGCTGAAGTCCTGGCCGAGGGCTTCGTACTCCACCTGGTTCCAGCCCAGTCCCACGCCCAGCCGGAACCGGCCGTTGGTGAGCAGGTCGACCTCCGCGGCCTGCTTGGCCACCAGGGCCGTCTGCCGCTGGGGCAGGATGATGATGCCCGTGACGAGCTCCAGTGAGGTCAGCGCGGCGAGGTAGCCGAACAGGACCATCGGCTCGTGGAAGGTGGTCCGCACGTCGTAGGGGCCGTCCCAGCCCTGGTGGACCGCCGGATCGGCGCCTACGACGTGGTCATAGGCCAGTACATGCCGGAACCCGAGCTCCTCGACCCGCTGTCCGTAGGCCCGTACGGCGCCCACGTCGGCGCCGAGTTCGGTCTGGGGAAAGACGACACCGATCCGCATGCGTGGCTCCCGTCAAGCTCCGGCGACTCCCGAACATCATCGTGTACCCGGCGTCGATCATCCAAGTACCACACAGGAGTCGCCGGGTCCTCGGCGGCTAGTCCACCTCCGCGACCGCCCGGCCGAACTGGGCCGAGTACAGCCGGGCGTAGGCGCCGTCCGCGGCCAGCAGCGACTCGTGCGTGCCCTGTTCGACGATCCGCCCGTTCTCCATGACCAGGATCAGGCTGGCGTCGCGGATCGTGGACAGCCGGTGGGCGATCACGAAGCTGGTACGCCCCTCGCGCAGCGAGCTCATCGCCCGCTGGATGAGCACCTCGGTCCGGGTGTCGACCGAGCTGGTGGCCTCGTCCAGGATCAGGATCGCCGGCTCGGACAGGAACGCGCGGGCGATCGTGATCAGCTGTGTCTCGCCCGCGCTGACCGTCGCGCCCTCCTCGTCGATCACCGTGTCGTAGCCGTCGGGCAGCGTGTGCGCGATGCGGTCGACGTGGGCGGCCTCCGCGGCGGCCTCGATCTGTTCGCGCGTGGCGCCCTCCGCCCCGTAGCCGATGTTCTCCGCGATCGTGCCGCCGAACAGCCAGGTGTCCTGCAGCACCATGCCCATGTTGTCGCGCAGCTCTTCCCTGGACATCTCCGCGATGTCGACGCCGTCGAGCGTGATACGGCCGCCGGTCACCTCGTAGAAGCGCATGATGAGGTTGACCAGCGTCGTCTTGCCCGCTCCCGTGGGGCCGACGATGGCCACGGTCTGGCCGGGTTCGACGGTAAGCGACAGGTTCTCGATCAGCGGCCGGTCCGGATCGTAGCGGAAGGAGACGTTCTCGAACGCCACACGGCCCCTGACCTGATCGGGGCGCGCGGGCTTGGCGGGCTCCGCGGACTGCTCCGGAGCCTCCAGCAGCTCGAAGACCCGTTCGGCCGAGGCGACACCCGATTGCACCAGGGTCGCCATGCCGGCCACCTGGGTCAGCGGCTGGCTGAACTGCCTGGAGTATTGGATGAAGGCCTGCACGTTGCCCAGCGAGATCGAACCCGAGGCCACGTTGAACCCGCCCACCACGGCGACCAGCACGTAGTTGAGGTTGCCGATGAACATCATCGCCGGCTGGATGAGCCCGGAGATGAACTGGGCCCGGAAGCTGGAGTTGAACAGGGCCTGGTTGTGCTCGTCGAAGGCCTCGGCGACCTCCTTCTGCCTGCCGAACACCTTGACCAGCGTGTGCCCCCCGAACATCTCCTCGATGTGGCCGTTGAGCTTGCCCGTCGAGGACCACTGCTTGATGAACTGCGGCTGCGACCGCTTTCCGATGACCGTGGTGATGTAGACCGACAGCGGCACCGTGACCAGCGCGATGATCGCCAGGATCGGCGAGATCCAGAACATCATCACCAGTACGCCGACGACCGTCAGCACCGACGAGATGAGCTGGCTCATCGTCTGCTGCAGCGTCTGCGCGATGTTGTCGGTGTCGTTGGTGGCGCGGCTGAGAATCTCGCCGCGCGGCTGGCCGTCGAAGTAGCTCAGCGGCAGCCGCGCCAGCTTGGCCTCGATCCGCTCGCGCAGCCGGGACGCCGCCCGCTGCACGACGATCGTGGTCAGCCGGAACTGCACGATCCCGAGCAGCGCCGCCACCAGGTAGAGCGCCAGCACCCAGCCCAGCACCTGGGCCAGCGCGGTGAAGTCGATGCCCTGGCCGGGCACCACGCTCATCGCCGACACCATGTCGGCGAACGTGCCCTGACCCCTGGCGCGCAGCCCCGCCACGGCCTGCTCCTTGGTGATCCCGGCGGGCAACTGGGCGCCGATGATGCCCGAGAAGATCAGGTCCGTGGCGTGGCCGAGGATCTTGGGTCCCGTCACGGTCAGCGCGACGCTGACCGTACCTAAAGCCAGGATGACGGCCAGCATCGCGCGCTCGGGGTGCAGCAGCCGCAGCAGGCGGCGGAACGAACCGCCGAAGTCGTGCGCCTTCTCGGCCGGCCCGGACATCATCCGGCCCGGCCCGAAAGCGGGCGCGGGGCGGCGCGCGGGCGTCGGGGTGGTCATGAACCCTCCTTCCTTGATCGCATAACGCTTGATCGCAGAACGCTTGATCGCATAACGCTCGGTCGCCTGACCAAGGTGCTGTGCGAGTCGATGAGTTCGGTCATGCCGCGGCCTCCTGTTCGGTGAGCTGAGACAGCACGATCTCCCGATAGGTCGGGCAGGTCGCCATCAGCTCGGCGTGGTCGCCGCTGCCGACCACGCGGCCGTCCTCGAGCACGAGGATGCGGTCGGCGTCGCGGATCGTGTTGACCCGCTGGGCCACGATGACGATCGTGGCGTCGGTGATCTCCTCGGCCAGCGCGGCGCGCAGCCGGGCGTCGGTGGCGTAGTCGAGGGCGGAGAAGGAGTCGTCGAACAGGTAGATCTCGGGCCGGTGCACCAGCGTCCTGGCGATGGCCAGGCGTTGGCGCTGGCCGCCGGAGACGTTCGTGCCACCTTGGGCGATCGGCTCGTCCAGGCCCTCGGGCATCGCCTCGACGAACTCGCGGGCCTGCGCCACGTCAAGGGCCTGCCACAGCTCCTCGTCGGTCGCGTCCGGCCTTCCGTAGCGCAGGTTGGAGGCGATCGTGCCGGAGAAGAGGTACGGCGACTGCGGGACCAGGCCGACCGCCCGGGAGAGCACGGCCGGGTCGAGGTCTCGTACGCTGACGCCGTCGACCAGCACCTCACCGGCGCTCGCGTCGAACAGGCGCGGGATGAGGTTGAGCAGCGTCGTCTTGCCGCTGCCCGTACTGCCGATGATCGCGGTGGTACGGCCCGGCCGCGCCGCGAAGCTCACGTCGCACAGCACCGGCTCGTCGGCGCCCGGATAGCGGAAGTCCACCGACCGCAGCTCCAGCTCACCGAGATGACTCTCCGGGGCGACGGGGGTGGCCGGCGGGTGGACGGTCGGCTCGGTGTCGAGGACCTCCTCGATGCGCTCGGCGCAGACCTCGGCCCGAGGGATCATCATGAACATGAACATCGCCATCATCACCGACATGAGGATCTGCATCAGGTAGGAGATGACCGCGGTCAGCGCGCCCACCTGCATGCTCCCGTCGGCGATGCGATGGCCGCCGAACCACACCACGGCGACGCTCGACACGTTCACCACCAGCATGACCGTGGGGAACATCAGCGCCATGAGCCGCCCGACCCGCAGCGACACGTCGGTCAGCTGGTCGTTGGCCACCGCGAAACGCTCACGCTCGTGCCGGTCGCGGACGAAGGCCCTGATGACCCGGATGCCGGTGATCTGCTCGCGCAGCACCTGGTTGATCCGGTCGATGCGCTCCTGCATCGTGCGGAAGAGCGGACGCATGCGCATCACGATCAGGCCCACGATGACGAGCAGCACGGGCAGCACAATGAGCAGCAGCGACGACAGCGCCACGTCGTGGCGCAGCGCCAGCACGATCCCGCCGACGCACATGATCGGCGCGGCCACCATCATCGTGAACGTCATCAGCACGAGCAGCTGGATCTGCTGCACGTCGTTGGTGGTGCGGGTGATCAGGGACGGCGGGCCGAACCGGTTGACCTCCTGGGCGGAGAAGTCCTGGACCCGGTGGAAGATCGCGGCCCGTAAGTCCCGGCCCAGGGCCATCGAGGTCTGGGCGCCGTAGTAGACGGCCACGACCGAGCAGATGATCTGGATGAGCGTCACCCCGAGCATCACCAGCCCGACGCGTGCGATGTATCCGGTGTCACCCTTGACGACGCCGTTGTCGATGATGTCGGCGTTGAGGGTGGGGAGATAGAGCGTGGCCAGTGTCTGCACGAACTGGAAGAGGACGACGAGCGTGATCTCTTTCCCGTACGGCCTGAGCTGTGCCCGCAAGAGACGGAGCAGCATCAAGAAGTGCTTTCTGTCGAAGGAGTGGGGGAAGGCCGCAGGAGCAGCCCGTCGAGCAGAACGGAGACGATCTCCGCGTCGTCCATGTCGCCGAACTCGCCGCCATGGCCGAAACCGCGATGCGCGCTCACCGCGACCAACATGAGGAGCAGCTGTGCCGTGGCCTCGGGAGAGCGGCGCAGCCGGTCGCGGTCGGGCTCGAGCAGAGCGGTGACCGCGGCCAGGATCTGACGCCGGCTGTCCAACATATGCTCGCGGAACTCGACGTCGTCGACCATCAGCTCCTTGGGCCCGGCGATCAGGTTGGCGTTGGCGTTCATTCCGGCCCGCAGCATCGTGACCGCCTCGCGCAGCCGCGCGCGCAGCTCGGTCGTCGTGCCGATGCCGGTCAGCGCGGCCACCGCCGATTTCGGGTCGAACGCGCTCATCAGCGCCGCCCGCACCAGCGAGGCCTTGTCGGGAAAGACCCCGAAGATCGTCCCCTCGGCCACACCGGCGGCCTCGGCTATCTGGCGAGTGCTCACGGCGGTGCCGAATTCGCGCAACAGGGGCAGCGTGGCGGCGATGAGTGTGGCCCGACGCTCTTCTGGCGCCATAGCCGGCACCCTTCGCCTCTTCGTCATGCGGACGATCCTAATGAGCGAGTACTCACTCGTTCAACTGGTTTTCGACCAAACCCCTTGGTGCGGCGTCACGCGACCGTCTCGGTCCCAGCGACGGTCCATGGTGGCTGGGGTCCTTCTGGAGGGACCCCAGCGGGGAGAGAGAAGAAGACGGTCCGTCGTGGATGAGCCCCAGGAAGGGGCTTCTTGCACGTTTTGTGGGACTCGCCGGGGTAGTGGGGGTTTCGGAGAGTTGAGGAACATTGTGGAGATCGAACGCAAGTACGATGTCAACGGCCCCGCCGAGATCGCGATCGAGGACTTCACCGGCCCGGACGGCAAGGTCACGGTGGACGAGCCGGAGACGTGGCGGCTGGTGGCCGACTACGTCGACACCCCGGCCCTGACGCTCGCCGCCCAGGGCATCACCCTGCGCCGCCGCCGGGGCGGCCAGGACGCCGGGTGGCATCTCAAGTTGCCGGTGGCCAAGGGGGCCAAGCGGGAGGTGCGCGCGCCGCTGGGCGCCGGTGTGCACCAGGTGCCCACCCGGCTGACCGACCTCGTCGCCGCCCATCTGCGCGGGCGCGACCTCGTCCCGGTCGCCACCCTCCGGACCACCCGCACGACACGCAAGCTGCGCGACCAAGAGGGCCGGGTGCTGGCCGAGGTCAGCGACGACGTGGTGGAGGGCCGCCGCCAGAACGCCGACCGGCCGCCCGTCTCGTGGCGCGAGATCGAGGTCGAGCTGGTGGACGGCCGCATGGACGTACTCGATGCCGTCGAGAGCAGGCTGCGTGACGCCGGGCTGGCGCCGTCGTCATCCGGCTCCAAGCTGGCGCGCGTGCTGGGCGCCGACCTGCCCCCGGAAAGTGGCCGCAAGGACGGGCGGAGCGCCAGGGCGGTCCTGATCGCGTACGTGCGGCGCCAACGTGGGCAACTGCTCGCCAACGACCCGCTGGTACGCCTGGCCGACCACGACGACGACTCGGTGCACGACATGCGCGTGGCCCTGCGGCGCATCCGCAGCCTCCTGCGCACCCACGCGCGGCTGCTGGACAGCGACCGGATCGGCCCGCTCGACGCGGAGCTGAAGTGGCTGGCCGCCGAGCTGGGCACGGTGCGCGATCTCGAAGTGCTCACCGCCCGATTCGCCCGCCGCCTCGCCGACCAGCCCGCCGGCGGTCCCCGGGAGGCGGAATGGCCTGCCGTGCTGGCCGCGCGCGAGCACAGGGCCAGGCGGGCGCTCAAGAAGACGCTGCGGACACCGCGTTACTTCGCTCTCCTGGCCGCCCTCGACGATCTCATCGCCGACCCGCCCTTCCAGGGCAGGGCGAACCGCCGACCCTCGGCCCTGGTGGCCAAGAGCTGGGGCAAGGTCCTGGCCAAATACGCCAAGGCCGAGCGCCTGCCCTTGGGCGCGGAGCGTGACCAGGCCCTGCACGCCACCCGCAAGGCGGCCAAACGCGCCCGCTACACCGCCGAAGCCGCCACCGACGTACTCGGCAAGCCCGCCGCGAAGCTCGCCAAGCACGGCGAACGACTGCAGGACGCCTTCGGCCGCCGCCAGGACGCGCTGGTCGCCCAGCAACAGCTCACCCAGCTCGCCACCAGGGCGAACCTGTCGGCGGCCGACGCCTTCACCCTCGGCCTGCTGCTCGCCGAGGAACGCCACGAGGCCGCCGAGGCGTACCGTGCCCTCGCGCCGATCTGGAAGAAGGCCGCCAAACCCAAGCTCCTGCGCGCGCTCGCGAAATAGTCAGTCCCGCGAATCGGGAGCCTCCCCGTCCGCGGCTCGGGCCCGGTCGCCGACCCACACGGCGATCTGGGCGCGTGAGTTGAAGCCGAGCTTGTTCAGGATGTGCTCGATATGTCCCTCGGCGGTGCGCGGGGCGATCACCAGCGCGGCGGCGATCTGCTTGTTGGTCATCCCCTGGGCGACCAGCTGGGCGATCTCCGTCTCGCGGCGGGTCAGCCGCGCCGGCTCCGCCTTCGCCGCCTTCTCGCCCTGAGGCGGCTCCTCCTGGAGCGCGTAGCCGAGCGCCTCGTCGTAGGAGAGCCGGGCACCCCGCTTGAGCTCGGTGTCGAAGGTCGCGTCCCCCAGGGCCGCGCGCGTGCGGCTCTCGCATTCGTCGTGGTAGCGGACCAGGTGCCCGTACCCGGACAGCGGCGCACCGATCGAACTCCAGACCGTCTTCAGGATGCCCAGCAGCCGGGCGGCCCTGGTGTGGTGATGCTCCGTCTCGGCGATCCAGGCCAGCACCTCGAGGTTGACCCCGACGCCCAGCGGATCGTCGAGCGAGCGGTTGAAGGCCAGGCTCTCCTTCTCGAGTTCGGTCGCGCGGCGGACGTCTCCCTGCCGCCACACCTCCACACCGAGCGCCATCATCGTGTACGCCTTGTGCCACCCTTCCCCAAAGGTGTCGCACACGGCCAGGCAGTCGTCGCCCAGGGAGATGGCCTGCGACGAGTCACCCAGGTAGGAGTGCGCGAGGGACAGCCGGATGAGGGCCAGGGCGAGACCCACGGGGTTCTCGGTGCTGCGGTGCCGTGCCGCGGCCTCCTCGTACAGCTTGATGGCCGTTTCGGTGTCGCCGCGGTACATGGCGATCATGCCGGAGTAGAGCGCGACGTACCCGCGGACCAGCTCGTCACCCAGCAGCTCCCCCAGGATCCGGCTCTCCTCCAGCATGGTCGAGGCGGCGGTGATGTCGGCCTGGATGATGGCCAGCCAGCTGTTGGCCCACAGGGCCCTGGCGCGTACCTCGCTCGGCTCGGTGTCCAGGGCCAGCCCTCGGTCCAGCCAGCGCCGGCCCTCGCCGAGGTAGTAACTGGTGATCCAGTGGTAGAGCAGGTCGGCCGCCATGCCCAGGCCGGCCCTGACCTCCGCCGGGTCGCCGTAGAAGCTGTCGAGGGCGGTACGCAGATTGGCGTGTTCGAGCTGCAGCCGGTCGAACCAGGCTACCTGCGAGGGGCCGAACAACTGCGCGTGGGCCCGCGCCGCCAGTGCCCGGTAGTAGGCGCGGTGTCGCCGTTGCAGCGTGGACTCCTGGCCTGAGGCGGTGAGCCGTTCGCGGCCGTACTGGCGGATGGTGTCGAGGAGCCGGTATCTCACTACCCGGCCATGCTCCTCCCGGAGGAAGACGGACTTGTCGACCAGGGCCATCACCAGGTCGATGATCTCCTCGCGGCTGATGCCGTCGCCGGAGCAGACCGCCTCCGCCGCCTCCAGGTCCAGCGTGTCGGCGAACACCGACGCACGCTCCCACATCTGCTGTTCCCGCTCCGAACAGAGGCTGAAGCTCCAGTCGATCATCGCGCGCAGCGTCTGATGGCGCGGCAGCGTCGCCCGCGAGCCCGCGGTGAGCAGCCGGAAACGGTCGTCCAGCCGGTCGTGGAGCTGCTGGAGCGACAGCGCCCGCAGCCGCACGGCCGCCAGCTCGATGGCGAGCGGCAGCCCGTCCAGCCGGCGGCAGATCCGCAGCACGAGGTCCCGGTTGTCCTCGGTGACGGCGAACGTCGGCAGCACGGCCCGGGCCCGCTCGGTGAACAGCCGCACCCCGTCACACTGCATGAGCGCTTCCGCGGATATCCCCGGGCGGTCGGAGTTCGGCAGCGGAAGCGTCGGCACGGGCAGCATCTGCTCGCCACCGATGCCCAGCGCCTGCCTGCTGGTGGCCAGGATCCGCAGCTCAGGGGCGGCCCGCAGGAGCGTGTCGGCCACCACGGCGCACTCGTGGACCAGGTGCTCGCAGTTGTCGAGGATCACCAGCGTCTGCTTGTCGCGCAGGTGGCTGACGAGCACCTGCAGGGGCGGGCAGGCGGTGTGATCGCGAATCTCCAGGGCCTCGGCCACGACCTGAGCGAGCAGCTCCGAATCCTCCAGCGAGGCGAGCTCGACCAGCCACACGCCATCGCGGAACGCCCGCCGCACCTCGAGCCCCACGCGCAGGGCCAGCCGGGTCTTGCCCACCCCGCCCACGCCGATCAAGGTCACCGCCCGGGACGCGGACAGCAACGTCTTGACCTCGGCCACCTCGTGCCGACGTCCCACGAAACTCGTCACCTCGGCCGGCAGCCATCCGCTCCGCTGCCGCCGGGACTCCCCTGTTGCCATGACGCGCCCTCGTGCCGGCTCGGCCAAGCAGGTCACCACCGTGCTGAATCCGGGCCCTTAACTACCTAGGTTATGCCCAGACCGTTTTCCGGTGCGCAGCGCGATGAAGTGGACATAGCCTGGTGGTGAGTGATGGCGCGATTACAGCGGCGCCACAAGGCAGGATGGACGCGGAGGTGACCGGTTCTCCGGAACATCGGCGGGTAGAGGGACCCGGCATCGTCGGGCGCAGGCATGAGATGTCCGCTGTGCGGCGAATGTTGGGCCATACCCGGTTGCTGACCCTGACGGGCACCGGTGGAGTCGGCAAGACCCGGCTGGCCGTGCAGGCGGGCGAGGCCCTGCGCGGGGCGTTCGCGCACGGGGTCGAGCTGGTCGAGCTGGCCACTCTCGAGGATGGCGACCTTCTGGAGTCGGCCGTGGCCACGGCGCTGGGCCTGCGTGAGCTGGGCCCCTGCTCCATGACCACGCTGGTCGACTACCTGGCCGACAGGCGGATGCTGCTGGTGCTGGACAACTGCGAGCACCTGCTGGAGGAGTGCGCCCTCCTGGTGGACCGCATGCTGCGCGGCGCCCCGCGGCTGCGGATCCTGGCGACCAGCCGGCAGGCGCTCGGCGTCTACGGCGAGCAGGTGCTGTACGTGCCGCCGCTGACCACATCGGATCCCGGCGAGGCGGTGCGCGACATCGCCCGCCACGACGCGGTCCGCCTGTTCGCCGAGCGCGCGGCGCGGGCACGACCCGGATTCACGGTCGACGCGGCCAACGCCGCGACGGTGGCCCGGCTGTCACAGCGCCTGGAGGGGATCCCGCTGGCGATCGAACTGGCCGCGGTGCGGCTGCGCACGACGCCCGTGGAGCAGTTGCTGCGTGAGCTGGACGAGCACTTCGAGGCGCCGGTCGAGGGCGCCCGTTCCGTCCTGCCCCGGCACCGGTCGCTGCGCGCCACCCTGGACTGGAGTTTCGGACTGTGCTCGGCGGCGGAGCAGCGGCTGTGGAGCAGGCTGTCGATGTTCGCCGGCGGCGTCGCGCTGGAGGCCGCGGAGGCGATCTGCCCGGGAGCGGAGATCGACAAGGAAGATGTCGTCGATCTGATCGCCGGCTTGGTGGACAAGTCCGTACTCATCGCGACAGAGCGCGACACCGGGGTGTACTACCGCATGCTCGACAGCATCCGCTCATACGGCCGTGAGGAGTTGTCCCCGGCCGAGGCGAGGGCGCTGGGCCGGCGATACGTCGAGTATTACCGGGGTGAGGTCGAGCGGCACCGGTTGGATCGGCTCTCTCCCCACCAGCTTGAGGGATTCAGGGCCCTGCATCGTGAGCTGCCCAATCTGCGCGTCGCGCTCGACCTGTGCTTCGGCCGGACGGTCGAGGCGTCCGTGGGGCTGGAGATCGCCTCGGCGCTGTGGGTCTTCTGGATCATCGCCGGCTCTCTCACCGAGGGCCGGCACTGGCTGGACCGTGGCCTGCGGCTCGTGCCGGAGGCGAACTCCGCCCGGGCCCACGCCCTGTGGGTCGACAGCCTGCTCGCCCTCCATCAGGGCGACCTGAAGACGGCCCTGCCGCAGCTTGAGGAATGTCGGATCCTGGCCCAGCGGCTGGGTGACGAATCGGCTCTCGCGTTCGCCACCCAGGTCTCGGGCATCGCCGCCTTCTCGGCAGGAGAGCCCCGGCGAGGTCTCGCGCTCCTGGAGGAGGCCCGCGCCGGACACCTGGCCGGTGGAGACGTCGACGCCGCCGCCATCAACCGGTTCTACGCCGCCGCCTACGGCGCGGCCGAGGCCCCGGAGCTCAGTATCACCCTGGGCGACTGGTTCCTCGCGCTGTCGGACGCCCGGGACGCACAGCTGTCGCGCGGATACGCGCTGTTCGCCCTGGGTATGGCCGCGTGGAACCAGGGCGACTGGCGCAGGGCCGAAGCCCTGATGAGGGAGGCGGCCGAGTTGAGGAACACGCTCAACGACCGGTGGGGCCTCACGCAATGCCTGGAGGTGCTGGCCTGGACGGCCTGCGCGCAGGGCCGATACGAACGGGCGGCCACGATACTCGGCACCGCGCATCCGCTGTGGCGGGCGATGGGCGCCTCACCGACCCGGCTGTTTCCCCACGTACGGGGCCACGAGCAGTGCATGGCGCGCGCCCACGAGGAGCTGGGCGGGCGGGCGTTCGCGGCGGCCTTCCGTCAAGGGGCGCGGCTCGGGCTGAAGCGGACGATCACGTACGCGATCGAGCGGGCCGACGGCGAGTGACCCTCACCTGACCCTCGCCAGACCCTCGCCGACAAGGCGGGACGCCGGGACCGATCTCAGCGGTGACCCGATCGGCTCCGGCGTCCCTCTGTTCAGGGGGTTCCGTAATGATCGTTTATTCAGTATGGCAACCTCCGTCCTGATGGCGTCCGCAGATCTGGCCGATCATCTCTGGTGCGGATAGGACTTTTGCGGACACGGATCTGGCGCATGGACTCTCTCTCGTAACCTTTCCGGATCGTGGGCGAGTGGGCCCGGGCTTCAGCACTGGCGCGCGCCGACAGGCAGTTCGCACCAGACGACCTTTCCCCGATGGGTGCGGATGCTTCCCCAGCAACACGACAGTGTGTCGACCAGGTGCAGACCGTGCCCCCTCTCCTCGTCCGGGCGGGGTCTACGCGCCTGAGGCAGTTCGGGATTGGCATCCTCGACCTCGAAGCGCAGCAACCCGTCCTCAGCGGAGAGGCTGAGATCGACGGTCCCTTTCACATATTTCAGCGCGTTAGTGACCAACTCGCTGACCAGCAGTTCGGCGACCTCACTCTGGCCGTCGAAGCCCCATTGGGACAGCAGCGCACGTGTCAGATGGCGTGCCCTGGGCACCGAGCCGAGCTGGTGCGGGAGCCTCCATGAGGCAACCCGCCGCGCGTCGGCTGGACAGTCGTTCTCGACCCTGGCCGCGAACCGGTGTCGCTCATGTGCACCATCCCCTTGCGACGCAGACCCCATCCCTGCTCCAAGCAGTAGGTGGCGAAAGATTTCGCCTCGCGGTCGGGAACGAAGGGGGGTGGACTTGGGGGGCTGATGCTTGTACATGGCTCGCAGCCTCGATCCTCACTTTCGGCGGCATTGGTACTTTGGCCACAAGCCTTCCTCACACCTCGCGATGACGAGACGTGAGAAATCCCCATACGACTACCTATTTCGACTACGTAGGTAGTCCCCGGGACACCTACCTAGTCGACCGGCTGATCATGCCCAACCGGTAGCTTTCTGTAGTCGTACAGTTACGTTAGGTAGTTTTGGCTGATGGGCATCGGTGCAGAGGGTCCACTCCTGATCGAAAGGAAGCCGATGCGCATCCCCTCCCTCGCGGCGTCAGCCCTCGCCCTCGCGGCACTGCTCGCCGCGGGCGCCCCCACGCTCACGGCCGCCCCCGCCCATGCCGCCGCGGCACGCTCGTGCGTGCCCGCCTCCCTCCAGGCCGCCCCCACTCGCGCGGCGGTCGCGCCGGTCTACTTCGAGATGCAGACCGCGGAGCGCGCCAGGCCGTTCGTCTTCCAGCTCACCGACCCCGCGAAGATCGAGCACGCCCGGCGGATCCTCAGCGGCGAGGAGCAGGAGGAGGTGCACGTCCTGGGCCGGATCATCAAGAGACCGGCCCCCTACAACCCGCACTGGAGCTTCCACTACGACCCGAACACCATCAGCTTCTTCGCGGTGGCCATCGAGGTCTGCGACGCCACGGTGACCTACACCGAAGACCATCTCGATGAGGCATGCGGCGCCTTCCTGCCCGGCTGCGTCTTCTGCCCCTGGACGTCCAAGCTGGTCCGCGAGGTCCCCGCCCCCTGAGAACCCAACAGCCACTCCCCGCACCACCGAAACCTCCGCGGTCACGCCCGCGGAGGTTTCGGTGTGAACGGGTCCCTCAGCTTCGTTCGGCAGAAACTTGACCATGGTCACAGAAGCGCCTTACGTTCGAGCGGTGAATCTCACAGGGAAATCAGCCGTCGCCCGTCGTACCGACTCCTGGCACTCGGACCCGGCATGAACGTCGAGGAGCTCGTCGCGATCGACGTCCACACGCACGCCGAGGTGTCCAAGGACGGCCACGGCTCGCTCAGTCCGGAGTTGTTCGGCGCGTCGGCGGAGTATTTCAAGGGGCACGCGCGGCCGACCATCCCCGAGATCGCCGCCTACTACCGTGAGCGGAAGATGGCCGCGGTCGTGTTCACCGTGGACGCCGAGCACGCCACGGGTCACCCGCGCATCTCCAACGAGGAGGTGGCGGAGAGCTGCGCCGAGCACGCCGATGTGCTGATCCCGTTCGGCAGCGTGGATCCATGGAAGGGACGGGCGGGCGCCCGTGAGGCGCGCAGGCTCGTCGAGGAGTACGGGGTGCGCGGCTTCAAGTTCCACCCCAGCATCCAGGGCTTCGCGCCGAACGACCCGATGGCCTACCCCCTCTATGAGGTCATCGAGGAGCTCGGGGTGCCCGCGTTGTTCCACACCGGGCAGACCGGCATCGGCGCGCGAGTGCCGGGCGGGGGCGGGATCCGGCTAAAGTACGGCAATCCGATGCTGGTCGACGACGTCGCCGTGGACTTCCCCGAGCTGCGGATCATCCTGGCCCATCCGTCCTTCCCCTGGCAGGACGAGGCGCTCGCGGTGGCCACGCACAAGCCGTACGTCTACATCGACCTGTCCGGATGGTCGCCGAAGTACTTCCCCCCACAGCTCGTCCAGTACGCGAACACGCTGCTCAAGGACAAGGTGCTCTTCGGCTCCGACTACCCGGTGATCACCCCCGACCGCTGGCTGGCCGACTTCGCCAAGCTCGACATCAAGCCCGAGGTCCGTCCGATGATCCTCAAGGACAACGCCGTGGGCCTGCTCCGGCTCCGCCCATGACCCCTGATCATGGACGTCCCTAAGCTGCATTAAAGACAGCCATATACACAAAAAGGCGACATAGTGCCTTTTTGCCCTTTTTGCCATCATTAAGGCAGGGCCAGTTTCGGACAGGCCAGCTCCCCGCCCGGCATCGGTCCTAATTTTCTGACCTGCCATTTTCCGAAGACGCTTCAGGACGCTTATATTCCCGCTGGTTCTATACCAGAAGTCAGGAAGCCCAGAAAATATTGCGGGTCCGGCCCGAAATATGATCGGTTACGACCGTGAGAAATTTTCTCATCGTGGGCGGCGGGGTGGCCGGCGCGAGCGCGGGATACTTCCTCGCCGAGTTCGGCACCGTGACGCTGCTGGAGATGGAGCACGCTCCCGGCTACCATGCGACCGGACGGTCCGCCGCGCTCTTCTCGGAGTACTTCGGCAACCCGGCCGTACGAGCGCTCACCACGGCGAGCCGGTCGTTCCTCACCACGCCACCGCCCGGTTTCGCGGACGGTCCGCTGCTGACCCCGCGCGGCGTGCTGACGCTGTGTCCCGTAGGCGCGGAGGAGCAGTTCGCCGAGATGCTGGCCGACGGGCTGTCGGCCCCGACTCCGGTCCGTGAGATCGACCACGATGAGGTACACCGGCTCTGCCCGATCGTGCGGTCCGGCTGGTACAGCCACGCCATGCTGAAACCCGGGGCGATGGACATCGACGTGGACGCGCTCCACCAGGGCTTTCTCCGCGGCATTCGGGCGCGTGGCGGCCAGGTGATCACGTCGGCGCGGGTGCGGGGGCTGTCCCGGCGGGACGGGCTCTGGCACGCGGCGACCGACGCGGGCGAGTTCGCCGCGCCGATCGTGGTCAACGCGGCCGGGGCGTGGGCCGACGAAGTGGCCGGGCTCGCCGGGGTCCGGCTCATCGGCCTGCGGCCGCTACGGCGCACCGCCTTCCTCACCGACCTGCCCGAAGACGCCGACCTGCCTCAAGACGCTGGCCTGTCCGAAGACGCCGGCCTCCCCCACGGCGTCGGCGCGGCGCGGTGGCCGATGGTCACCGACGTGGCGGACACCTTCTACTTCAAGCCCGAGTCGGGACGCCTGCTCGTCTCACCCGCCGACACGACCCCCATGCCGCCCGGTGACGTCCGTCCCGACGACCTCGACGTCGCGATCGGCGTGGAGCGATTACAGCGGGCCACCACGTTGGAGATCCGCAGCGTCAGGCACGCGTGGGCCGGCCTGCGCAGTGTGGTGGCGGACGACACGCCCGTGGTGGGCGAGGCCCCGGACGCGCCGGGCTTCGTCTGGATGGCCGCGCTGGGCGGTTACGGCGTGCAGACCGCGCCCGCCGTCGGCCGGATCGCCGCCGCGGCGGCGACGCGCACCCCGCCGGACGTCGCCTACGACCACCTCTCACCGGAACGCACTCATCTGGAACGGCATGGAACGCCTACGAGTAGGGCGGCATTCCTAACGGAGAGGTGGAAATGACCGGACAGCCGACCGGCAACGACCAGGAAGGGTCCGAGGGGCAGCAATCAGCCCCTTCCCCATTATCGATCGAATCCCAGAGCTTCGCCGGCCGAGCGGTCGACTTCGGGGCGTTCCGCCCGATCTCCGCGCTGATCGAGGAGCAGACCGACCGCCGTCCCGAGCGCCCGGCGGTGTCGTTCGAGGGCCGGATGCTCACCTATCGGCAGCTGGACGAGCTGGTGAACGGCCTGGCGGCCACGCTGACCGGGCACGGTGTGGGCAAGGGCGACGTGGTCGCGGTCCTGCTGGTCAACTCCCTGGAACTGCCGGTCACGTATCTGGCGCTGATGAAGCTGGGCGCGGCGTTCGTACCGCTGGACCCCTCGTGGCCGGAGGACCGGATCCGCGGCACCTTCGGGGTGCTGCCGGGCGGGCCGATCCTGTGCGCCACCGCAGACGCGCTGCCACGGGAGTTACGGCACCGCGCGGTCACCGTCGAGGTCGACCGGATCGTCCCGTCGCCCCGGCGCCCGGCGGTGCCGGTCGGCCCCGATGACCTGATCTACGGCTATTTCACCTCGGGCACCACGGGCACGCCGAAGTGCGCGATGAACCGGCACGCGGGGCTGACCAACCGGTTTCGCTTCATGACGCGCTACTTCACCGCGACGGGCGCGGACGTCGTCCTGCAGAACAGCAGGCACACCTCCGACTCCTCGCTCTGGCAGCTGTTCTGGCCGCTGACCACGGGCGGTCACACCGTGCTGCCCGTACAGGAAGAGTTCCTCAACCTGCGGCACACCATCGACCTGATCGCCGAGTACGGCATCACGACCGCGGACTTCGTCTCCAGCGTCTTCAACGCGCTGGTGGCCATCGTGGACAGCGACGAGCAGGCGCTCCGGAAGCTGTCCTCGCTGCGGCGGCTCGTCGTCGGCAGCGAGGCGGTCAACCCGCGCGCGGTGCACCGGCTGATGGCGCTGCTGCCGGGCCTGCGGGTGACCAACGGCTACGGGCCGACAGAGGCGTCCATCGGGATGGTCTTCCATCCCGTGTCCGCGGCGGACGGGGACACGATTCCGCTGGGCCGCCCGATCGACAACTGTTACGCCGTGGTGGTCGGCGACGACCTGCGCCCGGTGCCGGCCGGCACCACCGGCGAGCTGGCCATCGGCGGCGAGTGCCTCGGCGAGGGGTACTTGGGCGACGCGGCGGCCACCGCCAAGGCGTTCGTCCCCAACCCGTTCCCGGAGATCATCCCCGGCCCCCGGCTCTACCTCACCGGCGATCTCGGTCATCTGGACCACGAGGGCCGGCTGTTCTTCTCCGGGCGCAAGGACTTCCAGGTCAAGATCCGCGGCGTCCGGATCGAGCTGGGCGAGATCGAGGTGGCCGCCGAGAAGTGCCCCGGGGTCCGGCAGGCGGAGGTCCTGGTGGCCGAGCAGCGCGGTACGAAGGCGCTGGCGCTGTTCGTCTCCGGCGCCGGTCTCACCGAGGCGGCGCTCAGCGGGCACCTACGCCGCACTCTGCCCAGGACCAGCATGCCCCGCTACTTCTTCCTGCTGCCGGAGATGCCGCTGAACGACAACGGCAAGGTCGACCGCGGCCGGCTCCAGGCGGTCCTCGACGGCAGACTGGCCGAGGACACCGCCCGGCTGGCCGAGAGCGCGCCGACCACGAACCTGGCCGACCAGGTCCTGCGGGCGCTGCGCTCGGCGCTCGGCCGGCCCGGACTGACGGGCGACACGCACTTCGCGGAGGCGGGCGGCGACTCCATCCAGGCCCTGTCCGTCGTGCACATGATCACCGCGGAGTGCGGTGTGCGCGTCGACGTCAAGGATCTGTACGACCACCCGACCGCGAACGAGCTGACGCCCCTGATCGAGGCCCGGCGGCGCGACGGCGTGGCCATCGAGGACGAGTCCGTGCTCATGGCCCACGACTCGACGGTGCCGGAGGGCGAGCCCATCCGGCCCGCCGACCGGTCGGGCAGGCTGCGGACCGTGCTGGTCACCGGGGCGACCGGCTTCGTCGGCAGCCGCCTGGTCCATGAGCTGCTGGCCCGTACCGACCTGCGGGTTCGCTGCCTCGCGCGGGCCGCCGACGACACCGGCGCGACCGCGCGGGTCGTCGGCGCGCTGCTGGAGCGGGGTCTGTGGGAGCCGCGGTTCGCCGACCGGCTGGAGGGGTACGCGGGCGACCTGGCGTTACCGGGCCTCGGGCTGACCGCCCGGACCTGGGAGCACCTGGCGCGTACGTGTGACCTGGTGCTCCACAACGGCGCACTGGTGAACTTCCTGTTCGACTATCGCGCCCATCGTCAGGTCAACGTGCGCGGCACCATCGAGCTGGTCCGGCTCGCGATGGCCTACCGGCCGGTGCCGGTGCACTATGTCTCGACGCTCGGGGCGCTCCAGGACGAGGCGCTGCGGCACGACGACCGCCTGCCGGAGGACTACGAGCCGGCCCTCGCCAGGACGCCCGCCGGCGGGTACGGCCGGTCCAAGTGGATCGCCGAACGCTACCTCGCCGAGGCCCGGCGCCGCGGCGCGCTGGTCACCATCCTGCGGCTCGGCGAGGTGATGCCGAGCGCCGACAACGGATACCCGAATCCGGTGGCCTTCACCCATCTGCTGCTGTCGGCCTTCCTGCGGCTGGGCGTCATGCCCGAGGTCGCCACGCGCTCCGACTACACCCCGGTCGACTATGTGGCGGCCCGCGTGGCGGCGGCGGTGTGCGACGACGGCGCCTGGGGCCGTACGCTGCACATCTTCCGCGCGGAGAGCGTCAGCTTCGACGACGTCCTGCCGCGCGCCGGCGCGGTCATCGCGCCGATCCCGTGCGGGGACTTCGTGACGCTGGTCCGTGAGGCGGGGCGGGCCACCTCCGATCGCGAGCTGGCCATCCTCGCGTCCCTCCTGCCCGCTCCGGAGGGCACGAGCGAGGACCGGCTGAAGCGGGCCTTCGCCGGCCTGCTGACCGACAACCCCGCGCTGTTCCGAAAGGACGAATGCCGCCGGCTGGAGCAGCGCTGGCAGCTCGACGACGACGGCCTGGACGGCTCGATCACCGCGTACCACGCCCGGCTGACGAGCGGGAGCGGGGACGGCCGCGCGGTGAAGGGACGCCCGCTGATCACCACGCGACAGAGAGGCTAGGGATGCGACACCGCAAGATGGGGAACCTCGGCTGGGCGGTCAGCGAGGTCGGATACGGCATGTGGGGCATCGGCGGCGGCCCCGGCAACTTCACCGGCTGGGACTACGACCTCGCCCCGCGCTGCCTCGACGAGGCCGTGGCGCTGGGCTGCGACTTCTTCGACACGGCCTGGGTGTACGGCCGGGGCGTCAGCGAGCAGATGCTCGGCGCGCTGCTGCGCCGCCATCCCGACCGGAAGCTGTACGTCGCCACGAAGATCCCCCCGAAGAACCGCGAATGGCCGCCGGGACCGGACGACACCCTCGACGACGCCTACCCCGCGGACCACATCAGGGAGTACACCCATCGCAGCCTGGACAACCTCGGGGTGTCGCGCATCGACCTGATGCAGTTCCACACCTGGGAGGACCGCTGGGCGGCCGACGAACGCTGGCAGGAGGCGATCATCGACCTCAAGCGTGAGGGGGTCATCGACGCGGTCGGCATCAGCGTCAACCGGTGGGAGCCGGCCAACTGCTTCGCCGCGCTCGACACCGGCCTCATCGACGTCATCCAGGTGATCTACAACATCTTCGACCAGGCGCCCGAGGACGAGCTGTTCGACCGCGCGCTGCGCGACGGCATCGGGATCATCGCCCGCGTACCGTTCGACGAGGGCACCCTCACCGGCACGCTGAGCGCCGACAGCACCTGGCCGGAGGAGGACTGGCGCAGCACGTACTTCTGCGCGGAGAACCTCGGGCCGAGCGTCGAACGGGTCGAACGCCTCAAGGCGGCTCTCCCCGAGGGCACCTCGCTGCCCGAGCTCGCCCTGCGCTTCATCCTCAACCACCCGGCGGTCAGCACGGTGATCCCGGGCATGCGCAAACCCGCTCACGTACGGGCGAACTTCTCGGTCAGCGACGGCCGGCCGCTCGACGACGCGCTGCTCCAGGAGCTCCGCCGGCATCGCTGGGACCGCGTCCCGGCCTGGTGGTCCGGGTGAACCCGCTGATCGTCATGTGGGCGCACTCCCGCTCGGCCTCGACGGCGTTCCTGCGCATGATGATCGAGCGCGGCGATGTGGCCGTCCTGCACGAGCCGTTCCTCGCCCTGACGGAGGAGGGCGCGGTGCCGCTCCCATCGCCGTCACCGGACGGAGGCCGGGCGGTGGCGCGCTCGGAGAAGGAGCTCCTCATCGGCCTCAGGGAGCTGGCCCGCGTGCGGCCGGTGTTCGTCAAGGAGGTCCTCGACTACGACTACGGCTATCTCTTCGACCATCCCGAGGAACTCGCCGGGATCGTCCACACCTTCATCGTCCGCGATCCCAAGCCGACCATCAGCTCGCACTACGCGATCAAACCAGCCGTGACCTGCGCGGAGATCGGCTACGAAAGGCTGTACCGGCTGTTCGAGCTGGCCTGGTCGGCGACCGGGCGCAGGCCGCTCGTCATCCGCACGGAGCGGCTGGTCGCGGAGCCGGCGAAGGTGGCCGAGGTCTTCTGCGCGTACGCCGGTCTGCCCTTCCTCGCGGACGCGCTCACCTGGGACTCCGGAGAGCGGCCCGAGTGGCGGCGGACCCGCCGGTGGCATCTCGACGCGATCGGCAGCGCCGGCTTCGAGGACCGCCGCAACACCTACCCGGACACCGTCGACAACCACTCCGCCCTGAGGGCCTTCTACGACCACCATCTGCCCTTCTACCAGCGGCTCATCCAGCACGACTTCTGACCGGGAGGCCCCATGTCAACGGACACCGCCCCAGCCCCCACCACCGTGAAGCAGTCCCCGGGCCAGGCGTTCGCGCGGGCGTTCGCGGCCGACCCGGGCCGCGCCGAGGTGACCTTCGACTACACCATCACCGAGGCACACGAGCCGACCAAGGACAGACCACGGCTGACCGTACGGAACCTGCTCAAGGTCCGCCCCACCGACGACACCGCCCGGTTCTGGACGGAGTCCCGGCCCACCGCGGAAGAGCAGAAGGCGGTACGCGGCTCCGACGTCCGCCGGGAGGCGGCCTTCAGGTTCGGCATGAGCGAGGCGGGGGTGCACCCGATCCGGGCGTGGGTGCAGATCCCCGACGGGCTGGCCGACGACCCGGACGCGCTGGCCACCTTCCTCGACTACCGATTACTGGTACGGCTCGCCACCGCCGAGAACCTGGCCCTGACCAACGCCCTGCTCGACCACCCGGAGATCGCCCGGCTCCCCTACGACACCGACTACGTCACCGGAGTCCTGACGGCCTGCGACGAGGTCGAGCAGTCGGGCGCCACCCCGCACGCGATGATCATCAACCCGAACGACTACTACCACCGGCTCGTCGGCCGCAACGGCCTGCTGGCCGACCTGGCGGCGGGCAACGGCATGAAGATCAGCCGCAACCGGTGGATCAGCCCGGGGTCCGCCCTCGTCGGCGACATCTCGGTGGCGGCCCGGCTCCTGGACGCTCGCCACTCGGTGATCCGGGTGGCCGAACCGCCGCCGGGCACGTTCGCCCGGCCTGGTGTGGCCGTGTGTGCGGAGGTGTACGAGGGGGTGGCGGTCCATCTGCCGGCTCTGTTCTACCTCGTCACTCCTGCGTCGTGACCATGGTCCCCCTTCGTCCCCCAACCGTCTCGGCTCCTGTGACGGTCCGTGGTGGCTGGGGTCTCTGGGGACAGATACCCCCTCCGGGGGAGCAGAAGAACACGGCGCATCGTGGCGGAGGCACTCCGGGGGAGCAAAAGGGCGGCCTCTCCGGGGAGGATAAAACCCGTAGGCGATGAATTGCGGTAAATGCCGTACGTTGAATTTCGTGCGGAACAGCAGACGAGGGCGTCCGCGGGGCGCCTGATGGAAGGCGGGCGAGCGTGACGGACACACATGAGGAATATCGGCGCAACGGTTGGTGGCGAAGCGCGACTTTCCTGGATGACCTTCGGCATCATGTGACGGATTTTCCCGACAAGCCTGCACTTATCAGTCGGCGCGTCGCCGATGGCCAAACCGACGTCGTCAGCTACGCCGAGCTCGACCGGCTGACCGACCGGATCGCCCACGGCCTGATCCGGCTGGGCGTACGGCCGGGAGACTACATCGCCGTCCAGTTACCCAATCGCCGCGAGATGCTGCCCCTGACGCTGGCCTGCATCAAGATCGGCGCGCGGATCGCACCGCAGTTCCCCATCTACCGGCATCGCGAGCTCGACTTCATGATCCGGCTGACCGAGGCGCGCGTCTTCATCACCGTGAACCGCCTCGGTGACCTGCCGACCGCGGAGACCGCGATGACGCTCGCAAGCGAGATCCCGGCCCTGGAGCACGTCGTCGTCCTCGGCGGCGACGGCCCGGCCGGGTCCCTCGGGTTCGAGGAGCACCTCCTCGACCCCGAACCCGGTGACCCTGCGGAGCTGGCCGGGCGCGCGCTGGGTCCGGACGATCCGTTCCTCATTCTGTTCACCTCGGGGACGACCGGAGAGCCCAAAGGCGCGCTGCACAGCCAGAACACCCTGCATGCCGCCATCCGCGGCTACGGGGACGCGTACGGCTTGGACGACAGCCTGGTCATCATGACGGCGCAGACCTCCATGCACTATGTGGGCCTGGTGATGACGTACCTGCAGGCGTTGATGCTGGGCGGCACCGCGGTCACGGCCGACCTCTGGAACCCCGGCGTCTACCTCGACCTCATGGCCGAGCACGGCGTCACGATGTATTACGGCACACCGCCCTTCGCCCGGGAGATCAGCGAGGAGCAGGAGGCCAACCCACGGAAGATCCCCACTCTGCGGATCTTCGTGTCCGGCTCGGCGCCCGTCCCACCGCACCTGGTGGAGCAGGTGAGCGAGATCCTCGGCGTACGGGTGTACGCGCTGTGGGGCATGACCGAGAACGGCGGCGTCACCATGACCCGGCCCGAAGACCCGCCGGAGCGGGCCGGAGAGAGCGACGGCACCGTCGTGGCCGGCATGCAGGCGCGCATCGTCGATGAGGAGAACAAGCCGGTCCCGGTCGGCGAGATCGGCGCGTTGCAGGTACGCGGCGCGGCCCAATGCCTCGGCTATTACCGGCGCGACGAGATCTACGCCAAGTCGGTCACGCCGGACGGCTGGTTCGACACCGGCGACCTCGCCCGCGACGACGGGTACGGCGGCGTGCGCATCTCCGGCCGGACCAAGGACATCATCATCGCCAACATGTGTCTCAAGCTGCCGGTGAGCGACATCGAAGCGCTGCTGGGCAGGCACCCCGCCGTCCGCGACATCGCGCTCATCGGCATCCCGGATCCGAAGCTGGTCGAGCTGGTCTGCGCCGTCGTGACGCCGACGGACGAACCACCCACGCTGGAGGATCTGCGGACGCACCTGGAGAAAGCAGGCGTGAACAGCTGGTTCTGGCCCGAACGCCTCGAAGTCGTCGAGGCCATGCCACGGACCGTCACGGGCAAGATCCGAAAGGTCGAGCTCCGCGAGCGGTTCGGCGCGGCGTCCGGCTGAGGTGCGCGGATCCCGGGCGCTCCCCCTGGCGGTGCTGTGCGGGAGCGCCTTTCTCGGTGCGATCGACGTACAGCTGGCCAACATCGCCTTTCCCGACATGCTCCGCAGCTTTCCGAGCAGCGGGCTGCCCGAACTCTCGTGGGTGTTCAACGGTTACGCGATCACGTTCACGGCGGCGCTGCTGCCGGCGGGCGGCCTGGCGGACCGGTTCGGCTATCGGCGGGTGTTCCTCGCCGGGCTGACGGTGTTCGTGGTCGGCGCCGCCCTGTGCGCGGTCGCCCCCTCGGCCGGCATCCTGATCGCGGCCAGGGTGGTGCAGGGTGTGGGCGGCGGCGTGATCACCCCGCTGACGCTCGCGCTGATCCTGCCGTACTACCCGCCGGAACGGCGCGGCACGGCGATCGGTCTGTGGAGCGCGACGCAGTCGGTGGCGACCGCGTCCGGGCCCTCGCTCGGCGGCCTCCTGGTCGCCGTCTGGGACTGGCGCACGGTGTTCTTCCTCCACCTGCCGGTCGGGCTCGTCGTGCTGTTCGGCGCGTGGCGGACCCTGGCGCGGACGCCGCCGTCCGCCCCGTCGCGGATGCCGGACATCGTGGGCCTGGTCCTGCTGGTGGCGGCCATCGGCCTGCCCTCACTGGCCATCGTGCAGAGTGACGCGTGGGGGCCGGGCAGCCCGGGTACGATCCTCGCCCTCGTCGCCGGTGTCCTCGTCGGCGTGGTCTTCGTCCGGCGGGCGCGCTCGCATCCCGCTCCCATCGTGGACCTGAAGATCCTCCGGGCACGGGGCACCCAGCGGGCCAACCTCGCGATGTTCCTGCTCGGGCTGGTGATGTTCGCCCTGCCGCTGGCCAACATCCTGTTCCTCACCAAGATCTGGGGGTACTCCGAGGCCCAGGCCGGGCTCGCCGTCACTCCCGGCGCGGTCGTACAGGTCCTCACCGCGCCGCTCGCCGGCCGGCTGGCGGCGAAGACCGGGCACCGCAGGCTGGCGTTGGGCGGGGTGGTGCTGCTCTCGCTCGCCACCGGCTACCTGGCGCTCGCGGCCGGGGGCGGTCAGGCGTACCTCACGGTGGTCCTGCCCGCGGTCGTCGCCACCGGTATGGGCATCGCCGTGCTGGTCAACGCGCTCAGCGGTGCCGCCGTCGCCGAGATTCCGCCCGCCCGGCTGGCCACCGGCACCGCCATGTCCGTCACCTCGCGCGCCTGTGGAGCGGTCATCGGCGTCTCCGCGCTCGTCCTGGTGCTGTCGGGGGATCGGCTCGGCTCGACCGCCGCGTACCACGGCGTCTGGGCGACCATGCTCGGGCTCTGCGCCCTCATCGCCATCGCCGCCTCGGGGCTGCGCAGCCCCGAAGCACCCGCCACGGCGGACGCCGGCCGGCACGAACCCGGCTCGAAGACGCCGTGACGGACGCCGCCCCTCAGGTGGGCGGCGTCCCTCCGGCGCGCGGCGCCCCCTCAGGCGCTGTCCCTCAGGCGCTGTCCCTCAGACGCCGGTCCTCAGGTGCCGGTCCTCAGGCGGGGACGACCTCGAAGCGGCGGTTGGTCAGGCTGGGGTTCTTGGCGCGTACGGTCTTCACCCGCTCCGCGCCGATGACCGCGGACGCCACTCCCGGAGCCTCGCCCGCCGAGGCCGCTATCTGGCCCATCGGGTCCACGACGGAGCTGTGACCGGTGTAGTTCGGGCCGGTCTGCCCGCAGGCGATCACGTAGGCGGTGTTCTCGATCGCGCGAGCGCGGGCCAGCGTGATCCAGTGATCCTCCTTGGCGGGCCCGGCGACCCACGCGGCGGGTACGACGAGCGCCTCGGCCCCGGCGTCGACCAGGAACCGGGCCATCTCGGGAAAGCGGAGGTCGTAGCAGGTCATGACGCCGAAGGTCAGGTCGCCCAGGGTGAAGATCAGCGGCTCGGGCTTGTGCGCCTGGACCCGGTCGGACTCGCGGTAGCCGAAGGCGTCGTAGAGGTGGACCTTGCGGTAGACGCCCACGAGGTCGCCACCGGAGTCCACGGCGATCACGGTGTTACTGGGCTTGCCGGACCCTCCCCCCGGCGCCTCGGTCATGCCGGCGACGACGGCGATGCCGTGCTGCTTCGCCAGCGCGCCGATCGTGGTCACGAAGGGGCCGTCAAGGGGTTCGGTCTCCGAGACGATGTCGGCCGTGACGTCCGAGTTGGAGTACATGGCGTTCTCCGGCAGGACGATGAGCTGGGAGCCCTGGGCCGCCGCCTGCTCGATCAGTGCGGTGGCCGCTTCCAGGTTGGCGGACTTGTCGGTGGTGGCGCCGAACTGGCCGACGGTGACGAGCATGCTGTGTCTCCTAACGATTGCGGGTGAGTTCGCGGGTCTGGTCGAGAGCGGCCCGGAAACCGGCCATGATGGCGCCGTGCTCCATGGTCAGGACGAGTTGGTCGGCGCCGTTCTCCAGCGCGAACGCCTTCTCCTCCGCCGACCACGCGGGCAGCACCCAGGGCTTGCCGGCGGCGCGGGCCGCGTCCGCCACGATCTTGAGGTCGGCGAAATCGCCTGCCGACCGGCTGTAGGCGCCGCGCTCCCGGCGCAGGGACAGGTCGCTGGGGCCGACGAAGACGCCGTCGACCGTGGGGAGCGCGAGGATGTCGGCGATCTGCTCCAGGGCGCCGACGTCCTCGATCATGGGGTAGACGCGGGTCTCGCGGTCCTGCCGGGCGGTCCACTCGTCGTCGAAGCCGCCATAGCGCGTCGTACGGCCGCCCGCGAAACTCCGGTCGCCCAGCGGCGGGAACTTTCCGAACGCGCAGATGGCGGCCGCGTGCGCGACGCCCTCGATGTGGGGCACGACGACGGCGGTGGCGCCGAAGTCGAGGGCCTGCTGGATCGGGCCCCGCTCCGGCCCCAGGACCTTGGCCAGCACCTCCAGGTCGAGAGCGCGCAGGAACGGGATATAGCGTTCCAGATCGGCCAGATCGAACGAGCCGTGTTCGATGTCGAGGACCACCGCCCCGTAACCCAGGTCCGCCACGATCTCGGCCGCGGCGAAGCTCGGACCGGACAGCCAGGCGGCGTATCTCCGGTCTTGCTGGTCCTGCAATGGATACTCCTAACAGAAATTGGTATACGCTGTGTATACACATGAACATGGGGGGTGGCATGGATTGGGAACCGGACAGGGTTCCGGCGACGACGGCCGGTGAGCGTGCTTACCGGTGGACGAGGGAGGCGATCCTCGGTGGCCGGTTTCCTGAGGGTTCCTTCCTGGAGGAGAAGCTGGTCTGCGACGAAGCCGGCGTGTCGCGGACTCCCGTCCGGGAGGCGTTCCACCGTCTGGCGGCCGAGAAGTACATCGACCTGCAGCCCAGGCGCGGCGCCCAGGTGCGCAGCGTCACGGCCGGCGAGCTGTTCGAGACCTACGAGATGCGGCAGGTGCTCGAAATCCACGGTTTCCGGATCCTGTGCGAGACGAAGACCGACATCCCGGCGGGCCTGTCCGCGCACCTGGACCTGATGGAGGAGCCCTCGACGCTGGCGCGGTGCCGGGCCGGCGACCGCGACGCGATCGCCGAGCACGCGAAGATGGATTTCTTCTTCCACTACTCGTTTGTGAAGGCGACGGGCAACACCGTCCTGACCGACCTGTTCACCAGCCTCCAGCCGCGCCACCAGCGGATCGGGGTCAGCGCGATCTCGCTGCGGCCCAACCGGCTGGCGGTCATCGGCCCGGAGCACCGCGCCCTGCTCGCGGCGCTGACCGAGCACGACTTCGAGGCCGCCGAACGCACGCTGCGCAACCATCTGCGCCCCGACGAGTCGGTGGTCTCCCGCCTGAAGTGAACACCCGATAGACAGCTCGATCACTTCGCCATGGCCCGCCACAGCTCGCGGCGCTCGGCCTGCTCGACGGGATCGGGCACCGGCGCCGCCGCGACGAGCCGCTTGGTGTAGTCGGTCTGCGGCTCGTTCAGCACCTCGCGAGCCGGGCCGTGCTCGACCAGCCGCCCGTGCTGCAGGACGGCGACGTCGTGCGCGAGCAGTTCGACGACGCCGAGGTCATGGCTGATGAACAGGCAGGAGAACCCGAGCCTGTCCTGCAACTCCTGGAACAACCGCAGGACGGTGGCCTGCACCGACACGTCCAGCGCCGAGGTGGGCTCGTCGGCGATCAGCAACTCGGGCTCCAGCGCCAGCGCGCGGGCGATCCCGACGCGCTGCCGCTGACCGCCCGACAGCTCGTGCGGAAACCGGTCGGCCCAGCTCTTGGGCAGCTCCACCTGTTCCAGCAGGTCCAGCACCCGCGCGCGTACGGCGGCGCGACCGGCGTACCGATTGATGATCATCGGTGCCGCGATCGAGTCGCCGATCGACCGGCGCGGGTCGAGCGAGGAGCCGGGGTCCTGGAAGACCATCGAGTACGTCCGGCGGAAGTCGCGCAGTTGCCCGGCCTTGAGCCCCGTCACCTCGCGCCCGCAGATCTCGATCGCGCCCGCAGAGGCCCGCGCCAGCCCGACGATCGCCCGGCCGATCGTGGACTTGCCCGAGCCGGACTCCCCCACGAGACCGAGGACCTTCCCCTTCTCGATGGCGAAGCTGACGCCGTGCACCGCTTTGAAGCCCTTGCGACCGAGGCGGCCCGGGTACTCGACCTCGAGATCGATGACCCGCAGCGTCATGCCATCAGCGGGCGCGGCCGTGGCGCGGGCCGCTTCCGCCTGCCCGCGCCGGGGCACCGCGGCCAGCAGCTTGCGGGTGTACTCGTGGCGGGGGTCGGCGAACAGCCGGGCGACCGGCGCCTCCTCCACGACCTCGCCCTGCTTCATCACCACGACCCGGTCGGCCAGGTCGGCCACCACTCCCATGTCATGGGTGATGACGATGACCGCCGAGCCGAGGTCCTTCTGCAGGCGGCGCAGGAGCTCCAGGATCTCCGCCTGCACGGTGACGTCGAGGGCGGTGGTCGGCTCGTCGGCGATGATGACCTCCGGCGAGCCGGAGATCGCCATGGCGATCATCGCGCGCTGCCGCTGACCGCCGGACAGCTGGTGCGGGTAGCTGTCGATCCGCGACTCCGGCTCCGGGATGCCGACCTTGCGCAGCAGTTCCAGGGTCCGCGAGCGGGCCTCGGCGACGGGCAGGCGCTCGTGGCACTGGATGGCTTCGATGATCTGTTCGCCGATGGTGTAGACGGGGTTCAGCGCGGTCATCGGCTCCTGGAAGATCATCGCGATCCGCTTGCCCCGGATGGCGCGCAGCGGCTCCTCGCCGAGGCCGATCAGCTCGGTGTCGCCGAACCGGATGCTCCCGCGACGCCGCGCGTTCGGCGCCAGCAGCCCGAGCACCGACATCGAGCTGACCGACTTGCCCGAGCCGGACTCCCCGACCAGCGCCACCACCTCGCCCTTGGCGACCGAGAAGCTGACGTCCTTCACGGCGGAGGTCCATTCGCCCGCGATCTGGAAGTCCACCGAGAGCTGCTCGACCGAGAGGATCGTGTCGGTTGTCATGTGTCTCCCCAAATGCTCATGCAGGGCTACTCGGCTTTGGTGTTGCGGTCGTACTCCTGGATGTAGGCGGAGCAGAAACCGATGACCCGCTCGATCCAGATCTCGCCGATCTTGGCGTCGCCGAGGCTCACGTCGCCGGTGCATCCGGTCTCGCTCACCTCGGAGAAGTCCCAGAAGACGGTCCCGCGTACGGTCTGGCCGGGGATCGCCGTCTCCAGGTAGCTCGTCGGCGTCCAGCCGCTGCCGGACGCCAGGCCGCCGGGGACGGCCAGCTCACTGCGCACCTGCTCGGGGAACATCGCGAGCATCGCGGAGTGCTCGGGCTCGGCGCCGTGTCCGTACGCCGTGGCGGGGTCCTCGTAGACGTCGCGCATGAGCGCGTAGCCGAGCTGCCACGGGTACAGGTGCCCGATCAGCACGCCGAGGTCGCGGCGCGCGTCAAGGGCGGCGCCGGTGACGGGCCCGACGTTGCCGCCGTTGTTGTCGACGATGATGATGCGCCGGAATCCGGACTGGACCAGCGCTTCGATGATCTCGTACGTGACGTTGCGCAGGGTCGTCTGGCTCAAGGAGAGGTTGCCGTTGTAGCCGCGGAAGGTGCCGGAGTGCCCATAGTGGAGGGCCGGGGCGACATAGCACCCGTTCTCCGCCGCCAGCTTGTCGGCGACCCATTCGGCCACGATGGAGTCCTCGTGGATGGGCAGGTGCGGGCCGTGCTGCTCGACGGCGCCGATCGGCAGCAGGATGATCGGGTCCCGTTCCGCCAGCTCCTTGACCTGGGTCCAGGAGAGCTCACCGAGCCTGTGGGTGGAAGGGAGGGTCATGTGGTGGTTCCTTTCGGTTAGTGCCAGGACTCGGTGGGTGCCACGACTCAGCTGGTGCCACGGCGGCGCGGGTCGAGCAGGTCACGCAGGCCGTCCCCGAACACGTTGAGGGCGAGGACGACGAGGATGATGAGCACGGACGGGTAGATCAGCAGCGTCGGCTGGACCTCCAGGAAGTCGCGTCCCGAGCCGACCATCGTGCCCAGCGAGGGCAGCGGCGGCTGCGCGCCGAGGCCGAGGAAGCTCAGTCCGGCCTCCATCTGGATGGCGAAGCTGACCGACAGGCTGAGCTGGACGATGATGGGCGCGGCCACGTTCGGCAGGATCGTGCCGACCAGGATGCCGGCCGGTTTCGCGCCCATGATCTTCGAGGCTTCGACGTACTCCAAATTCCTGATGGACAGCACCTGGGTGTACACGATCCTGGTGAATCTCGGGATGTACAGGACGCCGATCACCAGGACGACGTTCACCAGGGCCGGCCCCAGGATCGCCACCACCGCGATGGCCAGCACGATCGGGGGGAAGCTCAGCAGGACGTCGATGCCGCGCATGATGATCGTCGAGACCCAGCGGCCGACGTACCCGGCCACCAGTCCGAGCGCGACGCCGATGACCGCCGCCACCAGGACCGCGGACAGCGCCACCCCGAGGGAGACCCGCAGCCCGATCAGCAGGCGGGACAGTACGTCGCGGCCGAAGTCGTCGATGCCCAGCGCCGAGCCGGAGGTCAGCGGCTTGCCGACGATGTCGCGGTAGTCGTAGGGCGCGAGGAACGGGGCGAACAGCGCGACGAGCGCGACCAGCAGCAGGAAGGCGCCCGCGACGGACGTCCTGCGGTTGGCCAGCAGCCGCCGCAGGAAGGTCTTCCTGTCGGCGCTCGTGATCGCCGGTGCGCCTGACAGCACAGTGGCCATGATCAGTTGTCCTCCGCCCGGGGGTCGAGTGCCCTGACGACCAGGTCTCCGACCAGGTTGACCAGGATGACGATGGTGGCCGCGGCGAGGACGACGGCCTGGATGACGGGGTAGTCGCGCTGCCCGACGGCGTTCATGAGCAGGGAGCTCATCCCCGGCCAGCCGAAGATGGTCTCCACCAGGACCGTGCTGCCGATCAGCGTCGTCAGCTCCACCGTCGTCACGGAGACCACGGACAGCATCGCCGTACGCAGGGCGTGCCGGTTGATGACGCGTTTCTCCACCAGCCCCTTGGCGCGGGCCGTACGGACGTAGTCGGCGTTGAGGGTCTCCAGCATGGACGCCCTGGTCATCCGGGTGACCACCGCGCACGAGGCCGCCGTCAGCGTGACCACCGGCAGGATGAGGATGTGCAGGTGCGTAAGGGGATCTTCGAACGGCGAGGCGAAGCGCGCCGGCGGCAGGATCGGGATGAGGATGCCGAACACCAGCAGCAGCAGGGTGCCGACCACGAAGACGGGCAGGGAGATCCCGAAGATGGATCCGGCGACCAGCACGTGGTCCGACGGCTTGTCGGCGCGCGTGGCGGCCATCCGGCCCAGGACGATGCCGACCACCAGCGAGACGGCCAGCGCGATCAGGACCAGTTCCAGCGAGTTGCCGATGCGGGAGGGCAGGTCCTGCATCACCGGGCGCCCGCTGATCAGCGAGGTGCCGAGATCGCCCTGGAACAGCCGCGCCCAGAAGCCGATGAACTGCCCGAAGAAGGGCTCGTCGAGGTGCATCGCCAGCCGGGTCTGGGCGATCTGCTGCTCGGTGGCCGCCTCGCCCAGCACCGCCTTGGCGGGATCGCCCGGGATGAGGCGTACCAAGAAGAAGACGATGGTGCCGACGAGGAGCAACTGCAGGATCGCCTGCGCGAACCGCTTGGCCAGGAATCGCCTCACGCCGTCTTCTCCATCCAGGTCCGGCGCAGGGCCGTGGCCGTCCAGGCGCCCTTCGGCGGGTGCTCGTAACCCTTGACGTAGGTGTAGTGAGCCTCGCCCTGCTCGCGGCGGACGGTGTAGGTCATCGGAACCAGCTCCAGCGCCCGCTTCTCGATGTCGAGGTAGATCTCGTCGCGCAGGCTCTGCTCCGAGGTCTTGCGCCCCTGGGCGAGCAGCTCGTCGATCTTGTCGTCCGCGAAGTCGAGGTACTTGGCGAAGGTGCCGGTGCTGCCGATGAAGTCGCCCAGCGACGCGGGGTCGCCGAACTTCGGCGCCGTCCCCCAGGAGTGGACGGGGAAGACCTTGTCGGTCACGCTGGCCCGGAAGGTCAGCCATTCCTGCTGCGTGAGGTTCACGTTCAAGCCGGCTGCGCGCAGGCCCGGCAGCATCGCCTGGGCGGGCCGGGCGATGACCGAGTAGGAACTGGTGGTGACCACCGGCAGGGTCAGGCCCTCCTGCCCGGCCTGTTTCAGCAGGAACCTCGCCTGTTCCGGGTCGTACGGCATGGTGCCGTCGAGCCCGCGCGCGTACGGAGCGAACGTCTCCGACATCAGGGCGCCGTCCATCGGCCTGCCGTGCCCGAGCAGCGCGGTGTCCAGGACCGACCGCCGGTTGATCGACATGGCGATCGCCTTGCGGACCCGCACGTCGTCGAAGGGCCGCTTGCTGGTCACGAACCCGACGAAGCCGAAGCCGAAGGTCTTGTCCGAGGCGAACCGCAGCCGGGGGTTCTCGGAGATGACGCCGACGTGGGTGGCCGGGACATAGTCGATCATGTCCACGGTCGCCGTGCGCAGGGCCATCACGCGGGCGTAGTCGTCGCTCATCGGCTGGAAGACGATGCCGTTGAGGTACGGCAGGCCGGACTCGAAGTAATGCTCGAACCGGACGAAGGTGGTGCTCACTCCCGGAATGCGCTCCACGAACCGGAACGGGCCGGTGCCCATGACCTGCGTCTTGGTGTTCGCCCCCGCCTCGATCCACTTCTTGGAGACGACGTTGGAGGTGGGCGCGGCCAGCGCGAAGGGGAAGGCCACGTCGGGCTGCTTCAGGGTGAAGGTCACGGTCGTGGCGTCGGGCGCCTCGACGGAGGTGACCTGCGTGAGCAGCGGCCCCGATGCCGCCGCGGTCTCCTTGTCCATCATGCGGCGGAAGGAGAAGACCACGTCCTCGGCCGTCATCGGGGAGCCGTCGTGGAAGGTGACTCCTGAGCGGAGCTTGACCTTGTAGGTCAGCTCATCCGCCCAGCCGAACTCGGCCGCGAGGTCCCCGACGATCTCTCCGGCGCCGTTGTACTGCACCAGCCCGTTGTAGGCGAGTTGCCGCAGGTAGTCGGAGGCGCTGCCGGTGCTGAGATGCGGGTCGAGATTGGCCGGGTCCGTGGAGAGACCGAAGTACAGGATTCCGCCCCGGCTCGGGCCACCGCTACCGGCGCGGACCACCTGCATGGATTCGGGCAAGGTCGTGGGATTGCCGCAGGCCGCCAGGGTGGTGGTACCCAGCGCGGCGGCACTGCCTGCGAGAAAGGTCCGCCTGCTGATTACTGCCATGACATCTCCACCTCGTCGGCGCTTGGAGGATGCATCAGGTATGGCCCAGGTATACATGGCGTTTACCTCAAGGGTCAACGGGTTGCGGGCGAGCCGAATGTGCGGTAGGAGCAGGGCAAAAACCGATCTTCAGAAAGGCCTTGATCGCCCCAACTGGCGTCGTCCGGCTTCACCGGCCGGGGACAACCAGCGGCCGACGGCGTCGATGGTGACGCAGTGGCTCGAAGCCGTGCGCCGCGACCTGAGCCATCCGTCGATCGTCGGCTGGTGCCCGCTGAACGAGACCTCGCAGATACTGACAGACCGGATCACCCAGCTCGACGACGTGACGCGAGCGATGTGGCTGGCCACGAAGCTCGCCGACCCGACGCGTCCCGTCCTGGATGTGTCGGGTTACGCGCACCGCGTCGCGGAGACGGACGTCGTGGACTCGCACGACTACGAGCAGGATCCGGCGGTCTTCGCCGCGAACCATGCCGGCCTCGCCTCCCGGCGGCCGTTCATGAACACGAGCCCGGATGGCCCGATGTCCGCTGCCTATCGGGGGCAGCCGTACTTCGTCAGTGAGTACGGCGGCATCTGGTGGGTCGCTGCGGTGACGCGTACACGAGGCAGCCTTGGCTGAGCGGGCGGCGTTCAGTCGGAGTAGCGCCGCTGTCTCACGCTGGCGGCCAGTGCGGCGGCTCTGGCCGCCTCTGTCGGGGTGAACGGCAGAGCGGGGCGGCTGACCAGGAGCGCCCGTTCGGGATGGACGGAAATCACCAGAGTGGTGCCGGACTCGCCGCTGTCGGCGAGGGTGTCTCCGGGGCGTCGCCACTGGACG
The DNA here is from genome assembly GCF_040659625.1 of Nonomuraea sp. NPDC049750. Classification (NCBI taxonomy): domain Bacteria; kingdom Bacillati; phylum Actinomycetota; class Actinomycetes; order Streptosporangiales; family Streptosporangiaceae; genus Nonomuraea; species Nonomuraea sp. NPDC049750. The sequence goes on from NZ_JBFANB010000035.1 coordinate 35,855, forward strand.
TCCGGGGCGCGCAGCAGCTCCGCCATCGCATGGGGCAGCTGCTCCGGGTCGTCGCTGACGGCATTGGCCAGGACGAGGGCCTGGACCCCGGGGTCGACCAGGTCTTTGACGTAGGCGCGGACGATGACGATGTCGAGCCCGCCGGCCTTCTCGACCGCCGACCACAGGTCCTTCTCGCTCAGCTGCGTGGGCGCCTCGACGACGAACTCGTCCAGGGCGTCGCAGCCGGACGGAGAGATCGCGCTGCTGCCGGTCGCGGCGATGTGCAGGGCCAGCACGTTGCAGTCCAGCCTGGCGAACGCCGTGGCCAACTCCGCCAGACGGCCCGGCCGGTCGACCACCCGCGTGCGGATGCGCCACAACTTCATCGGCCGGCCTCCTTCGATATCGATCACCTCAGCGGCTTGGCGCTCGGTTCCACATCGTTTGTGGCCTTCGCGGCCCAGGCGTTTGCGGCCCAGGCGTTTGCGGCCGGGTCGTCGGTGGGCCAGGCGTTTGTGGACGAAGGTGCACATAATGAGCCCCGCACCGAGGGTGACCAGCACCGCGGGGCCTGGGGCGGCGTGCCCCATAAGAGTGGCGAACAGGTGGGCCAGACCGACCGCGACGAAGAGCACCGCCAGTTCTACAACCTCACGCTTCCACGAGGCGGCGCCCTGCTCAGGAGTGTGCGCCCGATCTACGTCTTTCGCATCGCTCATGCGGGCAGGATGGCAGTCCGCTGTTTCGCAACCACGCGACGTGCGGTTTCACCGACATTAACCCTCGCCCGGGGCGGCCGGGCTCGCGACACATGCCCTCAATGCGACGAGCCGGGGCCCGCACCTCTTCAGGTGCGAACCCCGGCTCGTCGTGCGTGACTAGCGTCAGGCGGGAACGATGTTCTCGGCCTGCGGGCCCTTCTGGCCCTGCGTGATGTCGAAGCTGACCTTCTGGCCTTCCTGCAGCTCGCGGAAGCCCTGGGCAGCGATGTTGGAGTAGTGGGCGAAGACGTCAGCGCCGCCGCCGTCCTGCTCGATGAAGCCGAAGCCCTTTTCAGAGTTGAACCACTTCACGGTGCCAGTCGCCATGTCGATCTCCTTTAGGTAGGCGCAATAGACAGAACCCGCAGGTCACGGGCCCCACGTCGCCGAAATGACCCATCCGGAAATGACCGGCAAACAAAATGCGCCTGAGGTTTACGTCCCGTCAGGCGCACACAAAGTTCATTTGGGTACCAGAACTGCAACTGAGACCAGCTTACCATGGCCGCCACACCGACGTGTCGCCCCCGCGTCGGCGCGCCGCTCACGATCGGCGAGGCGCCGGGGACGGGGAGCAGGGGGCAGCGGGGCGAGACCCCCGGCCCCACCAGTGCGGGCGGGTCAGGGCTTCCTGGCGATGCCGCCGTACATGAGGCGCTGGCCGACACTGAGCACCTCGGGGACGGTGTCCTCGGGACGCCACAAGGGCAGCGGGACGACGCCGGGCTCGACCAGCTCGTATCCATCGAAGAACGAGGTGATCTCCTCGGGGGTCCGGAAGCGGCCGGTGCCGAGCAGTGCGAGGAACTTCTTCTCCGCGTCACGCGCGTCCTGGGTGGCGGAGCAGAAATGGGTGATGAAGACGTAGCTGCCGGACGGGACCGCCGCCATGTACTCCTCGACGATGCCCTTCGGGGCCTCGCTGTCGTGCAGGTGGTGCAGGATGCCGACCAGCATCACGCCTACCGGCTGGTCCAGGTCGATGAGCCGCTGGACCGTCTCGTCGGCCAGGATCGACTTCGGCTCACGCAGGTCGGACGTGACCACCCCGGTCCGGTCGTTCTCGGCCAGGATCGCCCGGCCGTGGGCCAGCACCATCGGGTCGTTGTCGACATAGACCACGTGCGCGTCCGGGTTGGCGCGCTGCGCGACGTGATGCGTGTTCTCCACCGTCGGCAAACCGGAGCCGAGATCGATGAATTGGGTGATGCCGCGCTCGACGAGAAAGCGCACGCCCCGGCCGAGGATCTCCCTGTTGTACGTGGCCACATCGTAGATCTCGGGGACGACTTTCACGATCTCGGCGACGAACGTGCGATCGACCTCGAAGTTGTCCTTGCCGTTGAGCACGACGTCATAGGCCCTGGCGATGCTGGGCCGGGTGGTGTCGATGCCTTTTGCCCACAAGTCCGAATTTTCGGTCACGGTGGACTCCTCGCGAGATCGGGAACAGTCGAAATGATCATAAGGCCGTTGAATGATCATATGCCGGGTAAGCCGGGAGGCGGATGCTTCCCGGATATGCCATTTGAGGAATGTTGGGGTGATTGATGACTTATGTCGGATCTAGGCTGAGAACGACGTGCGCCGGGTGTCTACAGCATGTCTGCGGCGACAGATGTCTACAGGAGGAAGCCATGACGAGGTTCATGGACGTCCACCACGACATGGTGGGTATCACTGACGAGCAGTTCCGCGAAGCGCACGAGGCCGACCTCGCGATACAGGCCGACGAGGGAGTGTCCTTCGTGCAGGCGTGGGCGGACCCCGAGGAAGGCGTCATCTACTGCCTGTCCGACGCACCGAGCGCGGAGGCCGTACAACGGATTCACCAGCGGTCGGGCCACCCCGCCGACGAGATTCACCCCGTACCGCTGTCGCTCTGATCACCCTCCAGGAGCAGGTCCCGGAGGGCTTTGGCGGCACCGCTCAGGAAGCCGTGGCGTCGGTGGACGAGCGCGACCGGGATCGAGAACGCGGCCTCCGCGATGTCCAGGACGCGGATCCGGCCCGAGTTGACCTCGTCCTCGACTCCGCTGCGTGGCAGCAGGGCCAGGCCGAATCCGGCTTCGACCATCTTGAGCTGAGCGGTCAGGCTGTCGATCGGCACGATCTCCGTCGTGGTGAGCGCGTCTCTGCCCAGCAGCCGTTCCAGTGCGTCGGCGTAGGGCTGGCGGGCTTCACCGGGGCGCGGCGGAAAGGTGATCCATGGGTGCTCGGCCAGTCGACGGCGATCCAGCTGGCGCCCGGCCACGAGCGGGTGGTCGGGTCGACATCCAGGTGTCTTTCTGCGTGCCCTCGGCAGGTTCATCGCCGCGCTGGGCGGCCGGTTCATCCCGGTGAACGACGTCGGGACAGTGCAGGCGGATATCGAGGTCATCGGCCGCGAAACGGCGCCCGTCTGCGACAAAGGCGATCCCTCCCCGTACACGGCGCTCGGAGTTCTCGCCTCGATCCGGGCTGGGCTGCGCGCCTCCGCAGGCTCCGGCGATCTCGCGGGCGCGACCGTGGCCGTTCAGGGAGCAGGCAACGTCGGATCCCACCTCGCGCGCCTCCTGCGCGCGGAGTCGGCCGAGGTGCTGATCGCCGACCTCGTCGATCGACGTGCCCGCGACGTGGCCGAACGGTATGGCGCGCGACGGATGTCACCACAGGACATCCTCTCGGCCTCCTGTGACGTGTTCGCCCCCTGCGCTCTCGGCGAGGTGGTGACGGGTGAGACGCTGCCGCGGCTGCGGTGCCGCGTCATCGCCGGGGGCGCGAACAACGTACTGGCCGAACCAGGCCTCGCCGACGCGCTCACCCGAAGGGGCATCCTGTACGCGCCGGACTTCCTCGTCAACGCCGGTGGGCTGGTGTACCTGGAAGGGCAGCTCCTCGGGCACGACGACGCCCGCTCGGCCGCGCGAGTCGAACGCGTGGGCGGGATCGTCGCCGACGTCTTCGAGCGGGCGGACCGTGAACACATCACGACGGTGGAAGCCGCCACCGCGATCGCCCACGCGAGACTCACCGCGGGTCGCGTCGCCGGAGCCCAGTGACGGCACGTCGCCGGTGCGCGGTCAGAGCTCTTGGTCGCCATTGGTGACCGGGGTACGCGCCGGCCGAGCCGCCCCCCGCTCCGTGGAACATCGCTGTCCCTCGATGTCACGCCTCAAGGTGAGGGGCTCGGGGAGGCGGCGGAAGAACATGATCGACAGGACAGACGGCCGCGAGAGCAGGGTGCTGATCCGGCTGGTGGGCTCGTTCGCGGTCGAGAAGGACGGTATGCGCAGGGCGGTCGGCGGCCGGGCCGCGACACTCCTGAAACTGCTGACGGTCGAGCGCGGCCACGCTGTGCCCACCGACCGCGTCGTGGAGGTGTTATGGGGCGATTGCCCGCCGAAACGGCCGGTGGAGAACGTCGCCACGCTGGTGAGCAGGCTGCGCAGGACGCTCGGCCCTGAGGCCGTGACGGGCGGCAGGCGGGGCTACCGGCTGGGCGTGCCACCGGCCGTGAGTGTGGATCTCGACGAGGCCGCCGCGCTGACCGCGGAGGCGGAGAGTCGGCTGGCGAAGGACGAGGCGGCCGTGGCCGTCGCCGCGGCGACACGGGCGATCGACCTGCTCGACGGCGGTGCCGTACTGGATGGGGACAACGACGCTCCTTGGGCGGCGCCGGCGCGTGGTGAGGCGGCAGGGCTGCTCAGGCGGGCGCTCCACGCGGCGGCGACGGCGGCGTTGCGCATCGCCGAGCCGGGGCGGGCGCGGCGGGCGGCCGAGGCGGCGGTGGCCGCGGACCCGTTCGACGAGGCCGCGCACCGGCTGCTGATGCGGGCCCACACCGAGGCGGGCGAGCCCGCGCGGGCGTTGCTGGCCTACGAGCGGCTGCGCGACCTCCTGGCGGCCGAGCTGGGCACGGATCCGGCGGCCGAGACGCGGGCCATGCACCTGGCGGTCCTTCGCGAGCAGCCGCCCGCTCCCCTGGGCGGTGCCGTAAAGCCCGGAGCCGTAAAGCCCGGAGCCGTGCAGGCCGGAGCCGCGAAGGCCGGAGCCGCGAAGGAGGGGACCGCCAAGGAAGGGGCCGGTCCCCTAACGGGAGCCGTAAAGGCCGGAGCGGTGAAGGACGGAGCCGTAAAGGAGGGCGCGGCGAAGGAGGGGGCCGCCGCCCTGGCGGCGCGGGCGGAGGCGGAGGCCGCGCTGCCAGGGCGGGCGGAGGAGGTGGCCGGGATCTCCCGGGCCTGGGCGGCGGCCGTGGCGGGGCGGACCGGTGCGCTGCTGATCGTGGGTGAGGCGGGCATCGGCAAGTCCCGGCTGGCCGAGGAGGCGGTACGGGTCGCGCGGACCACCTGCGGGACCATCTTGCGAGCGCGGTGCCATGAGAGCGAGCGTTCGCTCTTCCTCCAGCCGTTCACCGACGCGTTGACACCACCGATCACCCGTCTGGCCGGGCCCGTGCTCCGCGACATGGTCGGTGATGGGGCGGAGGCGCTGGCCAGGGTGATCCCGGAGGCCGCGCCGACGCTGCGGCAGGGACGCCACGGCACGGTCGGCGAGACCGGGCGGAGATCGTCGTACGAGGCGGTGACCGCGTTCCTGCGGGCCTTGGCGGCCAGGGAACCGGTGCTGCTGGTGCTGGAGGACCTGCATCTGGCCGGGACGGCGACCGTCGAGCTCGTCCACTACCTGGCCCGCCGGGTCTCCGGCGCGCGCCTGCTGGTCGTCGCGACGGCGCGTTCAGGGGAGGGCGCGGCGGCGCTGGAGGCGCTCGGGCATGCAGTCGTACGGCTGGAGCTGGGGCCGCTGCCCGCGCGGGCGGTCGGGCGGCTGGCCACGCGGAGCGGTCAGGGCAGGTGGGCGGACGACGTCTTCCGGCGTACGCACGGCCACCCGCTGTACGTCGTCGAGCTGCTGCGCGGCCTGGCGGCGGGTGAGCACGGGGTGCCGGCGAGGCTGAGCGCGGCGGTGCTCGCGCGGGTTCACCGGACCGGCTCGCTGGTGGAGCGCCTGCTGCGGGCCGCCTCGGTGTTCCGGGGTGCCTTCGAGCCCGCGCTGGCCGGCGAGTTGCTCGGCCTGCCGCCGCAGGTGGCCGCCGAGCTGTGTGAGCGCGCGCTGAGGGTGGGCCTGCTCGTGGTGACGGGCAGCGGGTACGAGTTCGCCAACGAGGTGACGAGGGAGGCCCTGTACGCCGCCACGCCCGTCCCGACCCAGCTGGTCTACCGCCGCCGCGCCGCCGACCTGCTCGGACACCGCGGCAACAGGCCGGTGCTCAACGGCCGGAGCCACCGCCCCGAACTCCGCTGAGGGGGAGTTCGTCGGCGTACATGCGGGCCTGCAGCTCGTACAGCTCCGCGTATCGACCGGATCGGGTGATCAGCTCGTCGTGCGTGCCCTGCTCGGCCAGCGCGCCCTCGTGCAGGAGGTAGATCCGGTCGGAGTTGCGTACGCTGGCCAGCCGGTGCGTGATCAGGATGACGATCCGGCCGGTGGCGAGGCGGCGCAGCGACTCGTACACGGCGAACTCCGCCTTGGCGTCCAGCGGCGCCGTCGGCTCGTCCCAGATCAGTACGGGCGCGTCGCGGAAGACGCCGCGGGCGACGGCCAGCCGCTGCCACTGACCGCCCGACAGTTCCTGGCCGCCGCGGAAGTACTTCGAGAGCAGCGTCTGCCAGCCGTTGGGCAGGTCGGCCACCACGGTGTCGGCGCCCGCCAGCTCGGCGGCGGCGCGCAATGCCAGGTCGCCGGGGTCGTCGCGGTCGTGGCGGCCGGCTCGTACGTTGGCGCGGGCGGTGTGCGGCCATCGGATCGGGTCCTGGAGCACCATCATGATCCGGTCGCCGACGCTGTGCGGGTCCATCTCGCGGATGTCCACGCCGTCCCAGCTGACCTGCCCGTTGGTGGGCTCGTACAGGCCCGCGATGATCTTGGCGAGCGTGGTCTTGCCGGAGCCGTTCTCGCCGACGAGGGCGATGGTCTGACCGGTGCGGACGGTGAGGTCGATGCCGCGCAGCGCCTCGCGGGTCCCGCCCGGGTAGCCGAACTCGACGCCGCTCAGCGTGATCACCTCCGGCGCGACCGGCGCCATGCGGGTGCGGGTGGCCGCCGCGCGGCTCCTGGAGGCGGCGTCGTCGACGAACTCCTGGTAATCCGCCACGTACATGCCCTGCTCCAGCAGCTGGTGTGCCGAGTGGACCAGCCGGCTGAGCGCGGCGTTCGCGGTCCGCACGGCTATCACCGCGCCGCCGGCCACCGCCAGCGGGATCCAGCCCGCCTGCAGCAGCAGGCCGAGCACGGTGAACGTGATGGCGGACATGAGCCCGGTGAGCGCCCGGCCGACGGTGCCGACGCGTACCTGGCCGGCCTTCACCCGTACCTCCTGGTCGCGCAGCGGATCGGCGACCTCGGCGTACTCCCGCAGCAGGAACTCCTCGGCCTGGCAGGCGCGGATCTCCGGGGCGGGCTCGCGCTGCGTGCCCAGCTCGGTGATCATCTGGACCCGGCGGTTCAAGGTGACCGTGCGGGTCATGTGCGCGTACGCCAGCCGGGCCGAGCGCTGCACCGTCCAGGCCGACGGGAGTACGCCCAGCACCAGCACCGGGAGCAGCGCGGCGTGCAGGACGGCCAGCCCGGTGAACGCGGCGGCGAACGCCAGGGCCGCGCCGACGAGGTCGACCAGGTTGTCCACGGCCCGCGCGAGGTGGAACAGGCCCCGGTCGCGCGCCCGCTGCATCCGGTCGTAGAAGCCGGCGTCGTCGTAGGCGGCCAGCTCGACGCGGAGCCCGGCCGCGAACAGCTCCCCCTCCGCCATCCGGCGCACCGCGGGCGTCAGCCGGGCGTACGCGGCCGCGATGGCCGTCTCGACCGCCCCCCGCAGCAGGTACGCCCCGCCGACGAGGAGGATCATGGGCAGCGCGGCCGCCACCACCTCCACGGTGGGGCCGGTGGCGAGCAGCCGTTCCAGCGCCCCCGTGGTGGCCAGCAGGCCGAAGGCCGTGGCGGCTCCCGACACGACCTGCAGCAGTACGACCGTGACGGCCTGCCGGGGCGCCGCCCGCGCCACGATCGCGAGCACCGCCCGGCTGGTGGCCGGCAGCCGCCGGCACATCCGCCAGAAGCCCATGTCGCCCGCGTCGTCGAGTTGCCAGTAAGGCGACACCATCTGGGCATCGGCGGACGCGCTCAAGACGGCTTCGCCGTGCTGGAGACTGTGCTGGGAACCATGCTGGAGACCGGGCCGGGGTCGGGCAGCAGCACCGAGGGCAGTGGGCATTCGGGATGCATGCGGAGCAACTGGTACGCGACTCCGCCGAGCCCCGGCATCAGCCCCGGAACGAACGCGTCCCTGGCGAACCCGCTGACCGGCCCATGCTCCTCGACACTGCCGAGCAGGTGGGCCTCCAGCCGGGGCCGGTCCAGTCCGCCCGCGCCGAGCCCCGCGGTGACGGCGAGGTCCAGCACCTCCCAGGCCCCGAAGTCGCCGTGGCACAGGGTGTGGTTCCAGCCGATGCCGTCGGCCTGGCTGGCCTGCGCAGCACGCCGCAGCAGGTCACGCAGTCGTTCCGGGTCGCCGCGGCCCTCCATGAGCTGGTCGGCCGCCACGACCGCGATCCCGACGGACCCGTGGCACCACGCCGCCCCGATCTGGTCCGGGCCGCGCAGGTCGCGCCAGCTGCCGGTCTCGGGGACGTACAGGGTCTCCTCGTAGGCGAAGGCGGCCTCGGCGACGCTCGCGCAGTCGGTGTCGCCGGTGTCCGCCGCCAGCCGGGACAGCGCCCAGCCGATGCCGGTCGCCCCGTGGGCCAGGCCGCCGATGCCGTCGGGGAAGCCGTCGATCGTCCAGCACGCGGTGCCGCCGCGTACCTGTGCCGCCGACACCAGTTTGCGGCCGATCGTCCTGGCCAGGTCCCCCGCCTCGGCGTCGCCCGCGCTCTCGTGGAGCCGCAGCAGGGGCACCACCGCGCCCGCCATGCCGCGTACCAGGTCGAGTGACGGGTCGGACTCCAGCGCGGCGGGCAGCTCGCGGACGAGGTCGGCCGACCGCGAGAACGCCTCGGCCGGCTCGATCACGCCCAGGCGTACCAGCAGCAGCCAGCCCCAGATCCGCGAGGCGAGCCCGAGGTAGCCGCCGGCGGGCGCGGGCCGTCGCTTCTTGATCTCGGCCCGGTCCTTGGCCCACTGCTCCTCCGCCATCCGCACGGTACGCAGCACGTCGGCCAGCAGTTGCCCGACGTCCGGCACCGGGTCGGCCCGTCCCGCCTCCATCTCACGCAGATAGCCCGCCAGCAGTACGGCGATGCCGGCCGCGCCGCCGTACATGTCGAGGCCGAGCGGCAGCACCGCCCATCCGGTCGGGTTGAGCACCGGCGCGATCCAGGTGACGGTGCCGTCCTCGGCGCGTACGGCGGCGTCGGACAGCGATCGCATGATGTCGGCCGCCAGCGTCCGCCGCCTGCGGTCCAGGTCGTCGGTGTTCAGTACGGCCGGGAGCAGGCGCCGCTGGTCGGGTACGCCGCCCTCGTTCAGGTACGCGCTGACCAGGGCGGACTGGATCACCTGGTGCTCCAGCGCGAGGTCGGCCGACCGCCACCGGTCCAGCGTCCCCGCGATCAGGTCCTGGGCGGGACCCCACTGCGTGCCGCGCGGCCCGGTGAGCCGGCCACGGCGCGGCGTGGTGGCGAAGAACGGCACGTCGCCGTCCAGCAGCTCCTCGACCTCCGCCTCGATCACCTCGGGGTCGTCCGGCCGACCGGGCGCGTTGGCCGCCTGCCTGGCCAGCAGGTCCGCCGCGCGCCGCCGGGCGGCGGGCTCGTCGTGCAGCGAGTGCGGGTGCCAGAGCATCCGCTGCAGCTCGGCGTAGCTCTCGGTGGACCTGAGTACGACCCGGATCGGCAGGTCGGCGAACTCCCCCAGCCACCCCGCCAGCTCGCCGCCCTCGTCGAGCTTCCTGAGCCGCCTGGTCAGCCGGGTGAACCCGTCGACCACCAGGTCCCAGTGCTTGCTCAGCACGGGCTCGGGGCTCGGGTGGTTGAGCGAGAGCGGGACGCGTACGGGCGCGAGGCCGATCCGCGCCTCGTCGGTGCCGACGCCGAGGATGACCGGCAGCTCCGTGACCGGCTGCTGGCCGGGCAGTGAGCCGATGGCGGACATGTCGACGCCGCGCCAGCCGAGCGCCAGCCCCCGGCCCGGCAGCAGCCCGGTGCCCAGCACCGAACCGCCGATCAGCGCCCCCGCCCGGTCCGCCGCGAGCCCGTAGCCGGAGACCCGCGTCGGCGGCTGGGGCGTGAACAGCGTCTCGCAGTCCACGACGGTCGGGATCGGTCCTGCGGCGATCAGGTTCTCGGCGTGCAGGTCGGTGCCGCCGATCAGCCGCATCACGGCCAGCCAGTGCCCGAGGTTGCGGTAGAAGCAGCGCGTCTCCTCGTCGTCGGCGCAGTACCGATGGGCGACGTGCTCGGCCCAGCCGTAGCCGTCGCCGCTCACCACGTCGGGGACCCTGATCCGGGTGTCGGCGGGCTCGTCGGCCAGCAGCCGGCTCAGCAGCCGCGCCGCGGCCAGGTCAACGGCTACGGACCGCGGCTTGTAGACGACCTTGCCCGCGGCGCAGGTCAGGATCGCCACGCTCTGCCCGCCGCGATGGCTGTCGCCCGCGCCGAACTCGACGCTCACCAGCTCCCCCGGCTCGCCCCCCTCGAGCGGCCGGAGCAGCGTCGTGAGCAGTGGGCGGTCGGCGGCGAAGCGGCAGGCCAGGCTCATCGCCGCCGCGCACCTGTGGCCGATCAGCCGTCGCAGGCGTGGGAGCAGGGTCGGGTAGTGGCCGCCCAGTGACTCCCAGAACTCCGGGTTCGCCGCCTGGGACTCCCAATCCCGCCACCTGGCCTCCGGGTCGGCGCCCGTGAGCCTGCCGGTGATCCTGGCCGCGTTCAGCTCCAGGAGCAGCACCCGGTTGGTCCTCATGCGCACGGTGTTCAACAGCGCCGTGGCGGCGCCCGCGTGTACGGCCCGGCGCTCCGTTTCCGCCAGGCCCGCGACGGACCCGAGCCGGGCCGCCAGTCGCTCCAGTGAAGGTTCGAGCAGGCGGTCCAGCACGGTGTCGCTTACGGTGTATTCCCCCATGTCAGGTCAGCAGCACAAGCGCCCGGCGGAGGCGCTGCACGCGGTGCCGCAGCCGCCCTCGGTGAGCGGAGGGGGAGGCGGGTTGCAGCCCGACGCGGCGAGGATGGATTCGAGGGTGATGTCCGCTTCCGCGTACTCACCGCTGGCGAACAGCGGGCCAGCCGGGTTGTCCCATCCTTCGACGAGCTGCGTACCGCTCCGCCAGCCGGCCACGATCCGGTCGGCCTGCTCCGGGGTCAGTTTGGGCATGAGATCGGTCCCTTCCTTGAGCCGAACAATCCGCTCAAGATGCTGCCAACCGACGTTGCAAATCCGTTGCAGCCAGGACATCGAGCACGGGCGTGGCTTGCCGTGGCGCATGCTCGTGCCAGCTCATGGGAGACACGCGCTCGACCCGCTCGTGGGATCAGTCTTCTTCTGTCGGGACTTCTGTCGGGACTTCTGTCGGGACTTCGGCCAGGACGCGCTGGGCGACGGCGAAGGCGGCATTGGCGGCCGGGACCCCGCAGTAGATCGCCGTCTGCAGGAGCACCTCGCCGATCTCGTCCGGGGTCAGGCCGTTGCGCAGGGCCGCGCGCACGTGCATGGCCAGCTCGTCCAGGTGGCCGCGGGCGACCAGCGCGGTCAGGGTGACACAGCTGCGGGTACGGCGGTCGAGGCCGGGCCGGTTCCAGATCTCGTTCCAGGCGTAGCGGGTGATGAGGTGCTGGAAGTCGCGGGTGAAGCCGGTCGTGGCGGCGACGGCCCGGTCCACGTGGGCGTCGCCGAGCACCTCACGCCTGGTACGCATCCCGGCCGTGTGACCGGAGTCGCCGCCAAGGTGGCCGACGATCGCGGACGTGACGGTGTCGGCCCGCTCCACGCTCGCCAGGTGAGCCGCGCCGGGCACCACGCGCAACAGCGCCCCCGGGATGCCTTGGGCCAGCGTGAGAGCCTGGTCCAAGGGCGTGGCCGGGTCGTCGGCACCCGCGACGACCAGCGTGGGGGCGGTGATGGCGGCCAGGCGTCCGGTCAGGTCGCAGGACGCGATGGCGGTGCAGCAGGCCGCGTACGACTCGGCGTCCACGCGATCCAGCATGTCCGTCACCCAGCGGCCGTCGTAGCCGGCGGTGAACCAGCGGGCCGCCAGCGCCGGGGCGAGCTGGGCCACACCGGAGGCACGTACCAGCGCCGCCCGCTCCAGCCACGGCCCCGGCTCCCCGAACCGCGCCGACGTACAGCACAGCACCAGACTCCGCACCCGACCCCGCCGGCCGGCCTGCCGCTGTCCGGCCGGCTGCTGATCGGATTCCTGCTGACCCGGCTCTTGCTGACTGGCCTGCTGTTCGCCGGATTCCTGCTGACCGGCCGCGATCGTGGTGGCAATGGCGCCGCCTAGAGAGATGCCGCCGACCGCGAACTCTCCGGCCTCCGTGTCCTCCACATCGCCCACCAGGTCCAGTACGGCCCGCGCCAGGTCGTCGATCGTCAGGCCGCAGGTGGCAGGGGCCGAGCCGCCGTGGCCCGGCAGGTCATACCGGAGCACCCGCCACGACTGGGTGAGCGCGCTAAGCTGCGGCTGCCAGATGTCCAGCGTGGTGCCGAGCGACGGCCCGAGAACCAGCAACGGCGCTCCGGCGGGACCGTCGACGCGGTGATGCAGCTTCATGCTCACGATCACTTCCGGTAGTCGTCCGGGACGCGGCGCTCGCGGTGTTCGCCCGGGACGCTGCGCTTGCGGTAGTCGGAGGGGACGCGACGCTCTCGGTAGTCGGCCAGGAGGCGATCGACGAGTTCCGGCGCGGCGCCCAGATAGCCCTCGGGATCCAGCAGCTCCTCCGGCCCTTCCAGCGGACCTGGACGGCTCAGCGCCTCGTTGAGCGCATCGCGGCCGAGGTGGACCGCGAGCCGTTCCGACACGATGCGCCCGCCGGTCAGGCAGGCGTTGTCCCGCATCCTGTCCGGGAACACCTGAAGCCCGGCGACCAGCTCGGCGGCCGTCTCCGCGGCGCCGCCGGTCAGGCGGAGGCATTCGCGCAGCGGCGACCACTCCGCCTGCCAGGCGCCCGCGGCCCGCTCGTGCTCCCCCGCCTGTCCCAGCAGCTGGGCGTACGCGGGCACCTGCAGCGCCGCCGACCGGATCAGCACCGACAGGGCCGGGTTGCGCTTCTGCGGCATGGCCGAGGAGTTGCCCCGGGATGACTCGGCCACCTCGCCGACCTCGGTCTGGGCCATGAGGATCACGTCGGTCGCCACCTTGCCGAGCGCGCCCGCCGTACCGGCCAGGGCCGCGCCCAGCTCGGCGACCACGGACCGCTCGGCATGCCACGGCGCCAGCGGAGCGGCCAGCCCGAGCTCCCCGGCATAGAGCTCGACCAGCCGAAGCACCCGCGCCTGCGCACTCTCGCCACCACCGGGTTCGGGGTCGGCGGTGCGGCCTGGTTCGGCGTGGGCGAGTTCGGGGTCGGCGGTGCGGACGGTTTCGACGAGGGCGGCTAGTGTGCCGGCCGCGCCGCCGAGCTGGGCGGGGAGGCGTAGCGCGGTCAGGCGGTCGCGGGCGCGCAGGAGGCCGGTCAGCCAGCCCGCCGCCTTCAGCCCGAATGTCGTCGGGACCGCCTGCTGGCTCAGCGTGCGAGCCGCCATCAGCGTGTCGCGATGCCGCTCCGCCAATCCGGCGAGCACCTCCATGGCCGCGTCCAGATCCGCCGCGATCAAGCTGACGGCACGCGCGGCGACCAGCATGGCGGCCGTGTCACAGATGTCCTGGCTGGTGGCCCCCCGGTGGACGAAGACGGCCGCCCCTCCGCTCCCGATGGCCTCTCGCGCGTCCCCAGCGCTTCCGGTAGCCGCGCTACCAACCCCTCGGGGCCCGGTGGCACCGGAGGCACCGGAAGAGGCGGCGGCTTCGGAGGAGGCGGCGCTGGCCCCGGCTGCGGTGACGGCTTTGCGCAGGTCGGCGACCAAGGGGACGACGGGGTTGGCGGCCTGTCTGGCTCGGTGGGCGAGGTCCGGTAGGTCCGCGGTGAACCCCGAGGCCACCCGGTCGATCAGGGCCGCCGCCGCACCGGGGATCAGCCCGGCGCGCCCCTGCGCACGAGCCAGCGCCGCCTCGGCGTCCAGCATGGCGCGCAGCCAGGCCGCGTCCGACGTCACCGCCTCCACCCGGGTGCCCGCCCGCACCGGCGCCAGCAGCCCGCTGTCCGCGGCAGCCCCGCCGGAGTGGCCGCCAGAGGCCACCCCCGCAGCGCTGTCAGAAGCTCCGCCGGCAACCCCGCCAAAAGCGGCAGTCCCGTCAGAAGTCAAGGAACACCGTCTCCCCATCCCCCTGGAGCCGCACGTCGAACCGGTACCGGTCCCCCGACCCCGTCGCGATCAGTGTCCCCCGCCGTTCCGGCTCCAAGCCGTCCAGCAGCGGATCGGGCAGATCCTCCAGGTAGACGCGGGTCAGCAACGACCGCAGCAGCCCCCGGGCGAACACCTGCAGCGACAGGTACGCCCCCTCAGGCCGCGCCGTACGGAAGCGAAACGAACCATCAGGAGCCGTAGCGCAACGCCCGAAGCCGGACACCTCCCCGTCGCCCCGCAGCAGCGCGCCGCGGTCGCCGGTGCGGCCCAGCCAGAGTTCCAGCAGCGCGTCCGGCACCGGCTCACCGGCGCCGTCCAGGACGCGGCCGGTCAGCATGATCGCGCCCGCGTGCCCGGCAGGCACCAGCTCCCAGTCGTGCGGGTACGGCAGCGCGTGGCTGAAGAACGGCCCCACGGTCTGGGAGGGCGTGAGCTCTATGAAGGCTCCGTCCTGGGACGGCGTGAGGTTCATGACGACTCCATCGGGGTTCGGCCCAGCACGATGTCGAAGGAGTAGCCCAGCGACCATTCGGGCTCGGTCAGCTCCATGGAGAAGGCCGAGACGAGCCGCTGCCTGGCCGGTTCGTCGGGGATCGACTGGAGGATCGGGTCGAAGGGCATCAGCGGGTCGCCGGGGAAGTACATCTGCGTGACGAGCCGCTCGGTGAAGGCCCGCCCGAACACGGAGAAGTGCAGGTGCGCGGGCCGCCACGCGTTGTGGTGGTTGCGCCAGGGATAGGCGCCGGGCTTGATCGTGACGAACCGGTAGCGGCCGTCCTCGTCGGTGAGGCAGCGGCCGGCGCCGGTGAAGTTCGGGTCGAGGGGGGCGGGGTGCTGGTCGAGTTCGTGGGCGTAGCGGCCGGCGGCGTTGGCCTGCCAGAGCTCCACCAGCGTGCCGCGGACCGGTTTTCCGGCGGAGTCCAGGATGCGGCCCGTGACGGAGATGCGCTCGCCGAGCGGCTCCCCGACGTGCTGCCTGGTCAGGTCGGAGTCGAGCGAGCCGACCTCGTCGTGGCCGAAGAC
The DNA here is from genome assembly GCF_040659625.1 of Nonomuraea sp. NPDC049750. NCBI lineage: Bacteria > Bacillati > Actinomycetota > Actinomycetes > Streptosporangiales > Streptosporangiaceae > Nonomuraea > Nonomuraea sp. NPDC049750. The sequence continues at coordinate 51,037 of NZ_JBFANB010000035.1, forward strand.
CGGGCCGGTCAGCTCGATCGCGTCGGGATCGCTCCTGAAGGCCACCGGTGGCCGCGCGGGCGCGCGCAGGATCGTGCTGCGGTAGCCGGGGCTCAGGTAAGGAGGATGGGTCATGGCCGCCCTTCGAAGTTGATCATGGCAAGCCCACGTAGTTCTCCGCCAGCGTCGTCGCGGCCGACTCGGAGGAGGTCACGTAGTCCAGGTAGGACAGCTGCAGCCGCCGCCCGTAGTCGTCGTCGGAGTCGAACGTGTGCAGCAGGGTCGTCATCCACCAGGAGAAGTGCTGGGCCCGCCAGACCCGCTTCAGGCAGGACTCGGAGTAGGCGTCGAGCAGGTCGGCCGAGCCGGTGGCGAAGAACCGGTCCAGCGCCTCGGTCAGGACGCGTACGTCGGCCACGGCGAGGTTCAGCCCCTTCGCGCCGGTGGGCGGCACGATGTGGGCGGCGTCGCCGGCGAGGTAGAGGCGGCCGTACTGCATGGGCTCGGCGACGAAGGCCCGCATCGGCGTGACGCCCTTGTCGAAGATCTCGCCGGTGTCCAGGACGAAGCCGGGTACGGTCTCCAGCCGCGCCTTCAGCTCGGCCCAGATCCGCTCGTCCGGCCACTCCGCCACGGTGGCGTCGGGCGGAACTTGCAGGTAGAAGCGGCTGACCGTGGGCGAGCGCATGCTGTGCAACGCGAAGCCGCGTTCGGTTCTGGCGTAGATGAGCTCCTCGGACGACGGCGCCACCCGGGCCAGGATGCCGAGCCAGGCGAAGGGATAGTCCCGCTCGAACAGCCGCAGAACGCCCGGCGGGATGGACGGCCTGGACACGCCGTGGAAGCCGTCGCAACCGGCGATCACGTCGCAGTCGAGCCGCTCGCCGCCGAACGTCACGTAAGGCTCGGCCTCCAGCGAATGCACGGCCACGTCCTCGATCTCGAACCGCACGTCACCGCCCGCCTCCAGCCTGGCGGCGATCAGGTCCTTGACCACCTCCTGCTGGCCGTACACCGTGATGGTCCGGCCGGGCACCAGCTTCTCGAAGGCGATGCGGTGGCCCTGCCCGCCGTACCTGAGCTCGATGCCCCGGTGCGGCAGGCCCTCGCGCAGCAACCGCGCGCCGACGCCCGCCTCGACCAGCGTGTCCACCGTCCCCTGCTCCAGCACGCCGGCGCGCACGCGGCGCTCCACGTACTCGCGGCCGCGCTTCTCCAGCACCACGGAGGAGATGCCGCGCAGGTGGAGCAGGTGGGACAGCAGCAGACCGGCGGGCCCCGCCCCGATGATCCCTACCTGAGTGCGCATGAAGGAAGCATCCTGCTTCGGCGGCCGATTGTTCGAGCTGCCTCTTCCACTGAGCGGAAGAATTGTGCAGGATTTGCGGTATGTCAGGTGGATCCCAGGGGCGCACGGTGACCTCCAAGGTGCTCGCCATCCTGGGCGCGTTCGACTCCGGGCACCCGCAGCTCACGCTGACCGACCTGGCCAGGCGCAGCGGCGTCCCGCTGAGCACGGTGCACCGGCTGGTCGGCGAGCTGGAGGAGTGGCAGGCGCTGAGCCGCGCGCCCGACGGGCGGCTCCGCATCGGGCTGCGACTGTGGGAGCTGGGCCAGCTCGCGCCCGCCAAGCTCCAGGACCTGGCTCATCCGTGGTTGCAGGAGCTGTTCGCGAGCACCGGCGAGAACGTGCACCTGGCCGTCCGTGACGGGCTGGAGGTGCTGTACGTGGACAAGGTGGCCGGGCGGCGGGCCGTGCCGATCGTGTCCAGGACGGGTGGGCGGCTGCCCATGCATCCGACGGGCGTCGGCAAGGCCCTGCTCGCCTATGAGCCCGAGTGGTTCGTCCGGTCGTACCTGGACCGCGTGCTCGAACGGCCGACCCCGCACACGATCACCGAGCCGGGGCGGCTGGCGCGCGAGCTGGCCACCGTACGCGCCCAGGGGTACGCGCTGACGTATGAGGAGATGACGCTCGGCTCCTGCTCGGCCGCGGCCCCGGTCCTGGTCGACGGCCGGGCCATCGCCGCGCTCGGCATGGTGCTGTCCTCCAGGCGCGCCCGCGAGCTCCCCCGGCTGGTCGAGCCCCTGCTGACCGCCGCGAACGGCATCGCCAGAGCGTGTGCCGCCACGGCGTAGCCCTTGCCCAGGAGTGCCCGCGCACCATAACGTGCTCCGGTAAGCGCTTTCCAAAGGTCTCCCAAGGAGGTCGCCCGTGCCATCCCCCCTGCGCGTCGCCATCGTCGGCGGCGGCGCGATCGCGAGCTTCGCGCACATGCCCGCCTTCCAGGAGCTGTCTGACGACATCGAGGTGGTCGCCGTCGTGGACGCGACCGCCGAGCTGGCCCAGGCGTTCGCCGACCGGTTCGGCGTGCCGTACGCCTCGGACGACCTCGAAGGCATGCTCGCCGAGGTACGCCCCGATCTGGTCGACGTCTGCAGCCCGCCCTCCCTGCACGCCGCCCAGGTGGCCGCCGCGCTGCGCGCGGGCGCGTGGGTGTGGTGCGAGAAGCCGCCGTGCCTGTCGCTGGCCGAGTACGACGCCATGGTCGCGGCCGAGCAGGAGGGCGGGCCGTACGCGGCGATCGTGTTCCAGCAGCGCTTCGGCTCCGGCGCGCAGCACCTGCGGCGGCTGATCGAGAAGGGCGCGCTCGGCACGCCGTACGTCGCGCACTGCCAGACCACCTGGTACCGCGACGACGCCTACTACGCGGTGCCGTGGCGCGGGCGCTGGGAGACCGAGGGCGGCGGCCCGGCGATGGGCCACGGCATCCACCAGCTCGACCTGCTGCTGGAGCTGCTGGGCGAGTGGAGCGAAGTGCGCGCCATGGCGGCCAGGCTGGCGCGTGACGTCGAGACCGACGACGTCACGACCGCGCTGGTCCGCTTCGAGTCCGGCGCCCTGGCCACGGTGGTCAACAGCGTGCTGTCGCCGCGGCAGGTCAGCCACATACGCATCGACCTCGCCGACGCCACCCTGGAGCTGACCCACCTGTACGGCTACACCAACGACGACTGGACCTGCACCCCGGCCGAGCACGCCGGCCCGATCGAGTGGCCGCCCGCCGAGGACGAGCCCACCTCCCACCTGAAGCAGCTGCGGGCCCTGGTGACGGACCTGCGCGCGGGCCGGCGGCCCCGGGCCAGCGGCCGGGACGGGCGCCGGTCGCTGGAGCTGATCACCGCCATGTACAAGGCGGCGCTGACCGGCTGTACGGTACACGCGGGCGAGGTGGGCCCCGGCGATCCCTTCTACCGCAGCCTGCACGGCGACACCCCCGGATGGAGCCCCTCATGAGCGCGATCGTCTTCGAGGCGCACGGCGTGGAGCTGATGCGCTACGTTCACGAGCCCGACCCGCAGCCGTTCGAGGCGCCCAAGCCGTACATCCACCCGATGCGTACGCTGGCCGGTGACGTGGTGACCTCCTACCGGCCGCACGACCACCGCTGGCACAAGGGCCTGCAACTGACCGCCTCGCACGTGTCCGGCCAGAACTTCTGGGGCGGCGGCACGTTCGTCCGCGAGGAGAAGCGCTACATCGACCTGGACAACAACGGCACGATGCGCCACGACAGCCTCGACGTACGCGAAGACGGCCTGTCGGGGCAGCTGACCTGGCGCAGCTCGCGCGGCGAGCCCTGGGTGGAGGAGCGGCGCGAGCTCACCGTCGAGGCGGTCGATCCGGCCAACGGCTCCTGGGAGCTGGTCTGGCACACAACCCTCACCGGCCTGCGTGAGGAGCCGCTACGTTTCGGCAGCCCCACCACGCACGGCCGCCCGCTCGCCGGATACAGCGGCCTGTTCTGGCGCGGCCCGCGCTCGTTCACCGGCGGCGAGGTGCTCGGCCCCGACGGGATGGGCGGCGAGGAGATGATGGGGCAGCGGGCCCGCTGGCTGGCCTTCCAGGGGCGGCACGACGAGGTGGACCGGTCGTCCACGCTGATCTTCGTACCGGATCCGGGGCCGGAGTCGCACTGGTTCGTGCGCAGTGGCCCGTTCGCCGCCGTCAATCCCTCATGGGCCTTCCACCAGGAGTTCGAGCTGGCGCGCGGGCAGACGATCGCCCGCCGCTACCGGATCGTGCTGGCGACCGGCTGGTGGGGCACCGAGCGGATCGAGGAGCACCTGGCCAAGCGCCGAGCCGCCGACTAGCCGCTGACTCGCCGGCTGGTCGCCGAGCCGCTGCTGATCACCGGGCGCCTGGCTAGTCGCCGAGCCGCTGGATCCGGTCCTTGAACAGGGTGGTGGCGATGGCGGCCCGGTGCGGCTGGCCCTTGATGAACGCCTGGGCGAAGCTCTTGGCCTGGTCGTAGGAGACCTTGGCGGGCAGCGGCGGCTCGTTCGGGTTCACCTCCACGTCCACCAGCGCGGGCCCGTCGTAGGCCAGCGCCTGCTGGACCGCGGACACGAGGTCGCCCGCCTTGGTGACCTTGACCCCGAACCCGCCGCAGCCCCGGGCCCAGCCGGCGAAGTCGCCGGCCGGCTCAGGGAAGCGCACACCGTGCTCGGGGTAGCCGAGGACCATCTGCTCCCAAAGGATCATGCCGAGCGAGCGGTTGTTGTTGATGACGACCTTGACCGGCAGCCGCTGCTGGGCGGCGGTGAGGAACTCGGCCATGAGCATGGCGAACCCGCCGTCGCCGACGTACGCGATCACCTGCCGGCCCGGGTAGGCGTGCTGCATGGCGTTCGCGTACGGCAGGCCGGGCGCCATCGAGGCCAGGTTGCCCGACAGGTAGAACGCGCGCCCGCCGCGGATCGTCCAGTGCCGGGCGGCCCAGGTGGCGATCGTGCCGCTGTCGCAGGTCATGATGGCGTCGTCGGCGGCCAGGTCGTCGAGGACCGACACCACGTACTGGGGGGCGATGGGGTCGCGGTCGGCGTTCTCCAGCGCGTCCATGTCCTCACGCCACTTGACCATTTGCTTCTGATATTTCGCCAGATGGGCGTTCCCATCGCGGCCGGAGAGCAGCGGCAGGAGGGCACGCAGGCCCTCCTTGGCGTCGCACACGACCGGCACGTCGGTGGCGATCCGTGCCCCGGCCCTGGCGGGGTCGGCCTCCAGCTGCACGACCCGCGTCCCTCCCGGCTCCGGCAGGAACTTGGAGTAGGGGAAGTTGGTGCCCACCATGAGCAGGACGTCGGTCTCCTCCATCAGGTCCTCGCTCGGCCGGGTGCCGAGCAGCCCGATCCCGCCCGTCGTGTACGGCGAGTCGTCGGGGACCACCGCCTTGCCGGGCAGCGTCTTGACCACCGGCGCGCCGAGCGCCTCGGCGACCGCCAGCACCTCGTCCCTGGCGTGCAGCGCGCCCGCCCCGACCAGGATGGCGGGCCGTTCGGCCGTGTTGAGCACCTCGGCTGCCCACTCGATGTCCTCCTGGCGGGGGATCCCGGCGGCCTCAAGGTAGACGGGCGCGGTCTGCGGGGTCCTGGCGGGGGCGACGTGCTGCCAGGGGTCGGCGTCCGCGTCGGCCACCTGCAGGTCGTTGGGCAGCGTGAGGTGGGCGACCCCGCGCCGCGCGTAGGCGGTGCGGATCGCCACGTCCACCAGCGCCGGCAGCTGGGCCGGATTGGTGATCATCATGTTGTACTCGGCCACGTCCGCGTACAGCCGATCCAGCTGCACCTCCTGCTGGTAGGCGGTGCCCAGCACGGAGCTCTCCTGCATTCCGGTGATGGCCAGCACGGGAGCGTGGTCGAGCTTGGCGTCATAGAGCCCGTTGAGCAGGTGGATGCCGCCGGGGCCGGAGGTGGCCAGGCAGACGCCGATCCGCCCCGTCGCCTTGGCGTAGCCCGTGGCCATGAACGCGGCGGCCTCCTCGTGGTGCACCAGGACGAAGCGCACCTTGTCGCGATGGCGTCGCAGGCCCTCCATGATGCCGTTGATGCCGTCGCCCGGCATGCCGAAGACGGTGTCGACGCCCCACTCGGCGAGCCGCTCTACCAGGGATTCCGCTGCTATGCGTGCCATGACCCCGGCCCTACCCTCGACCGAAGTAGACAGACCCTTTGACCAAGCATGCGATGAATTTCGTTGTCATTTCGGGAGAATTCCCAGGCTGCGGGTAGGGGCGGGGAATGCACATTCTGGTCACGGGCGCAACCGGCATGCTGGGCAAAGCAGTAGTGCCCACACTCCTCAGGACGGGTCACGCGGTGCGGGCGTTGAGCCGCCAGGCGCACTCGGGCCGGGACATCGAATGGGTATGGGGTGACCTGACTTGGGGCAAAGGCGTGTACAGCGCCGTGCGGGACGTCGATGCGATCATCCATCTCGCCACTTTCGCCCGTAAGGCCCACCGGGCCGGCTCCGTCGATGTAGCGGGTACCGCGGTGCTGCTCGACGCGGCCAAGGAAGCCGGGGTGCCGCATTTGGTGTTCACCTCGATCGTCGGCGCCGACCAGGCCGCGACCGGGTATCTCGAGGACAAGCTCGAAGCCGAGCGGCTGATCAGGGAGAGCGGGGTCGGCTGGACGATCCTGCGCTGCACCACCTTCCACCAGCACCTCGACCAGCTGCTCCGGGAACTGGCCGCCGCCTTCCCCGCGATCCCGGTGGACCGCACGCTCCCCTGGCAGCCCGTGGACCGCTCCGAGGTCGCCGTGTATCTGACCGACCTGGTCGCCGCCGGTCCCGAGCGGGGCGTGATCGAATATGGCGGGCCCGAGGTGATCGGCATGGACGCGGTGGTCAGACCCTGGCTGCAGGCCAAGAGGCTGCGCCGCCTGCTACTGCCGGTGCGCTATCCCGGCGGCAGGTGGGCCGCCCAGCGGGCCGGCTGGCACACCACGGACGCCACGCCGCTGGGGCGGATCACCTGGCGCGACCACCTCTTCCCCGCACCGCCCGAGCCGTCGGACGACTTCGCCGTGGAGCACACCGCCTCGCCGACCAGCCCGGCCACCCAGCCGGACCTCGACCCGAACTCGCACGTCTACGGCGGAGACGACGGCTACGAGCGCCCGACCCGCGCCTGACCCGCCCGCGCCCGCCCGACCCGCGCCTGACCCGCCCACACTCGACCGACCCGCGCTCGACCGGCCCGCGCTCGACCGGCCCGCGCTCGACCGGCCCGCGCCTGACCCGCCCTTAAACGGTCCAGGGGTCGTAATCGACCTCCAGCGGCTCCTGGGCCGGTCGCTGGGCCTCCGGGACGTGCTGGAGGTTGACCCGGATGCGATACCACACGCTGCTGCGCCCGCGCATGCCGTCGACCAGCACATCGGCAGGCTGGAGGTGGCCGGCGACCTCGGCGTGCCTGGCCTTCCACCGCTCGAACCCGGCCAGCGCCTCGTCCTTGTGCTGCGCCCTGGCGATCTCGACGACGGGAAGGTCCTCCCGCTCGGGGGCAGGCCCCTGCGACTCGGCCAGCTCCAGCAGCGACTCCAGGCCGCCCGCGTGCAGGTCCATGTCCGCCCACGGGTCGCCCAGCTCGGCGAACCTCTTGGGGACCGTGTCGATCGTGTGGTCGCCCGGCCGGCAGCCTGGCACCTCGTCCCAGGTCAGCGGTGTGGAGACGCGCGCGTCGGCGACCGGCCTGACCGAGTAGGCGGAGGCGACCGTACGGTCATAGGCGTTCTGGTTGTAGTCGACGAACACGCCGTGCCGCTGCTCCTTCCACCACCGGCTGGTGGCCACCTCGGGGGCGCGCCGCTCCACCTCCCGGGCCACCGCCTCGGCCGCCCGGCGCACCTCGGCGAACGTCCAGCGCGGCTCGATGCGGGCGTACACATGAAAGCCCCGTGATCCCGACGTCTTCGGCCAGGCGGTCAGGCCGTGGTCGGCCAGCACCTCGCGGGAGACCTGCGCCGTGCGCAGCACGTCGCCCCAGCGCACGCCCGGCACCGGGTCGAGGTCGATGCGCAGCTCGTCGGGGTGGGCCAGGTCGGCGGCCAGCACCGGGTGCGGGTTGAGGTCGACGCACCCCAGGTTGACCGCCCACACGATGTGGGCCGTCTCCGTCGCGACGACCTCCTCGGCACTGCGCCCGGAGCGGTAGCGGAGCTCGGCCACCTGGATCCAGTCGGGCCGCTTGGCGGGCGCGCGCTTCTGGAAGAACGCCTCCTCCTCGATCCCGTGCACGAACCGCTTGAGCACCATCGGCCGCCCGCGGACGCCGCGCAGCGCGCCCTCGCCCACCGCCTGGTAGTAGCGGATCAGGTCGAGCTTGGTGTGCCCGCTGGCGGGGAACACCACCTTGTCGGGATTGGTGACGCGGACTTCACGCCCTGCGACCTCGATGTCAGGCATGAGGGTCACGATACGGGGCGCCTCCGACAGATCAGCTTCGGCTCCGCGCCTCCCAATAGGCCGTTTCCCAATAGGTCAGGCCGAGCCGCCGGTACGTGGCGATCGCCACCCGCCGGTGCTCGTCCGCCTCCTCGGTACGCCCCAGCCGTACGGCCAGCGCCGCGAGGACGTCGCGGACCGAGCCCCAGGCGCCGCTGCCCATGCCCATGACGATGAACTGGTCGGCTACCGGCAGCAGCCGCTCGTACAGCTCTTCCGGGTCCGGGGTGCCGAGCCGGGCGGCGATGAGGCCCCAGGCCGGGAAGAGGAAACCCCCCGACCAGTCGTCCCGCAGCTCCGTGCCCCAGCGCGCGATCAGCGCCCTGGCCAGTTCCTCCTTGCCCACGTCGAGGGCGGCCAGAATGGCGAGCGGCCGCATCGGGATCATCTGCGGGAGGTCGCTCGCGGCGATGAGGTCGTCGATGATCTCGGCCACCCTGCCCTGGCCGCGTCTGCACGTGTAGAGCGTGGCCAGCCGGCGGGCCTCCGCGCCCCACGGGCTGGCACCGTACTTGAGGTCCGGGAAGTCGGCCACCAGCGCCTCCGCCTCGGCCCAGCGGCCGTGCAGGGTGTGTCCGCCCGTCTGCGCGACCCGGACCATGGCTTCCAGCTCGGGGCGGCGTACCTCCTCCAGGACCCGCTCGCAGCGGGCGAGTTCGCGCTCCCACTCGGCCAGGTCCCCCGCGCGGAGCAGGCAGGACATCCGCAGGCCGCCGGCCACCAGCCGGGCCTCCCTGGTCAGCCCTGGAATGGCCAGCATCTCGTCGGCGGCGCGCAGCCGGGCCGGGTTGTTCCCCATGACGAACCCGGAGATCAGGTAGTTGTTCAGCGTCCTGGCCAGCAGCGCCGGGTCGCCCAGGGCGCGGGCCAGCTCCACGGCGTCCGCGGCGAGCAGTTCGCCCTCGGCGCGGCGGGGTCCGTAGTGCAGCTCGACACCGAGCGTGCCCAGCAGCGTGGCCCTGGCGTGGTCGTCGAGCGGGCCCGCCAGCAGGTCCTCCAGGACCGACACCATCTGCTCATCCACCACGCCGTACGGCCGCCAGTTCCACACCGACAGCCCGCCGAACGCCGATACCGCCGTCACCAGCGCGTCGCGGTCGCCGAGCCGTTTGGCCGCCGCGATCGCCTCTGTCAGGTCGCGCATGGCGCCGTCGGCGTCGCCCACGGTACGTCGGGCCTGACCGAGCTCGGTCAGCAGGTGGCAGCGATCGGCCGAGTCGCCGGGCGGCAAGTGCGCGACCGCCAGCTCCCAGAACGTGACCGACTCGGTGTAGCCGTGACGGGCCACCGCCTCCCGGGCCGCGGCGACGGCATAGGCCACAGCCCGGTCCGCGCCGCCCAGCTTCGCGGCCGCGGCGAAGTGGCCGGCGAGCTGCGCGGGGTCGGCGCCGGGCATGGTCTCCAGGTACGTACCGGCCCTCAGGTGCAGCCGGGCTCTGGCCAGCCGGGTGAGGCCCGCGTCCAGCGCCTGGCGTACCAGGGCGTGCGAGAAGCGGTAGTCGGCGGGCCGCGCGTCCTCAGTCAGCAGGCCGACGGCAAGGGCGGGCTCGGCGAGGGTCATGACCTCCTCGACCGGCCGCTCGGTGAGCGCGGCCAGCAGGTCGACGGTCACCTCGCGGCCGGCCACCGCGGCCGCTCTGAGCAGGTCCTGCGTGGCGGCGGGCAGCCGGGCGAGCCGCCGGTCGATGACGTCGCGGGCACCGGCCGGGACCAGGTCCCGCTCGCTCTCCGGCAGCAGGAGCAGCTCGGTCAGGTAGAACGGGTTGCCGCCCGAGCGGTCGAGCATCGCCACCGGATCCGCGTCCACATGGCGCAGACGCAGGTAGTCGAGCACCTCGCCGGCGTCGAACGGGGCCAGCGGCACCCGGTGGCTCTCCCGCGCCAGCGCGCCCAGCGTCTCGCGCAGCTGCTCGGGGTGGTCGCCCGGCTCGGGCCTGAGCGTGACCAGGACGAGGGTGGAGGTACGGGCGAGCTCGCCGGCGACGTGGCCGAGCAGCCGCAGTGACGAGACGTCGGCCCAGTGCACGTCCTCCAGCACCAGCAGGAGCGGGCCACCGCGCAGCCGCGACACCACGTCGTCGTACAGGTCGAACAGCTCGGCCTGCGGTTGCGCGGGGATCAGCCCGGCCTGGGTCCAGGGCCAGAAGGGCGGGGCCGTCTCGTCGTCCAGGCAGCGCCCCCAGACCGTCTGGAAGCCACGCGCGGCGGCCACCTCGGTGGCGGCACGCGCCAGGCTGGTCTTGCCGATGCCCGCCTCGCCGGTCACCAGCAGCAGCCCGCCCCTCCCCCGGCGGGCCTCGGCCAGCAGCTCCTCGACCAGGTGCAACTGTCCGTCCCGCGCGATCAGCCGCTGAGCGCCCGTGCCTCGACCGCTGACCGAGTCGTCCGCCGACGCGCGCCGCCCCGCGAAGCGGTCGTCGGGAACGGGAGCGGTGAAGGCGGTCGGGGCGGTGAGGCCGGGTGCGGTGAGGGTCATCAGGTCGGGCGACTGGTCGAACACCGCCTGTTCCAGCCGCTTCAGCTCCGGTCCCGGCTCGATGCCCAGCTCCCCGTCAAGCAGCGACCGGACCCGGCGCAGCGCCCCGAGCGCGTCCGCCTGCCGGCCCGCCCGGTAGAGCGCCAGCACCAGCAGCGCCCAGGCCCGCTCCCGATAGGGATGGGCCTCGACCAGCGCCTCCAGATCCGGCAGCCCGGCCTCGCCGAGCGCCAGCCGCGCCTCGACCCGGTCCTCGGCGGCTCCCAGCCGCAGCTCCTCCAGCCGGTGTACGGCCCGCCGCGCGAACTCCAGGTCGGCGAACTCCCCCAGCAGTTCGCCCCGCCACAGCCCGAGCCCCCGGTCGAGCACTTCCAGCGCCTCGGCGTACCTGCCGCCCCGCAGCACCCGCCGCCCGTCCTCGGCCAGCGCGGTGAAGCGGCCCGCGTCGACCTGTCCCGGCGCGATGTCGAGCAGGTAGCCGGGCTCGCGGGTGAGCAGCAGGCGGGGCGGCGTACGCGGCTTCCTGCCGGGTTCCAGCACCCGGCGCAGGTGGGAGATGTACGCCTGGAGGGTCGCCGTCGCCTTGGCCGGCGCCTCCCCGGCCCACAGCTCCTCGATCAGCCGGTCGAGCGGTACTACGCGCCCTGGTGAGAGGGCCAGCACGGCGAGCACGGCCCGCTGCTTACGCGTGCCGAGATCGAGCCGAACACCATCGGCGGAGTCGACCTCAAGCCGGCCGAACAGACGGACATCCACAAACCCCAAGTCAACCCCAAATCCCCCTCAAATGGTAAAACGCACACTTGGTCCCATGAATGACATCAAAGTGAACGGCAACCTGCTGCTCCCCGGCGACGCGGGCTTCGACGCGGCCCGCAAGCCCTGGAACCTGGCGGTGGACCAGCCGGTGCGCGCGGTGGTCGAGGCGGCCGACGCCGACGACGTGGCCGCCGTGGTGAGCTACGCGCGGCTCAACGGCCTGGCGGTCACCGCCCAGCCGAGCGGCCACGGCGCCTCCGGCGACACCGACGGGACGATCCTGCTCAAGACCACACGTCTTGGCGGCGTGAGAGTCGAGGACGGCGTCGCGTGGGTCGGCGCGGGCGTGAAGTGGGGCGAGGTGCTGGCGGCCGCGGGCCCGCTCGGCCTCACGGGCCTGGCGGGCAGCTCGCCGGTGGTGAGCGTGACCGGCTACACCCTTGGCGGTGGTTTGAGCTGGTTCGGGCGCAAGTACGGCTTCGCGGCCGACAGCGTGCGGGCCTTCGAGGCGGTCGACGCCGCCGGGGACCGCGTCAGGGTGACCGCGGAGTCGGATCAGGAGCTGTTCTGGGGGCTGCGGGGCGGTGGCGGCGACTTCGCCTTGGTCACCTCGCTGGAGTTCGGCCTGCACCCGGCCCCTGAGCTGTTCGGCGGGCGGATGATGTGGCCGGTCGAGCGGGCTCGGGAGGTGTTCGACGCCTTCGCCGAGACCACCGCCGAGGCGCCGGAGGAGCTGACGCTCTGGTTCGACCTGCTGAAGTTCCCCGGCGCTCCGGTGGGGTACGTCGCCGTCGACGTCACCTTCCTCGGCGAGCACCCCGGCGCCCTGCTGCGCCGCTTCGACCGGATCGGCGGGCTGATCAGCGACACCCGGCGACCGACGCCGGTGGCCGAGCTGGGCTCGATATGCGCCGAACCCACGGACCCGAGCCCGGGATCGGGCCGGTTCGAGCTGCTCACGGGGCTGGAGGGCGTGGCGGACGTGCTGCTCGGCGCGCCGATCGATCCGCTGATCAGCGTGCAGGTCCGGCACCTGGGCGGAGCGCTGGCCCGGCCCGCCGAGGGTGGCGGCGCCGTAGGGCATCTGGCCGAGCCGTACTCGGTCTACATGTTCGGCCGGCCGTCGCCGGACACGGCCGAGCGCGTCACCGACCTGACGAAGGCGCTCGTGCCGCACACGAGCGGGCGTAAGACGTACACGATGCTGACTCAGGGCGAACGCGCCGCGTCCGCCTTCCCCGCGAGCACGCTGGCCCGGCTGCGCGACCTCAAGCGGGCCCGCGACCCGTACGGGGTGATTCGTGCGAACTTCCCTGTACTGGGGTGATCACCGGGGTCGCTAGAACGCGCCGTGGCGGCCCGCGCCCGCCGCGAAGCGGGCCGCGCCGCCGACCGCGTCGGGCAGGGACACCAGCCCGTGGCGCAGCTCGTTCCGCATCGCCTCCCGCTCCGGCAGCCCGTCCTGCTCCAGCGCCGACAGCCGGTCGCCGCGCAGGCAGGTCTGCGGGAAGCCGGCGATCTCGCGGGCCAGCTCCTCCGCCTGGCGCCTGGCCGTGCCGGTGGGGACGACGCGGTTGGCCAGGCCCATCTCGTACGCCTCGCGGGCGCCGACCGGACGGCCGGTGAGGATCAGGTCCATGGCCCGGGAGGTGCCGATGAGCCGCGGGAGCCGTACGGTGCCGCCGTCGATGAGCGGCACGCCGAAGCGGCGGCAGAACACCCCGAACACCGCGTCCTCCTCGGCCACCCGCAGGTCGCACCAGAGCGCCAGCTCCAGCCCGCCCGCGACGGCGTGCCCGGCGACAGCGGCGATGACCGGCTTGGACAGGCGCATCCTGGTCGGGCCCATCGGCCCGTCGCCGTCCTCGCCGACGTGGTTGTCGAGCGTCTTCAGGTCGGCGCCCGCGCAGAACGTGCCGCCCTCGCCCCACAGCACGGCCACCGCGGCGTCGGACTCCTCGAACGCCCTGAACGCGTCCACCAACGCGTCGGCGGTCTTGCGGTCGACCGCGTTGCGGACCTCCGGCCTGCTCAGTATTACGGTCGTGACCTGGCCTTCTCGCTCCATGCGTACGGTCATGGCTGCCTCCGTGATGGGTGGTCGCCGGAACGTGAGCGTACGGCGGCACAGGAGGTCACGCCAGCGCCGGATACGGCCACCCGTATCTGGATTTTAGTCCCCCAGACGGTCGAGGAGGTCAGGGCGGCCCGAGCACGTCGTCGGCGACCAGGGCGCGGGCCGTGTCGGCGAAGTACTGCTCCGGGGCCGTGGGGGTCAGGCCGAGGATGACGCCTTGGCTGAGGCCGACCAGCAGGGCGCGCAGCGCGGTGGCCAGGCGGTGCGCCTGCTGAGCGGTGAGGGCCGCCCCGTCGTGCGGTCTGCCGGTCAACAGGGCGGCCAGGCGTTGTTCGTGCTCTCGTACGGAGGCGGCGAGCTTGGGCCGTAGCTCGGGGTCGCGTAGTGCCAGGTCCTGCAGGCTGATCTCGAACGACAGGTCGCCCAGCGCGTCCGGCTCCTCGCACAAGCGGTGGTAGTGGCGGGCGAAGACCTCCACGGCTTCGACCAGGTCAAGGCGGGGGGTGACGGCCTGTTCGATGCCGTCGTAGTGCGGGCCGAGGTAGTCGGTGACCAGGGCGATCAGCAGGCCGTTCTTGCTGCCGAACAGCGAGTAGACAGCGCCGGTGGTCAGCCCGGCCTGTTCGGCGATCTCCTCCAGCTTGGCCCGGTGACCGTCTCTGGCGACGATCTGGTGCGCGGCCGCCAGCAGGGCCCGCCGGTTGCGTTCCTTGGCCTCCGCCCTTGTCATTCTCATAATCTTATTATTACCGTAATCTCATTATGAATGTTGCGGAGTACATGAGCCGGGTTCCCGGCTACCCGGCGTTCCCCACCGTCGACGCGCTGCGGGCCGAGCTGGAGGAGCTCACCGCCGCCCATCCCGACCTGATACGGCTGCGCCGCATCGGCGCCTCAAGGCTCGGCGAGCCGCTGCACGCCCTCACCATCGGCACCGGGCCGGCGGACGCGGTGGTCATCGCCGGGCCGCACCCCAACGAGCCGGTCGGCGCGCTGACCGTCCTCACGCTGGTCAGGCTGCTGTGCCAGGACCCAGGACTGCTGGGCTACCGCTGGCACCTGGTCGCCTGCGCCGACCCGGATGGCGCCCGGCTGAACGAGGGCTGGTACGGCGAACCGGGCGACCGCCGCGCCTATGCCGAGCACTTCTACCGCCCCGACCTGGCCGACCAGGTCGAGTGGACCTTCCCGCTCGTCAGCGGCGACTACCGTTTCGACCGGCCACTGCCGGAGACGGCCGCGCTCATGCGCCTGATGGACGAGGTACGCCCGTCGCTGGTCTGCTCCCTGCACAACGCCGAGTACCAGGGCGCGTTCTTCTACCTCAACCGCCGCGACACCGTCCTGGCCGAACGGCTGGCGGGCCTGCCCGGCATGGAGGGCCTCCCGCCGCACCACGGCGAGCCGGAACTACCTGGCGCCGAACCGATCGCGCCCGCCGTCTTCCTGACGCTGGGCGGGGCGCGGGTGGGCGCGGCCTTCGGCGCCGGCGGCAGCAGCGCCGACTACGCCGCCAGGTTCGGCGCGCTCCACCTGATCACCGAGGTGCCCTCGTGGACCGACCAGCGGGTGGCCGACCGGAGCGCGACCGACCGCACCTACCTAGAGGTGGCCACCAAAGCGGCGGCGGCGCGACGCGAGCTGATCGAGACGCTACAGGCGGGCATGCGGGCCGTCACCAGCGACCTGACGGTGCGCTCCCCGTTCCGCCGCTCGACCGAAAGCACCCTGGAGACCTTCCGCAAGATCGCCGACCTCGAAGAGGAAACTCTGCCCGAGCTCGATCGGCCGGCCACGGTCGCCGAAGAGTACTCCCACTGTCAGACAACGCACATGCTGCGGCTGCGCCTGGTGGGGGTGTTCCTGCGCATGCTGGACGCCGAAGTGGCCGCCGGCAACGTCACACCGGCCATCCGGCGCCAACGCCACCTGCTCGCCGAACGCTTCGACCAGTGGTACGAACAGGCCGAGACCGACTCCCCCGGCCCGCCGATCGAGCCGCGCAGGGTGGTCGCGGTGCAGCTGGGCGCCATCCTGACCGCCGCCGCCCGCCTGACAGAGCGGGAGGCGTGAATATGGACATCAGCACCGCCATCGCCGCCGAGCGCACAGAGCTGGCGGCGATGCTGGCCGAGCTGTCACCCGCCCAGTGGGAGGCGCCGAGCCTGTGCGCCGGATGGCGTGTACGGGAGGTCGCGGCCCACATGTCGATGGGTTTCCGCTACCGGCTTCCCCATCTGGCGCTCGAGCTCCTCAAGGCCCGCGGCGACATCAACCGGATGGCCGATCGGCTGGCCCACCAGGACGCCGCCATCCTGTCCACCGCCCAGCTGATCAGCGCGATCCGCGACAACGCCCGCAACCCCTGGAAGCCTCCGGTCGGCGGTCCCACGGCGGGATTGGGCCATGACGTGATCCACGGCCTGGACATCACCGTCGCTCTGGGCATCGACCGCCGTATCCCCGACGACCGCGTACGCATCCTCCTGGACGCCATCAGCTCCAGAACGGCGCGCTTCTTCGGCGCCGACCTCAACGGCGTCCAGCTTCGCGCCGACGACCTCGGCTGGTCCTTCGGCACCGGCACACCCTTGATCGGCTCCGCGCAGGACCTCCTCCTGGTCGCCTACGGTCGCAAGCTGCCGCCCGGCCATCTGCGCGGGCAGACGAGCGACCGGTACGTCGCCACATGAGGGAACCGCCGAGAACGGGGTGAGGGGCCAGATTCGCTCCTTTATGCACCGCGAATATATCCTCAGGGTATAGTCCGTCCACATGATCGACTCCCCGAACCGGACCACGCCGGACGACGGCCATGGCGAGCTGCGCGAACCCCGGCGCCGTGACCGGCTGGCCATCATCACCGGGCTCGTCACCGTCCTGGCCGCCACCGGACTCGTCCAGGCCCTGCCGGCCGCGGCGTCCCAGACGGTCACGCCGTTCCTGCCCGCACCGACCGGCTCCCAGCCGGTCGGCACCACATCCCTGTACCTGAAGGACACCTCGCGCCCCGACCCCTGGGTTCCCACCGTCAAGTACCGCGAGCTCATGGTCTCGCTGTGGTACCCGGCCAAATCGCCAGGCCGCAAGCGAGCGCAGTACATGACGGCGAAGGAGTCCGAGCTGCTGCTCAAGGACGGAAAGATCACCACCATCCCGTCCGACACGCTGAGCAAGACGCGCACCAACGCCTTCACCGACGCCCGTCCCGCCGGGCGTGAACACAGCCTGCCCCTCGTGGTGCTCTCTCCCGGACACAGCAAGCCCCGCAGCGAGCTCACGGGCCTCGCCGAGGAACTGGCGAGCCGGGGGTACGTGGTGGCCGCCGTCGACCACACCTACGAGAACGTCGCCACGACCTTCCCGGACGGACGGGTCACCACCTGTGTCACGTGCGAGATCACCAAGGGGCAGGGCTGGTGGGTGAAGCTGGAGAAGAGCCGGGCTGCGGATGTGTCCTTCGTGCTCGACCAGCTGACCGGCAAGCACCCGAAGTGGAAAGGCGCCGGCCTGATCGATACGTCGAAGATCGCCATGGCCGGTCAATCGGCCGGCGGCGCGAGCGCCGTCACGGCCCTGCTGGAGGACTCCCGGCTGCGCGCCGGCATCGACATGGACGGAACCGTGGAGAGCACGGTCCCCGCATCCGGGTTGTCCCGGCCATTCCTCTTCCTGGGCAAACCCGCGACCTACGCGCCGGGCAAGGGTGAGGCCGCCTCGTGGGAGCATGTCTGGACGGGACTGACCGGCTGGAAGCGCTGGCTGCTCATGGACGGAGCCGTGCACCTGTCCTTCACCGACCTGGGCGTGCTGGTCGACCAACTCGGTATCGACGTCGGCGCCGACATACGCGGCGCCCGCGCCATGGACATCACCCGCAAGTACGTCACGGCCTTCTTCGACCAGCACCTGCGCGGCAAGCCTCAGCCCCTGTTGAACAAGTCCTCAGCGAGCTACCCCGAGATCACCTTCTGCAGTCCGCCAAAGAAGACCTGCGCTTGACGCCCTCGCCGAGTAACCCAGCGCGTTCCTACGGAAGGCGCTGCCGGCCGATCAGCACGGCGACCCCGTCCAGCAGGAGCTGCAGGCCGTTCTCGAAGAAACCGGCCAGGTCGAAGGCCGACTGATCACCCGCGGGCGCCACGCGCGCGGGGAGGCCGCTGGAGGGCAGGCCGGCACGGAACCTCGGCATGTGGACGGAGTACCACTCCCCAGCGGACAAGCCCGTGTGCCGCTCCGATTCGGCCTGCGGCTCCAGGTTCGTGGCCGTCCCCCGGACGTAGTTGGTCACCGCCCACCACACGAACCTGCCGGTATCCGGATCGATCCCCAGCTCGCGCACGACGCCCATCCCCCAGTCCCCGTACCGAAGCATGTTGGGCGTGGGCTGCGGGTGGGTGAGCGAGACGAGCCGGGGCAGCCAGGGGTGCCGCAGGTAGAGTCGCCACTGCAGGCGGGCCGCGAGTTCGAGCCGCGTCCGCCAGCTCGCCGGGGGCATCGCCGGAAGTTCCAGCTCGCCGAACGCGGTGTCGGCCATGAGCGCGGCCAGCTCCTCCTTGCCGCGCACGAGCCCGTACAGCGACATGGTGGGGATGCCGAGCGCGGTCGCGACGCCGCGGATGGACACCGCGTCGAACCCCTGGGCGTCCGCGATGGCGATCGCCGTACGGACCATCCGCTCCCGCTTGCCGTCGTGGGCGGGCTTCCGTTCTGGGGCACTCGGCACCCTGGGAGGCGGGAAGGTGCCGGGCGCGGGCTCCGCCACGACGGTGCCGACGCGGGAGATGGCCACCACCACTCCCTCCTGCCGCAGCGTGTTCAGCGCTTTAGCGGCGGTGGCGCGGGCCACCCCCCACTGCTCGGCGACCTGCCTGGTGGAGGGAACGCGGTCGCCGGCCCGCAGCTCGCCGGTCTCGACGCGCCGCTTGATCTCACTGACGATCCGCAGGTACGGCGGCGCGGTGCCGTACCGGTCCATGGTCGATCGTCTCCTCACGCCGGAAGCGGCCGCTGTCCTAGTACAGAGGGTATGGCTGTCCCCCCGCGAAGGACGCCGTCACCTGCCTGGTGGAAGCGGTGAGAGCGATGAATCGTGTCCTAGTACAGGGCTGATTGCTGCTCACTGAACCGCTGGTCACCACCTATACGCAGGGTACCGTTCCGGTCGTACGCCGTACCACAGCAGGAGAGGACCATGCAGACCGAAGACCGACGCAGCCGCTACTTCGAAGGCCACTTCGCCCCGGTCAAGGAGGAAGTCACCGCCTACGACTTGCCCGTGACCGGCCGTCTGCCCGCAGATCTGGAGGGCCGCTATCTCCGGATGGGCCCCAACCCGCTGGGCGTGGAGGATCCCGCCACCCACTTCTACGCCTTCGGCGCCGGTATGGTGCACGGCGTCCGCATCCGGGACGGCCGCGCCGAGTGGTACCGCAACCGCTGGGTCCGCTCGACACAGGTCGCCGACGCCCTGGACCGGCTACGGCGCGGCGAGGAGCCGCCCGCGTTCCTGCCTCCGTCCCCGAACGTCCACGTGATCGGCCACGCCGGCCGCACGCTCGCCCTCGTCGAGGCCGGCGGGCTGCCGCACGAGCTCGGCTACGAGCTGGACACGATCGGAGCGTGCCCGATGGCCGCCACGCCCGAGGGCTCCAGCGCCAACGCGCACTCCAAGGTGGACCCGCGCACCGGCGACCTGCACTCCCTGGCCTATGTGATCGGGCGGTCGTTCGCGCAGTACATCGTCACCAACCCCGCCGGCATGGTGACCCGGGTGACGGACATCCCGCTGTCCGGCGACACCCCGTTCCTGCACGACTTCGCGCTGTCGGAGAACTACGTCCTCGTGTTCGACATCCCGCTGACGTTCAGCATGACGAAGATGCTGTTCCAGTGGGATCCCGGGCACCAGGCGCGCGTCGGCGTGCTGCCCCGGACGGGCGGTGACATCCGCTGGCTGCCGGTCGAGTCCTTCTATCTCAGCCACGTACTCAATGCCTACGACGACGGCTCCACGATCACGGTCGACCTGATCAGGTCCGAAGGGCCGGTCGACGTCGCCGACCCGGGTGCGGTCGCGCCCACACTCGACCGCTGGACCATCGATCCGGCGAGCGGCAGGGTGGACCAGCGCCGCATCGACGACCGGGCTCAGGACTTTCCCCGCGTGAACGACGCGTTCGCCTCGCGCCCGCACCGCTACGGCTACTCTGCGGTCAGCCCGGTGTACGGCGTACCGTTCACACTCGACGGCCCGCACCCCGACGAGGCGTTCACCAACGCGCTCGTCAAGCACGACCTGCGGCGTGGCATGACGGAGGTGCACGGTTTCGCCCGCGACGCCGCCGTCGGGGAGGCGGCGTTCGTCGCCAACCCGTCCGGCGGCGGCGAGGAGGACGACGGCTACCTGATGGCCTACGTCGCCGATCCCGAGCGGGGCGCCTCCGACCTGGTGATCCTGTCGGCCCAGGACTTCACAGGACCGCCCGTGGCCCGTGTCCACCTGCCCGTGCGCGTCCCGCTCGGCTTCCACGGCAACTGGATCCTCGACGCCTGAATGGGTGAGTTGCTGATCATCGGAGGGCCCTGAGATCACTGGCCGTACACGCTCCTGAGGTCGCGCAGAGCTAGATCCACTCCTGACGCGGGCGGCGCCGTCACTCCGGATGCGCGGGACGCAAGCAACCAGGAACTTGTCTGCGCTTAAGCCAGGTCACGGATCCTCCGTCAGAACTCGTCCGCGCAGAATCTCCAGTTCCCGCCTCATAGCCCACGGCCCGACGAGCATCAGAGCATGTACGGCGCTCACTTCTCGAGCGGATGCCCAGATGCCCGATCTGGGAGTCCGAAAGGAGAGGACGTCGATCGAATGGACGCGGAACACAGCCGGATCCAGATATCGCATTCCCCCGGTACCGCAGAGATAGGTCGTCGCACCGGTCAGCCAAGCGAGGTCGGCCAGTCTCTGCGACCTCTCACCCCGTACGAGCAGATCGCTACTATGCAGGATCTGCCCCGGCCACCCCACCTCCTCCAACAGCAAGCGTGTGGACACCTCCGTCACGTCGACCAGTCGGTCGGTTCTCTCGAACTCGGCGAGCACGGGTTCGAGGCGTCTCTTGAACGCCGCCCAGTGAGCACCGTGCCGATAGTGGTCGGCAAGAAGCTGGGCGACACGGCGTCGGCAACGGACGGGATCGGCCAGACGCGCTCCGCGGATGGTAGTGGAGCGGCCGTGTGGCAGATGCGTAGCGATGGAAAGCCACTGTGTCTGTCCTGAGTCGTCGAGCGAGGCGAGGCGCGCACGATGCTGGTAATCCCTGCGGGCGAACTGTACGTCGTCCAGGACGATCCAGTAGTCCGCAGTGAACAACTTGGCCAAGGTCGAGAGCCGGGCGAAGAGGTTGGGCTGGTGGATCGCGCACACCTCGCCGTACGGGAGGTCAGGACGATAGGAGCCTGCTGTCGAATCCGGCGCGGAGAAGAGCCTGGTAGGCGTCATGGACCTCTCCTGGGACGGGCTGCTCGATGGCGTAGCCGAGCTTCGGATACTCGATCACGCGCTGGAGGTCGCCGACGAGCATGTCGATGACCAATTTCGGGTCGCCGATCGAACTGACGTAGTCGTCCAGCTCCAGCGACTCGGAGGCGCACACCACCTCGATCTCGGGCCAAACCTTTCGTGCGGTGGCGTAGGACCGACGCTCCATGTACGGCTTGGAGATCAGCAGGACCGAACTGGGCTGGACTCCGGCGTCCGCCAGCACTTCCCGGGACAGGCTGATGTTCTGCCCGGTGTTGGTCGCCTTCGGCTCCAGGAGGACGCTCTTGTCGGGCACGCCGGATTCGAGCGCGTACTCGCGATAATGGACTGCCTCACCACGAGGGAAGCGGGCCGCGGTGGTGGGACTGGTGGCTCCAGAGAAGACAAGCAGCGGGAACCAGTCGGCGCGATAAAGCTCGGCTGCCGCGCGCGCGACCCCCAGGTCGTGGCTGCCCAGGCCGATGGCCACATCACACCGGCGCAGGTCGTGGTGCATCTGGTGGTAATCCCAGATCGCGCGCGCGTGCCGCCACTGCTCGTCGGTGATGACCTGCTGCTTGACGCTCACTCTGCTGCTCCCTGATCGCCGTGACAGAGGGAGGCGGGTCTCCCCCTGGATGGACCGCTGGATGCCCTCGATGCTGCGCAGTTGGTGCGCGAGCCCATGCCGTGCGGCCTCGCACGCGGCACGGTCGAGGATCATCAGCCCATCATCCACGGTTGCCCGGTCGGAAAGCAGGATGTGCCCGTAAGCCGTCTCCAGGCGTACCCGTTGCATGGGCACGTCGGTAACGGCGGTGGCGCGGGCGAGGTCGATCAGGCGCAGCGCCTCCGAGAGGTTTCCCGCGCCACGGTGTGCCAGGGCCAGTTTCTGGTGCGCGACGGACCAATCCTCGGGCTCGCCGAGGTTCTCGAACTCGCGGATGGCGGTCGTCATCAGGCGAGCGGCGTAGTCGTTCTTGTCGTTCTTGCTCAAGGCGGTGCCGACCCACAGCCGGGCACGTGTCCGGTCACGAGGTGAGAGGCGGTCGTCCACCGCCAGCACCTCATACTCCTTGGCGGCTTCGTCCAACCGGTCCGACATCTCGGCCACGACCGCCAGCGACAGGTCGAGTTGGGCGATGCGGCGGGGGATGTCGAGCTGGCTATAGATCGAGCGCGCGTTGAGGTAGGAGCGGCGAGCGGACAGAGGGCCGGCCACTGCGCCTTGGTCACGTTGGAGGTCACCGAGCAGTGTCGTCGATCGGGCGAACAGGTACAGACCCTTGTCGTCGAGAGCGTGGGGATCGTAGCGGGTGAGCCATCGGTTCAACAGGTCAGTGGCGTAGCTGAAGCTCTGGCGACTGAGTGCGACCACAGCGCGGTCGAGGTCGTCGGTCCACGTCTCGTAGTCCCAGGCCCGTGGGCCTACGCGGGTGACTCGTAGACCTTGGCCGGTGTTCTGACCGAGTTCCAGGAGCAGGGTCTCGAACCGCAAGTGGGTCGGTCGCAGAGTCCGCGCGGGCGAGCGCGGTGTCCAGGATGGCCTGGGTGTCAGGGCGGGGCCGGGTTGCGGACCCGAGATGGTCCCACTTCGCCACGGTGCGGGGAGCCACTCCGAGGTGCTGGGCGAACACCCGCACGCTCATCCGCAAGGCAAGACGAAGTGCACGCGCTTCAAGGCCGGTCCACTCATGCACGGTCGTCACGTCGCTCCTCCCTTCCACGGCCCATGGAAGCACGCAGAGACATCGAGTGACTACGGAAGTGCAACGTAAGTGCGACAGCCGGTCGTATCCGGCCGGGCCGGAGCTGGCCATGCTCGAAGGGCGAGCCAAGAACCCTGACCACGGTAAGGACGGCTACCTTGTGGACACTCACCGAACAACAGGATGTGGATCATCCGATCGTCTACGGGTACCTGCGGCTACACCGCTCGACGCCTGAGCGGCAGGCAGCGCTGACGGTGACCCTCGCCCAATACTGCGACCAGCACGAATTGCGGCTCTGCGGAATCTTCACCGATCGAGGAACCGCGTTGGTGGACGCCCCGGCATTCGCCGGCCTGCTGGACGTCCTGCTCCTGTCGGGCGCCTACGGGGTGGTCCTGCCCACCGCACACCATCTGGGCGAGAAACACGTCGCCGCTCGGCAGCGGGAACAGCTCAACGCGATTGGGGCACGGCTGCTGTTCGTACGTGGCCCTCTCCGTACGGCCACCTTCACGGCCGACTGGGACATCCACAGCCCGGACGCCATTCGGAGCACCAATGACCGCGCTGAGGAGACATCAGACCTGGCCGACGTCCCCCGGAGAAGTTGAGCACGGCCTGGCAGCCAACAGCCGCGGAGATACAAGCCCGAAGCGCTGTGCTACCACGCCGAGCGCGAGCGGCCCGGTGTAGTCGTCCCCGCCGTATCGCGCCTTCGGCGCAGGCCGAGCGGTTGCTTCGGTCGGCCTGCGCCATCAGAACGTCCCTGTTACCAAGGAGGAGCCCATGCTGGCCAGTGAGGCCGAAATCGCCGCTGACACGGCAGCGAGGAGGCAGGTAGCAGACCTTCAGCGCCGCGCCTGCGGCTGGTTCTTTCTGATGTACTCCCTCTACTGGCGCCGCTACATCGCCATCTACATGGGGGAATCCGATCACAGCATCATCCTCCAGGCAGATGACCCAGACGAGCTTTGGCAGCTCATGGATGGCGTGGCGCCGCCTGATTGGCAGGCGGACCGTCTACCGCATCTTGTTGTGGGGCGGCGCTCCGAAGGCGGCAGTGTTCAAGATGCTCTTCCCGGGCTCCAGAGGGGGCTCGGGTGACAAGACGAGACGTGGCCAGGCAGGCGACCCCGTGCGCAGTCGGGGATGCTACGCCGCGTCTTGGCGCGGCCGGTCGGGGACAGCTCATCCATGGCCGACCGCGCACTCCGGCACGGGCCTTGCCCAGCCCGCGCCGCCTACAACTCGCAGTCCCACGGTGGAGCCCCTGGCCGCCAGGGGCCGCGAGCCACAACTCCCGGCCGTCTTCTCTTCCCCTGGACGCCGCCTCATCGGGCGCCGTTGAGCAATCGGCCGGGACCGAGGGAGGCGGTTTTGGGCGACCATCTGGCCGCCTCCCTCACCCCCTCTGGGCGTACAACACCGGGGCGCCCTACGGGAAGGACACGCCATGGACGCCGGTTACGCTCTGGTACTGGTTCCCCTGGCGCGCCGATCAGCCCGGTGGACGACGTCCTCGCGGCGGCGGACCGGGTCGAGCGAGTGCTCGCCGAGGTCGGGCGGCCGACTCCGTGAACGACGCGGCGGCGTAGACCGCTCCGGGGGCATCCCCGCCGTCGCGCCTTCCATCCGATGACCTCGTACGAAGCCGTTCGGGAGGGACCGGCGTCGTGCGACGCGGCGGCATGGCCACGGGGTGCGTCACCATCCCGGACAACCATGCCGCCGCAACCATGAAGGGCTGACATGTCGATTCCGCCGGAATTTCACGGGGTGCATCTCGCGCCACTCGGTGCTGTCCACAAGCAAATCGAGTGGGATCTTCCCACTTCGCGTACAGCCAGGGTGCGCGTACGCCGCCACACCTGCTGTTGCGGGAACATTCAGTTTGAGCTCTGCGAGGCGGGCGGGCTGATGTTCATCCGCCGTCTGGAGTCTTCTCACGACGGCGGCGTTGTAGTTCACGAAACGGAGCGGGTACGGACCGCGCAGGCCGTACATCTGTGGGACCTTCTTCTGCGCGGTCAGGCTGGTTGATCGAGGTCCCTAACAGCCTTTCGGAAACCCCTGGCTCGCCTCTCCCGATTTAGCGCAAACCGAGTCGTCGTTTGCGCTTGGTGAGCCGGTCGAGCTCCTCTTGATACTCAGCTGACGGCAGCCCGTCCAGGAATCGCTCCAACGCCTGGCACACCTCCCTGGCTTCTCGGAGCTTTCTCTGCGAGACCGCTTGCTCGATCATGCCGAAAAGGATGGCCACCTGGTTTCTGTCCACGTGGGCCGCCTTGGACGCTCGCGGTTTGGAACGGGCCGATGCGGGCGCTGGCAATGGGATCGCTTTCGGGGGCTTGCCGGAGCGCATCTTGGCCGGCTCGCTGCTGCGCTCCCGTTCAATCTCGGCTTCTCGGACGATGTTCCGCTGTCGATTGAGCCGTTGGTCCGCCTCGCTCCGCTCCGTCGCGCCCAGCCGCTCCATAAGGGCTTCGACCTCCTCGTACAGGCCGGCCCAGGTGTCGGCATCCCGCTGCGTCTCTGCGTACTCCAGCGTCGCCAGAATGGCCTGCGTCCTTGCCCATGCATCCGAATTGGTCTGGGCAGGTTCCTTCGATTCCTCATCCACCTGATCCGCGTCGTCAGCAGGAATGAGGACAAGGTCTTGTACCTGGAGCTTCCACACGATCTCGGTGGATCCCATGGGGGACGTTGCGGACAAGAGTGCAGGACCAGCGACTATGTGAGAGCGACCGATGACTGGCGCCGAGTCCGCTTCCGCGATGATCACGCGGACCGATGTCGTGGGTAGAACGAAGTCCGTACACGCGATATCGGCATCGATCTCGCGATGTGTCATCGTCCTTCCCGAACGGGGAATGAGGGTGAGCGACTCCTCGTGCACAGCGAATCCGACCGCGGCAAGGGGATGAGGCACCGCTGCCCCCTGCTTTGGCTTCTCGATTGACGCGGCCCTTGTGTTCGCTGGCTCGGCCGTCGATGGCCAGTAGGGAGCCTGCGTCGTTCGGTTCCGAGGAAGCTCGGCCAGGTGCGGGGTCCGGACGCGCCCGCGTTCGTCAATCGTGCAGTCCTGGAGATTCGCCCACAGCGGGATCTTGCCACCGACCTTCGTTCCGATTTTGACGATGCGCTGGAACCCGTCGGTTTCACAGCCGACAACGAACGCATGCCCCTGGCGCTTGGTCATGTGCCGGACCATGGGAACCGACGGAGCGAAAAGCCACTCGACGCTCCTGTGTGATCGCCGGAGTTGGGCATCCCGCTGAGGCCATTTGCCGTTCGAGTCTTCGCGCAGGTCATTGCGGAGCGCAACGGCGATCAGACCGCCCTTGGCCATTTCGATCGTCATACCGGTGCATGAGCCTCCCTCCCGGGGGACCGAGCCCTCCAGGTGCACCGCCTTGACTTGGTGGCCACACCGCCTCAACCAGTCGGTGAGCTCCTGCCGGATGTACAGATGGTCGGCGCTCTGCTCATCAGTGCTAGACCGTCGGCAGTTCACGGGCCCATCACTGCTCTCCGGGTGGTGGGCGAAGTGCGGCACCCGCACCGGACCGATGCGCGTGTACAGCTCCTTACCGCAGCCGCCCAGCCACTCTCCGCAGAAGAACCGCTTCGCGCTGTACTTCCGCCGAAGCAATTCGGCGTCGACCCGCTCGAACGGCATCATGATCGGCTGGTGCGAGCCGGGTAACCCGAGAACAGCAGTTTGGACCTTCCGAGTGTCGCGCATTTCAACCTCCGAGATGTGGGCAGCATGGCGATCCGCCCGAGTACTCACCTCGTGGGCTGGAACAGCGGCGGAACAGGGCACCGAAGGCCCTGTCCCCATCAGAGTGTGAGAGCGCCCGCAAGAAGATCGTCAAAGCGGTCCAAGCCCTCTGCCGGACGGTCGATCCCCCGCAACGGACCATGATCGACGAGGTGCGCGTCGGCGTAGAGCCGGGCCACCAGCGCCTTGCGGTCGGTGCCGAACTCCCGCGCCTCCCATGCCGCCTGCTCCAGCAGTAGCGCCGCCGCGTAGACATCCGCCATGTACGTGGCCAGCGCGAACAGCTGCGCCTCCGCCGCGACGGGGTCCAGGGAGGACCAGGCGGTGATCGCCTTTCGCAGGTCCTCGATGCGGCCGCGGACGAGAGACGCTGTCTCAGGGTCGACGGACGAAGCGGGGTCGACGGCGGAGACGAGCCGGTCGAGGAAGGGCTCGTGGGCGTTCTCGCGCAGCATCGCCCGCCGTACGTCGAGGCACAGGATGTTGTCGCCGCCCTCCCAGATCGGATTGACCTGGGCGTCGCGCAGCAGCCTGGCCACCGGCCACTGCTCGATGTAGCCGTTGCCGCCGTGCACCTCGATCGCGTCGCTGGCCGCCGTGACGCCGAGCCGGGCCGCCCGCAGCTTGATCAGGGCGGGCACGATGCGCAGGCGCGGTCCGACGAGGCCGTCGAAGACGAGCGCCTGGGCCGCCTCGACCTCGACGATCAGCTCGGCCAGCTTGCGGCGCATCAGCGGCTGTTCGATGAGCGGCCGGCCGAACGCCTCGCGAGAGCGCGCGTAGCAGAGCGACTCGACCAGGGCGCGTCTGGCCACGCCGGCACCCATCATCGCCACGCCGAGCCGGGAGGCGTTGGTGAGCTTCATCATCGTGCCGAGCCCCGAGCCGGAGCCGCTCCCAGCCAGCAGGAACGCCTCCGCGTCGGCGAGCTCCACCTCGGCCGACGCGACGGAGCGAGTGCCGAGCTTGTCCTTCAGCCGCCTGATCCGCACCCCGTTGCGCGAGCCGTCACGGCGCTCCCACAGCACCAGGAACGGCGCCACGTCACCCTCGGGAAGCCGGGCGAGCACGACGAAGGCGGAGCCGTTGGCGTTCGAGGCGAACCACTTGAGCCCGGACAGCAGCCAGGAGTCGCCGTCCGGCACCGCCGTGGCCTCCAGGGCGGCCAGGTCGGAGCCGCCGGTCCGCTCCGTGAACATTTGAGCGGCCTCACCGGAGTAGAAGCCGTTGGCGAAGATCGCCCGCACCCGGTCACGTACGTCCTCAGGTGCGTGCCGTTCGGCCAGGGAGACCACCATGTCCCCGCCCGTTCCGAGCGCGCAGCCCATCCCGATGTCGGCCTGGTCGAGCAGGTACGTCCAGGCAGCGGCGAGTGCGGCGGGATTCGCGCCGTTCGCCCGAGCCTCGTCGGCGAACGCCGGTGCGGTGAAGTTGTTGGTCATGAGGGCGTTCCTGGCCGTGTGGAAGGAGGGCGGCATCACGACCTCGCTGACGTCCCTGCCCCACTTGTCGTACTTCTCCAGCCGTGGCGGGTGCCGATCGGTCTCCTCCGCGCACTCGGCCACCGTGCCGCCCATCAGCGCGCCCAGCTTGTCCAGGTACGGCGTGGCCCAGGCGAAGCCGTCGCCCAGGTGGCGCCGCATGAGCAGTTGCAGCGTCGGATCGCAGCTCCACCAGTTACGCCCCGCGGCGCCCTGATAGCGCTCGGTCGCGTAACGGTCGCTGCCGTCGATCGATTCGATGAGATAGCGCCCCATACCCCGGACATTACATATACTCGACACGCGATGGAAGAGCGTAACAATCTCAGTGCGAGGTCGGCTGTGCTGAGCGCGCTGCTCGGCAGCCATCCGCCCCGGCTGGCCGCCCGTCACCTGGTGCGCATCGGCGCGCTGTTCGGCATCGCCGAGGGGACCGTGCGGGTGGCGCTGTCACGCATGGTGGCGGCCGGCGACCTGGTCCAGTCCAGCGGCCGCTACACGCTGTCCGACCGCCTCATCGAGCGTCAGGGCAGGCAGGACGAGAGCCGCGACCCGCACACCAGATCGTGGGACGGCACCTGGGAGATCGCGGTCGTGACGGCCGAGCGCCGCGCCCCGGCCGACCGGGCCGCCTTCCGGCACACGATGATCGCGCTACGCCTGGCCGAGCTCCGTGAGGGCACCTGGCTGCGCCCGGCCAACCTGCTGCGGCGCTGGCCGGAGAGCGTCACCGCGCAGTGCACGCTGATCGACGGCCGCCCGCACGACGACCCCACGCCGCTGCTGTGGGACCTCGACGGCTGGGCGGGCGAGGCGCGCCGGCTGGAGAGCGCGCTCGACCGGGCCGAGGGCCTGACCGAGGGGTTCCTGGTGTCGGCGGCGGTGGTACGCCACCTGCTGGCCGACCCGCTGCTGCCTGAAGAACTGCTGCCCGGTGATTGGCCCGGCCCCCGGCTGCGCGCCCGCTACGACGACTTCGACCGCCGCTACCGCGAACTGCTGTACCAGCACCTCACAGATTGACCGCGAAGATCACCCGCTTGTTCCTGAACTCGGTGACGCTCCACAGTCTGCCGTCCTGCACGGTCAGGTCCTCCGGCCCGATGGGATACGGGCGGGTGACGAGCTTACCCTCGGTGCTGACGTGCAGCTTGCCGTTGGTGTTGCCGTCGGCCGCCTGGCTCATGTACCACTTGCCGCCGCTGGAGAGCGCACCCTGGATCTTCGGCAGACCCATGACGTAGGCGTCCCTGGGGACGCCGCCGCTGAGCTCCAGGTCCCATCGGGCGACGCGGCCGTTGGCGTCGTTCTCGTGGTATTCGCCGCAGACGAGGGTGTGCGGGGTGGTGCTGCGGTCGATGGAGGCGAACGAGAAGAGGGCGCCGGTCGTGGCGAGGCGCCAGGAGTCGCTCTGCGGGATGACATAGCGGTAGCCGAACGCGTGGTACTTGCCGCCCTGGCGGCCGATGCGCGTCGGATCACCCAGGTCGTTCTGGGCGGTACGCAGGTCGAGCAGGTGGTTGAGGTCGAAGACCCGCAGCCCCTTGCTCGTGTCGGCCACGTAGAGCAGGTCGCCGTGCCAGGCCACGCCGCCCGCGTGGATGTTGATCGCCCCGTACGACCCGTCGGGCTTGGCCTCGACGAGGAGCGCGTGCTGGTACTTCAGCGTCTGCGGGCTGAGGAAGCTCACCCTGATCCCGCGTTCGACCACGGGCGCCTCTGGCTTGAAGTACCAGCTGGCCACGAACACCGGGACCCCCGCCGAGCCGGAGTCCTCGCCGCAGGTCAGGCCCTGCGGATACCAGTCGGTCGTGTCCTGGTCCTTGGCGTCGAAGGCGTACCAGTCGACCGGTTTGGGGTTCATCGAGCCCAGCGCCCCCGTCGCCCCCTTGTGTACGCCGGTCCGGTTGGCGTGGGCCAGCACCGCCTCTACAGAGACGGCGCCGATGCCGCTGGCCAGCTTGGCCGCCCCCTCGGCCAAGGTGCCCGTAGCCCTGCGTAAGGTGAAGGGCGTCTTGTCGATCGGAACGATCCCCGGTGCAGCCATACTTCCCTCGCTTTTCCGTCGATGTCTCGTGTATTCGACGGATCGGCGGGCGGGAAAGTTCGGCTAGCTCCAGGTATGTACGGGTTGACCGGAAAGGGCGAGCTCGTGATACCGCCGTACCAGCCGCTCCGCGTCGCCACCGAACTCGGCCAGCGTTTCGCGCTGCCACGCCGCTCCGGTACGGCGCAGCCGGGTCCGCTGCCTGATGACGTCGAGCGCGCCGTCGGCGTCCGACGGCGCGACCCCGGCCGCGAGCAGCCCCTCCCTGGCCTCGGGCAGCAGCTCGAGCACGAGGTCGGCGGCCGCGAAATCGCCGTCCCGGCCGGGCCAGGACAGCTTTGCGTCGAGCCCGTGCATGGCGGCCCGGTAAAAGTTCTGGTACGCCTCGGCGAACGCGTACTCGGTGAGGTCCCGCTCCGCCTGCGACATCGTCAGCCCGATGAGGAACGCGGTGTTGGCCGCCATGTCCGCGCAGGACGGTCCCGCGGGCAGGGCGCGCATCTCGATCCGCAGGTGGCCGCCGTCTGACGGGTCGTAGACGGGCCGGTTCCAGTGCCAGATCGTGCCCTGGTGCAGCCGCAGCTCGGGCACGTCCAGCGGGTCGGGGTTGTCCGTCATGTCGGGCAGGACAGGGTCATAGTCCCGTACGTACCGCTCGAACAGCTCGTAAGCCCCCTCGCGCACCCAATCAGACCCGAACGTGACCCGGCCGTCCTTCCGATAGCGCCGTTCCAGGTCCCGGTCGTCGGCCGCCTCCTCCATCAACGCGATCCTGGTCTCCTCCCGCAGCTGCCTGCCGAGGAAGAACGGCGAGTTGCCGCAGGCCGCCAGCACCGGCCCGGTGGCCAGCTGCGCCGCGTTGAACAGCCGGGCGAACCGGTCCGGCGGCGTGCGGATGTGCACCTGCCACGAGGTGTTGGCGCTCTCCAGGATGACGTCCTCGACCGCCAGCTCCAGGTCGTCGATCTTGACCAGGAACGGCTCCAGCCGCAGCCGCCGCAGCCCTCGGCTCATCGCCCGGTAGCGGTTCTGGTCGCTGATCGCCTCCTTGGTGAAGTCGTCGGCGCTCAAGGTGGGCAGAATCCCGATGGGCACCGCGCCGCCGCCCTCGACCGCCCGGTCCACGCTCGTCAGAGTCTCCTGCACCTCCGCGCCCAGCTGCTCGAACGGCCGCCCCTCCAGCGGCAGCGGAGTCAGGTTGACCTCCAGGTTGAAACGGCCGAGCTCCAGGACCACGCGGGGGTCGCCGAGCGCGTCGCGCACCTCGGCGTTGCGCGGCAGCGGGCGGCCCGCCTCGTCGATGAGGAACAGCTCCAGCTCCGCGCCGATGGTCGTCGGCCCCTCGCCGAAGCCCGGCCTGTCGAGCAGCTCGCGCAGCACGTCCAGCTGCTCGTGGAGACGCTCTCCGAAGCGGGTGTACTCCGCTTCGGAAAACCGCTCTTTGTCCAAATCTTGTCCCATAGCCTCCTTACTGTCCGGACATCTCCCTTCCACACCTCACCAAGTCAGCGGGCCGTCTTCGTCCAGGAAGGCGCCGGTCGGGCCGTCGGCGTCGAGGGTGGCCATCCGTACGGCGATCGTCGCGCCCTGCTCGGGTGTGCGGTGGCCGGAGTGCCCGTTGAGGTCGGTGGCGCAGTAACCCGGGGTGACGGCGTTCACCTTGATCGAGGTGTCCCATAGCTCCTTGGCATAGGAGACGGTGATCATGTTGAGCGCGCTCTTGGAGGAGTTGTAGGCCATGAGGTTGCGCTCCCAAAGGCGGCTGTCCGGGTCCATCACCATGGACAGGGAGCCGAGCTCGCTCGACATGTTCACGATCCTGGCCGCCTCGGCCCGGCGCAGCAGCGGCAGCATCGCGTTGGTCACGGTGACCACACCGAACACGTTGGTCTCGTACACCTGCCTGAGCTCGTCAGCGCTGCTGGCGCTGGGGCGCGGGTCCTCCGCCCAGACCATGACCCCAGCGTTGTTCACCAGGATGTCGAGCGTGCCGTACTCCTGCTCGATCCACTTGGCGGCGGCCTGCACGCTGTCGGCGTCGGTCACGTCGAGCCGCACGTACGGCTGGCCGATCCGCTCGGCGGCGGCCCGGCCGCGCTCCTCGTCGCGCGCCCCCACGATGGCGGTGACGCCGCGCTCGCCGAGCAGCCGCGCGATCTCGAAGCCGATTCCCTTGTTGGCACCTGTGATGAGGGCAGTTGTCGTCATGGCTCAACGCTCGCGCGGATCGGGCCGCAGCGTGAGAGACCTCCTTAGGCTGGGATCGGCGGTACCACCCAAGGGGCCACGATCTGCCCGAAGATAGTGGGATGGACCGCACCAAACTCGCCGAGTTCCTCCGCAGCAGGCGCGCCCGCGTCACGCCCCGTGACGTGGCGCTGCCCGAGGCCGGACGCCGTCGCACGCCGGGCCTGCGCAGGCAGGAGGTCGCGCAGCTCGCGGGGATGTCGATCGACTACTACATCCGGCTGGAGCAGGGCCGCGGGCCCCATCCGTCGCGCCAGGTGCTCAACGCGCTGGCCAGGGCGCTCATGCTCAGCCAGGACGAGCGCGGCCACCTGTTCAACCTGGCCGGCCAGGCGCTGGAGACGCCGCGCATCAGGGCCGACGTACCCGAGGCCATCCTGCACCTCATCTCCTTCCTGGAGGAGGTGCCCGCCTATGTGGTCGACGCCAAGTACGACATCCTGGCCTGGAACCCGCTCGCCGGCGTGGTCATGGGCGATCTCGACGCACGCTCGCCCGACGATCTCAACGTCATCCGCTGGGTGTTCCGCTCCTCCGACGTCGGCGGGTACTTCGAGGACGAGGAGAGGAGCCGCTTCGCCCGCGGCTCCGTGGCCGACCTCCGCGTCGCGGCGGGTCGTTACCCGGATGACCAGGGCCTCCAGGCGCTGGTCGCGGAGCTGCTCGCGTTGAGTCCCGAGTTCGCCGAGATCTGGGCCAGGCACGAGGTGGCGGTCCGCCGGCACAACACCAAGCGCCTCGACCTCCCGGACCTCGGCGTCATCGACGTGACCTGCCAGGTCCTGGCCGTGCCGGACCGCGAGGACCTGCGCCTGGTCATCTACACGGCCGAACCAGGTTCACCCTCGCACCAAGCCTTGCGCAAGCTGCGGCAGTTGACCCTAAGCTCATGAGATGCGAGCCGTTGCGTTTGACCTGTTCGGTGGGGAGCTCGACCTGCGCGAGCTGCCCGACCCCTCCCCGGCGCCGCACGGGGCGGTGATCAGGGTCGAGGCGACGGGCCTGTGCCGCAGCGACTGGCACGGCTGGCAGGGCCACGACCCCGACATCCGCGTCCTGCCCCACGTGCCGGGGCACGAGCTCGCGGGCGTCGTGGAGGCGGTCGGCGCCGAGGTGCGCGGCTGGCTGCCCGGCGCCAGGATCACCGTCCCGTTCGTGTGCGCCTGCGGATCCTGTACGGCCTGCGCCGCCGGCCAGCAGCAGGTGTGCGAGCGGCAGACCCAGCCCGGCTTCACCCACTGGGGCTCCTACGCCGAATACGTGGCGATCGACCACGCCGACGTGAACCTGATCCCGGTCCCCGAGGAGATGGCCTACGTGACGGCGGCCGGGCTCGGCTGCCGCTTCGCCACCGCTTTCCGCGCCATCACGCAGGTGGGGGCCGTACGGCCGGGCGAGTGGGTGGCCGTGCACGGCTGCGGCGGGGTCGGCCTGTCCGCCATCATGATCGCCACCGCGGCCGGAGCGCGCGTGGTGGCCGTCGACATCAACACCGACGCGCTCCAGCTCGCCGAGCAGGCGGGCGCCACACACTTCGTCGACGGCTCGGCCGGTGACGCGGGCGCCCAGGTCAGGGAGCTGACCAGGGGCGGGGCGCATCTGTCGATCGACGCGCTGGGCAGCCCCCAGACCTGCGCGGCCTCCGTCGAGAGCCTGCGCCGCCGCGGCCGGCACGTACAGGTCGGGCTGCTGCCCGGCGCGGCGACCCCGGTGCCGATGGACCGGGTGATCGGGCACGAGCTGCGGCTGCTCGGCAGCCAC
This sequence comes from Nonomuraea sp. NPDC049750, assembly GCF_040659625.1. Classification (NCBI taxonomy): domain Bacteria; kingdom Bacillati; phylum Actinomycetota; class Actinomycetes; order Streptosporangiales; family Streptosporangiaceae; genus Nonomuraea; species Nonomuraea sp. NPDC049750. The sequence continues at coordinate 85,175 of NZ_JBFANB010000035.1, forward strand.
GGCATGGCCGCGCACGACTACGCGCCGATGATGGAGATGATCAGGGCCGGGATCCTGCACCCCGACCAGCTCGTCACCCGGACCATCGGGCTCGCAGACGCGGGCAAGGCCCTTTCCTCGATCGGCAGCGTGCCCGGCGTGACGATGATCACCCCGCGGTTCCCCCTGTAGCGGCCGCTTGGTATGCCGCTGACCGCTTTGCAGCGGATGCCGGATACGTCAGACTTGTAAACTGGCAGGCTTGCTGGCTGACCGTGAGGACAACAGTGATCCGAACCTTGCTCGCTGAAGACATGCATCTGGTGCGAGGAGCGATCGTGGCATTGCTGGCCTATGAGGAGGATATCGAGATCGTCGCGGAGGTCGACCGGGGTGATCGCATCCTCCACGTCGCCCAGACGGTCCGGCCCGACGTCGCCGTGCTCGACGTCGCGCTGCCCGGCAAGGACGGGCTGGAGGCCGCCGGTGAGCTGCACGACAAGCTCCCGGAGTGCGGCGTGCTCATCCTCACCGGCGTCGGCACTCCCGGGCTGTTGAAGCGGGCCCTGGACGTGCACGTGCGGGGGTTCATGGCCAAGGACGCGCCGCCCGGCCGGCTCGGCGACGCCATCCGGAGGGTGGCCGCCGGGGAGCGGGTCATCGACTCCGAGCTGGCGATCGCCGCGATGAGCCCACCGGAGGCGCCGCTGACGGAGCGGGAGCTGGACGTGATCGGGGCCGCGGCCGAAGGGGCCACGGTGTCGGAGATCGCCGCGTCGCTGTTCCTCGCGGAAGGAACGGTCCGAAATTACCTCCACCGGAGTACGGCGAAGCTGGGGGCGCGCAGCCGGATCGACGCGATCCGCATCGCCCGCGAGTCCGGCTGGATCTGACCCCGCCCGCTGAGGACCCGGCGACTTAGGGCGTCGGTTCCAGGGCGGTGCGCGTGGGGAGGGCTCAGGGCATCGGTTCCAGGCCCGTGTGGGCGGCGGCGAAGGCGAGCACGTCGGCGGCCAGAGCGATCGATCTGCTGATCGCCCTGGCCCCGTGGCCGACGTCGCGCTCGTGGCGCAGCAGGATCGGCCGCTCTCCCGCCGTCGCCCATTGCAGGGCCGCGCACATCTTGCGCGCGTGCATCGGATCCACCCGCGAGTCGGCGCCGGAGACCGTGAACAGCGTCGCCGGGTAGTCGGTCCCCTGGCGTACGTGGTGGTAGGGCGAATAGCCGAGCAGCCAGCCCAACTGCTCGGGAAGGTCCGCGGAGCCGTACTCACCGGTCCAGGCGGCCCCGAGCCCCGACCGCTCGTACCGCACCATGTCCAGCAGCCCCGCGGAACACACGACGGCGGCGAACAGCTCCGGCCGCCGCGTCATCGCCGCCCCCACGAGCAGGCCGCCGTTCGACTCGCCCCAGACCGCCAGCTGTCCGGGCGTCGTCCACCCGTCGGCGATCAGCTTCTCGGCGGCGGCGGTGAAGTCCTGGAAGACGTTCTGCTTGCGGTCCAGCATGCCGTCGCGGTGCCACGCCTCGCCTTCCTCGCCGCCGCCGCGCAGGTTGGCCACGGCCAGCACGCCGCCCGCCTCGACCCAGGCCAGGGAGTCGGCCGCGTACCCGGGAGTGAGCGACATCCCGAACCCGCCGTAACCGGTCAGAATCGTCGGACGGGGGCCGCCGGGGTGCGGGCCCGCCACGACCACCATGCGGACCCGGGTCCCGTCTGCGGAGACGTACTCGAGCTGGTGACTCTCCACCCGCGAAGCCCCCACCGCCGCGCCGCTCGCGGCCGGTGACCAGCGGGTCGTCGTTCCCTGGCGGGCGTCGTGGCGCCAGACCTCCGCCGGGGTGACCGCGTCCGTGTAGACGAACCACGCCTCGTGGCCGCCGCCGGGGCGCGCGGTCAGCGAGGCGATGGAGCCGCTGCCGGGCAGCGGCACGGTGCCGGTGCGCTCACCCGTGGCGGCGTCGTGGACCGCGAGCTCGCCGACCGCGTGGCGGGTCCTGGCGATCAGCAGCCGGCCGCCGTCGAGCAGCGTGAACGTCCCGAGGACGGCCGCGGGGTCCTCGGGTACAAGCTCCTGCCACGCGGCGGGGGTGGCCGGGTCGGCGACGCAGAGCCGGCGGCGGGGCGCGTCCTGGTCGGTGAGGATGTACAGGCGGCCGTCCGGGCCCATCGCCGCCGCGGCGCGCGCCGCCACCCCTTCCTGGATCACCTTCAGATCGAGGTGCTCGGGCGGGCCGGCGGACAGGTCGGCGAGGTAGAGGTCGTTCCGGGCGGGGGTGCCCGCCGAGATCACCAGCCAGCGGCCGTCCGCGCTGATCTGCAGGCCGTACGAGAGCGCGCCGCGCGTGAAGACCTGGACGTCGCCGCCGTCTCGCCTGTGCAGGTGTACGCCCTGATGGAAGCGGACGTAGAAGAACTCCCTGCCGCCGGGCAGCCAGGCGACCGGTGAGTAGCGGCAGCCGCCGATCGGGCCGTCGACGATCTCGCCGGTGGCGACGTCCATGACGTACAGGTCCGCCCGCTCGTCCCCGCTCCTCGACAGCTGGTACGCCAGCAGCCGCCCCTCCCAGTCGGGCTGCCAGTCGTCCAGCGTGGTGAGACCGGTGGCGTCGAGCTCCATGGGATCGAGGACGGCCCGGTCGTCGCAGTACAGCACCGGATGCTCCTGGCCCGCGGACTGGGACAGGTGGAAGCGCCGGTCGCCGCGCCATACCGGCGGGGTGGTCATCCCTGTGACGCTGAGCTCGGTCAGGCGCTTCTGGAAGTGCTCGCGGAGGGGCAGGCCGGCGGCGTGGTGCCGCCAGAGCCGGTCCTGCTCGGCCTGCCAGCCTCGGGTGGCCGGATGGGCGTCGTCCTCCAGGCGGCGGTAGGGGTCGGTGACGAGGTAGCCGTGCAGCTCCTCGACGAGGGACAGACGCTCTGCGTCCGGATATTTCATGACACGGGCTCCGGTTGCCAGTGGCCGGCCAGGTCGGCGTAGGTGGGTGAGAGGCGCATCAGCTCGTCATGCGTGCCGACCATGGCCTGGCCGGCGTCCATGAGCAGGATGCGGCGGGCGCGCGTGGCCGAGGTGAGGCGGTGGGCGACGACGATCAGCGTGCCACCCCGCTCCGCGAACGCGGCCTCCACCCGCGCCTCGGCTGCGGGGTCGAGGTGGCAGGTGGCCTCGTCCAGGATGACCAGGCGGGCCGGGGCCAGGTAGGCGCGTACGAGGGCGATCAGCTGACGCTGTCCGGCGGACAGGGCGCCGGGGTCGAGCTCAGGCTCCATGTCCGCCAGCAGGCCGGTGGCGCCGAGCGCGGTTACGGCGGCCTCGACCTGGTGGGGCGACGCGTCGCTCAGGTAGGTGAGGTTCTCGTGCGGCGAGCCGCGGAAGACGTACGCCTCCTGGGGGATCAGCACCCGCGCGGCGGGAGGCACGTCGGCGGCGGGCACTCCGCCGATCCGGACGTCACCCGCGTCCGGCGGGAGAAGGCCGCTGACCAGGGCCGCCAGGGTGGACTTACCGGCGCCGCTCGGGCCGACGACCGCCAGGTGATCGCCCTCGGGGATGTCGAGATCGAGACCGTCGATCACCGCCTCGGAGTGCGGCCCGTAGGCGAACGTGACTCCTCTCAACCGCACGCTGCCCGTCGGGGCCTCGGACGCCCGCCCCGGCCCTGCCCCCGATCCCTCAGACGACCGCGCTGAGCCGGTCGTGGGGATCGATCCCAGGACCACGGGCGGGATCGGCGCCGGGACCAGAGCTGGGAGGCCGGAGGCGGCGATGCGGCGGAGGGTGGCCACCAGGCTGACGCCGCTGACGCCGAGGCCGTGAACGAGGCCGTTCAGGGCGGGGGCCAGCGACTGGGTGACGTAGGCCAGGGCGCCCACGACGACGCCCGCGCCCATGCCGCCGCTGAGCAACCAGGGCGTACCGGTCAGGAGGAGCACCACAGGCAGCCAGGCGCCGACGGCGAGGGCGATCGTGCGCGCGGCGGTCACGCGGGCCAGCGCGCGCGCCGCCGACGCCTGCGCCTCGACCCGCTCGGCCAGCGCCGCGCCCACGCGGTCCTCCGCCCCGCAGGCCACGATGTCGCGCAGCCCCCCGGCCATGCCGGTCATCGACTCGGCGAGCAGTTCGTCGGCCATCAGGAACGCCCGCTGCCGCCGCGCCAGAGCCGGCAGGGACACCAGGAACAGCCCCAGCCCGGCGACGAACGGCGGCAGCACCAGCACCGCCGCCTGCGGAGCCAGCGTGAGCAGCCCCAGCACCACGCTGACCACGGTGAACGCGAACCCGCGCACAGTGGTGATCACCGCCGCGAAAGCGTCCCTGGCCAGCTCCACCTGGAGACCGGCCCGGGTGACGGCGGCGGTGTCCGGGCGGGCGGTCACCGATCGGGCGGCCCGGCGCATGGCTCCGCCGACCACGTGAGCGAGCAGGTCGTCCCGGAACGGCTCCGCGACCGCCGCCACGGCGAGAATGATCTGGCGGGCGGCGACGGCGGCGACCAGCCACGCACAGCCGAGCGCCGCCAGCCAGACCAGCCCAAGGGCGGGACGGCCCGCCGCGAAGCCGTCCTCGATGGCGCGGGCGACGGCGTGCCCGATGAGGAACGCGGGCGCCGCCTCCAGCACCGACCACAGACAGAGACGCACCAGCGCGTACGGCCGCCGCCGCAACGCCTGCCAGAGCAACCGCTTCATGAGACGTCTCCCCGGGGTCCGCGGGATTCCTGGGGCCCCTGGAAGACGGCCCGGTAGTGCGGGTTCGCCCACAGTTCGTGGTGCGGCGCGTGGCCGAGCACCCTGCCGTCCTCCAGCCAGACAACCCGGTCGGCGCGGGAGGCCGTGGTGAGTCGGTGGGCCACGATGAGCCGGGTCCGCCCCCGGGGGTCTGCGGTGAGGGCGTTGCCGACCTGGCGTTCGGTGACGGTGTCGAGGCTGGAGGTGGCGTCGTCGAGCACCAGCAGGCGTTCTCCCTGCGCGAACGCCCTGGCCAGGCCGATCCGCTGCCGTTCGCCGCCGGACAGCGGGGTGTCGGCCATGGGGGTCGCGTACCCGCCGGGCAGGCGGCGGATGAACCCGTCGGCGCACGCCGCCGTCGCCGCCGCGGGTACGACCCCCTGGTCATCCGCTCCGAGCCCGATGGCCGCGCCGACGGTGTCGCCGACCAGGACCGGCCGTTCGAAGGCGTACCCGATGGCCCGTCTCAGCTCGGCGCGGTCCAGCTCCGGCAGCGGTACGCCGTCGAGCAGCACCGTTCCCCCGGCGGGGTCCGCCAGCCGCGCCGCCAGCGCGGCCAGCAGCGACTTGCCGGATCCCGAACGCCCCACCACGGCCGTGACCGACCCACCGGCGATCACCAGGTCGTCCACGGCCAGACCGGGCATCGTGACCCCCCGAAACGCCACGCTGCCGAGCCCGGCAGGTGGTCTCGAGGTGCCGTACCGGGTGGCGGGCAGGCCGAGGACTTCGGCGACGCGTTCGGCCGCCGCGCGCGCCCTGGCCAGGCCGCCGATGTGGCCGAGCGCGGTGCTCAGTGCCGCGCCCAGGACCGCGTACCTCGCCGCCGCGTACAGTTCGCCGATCGTGAGCTCGCCGGCGGCCAGCCGGAGTCCGCCCACGGCGAGTACGGCCGCCTCCACCAGCGGCACGACGAGGCCCGCCTGGACGCCGGCCGAGGCGTTCGCCCGCCACAGCGCCATGCCGTGGGCCCGTAGCCGGTCCATGGGCGCCAGGACCCGGCGCGTCTCGCGGTCGGCGGTCCCGGCGGCGGCGATCGTCCGGGCGCCGCCGAGCGCGTCCACCAGCCGGGCGGCGATCTCGCCCTGTACCTCCTGGTAGCCGCCCGCGATCGTGGTCGTGGCCCGGAGAAAGGCCCGCAGGACGAGCAGGATGAGCGCGATCCCGGCGACCAGCGTCGCGGTCAGCACGGGGTCGATGAGCGTGAGCGCCACCAGGGCGCCGAGCGTGGGGACGAGCAGCGCCAGCGCGCCGGTCACGGATTCGGGCGCCCGACCGGCCTCTTCGGTGTTCAGGCCGGCGCGGGTGACCAGCTCGCCTTCGGGGAAACGGCGGGTCGCGGCGGGGCCGACGCCCAGGACGTGACGCAGCACCGACAGGCGCAGCCGGGCGGCCGCGTACGCGCTGCTCGCGCCGCGTGCCCAGACCCCGGCGCTCTCGCAGAGCATGATCGCGGCCACGATCACCGCGCAGGCCGTCAGCCAGGACGCGGTCTCGGGCCGGGCGGAGACGAAGCCGTCGACGGTACGGCCGACCGCGTAGGGCAATGCCAGCTCGGCGGCCGCGCCCCCGATCGCCGTGACCGCGAGGACGGCGGGCCATGGGCCGCTTCGCCGTACCGCGTCCATCACCAGCCGGTCTCCGGCCCGCACGACCGTCTCCTTCATCTGGCGCCTCCTTCATCTGGCGCGACAGAGGAAATGCCAGTGACCAATCCCCGCGCCGCCGTAAGCGACGCGGGGATCGGCGCTAATGTGATCAGTGACAAAGTGCGACACTGAGGTTGCTCGGGTGGCCTGACTGACACGTCAGAGCGGTCAGGGTGCTGCCGCCACTGGCGACATCGCTGCCGGCCGGGGTCTCGAGACCCTGCAGGTCGAGAAGTACCATGGTTTACACCTCCTTCTGGGACTGGTTGGAGACAGGCCGCCGGTCGGCGGCGGCCTCGAGGAAGGGCAGGCGTCCCGGCTGTTCGCCCATCACTGTGCCGAGGGCGAACAGGACGCCTGCCGTTCCGGTCGCGAAATCCATGGAGAGGCGCAGCAACTGGTCGCCGGGGAAGGCCAGACCTCCGCCGTACGGCAACGCGTGCCAGCGCATGCCCTTTACCTGGGCCTCGGACCCGCCGTCAAAGTCGAGCCCGCAGCCGAGCGCGGCGACGATGCCCGCGCGCCCGGTGAACAGCCCCGGCTGGACGAAGAACCCCGACCGCGCGACCAGCCGCAGCTCACGCAGCGCGGTGGCGAACTCCTCGTCCTCCCGGTGCGTCAGGTAGCGGGCGAGCACCAGGCCGATCCCGACGGACCCCTCGTCCAGGTACGGCAGCAGCCGCCAGCCCTGGTTCACCTGGAGTGAGCCGTCCTCGGCCGCGCGACAGCGGCGCAGGTCCTGCCGGAGCGCGACGGCGGCCAGGTCGAGCAGCGCCGAGTCACCGGTGCGCTCGTAGGCGTGCAGGAACAGCAGGGCGGGTCCGCAGGAGCCGTACATGAGCCCGGCCCGCGGATTCGTGCCGCCACTGAGCTCAGGGACGTCGTCGGCGCCGCCGAGCCGGTCCGCGCAGATGTCGACCGCTCGCAGCGCGCTGCGCTCCAGTTCGGGCTCGCCCAGGTGGAAGAGGTTCAGCCCGATGCCGGACAGGCCGGAGAAGAGGGCCGATTCCAGGCCGTCCCATTTCTCGCGCAGACTGATCTCGACCACGTCGAGCGCGTCCTGCCGGTGGCCGAGCAGGTCAAGGGTGTAGGCGATGCCGTGCAGGCCGTCGTAGAAGCCGAGGCCGGAGCCGGACACCGGGCGCTTGGCCCGCGCGAGCAGCCAGCTCTCATACTCGGGGAAGCGGCCGGCTCCGGTCGCGGCCAGGGCGTACAGGACGCCGGCGGCGCCGTAGGCGAGGTTCAGGCCGCCGCCCGGCTGGAACTGGGCCACGTCGCCGGGGAAGAGCCGGTCGTCGCGTCCGGGCGTCGCGGATGTCGTGATGGCCCGGCACATCGCGGCGCGTAATTCGGGCCAGGTGGCGCTGCCGGGCATCGGCAGGGCGCGCATCTCGCCCTCGTCGCGGTCGTCGCCCGCTATCGTGGACACGGCCGGTGCGATCTCGCGGGTGAAGGTGTCCGCCACGATCTCGCCGAGGTGCGCGACCTTGGCCCGGTGCAAGGGCAGCATGATGGTGCACTGCGGGGCGAACAGCCCGAGGCGCAGGCAGGCCATCGCGTACCTGTCGACGTCGGTGCCCCGCCGGTCGGCCGGCGCCGCGTACGCCGGGTGGGCCAGCGCGGCGCGGCCGCCCTCCTCGGCGAGCGTGGCCACCTCGTAGTCGATGAGCACGACCCGGCCGCTCTCGGTCAGCAGGATGTTGTCGGGATGCAGGTCGCCGAAGACCACGCCGCGCTCGTGCAGCGACGCCAGCGCCCGGTCCACCCGGTCCAGGGTGTCGAGGGCCCAGTCGGTGTAGCCGGCGAGGTCGTCCGGCGTGCACGTCGCGCGGGTCAGCGGGTATCTGTGCACCAGGCGGCGTTGCAGCGTGGTCCCGTCGACGAACTCCTGCACCAGGAAGTGATGCTCACCGAGGGTGAAGTAGCCGAGCAGCTCCGGCGCGGCGGGTAACCCGGCCAGGCGGCTCAGTATGTCGCGCTCGTGCGTCAGCCGCGCCACCGCGTCCCGTCCCGCGTTGTCGAGCCCGGCGTACGGCCTGGCCTCCTTCAGCACGACCCGGTCGCCGGTTCGCTGGTCGCGGGCGAGGTAGACACCGCCGCCGTTGGAGAAGTGCAGCACGTCCTCGATCGCGTACGGCAGGCCGGTCGTGGTCACGGCGTTGCGCGCGGCGAGATGGGGCTCGAGGAACTCGGGCAGCGTGGTCCAGGACGGCACCGAGAACGTGGCGCCCCGCACGTCGGGCACGAGCTGTCCGCCGCCGTCCTCGACGGCCAGCACCCGCTCACCGCCGGACAGGCAGTGCCGCTCGGCGAAGCCCCCGTAGCGGACGAACAGCGGTCCCTCGCCGTAGCGCAGGTCGCTCAGGATGTACGGGCCGCGTACGTCGCGCAGGAGTTCGTGCAGCTCTTTGAGAACGAGTTCGAGCTGACTCTCGTCCCTGGGATAAATGGTGACCAGTTTGCCGCTCGACGCCCTGGAGGCGGCCTTGGAATTGAGCATGACCAGGACCGGCAGGCCGCGCAGGAACTTGAACGCGATCCCGCGGGGCAGGCAATAATCCCAGACGGCGGCCAAGGCCCGTTCCGCGTCGTCCACGCGGGCCGAGACGTGAATCTTCCAGCCCTGGGAGGGCAGGGGCGCCACGCCGCCCGGCGCGTAGTAACACCAGGTCTCCGTCGCCTCGTGCAGCCATCCCTCGGGGACCGGCCGGTGCGCGATGGGAAAGTCGGCGTCCTCGGCGGTGCTGTGCTCGAGGGTGTCGTAGAAACGACCATCCGCGAGGCAGTACAGCTCATACTGGTCCATCCGGCGCGACCTCCCGTGCGTTGTCATTAAGAGAATGGCAACGCACGGGCAAGGCGTCTAGTAACACACGACATTACCGAGGCGTGCTTACCTCATAGCCATTTGTGAATTTCACACGTTTGTTTATCTGGGGCACATATACCGAGAAGGTGAATTGCCCGGTGCGGACCGCGGTGATCTCCAGCCAGCCGCCCACATCGGCCATTCGCTCGGTCAGGTTCATCAGCCCTTGGCCCGACTCTCCCGTCCTGCGTACCGGGTGGACGCCGTCGTTCTTGATCGACAGCCGGACCAGTTCGTCGCGTTCGAGCAGCTGGATGGCACATTGTCGCGCCTCCGCGTGGCGCAGCACGTTGGTCACGCCTTCGCGCAGGGCGTGCGTGAGCGCGTCGGCGACGTCGCCGGGCAGGTCGGGGCACGCCACCCGGATCTGGCACCGCACTCCCACCGACTCCAGCAGGGCGCGCGCCGAGCTCATCTCCACCTCTAGCGAGGAGCGCCGCCCGCCGTGGGCGACGGCCCGTACGTCTCCCGCCAGGGTGCGCAGCAGTTCGAGGGTCTCGCCGACCTCCAGCTTGGCCTTCTCGTTCTCCTCGTCCACCAGCCGATCGATGAGCTGCGTCTTCAGGACCAGGGCGGTGAGCCGGTGGCCCACCAGGTCGTGCAGGTCCCTGCTGAAGCGGCGGCGTTCGAGCGCCACGGTCGTACGGATGGCGTCGGTTCTGGCGGAGGCCAGCCACTGCGCCCGCGCGGCCAGGCTCACCAGGGCGTACTCCATCAGGCCGAGCACCGGGGCGGCCAGCGCCCACCCCCGGTCGGCGAGCCCCTCATGAGGAGCCGCGAGCAGGACCGGCCCACAGCACACGGCCAGCGCCACCAGCGTGGCCGACCTGATGCGCCCGGCCACCACCAGCAGCGCGCCGGCCAGCAGCCCGCACATCGGCGTCCACGCCGCCCCGAACAGGGCCAGCGGCACGAACGTCAGCCAGGCCTGCACGCCGACCAGCCACCACCCCCCGGGCCTGCCGGCCAGCGTCCCCAGCACGAACCGGGCGTGCACGGCCAGCAGGAGGAGCAAGGCCACCGAGGCGGCCGATGAGAATCCCGAGCCGGCGAGCTCTGCCTGCACCGGAACCGTCACGGTGAGCAGCCCCGCCATCAAGGTCAGCCAGGCCATGTCCAGGGGAGACGAGGGAATGTCGCCGAGAAGACGTAGCCGGGGAGCCGGCTCGCTTCCTAATCCATTCACTTGTCCCCCGTTGCGCTGCGTCACGAGCACCGAACCGTCCGTTGTCCCTCTCCAATCGACCCGATGTACCGCGTTCTGTAAAGCGCAATGTCGGCTTCGAGCAGAACTTTCTGCCCGCACCCGCCTGACTTAGGCCGCGTGACGTCGTCATAGGGTTGCGGCTATGGATTACAGACGACTTGGTGACACCGGCCTGCGGGTCTCGCGCATCTGCCTCGGCATGATGAGCTTCGGAGATCCGGCCAGGCAGGAGTGGGCGCTGCCCGAGGACCAGGCCGAACCGCTCGTCCGCCGGGCCGCCGACGGCGGGGTCACGTTCTTCGACACGGCCGACGTTTACAGCGCCGGCGAGAGCGAGGTCGTGACCGGGAACCTGCTGCGCAAGATCTTCCCCAGGCGCGAGGACTACGTACTGGCCACCAAGGTCTATTTCCCGATGGGCAAGGGGGGCAACGACCGGGGCCTGTCGCGCAAGCACATCTTCGACGCGATCGACTCCTCGCTGCGCCGGCTGGGCACCGACTACGTGGACCTCTACCAGATCCACCGATGGGACGACGAGACGCCCATCGAGGAGACCATGGAGGCGCTGCACGACGTGGTCAAGGCGGGCAAGGTCCGCTACATCGGGGCCTCGTCGATGTGGGCGTGGCAGTTCGCCAAGGCGCAGCACGTGGCGCGGGAGAACGGCTGGACCAGGTTCGTGTCCATGCAGAACCACTACAACCTGCTCTACCGGGAGGAGGAGCGGGAGATGCTCCCGCTCTGCGCTGACCAGGGCGTGGGCGTGATCCCGTGGAGCCCGCTGGCACGCGGCGTGCTGGCCCGCGCGGGCGCGGCCCAGTCGACGACCAGGACCGGCTCCGACGCGCGCATCGACGCCCTCTACGACCCCGACAACGACCGGCTCATCCTTGACCGGGTGGCGGAGCTCGCGCGCGAGCACGAGCTGCCGGCCGCCCAGATCGCCCTGGCCTGGCTGCTCCAGCAGCCGGCCGTCACGGCCCCCATCGTGGGCGCCACCAAGCCGGGCCACGTGGACGACGCGCTCGGCGCGATGTCCGTGTCGCTTTCCGACAAGGACCTGGCCTCCCTCGCGGAGCCTTACCGGCCGCGCGAAGTGCGCATGTAGCTCGTACAGCCTTTAGCTCGTACGGCCTTTAGCTCGTACGGCCTTTAGCTCGTACGGCCTGCCTGGGTGGGAGCGGGCGGCCGCCGAGTCGCTCGCGATCGTCGGCGCCCGCATCGCCGTCGCCGTTTGTCGGAGGGGATCCCTAAGCTGGCTCCATGGCTAGGGCTAACGATGATGCGGCGGCGGCGCTCTCCGAATACGCGGAGCTGTTCGCGCTGACCGGTGGCGACGCGTTCCGGGTGCGGAGCTACCAGAAGGCCGCTAAGGCGATCGCCGGGTTCCCCGAGGACATCTCGGTGGCCGACGTGCGGAGCGTGCCGGGCGTGGGCGAGGCGATCGCCAAGAAGATGGAGGAGTTCCTGCAGCGCGGGAGCTTCCGCCAGCTCGACGACCTGCGCGGGCGGGTGCCCGAAGGGGTGCGGCGGCTGACCCGCGTGCCGACGCTGGGGCCGAAGACGGCGATCATGCTTTTCGAGGACTACGGCATCGACTCGCCCGTGGCGCTCGGCGAGGCGATCACCGCCGGGCGGCTCGACGGCGTCAAGGGGCTCGGCCCCAAGACCCTCGCCAACCTCCTCAAGGGCATCGAGCAGCTCGAGCAGTCGGGCCGCCGGGTGCACATCGGCGTCGCGATGTCCCTGGCCGAGCAGGTGATGGCCTCGCTAAAGGCCGAGCGGCTGGCCTACGCCGGGTCACTGCGGCGGATGAAGGACACGATCGGCGACATCGACATCCTGGCTGTGGCGCCCGAGTCCATCATGGAGGACTTCCGCGCCCAGCCCTATGTCGCGGAGATCATCGCGGCGGGCGACAAGAAGACGTCGATCCGCACGACGTCGGGCCTTCAGGTGGACCTGCGCGTGGTGCCCGCCCAGTCGTGGGGCGCGGCGATGCAATACTTCACCGGCTCGAAGGAGCACAACGTCGCCATCCGGGAGATGGCGGTGAAGAAGGGCTGGAAACTCTCCGAATACGGACTGTTCGAGGGTGAGACGGTGATCGCCTCGGAGTCCGAGGAGGACATCTACGCCGCGCTCGGCATGCAGTTCGTACCCCCGCCCATGCGCGAGGACGGCGGCGAGGTGAAGGCCGCGCTCCGCCACGAGCTGCCGGATCTCCTCCAGCTCCCCGACCTCAAGGGCGACCTGCACACGCACACCAACCTGACGGACGGCATCGCCTCGCTGGCCGACATGGTCGCGGCGGGACACGCCCGCGGCTACCTCTACTACGCCATCACCGACCACGCCCCCGACCTGGCCATGCAGCGGATGACCCTGGACAAGGCACTGGAGCAGCGGCAGCAGGTCGCGGAGCTGCAACAGAAATATCCCGACATGCGGCTCCTGCACGGCACCGAGCTCAACATCGCCCCCGACGGCTCCGTCGACTGGCCCGGCGAGATCCTCCGCGAATTCGACGTGTGCGTCGCCTCGGTCCACTCGCACTTCGGCATGTCCCGCGACGAGATGACCCGCCGCTTCATCGCCGCCTGCGAAAACCCGTACGTGGACATCATCGGCCACCCGACCACCCGCAAGATCGGCAAGCGCCCGCAGGTGGACGCCGACTGGGACGCCGTCTTCCGCGCGGCCGGCCGCACCGGGACGGCCATGGAGATCGACTCCTTCCCCGACCGCTCGGACCTGCCCGCGGACCTGGTCCGCCTGGCCAAACACCACGGGGTGAAGTTCTCGATCGACAGCGATTCACACGCCATCCCCCACCTGGCCAACCAGCGGTTCGGCATCGGGATCGCCCAGCGCGCCTGGCTGACCACGGATGACGTCATCAACACCTGGCCACTGGAGCGCCTGCTCGCCTTCCTCGGCCGGTAGGCGCGACCATCGCCCGCTCACCTTCCTCAGCCAACAGGCGCGACCGTCGCCTGCTCGCTTTCGTCGGCCGACGGCGCGGCCATCGCTCGATCGCCCGCGTGGAACGGGCTCAGGCGCGGTGATCTCTTCAAGACACCCCCTGAGCCGCCGCGCCGCGCGACTTCTTCGCCACCTCGAACCTCAGGTGCGTGGCGAACGGAGACTCCAGCACCCGAGTCCGGTGCGGCCGGACCTGCTCGCTCCCGATCTCGAACATCCCGGTCCCTTCCGTCAGCGGCACGGGCGCCAGACAGATCCGCAGGTCGTCGACCTCGCTCCCGATCTCGAACATCCCGGTCCCTTCCGTCAGCGGCACGGGCGCCAGACAGATCCGCAGGCCGTCGACGGAGCCCGGCACGTAAAAACCGCCGTCCCACATCGGCCCCGCCACCGATCGCGACGCCCCGACCTCCAGCCACCGCCCGAACCCGCGCCAACGCACTCCCAACACCATCAGTGACACGCCAACACGCCCTCAAAACCGTCGGTGACGAACGTGAACGGCGGGCCGTCCCTGACCCACTCCTCCGGTGGCCGAGAAGTCATCACAAGACGGGGGCAGTCCACCCGGAGAATGACCACCCACAGGTGGATGTGGCCACCAACGGATTACGCGAAAGTAGTCCCACCTTCACCCCACGAAAGGACGGCGATCATGTCACCGGCGCCCAAGCGATCGAGAGCCCGCAAGATCTGGACCCGGGCTCTCGCAGCGCTGGCCGTGCTGCTCATCGCCGCCATCGCCGGCGTGGCGGTGGCCTACCCCTCCGTGGCCGCCACGACGTGCCCCGGCTGCTATGGCCTGACAGAGCTCCACCCAGGCGTCTACATCGAGCGCGACCTATCGCCCCAGCAACGTTCACAGGTCAGCCAGACGGTCGACGCCGCCACGAAGAAGGTCGACACCTTCTACGCCGGCAGAAAGAGCTCGCCCAGCCTGCTCATCTGCGCCACCGAGGAGTGCTACCAGCACATCGGCGGCCACAAGGAACGCGGCATCGCCGTTCTGAACCGCTCCGTAATGCTGTCGCCTCGCGGCCTCGACACGGTGATCGCTTCACACGAGATGTCCCACGTCGAGCTCCACACCCGCCTCACCTCCGGGGCAGAGGTCCCGCAGTGGTTCGACGAGGGCCTCGCCGTGGTCGTCTCCGACGACCCGCGCTACCTCGCCCCGCGAACGACCGGCGACCGCTGTCTGGTCCTACCGACCGCGCCGCTGCCGGTCTCTTTAGACGAGTGGCTGAGTACGGCCAGCAAGGATACGAACACGTACGCCAAGGCCGCCTGCCAAGTAGACCGCTGGCTCCGAGCCAATGGGGACCGGCAGGGCTTGGAGTCCCTCATTCAGCACCTCAACAGCGGCGAGACCTTCGACTCCCTCGTCCCCAACCGAGCACCCGATCCTTCACCCTGAGCTCGACCTCGCCCATCAGCGTCCCCGAACAGCGAACCGTGAGAGCAGACCCGAAGAGCGGACCCCGAGAGCGGCCCTGAACGGCGGACCCGGAGGGCCCGCGCAAGCAGCCCATCAGCCCCGCCCTGCGGGAATCTCAGGCGGTCTGAGGAGGCGAATACAGCCACGGGTCGCGCAGGTCGAAGTAGGTGAGTTCGCCGTCGAATAGGTCCTTCCACTGCTCGAAGAGCTCTCGCATCTCCGGCGGGAGCTCCTTGCCCTCGCCGTCCCTGGCCGCCTGCTCAGAGGTGAAGTACGCGACCTCGGTGTATCCGCCGTCCCGGTGCAGCGCGGCGAACCCGCCGATGAGGTCGGGCCGGAATGCGGCCATGTCCCGCTCGCTCTGGGCGGTGATCTCCCGCATCCGCCGGAAGTCCCGGACCTGTCCCTGCATCACCTGGACGAACCCCGCCGCATCGGACCCGCCCTTCAGATACGTGTACGCCTCGGCGCAGTCGTGGAAGGTGACCTCGCCACTGAAGAGCTTCTGGGTCTCGGCCCACCACTGACCCTGCTCCGGCCGCTCGCTGTTGCGCCGCGCCACCTCCTGCGACTCGAAACGCACCGTGTTTACGAATATGCCGTCGTCCGTCACACCGGCGGTCGTGCCGAGCCAGCCGTCCACCCCTGGCGCGAGCTCGGCGTGCCACCGATCCAACGCCGCCCGCATCTCACCGACGTCCCCGACCTGTCCCTGAATGATCTGGATGAACATCGCGGCCCCCTCGCTGTGTACCTCAGATCCACGCTAGGAGCCTGCCTATGAAGGTCGAGATGTCGAGGCCCCATGCCATGCCCAAAACTTGCCGTCGCTCCGTTGACCTCGGCGGACGCCCGGCCCGCCGACCCCAGGTGGCCACGTTCGCCTGGCGGCCGACCTGCGGAAACCCGCGCCAGGCGAGAGAGGTGTACTGCCGGTACGCCCTTCGGCAGAACCTGTTTGCCTGGGCGTAAAGCCGGTTACCTGGATGGTGTGGATCCCATCTGTCGGCGTCTGGGGCGGAGGCAGGAGGGGGCCACAACCCTACGTACAGGCCGCCTGGGTGGGCGAAACGGATGACCGCAAGGTAGCCCGGCAGCCCTCGAGGCCAAGGGCAGCAGACAGCTCGCGCAGGTCGACGCCGCCCGCGAGCTGGGCTCCGGCCCCGCCCACACCTGACACATCTCATAACCTCGTTTGTCTGAGAGAGACACCATGGAATTCGTCAAGCAGCAGGCCACCACCAAGGCTCCTGCGGACTGGTTCACCGGCGACGTCTGGTTCGACGTGATCTACGCGGGCCAGGAGCCGTCCCGGATGCGTGCCAACATGGTCCGTTTCTCCCCCGGCGCCCGTACCCACTGGCACTCCCACGTGCTGGGCCAAACCCTGCACGTCGTGTCCGGCGTCGCACTGATCGGCACCCGCGACGGCACCGTCTTCGAAGCCCATCCCGGCCAGACCGTACGCTGCCCTCCGAACGAGGAGCACTGGCACGGCGCCACCCCCGACCGCTTCATGGAGCACCTCGCCATGTGGGAAGGCGCGGGCGATGGCACCACCGAAACCACTTGGAACGAGCCGGTCACCGGCGAGCAGTACAACCGCGCCCGCAGCCACTGACCAGGTAAACCGGTCTTCTTCCCCAGTCCGGCCGCGGCAGTACCGAGGTGCACCAGCGATCCCGATCTCGGTCCTGGGTCTCGATTCCGGGTTCCGGGTCGGGTCTTAGTTCCGGATCTCGGGTCTCGGGTCTCGGGTTCCGGTTCCGGGTTCCGGTTCCGGTCTCAGTTCTGGTGCCGCAGCGGCCGCCGCGCCACAGGGCCGAAGGACAGCTAGCGAAAGGATCTTCGATGACCGAGCAATCCCAGCAGATCGGCGGCGGACGCCGCATGATCGGCGATTTCGCACCAAAGCTCGCCGAGCTCACCGATGACGTCCTGTTCGAGGACGTCTGGAACCGCACCGAGCTGGCCGCCCGCGACCGCAGCCTGATCACTGTCGCCGCCCTCGTCGCCGGCGGCGATGCCGATCAGCTCCGCTTCCACCTCGGGCGCGCGAAGGAGAACGGCGTCACCGAGACTGAGCTCATCGAGGCGATCACCCACCTCGCCTTCTACGCCGGCTGGCCGAAGGCCATGACGGCGATCACGACTGCGAAGCAGGTCTTCTCGGGTTGAACGCCGGACGGGCGACCACGAACACGGGGGTGCACTCTTGAGTCGGATCTTGGTGACCGGTTCCGCGGACGGCCTTGGACGTGCCGCGGCGGATTCGTTGTTGTCCTTGGGACACGACGTGGTGGTGCACGCCCGCAACCGGGAGCGCGCGGCTGGCCTCGACGCGCTGGTCGAGCGAGGGGCGCACCTAGTGGTGGGCGATTTCCGCGAGCGTGACGCCGTACGGCGCATCGCGGCGGAGCTGAATGACACGGGGCCGAACGACACGGGGCCGAACGACATGGGGCCACTCGACACGGGGCCACTCGACGCGGTCATCCACAACGCCGGTGTGTCGAGCGGACCGGCGGTCATGCCGGTCAACATCATCGCACCGTATCTGCTCACGGCCCTGGTGCGTGGGCCGCGTCGGCTGGTGTACCTGAGCAGCAGCTCGCATTTCGACGGGCGCCCGTCGCTCACCGGAGTCGACTGGCGAGGCCAGAGCACCGGCTCGTACTCCGACAGCAAGCTGTTCGTCACCACGCTCGCGGCCGCCGTAGCTCGCCTGCTTCCCGGGGTGCTGAGCAACGCCGTGGATCCGGGCTGGGTGCCGACGAGGATGGGCGGGCCGAGCGCACCGGACGATCTCGAGCTCGGCCACCAGACGCAGGAATGGCTCGCCTCCAGCGACGAACCGGAGGCACTGACCACCGGCGGCTACTGGTACCACCGCCGGCGGCTGCAGCCGCATCACGCCGTCCACGACGAAGCGTTCCAAGGCCGGCTCCTACAGAAGTTGGCCGAGGAGACCGGCACCGCGCTGTGAAAAGCGACAAGAGCCGGGCGACAAGGTCCGCCAATCCACTTCAGCGTAGTTCGGCGGATTCTTGGAGCCGGGTAAAGGCGGCGGCGTGGGGGGCGCTGAGGGCGAGGGTGTAGGTGACGATGGTCAGGCCGGGGTCGGCGGGGATTTCCAGGGCGTCGTAGTCGAGGTCGAGGTCGCCGACGTCGGGGTGGTGGAAGAGCTGCCGTCCACTGCGGTAATACTCCACGTCGTGGGCGTCCCAGCGGCCGGCGAATTCCGCGCTGTGGGTGGCAAGTTCGTCGATGAGATCGGCGAGGTCGGCGTTGGTGGGGGTACGGGCGGCTTCGACGCGCAGGCTGCCGACGGCGTCGTGGGCGATGCCCTCCCAGTCGCGGTAGAAACGACGGGCGCGGGGGTCCCGGAAGACGAAGCGGGCCAGGTTCGGCGGCTGCTCTCCCGTGTCGAGGGCCTCGCGGTACAGGGCGCGGGCGAGCCGGTTGGTGGCGAGGACGTCGAGGTGGGCGTTGCGAACGAAGGCGGCGGCGCCCGTCATGGCGTCGAGGACCTGCTGGAGGCTAGGGCGGACATGTGAGGCGCCGCCGTCGCGGTCGGTGGCGCGGCGGGGAGCGTTGGCGGCGCGGACGAGGGCGGTCAGGTGGGCGCGTTCGACTTCATCGAGGCGGAGCGCGGCCGCGAGACTGTCGAGGATGTCGGCCGAGACACCGTGGACGTTGCCGCGCTCCAGGCGGGTGTAGTACTCGACGCTTATGGCGGCGAGCTGTGCCACCTCGGATCGCCGCAGGCCGCTGACGCGGCGCCGTCCGCCGATGTCGGGCAGCCCGGTTTCCTCCGGGGTGAGGCTGGCGCGACGGCTAGTGAGGAAGTTGCGAATGTCCTCGCGAACGGTGTCGGCCGGCACCTCTCCAGCGTAGGCCGCCATCGTGTTAAAGGGTCCCCACCCGCACCCCTTACAGCTAGGACTCCCAGGTCAGGAGGGATACGTGGTTGTGTGGATGAGCGGTCGGGCCGCAGAGCCCGGCATCCACTCCCTTCCAATGAGGACCACGTACAGTCATGCCCTTCTTCGCTTCTCCGCGCCGGTCGCCGACCACGGACGCGCACGCCTCTCCGCACCAGTCACCAACCGTGGAGGCGCACGCGCACGCCACGGAGCGGCATGCGGTGGCGACGCTGGCCGCCGCCGTCCTGGGGTTCTTCGTGATCACCCTGGACGCGGCGATCGTGAACGTCGCGCTGCCCTCGATCCGTGACGCGCTCGGTGGCGGCATCATCGGATTGCAGTGGGTCGTGGACGGCTACACCCTGATGTTCGCCGCTCTGCTGCTGTCGGCCGGCGCCCTGTCGGATCGGATCGGTGCCCGGCGCGCGTTCGCGGGCGGACTGGTGCTGTTCGTGATCGCCTCGATGGCCTGCGGGCTGGCCCCCTCGCTGCCGGCGCTGGTGGCCGCGCGCGTGGCGCAGGGCATTGGCGCGGCGGTCACCATGCCGACCTCGATGGCGCTGGTCCGCCACGCCTTCCCCGACCCGGCCCGCCGCGCCCGCGCGGTGGGGGTGTGGGCGATGGGCGGCGCCGTGGCGGCGGCAGCGGGGCCCGTGCTGGGCGGCGTGCTGAGCCTGGTCTCCTGGCGGATGATCTTCTGGATCAATCTGCCGGTCGGCGTACTCACCCTGCTGCTCCTGGCCCGCGCCCCGCATTCTCCGACCCGTACGGCACCGTTCGACTGGATCGGGCAGGTCACCGGGATCCTGGCCATGGGCGGGCTGACCTACGGGGCGATCGAGGCCGGGGCTGCCGGGTTCACCGCGCCTCGGGTGCTCGTGTCGCTCGGTGTGGCGGTGGTGGCGTTGGCCGCGTTCGTGATCGCGCAGGCCAAGGTGGCCCATCCGATGGTGCCGCTGGAGCTGTTCCGCTCCGCGACGGTGGTGATCGCCCCCGGGATCGCGTTCGCGTTCATGGTCGGCTTCTACGGGCTGCCGTTCCTGTTCAGCCTGTACTTCCAGCAACAGCACGGCCTGTCCGCGCTGGCCGCCGGGATCGCGTTCCTGCCGATGATGCTGCTCAGTGCCTGCCTGACCCCGTTCTCGGCGCGGATCGCGGAACGCACCGGCCCGCGCGTGCCGATCATCGCGGGCCTGACGTTGATCGCGGCCGGGTCCGTGGCGCTGGCCCTGGCGCCGGGATCGGTGCCGGTATGGGTGACGGCGCTGCTCCTGATCCCGGTCGGGCTGGCGGGTCCGCTGGTGATGCCCCCGACCACCGCCCTGCTGCTGGAGCATGTGGCCGCCCACCGGACCGGCACCGCCAGTGGCGTGTTCAACACCACCCGCCAGATCGGCGGAGCCCTGGCCGTAGCCGTCTTCGGTGCCCTGATCTCCGCTCCGTCCGGCTTCGAGTACGGGCTGCGCGTCAGCCTCGCCCTGGCCGCAGCAGTGGCGCTGGCCGCCGCGCTCGCCGCCACCCGCATGGCGACCGCCCGACGCGAGACCTGACCCCTCCCGCTGTACACCGGCCTGGCCGAGCTCCCGGCGGCCATGCGGCCTGGCACGGGCTCCGCCATGGCGATTAAATGGTTTTCCAGTAGGAAATACATGCTGCGGAGGTAGCGCCCATGGAGCAAGCTCTGGCGACGATCGTCAAACCGCTGCCGGCCCACCTGTTCACCGTGCACGACGGCAGCGCCGAGATGCGGTGGGAAGCCATGGCCGGGCAGGGATACCACACCCCTATAGACCGATTTTTCGTGCGAAATCATACGTACACGCCCCGCATCGACTCCCCGACCTGGCGGCTGCGGCTCCACGGGGCCGGGCTGCGATGTCCGGGCGAGTACGACTACGGCCAGCTCCGTGCCATGCCGTCACGCACCATCGACGCCGCGATCGAGTGCGCCGGGAACGGCCGACGCCTGTACGCGACGCAGCAGCACAACCCGGCCCCGGGCGCGCAGTGGGGGCTGGGCGCCATCGGGGTCGCGCGGTGGCGCGGAGTGCCGCTCAGTTACCTGCTCCGGCACGCGGGACTGCGGCCCGATGCCGTGGACCTGCTGCCGAGCGGTCTCGACGCGCCGTTCGAGGGCTACGGGCACGTACGCCGGCCGCTCCCGGTCGACAAGGCCATGGCGGACGTGCTCGTCGCGTACGAGATGAACGGCCGGCCGCTCCCGCCCGACCACGGCTTTCCGGTACGCCTGGTGGTGCCGGGCTGGGTGGGAATAGCGTCGATCAAATGGCTGGGTGATATCGAGGTGGCGACCCGGGAGCTCACTTCCCCGTGGAACACCGTCTTTTACCGCGACGTGACGATCCAGCCGGTGAAGAGCGCTTTCGAGCTGGCCTGGAATGCGCGCCTGGTGGCCGGCCGGCCGCACATCCTGCACGGCAGGTCGTGGTCAGGGCGGGGACGGATCGTCCGGGTCGAGGTCAGCGTCGACGGCGGACTGAGCTGGCGGCTGGCCGCACATCACGGCCCGCACCTGGTCAGCGCCTGGTTGCCGTGGCACATCGGCTGGACCCCCCGGCGGCCGGGGCCGTACGAGCTGATGGCGAGGGCGACCGACGAGACGGGCGAGACGCAGCCGCTGACGACGCCGCACCACGCGTTCGGATATCACTTCGACGCTGTCGTGCGGCATCCTGTTTCCGTTGTCCACGGATAGGGAATTGTCACCGATCGGGGGTGAGCTGCGCATTTACTAAATGATGGGACAGCGCATCCGAATTCATCTGGAAGACTCTCGCGGAAACGTCGCGGCAATCCTCGCATGTGATGGTGGCCAGATTCCGTGAGAAAGGGAGAGCAGATGCGCCAGCTCACCGCACTCGACGCCCAGTTCCTCAACGTCGAATCCGCGACCACCGCCGCCAATGTGGCGGGCCTGGCGATCCTCGACCCCGCCGAGGGCCGTGTCACCCGCGACAACCTCGCGGCCCTGCTGCTGGAGCGGCTGCACCTGTCGCCGGCGCTGAGCCTGCGGCTGGCGGAGGTGCCGTTCGGGCTGGACCGGCCCTACTGGGTGCCCGACACCGAGTTCGACATCGGCAACCACCTGTTCGAGACGACCCTGCGCGCGCCCGGCGGCGAGCGGCAGCTGGCCGAGACGGTGGCGGCGATCCACGCCCGGCGGCTCGGCCGGACACACCCGCTGTGGGAGATGCACCTGATCAACGGGCTGGCCGACGGCTTGGCCGCCGTCTACACCAAGGTGCACCACGCGGCCATCGACGGCGTCTCCGGCGCGGAGACGCTCGCCACCCTGCTCGACCTCTCCCCCGACGCCCGCGACCCGCTGCCGCACGACTGCCGGTCAGGCCGGACACCGCACCAGGCGAACCAGCCGGACCAGGCACCACACCAGACCGGCCAGACCGGCCAGACCGGCCAGACGCCGGGCAAGGCGCAGGACCTGGTCCCAGAAAGGCAGGCGCCCGGCCTGGTGGGCATGACCCCGGAAAGGCAGGCGCCCGGCCTGATCGGCATGCTGGCCGCCGCCGCCGTACAGACCGCGACCCACCCCATGCGCGCCGTCCGCTCGGTGGTCAAGGCCGCCGGTGACCTCGACGCGATCCCCCTGGCCTCCGCCCTCCCCGGCTCGCGGCTGATCGCCAAGGCGGCCAGGTTCGTCGCCGGTGACAACACGCAGCGCCCCGAGCTGCCCGGTCTGACCGTCCCGCGCACGCCGTTCAACGGGCCGATCAGCGGGCGGCGCCATCTGTCGTTCGGGTCGGTCTCGCTCAAGGACGTCAAGAGCGTGGCCAAGGCCAACGGGATGAGCGTCAACGACATCGTCATGGCCCTGTGCACGTCGGCGCTGCGGTCGTGGCTGGAGGAACGGAACGCGCTGCCCGACGAGCCGCTGGTCGTCGCGGTCCCCGTCGCGGTCCGTACGGCCGGCGCCGGGGAGACGGTGGGCAACCAGATCTCCGCCATGATCGCCCCGATGCCCACGAACGTCGCCGACCCGGTGCGACGCCTGCGGGCCGTCGGCGCGACGATGAGCGCGGCCAAACGGCGCTTCGCCCTGGCGCCGCCCGCCTGGGTGAACGAGCTGTGCTCACTGCTGCCCGCGCCCATCACCAGCCTGGCGACTCCGGCGATCTTCCGGCTGGCCTCGGTGACGTTCCCGCCGATCAACCTGATCATCAGCAATGTGCCCGGTCCGCAGTTCCCGCTGTACCTGTGCGGGGGACGGGTCCTGTCGTACTACCCGCTGTCGGTGCTGACCGACATGAGCGGCGGCGTGAACATCACCTGCTTCTCCTACGACGGCATGCTCGACTTCGGCGTGGTGGCCTGCCCCGAGCGGATGGACGATGTGTGGGGGCTGCTCTCGCACCTGAAGACGGCCCTCGACGAGCTGTCAGACGAGCGAGTGGGCGATGAGTTCCGCGACCGCGTCGGGGTCGATCTGGTGGCCGGTTAGCTGGCAGAGGTTCTCCTGGTAGAGCAGTACGGCCGCGAACGTGGCCGCCGCCACCTCCAGCCGGGCCGCGTCACCCCGGGCGCCCGGCAACGCCAGCTCCAGCGCGAACCTGGCCCGGCTGATCAGCTCGCCGTTGAGCCGGCCGAGCCGCTCCTTGACCGAGCCGTGCGTGTCGGCCTCGCGGAACAGGATGCGGCGCATCGCCGGCGAGGCGCGCAGCGGCAGCCTGCGGGCCAACCGCGACAGCGTGCCCGCCGGGTCGCCGGGCACCGCGTCGATCTCGTGCCCCTCCTCGACCAGCGTGCGCTCGTCGATGAGCGCCACCAGGACGTCGATCTTGCGCGGGAAGTAGTGGAAGATCAGCCCCTTGGGCACCGCGGCCAGCCTGGCGATGACCGCGGTCGGCGTGGCCTCGTAACCGCCACCGGCGAACAGTTCCTCCGCCGCGTCCAGAATGCGCGTCCGCGCGTCACCGACCTCCACAGCCGCACCCTAGCGTCACCCTGTAGCCCCTGGTAAGAGCACGGAAGTCGACGACATCCTCACTGGGCGCCGATGGCCCGGCTGAGCATCGGGTAGGCCCGGTGCAGCTCCCGCTGCCAGGACTCGTGGTTGTGCCCGCCGCGATAGAAGTGCGTCCGTACGGGCACACCCAGCCGCTCAAGCCGCCCCGCGAACGCCCGCGCGGCCCGGTTGGCCAGGTCCTCGACCAGGTCACCCGCGCCCGCGGCCACGTACAGCTGGACCCCCTTGAGCTTCCCGGCCTGGTCGTAGGGGTTGTGGGCGCGCCAGACGGAGCGCTGCGCGGCCGGATCCCCCCAGACGCGCTTCCAGTCGGTGCCGAAGCAGCCGATCGTGGTGCCCGCCATGACGGCCTGCGGCACGCCGGGTTCGAGGATGTGCACGGCTCCGCTGAAGGAGGCCGCGGCCTTGAAGTACCCCTTGGCGGCGTACAGCATCGCGCCCTGACCGCCCATCGAGTAGCCGGCGACGGCCCGCTCCCGCCCGGCGCGGTAGCGGGATTCGAGCAGCGGCAGCAGCTCCTTGAGGTGGTACGTCGCCCAGCGCGGCGGGCCGCCGTCGCCGCCGTTCCACCAGTCGGAGTAGCTGCCGCACTTGCCGCCGTCGGGCATGACGACCATCAACCCGGAGTTGCGGGTGAACGCGTCGACGTCGGTCTTGGCGGTCCACGAGGCGTAGTCGTCGAGGCCGCCGTGCAGCAGCCAGAGCACCGGCCAGTCGCGCCGCGACTCCCATCCCGAGGGCAGCAGCAGCCGGACCTTCGTGGTGCCGGCCAGCGCCGGCGACCTGATCGTCAGCTCCATCCTGCGCTCGTCGAGCCGCTTCTCCTCGACGACTTCGACCGCCTCGGCCGCCCGCGCGCCGCTCGACGGAACCGGCCGGGAGGCGGGCTCGCCACCACGATGGAGCAGTACGGCCACCGCCCCCACCGCGAGAAGGCCGCCGACGACCAGGCAGCCGCGTAACCGGGGTGCCATCGGAGCCTCCCCTTTCGATGCGCGGATAATAGCCAGATGAGATCAATCTCCACCACGGACCTGTCCGTGTTCCCGATATGCCTGGGCACCAACGTCTTCGGCTGGACCGCCGACCGGGCGGCGTCCTTCGAGGTGCTCGACGCGTACGTGGCGGGCGGCGGCAACTTCATCGACACGGCCGACGTCTACCCCTACTGGGCCACCGGTGAGTCCACCTCCGAGACGATCATCGGTGAGTGGATGGCGGAGCGCGGCAACCGCGACTCGATCGTGCTGGCCACCAAGGTCGGCATGCTGGAGGGTGTGAAGGGCCTGGCGCCCGCGACCATCCGCACCGCCGTCGAGAACTCACTGCGCCGGCTGCGTACCGACCGGATCGATCTCTACTGGGCGCACGTCGACGACAAGGACACCCCGCTGGCCGACACGCTGGCCACGTTCGGGCAGCTGATCGAGGAGGGCAAGATCCGCCACATCGGCGCCTCCAACTACGGCGCCGAACGGCTGGCGGAGGCGCTGCGGGTGGCCGACGACGAGGGTCTGCCCAGGTATGTCGCGCTGCAGCAGCAGTACAGCTTGATGGAGCGCGACTACGAGGGCGCGCTGCGCGACGTCGTGGCCGCGGAGGGGCTGTCCAGCACCCCTTACTCCTCGCTGGCCCGCGGCTTCCTGACCGGCAAGTACGCCCCGGGGGTCACGGTCGACAGCCCGCGAGCGGGACAGGCGGCCAAATACCTGGAGACGGAGCACGGACGGCGGACGATCGAGGCCCTCACCAAGGTGGCCGCCGAGCACGACGTCGAGCCGGCGGCGGTGGCGCTGGCCTGGCTCGCCGCCCAGCCCACGATCACCGCGCCGATCTCCAGCGCCCGCGATGTCAGGCAGCTCCAGCCGCTCCTCATGGCCGCCGCGCTCACGCTGACCGCCGGCGAACTACGCGTCCTCGACGAAGCCTCCCGCCCCTGACCACAGGAAACCGTCCAGAACCAGTGGGAGCTCCTACCCAGGTGCAATCTTGAATTCCCCTTCAAGATCATGTGATACTCCACAAGAGTTTTGACTTTTGTTGTGAAATGTCCGTCAGGTGAGACGGGCAGTTGGAGGATCGCGTGGCGCCCGGGCTTCCAGCCGGTGAACAAGAACCCCAAGTCCTCCCCTTTCACCGAACCATCCCCCGGCTGCTGAGAGACCCGGTCACCGAGCTGGCCAAGATGGGCACCGACGCCGGGGGGCGGATCGTCCGGCTGAACATCGGCCCGTTCCAGCCCTACCTGGTCTCCCATCCCGACCACGTCCAGCAGGTACTCAAGACCGACTGGTCCAACTTCGTGCGCGAAGGCATGTTCTGGCGGCCGCTGCGGCGCGTGACCGGCCAGAGCATCCTGGGTGAGGGCGAGGGCTGGGAGTCCAGCAGGAAGGTCCTCCAGCCGCTGTTCACCGCGAGGTACACGGCTTCGCTGGGCGAGGACCTGGCCGACATCATCGCCGGCCGCGTCGCCGAGCTGGACGAGCACGCGCGAAGCGGACGGCCGATCGACGCCGCGCAACAGATGACGGCGATCGTCAACGAGAGCGTCATCAAGGTGCTGTTCGGCGGGCGGATCCCCCGGGACGTCGCCGAGCGGCTCCTGCCCGAGTTCGCCACGTGCGCCACCTCGATCGGCTTCCGGCTGCTCCTCCCCTTCATGCCCTACTCCGTCAGAGTGCCGGGGGACCGGGCCTTCCTGGCGGCCACGAAGAAGATCGACGAGATCGTCTACCCCCTGATCGAACGGGCTCTCAGCGAGGGGACCCGCACCAACGAAGTGCTCTCGGCGCTGCTCAGGGTCAGGATGGAGGAGACGGGCGCGGCGGATCCGCGGCAGGCCCGCGACGACCTGGTCAGCGTCTACGGCGCGGCGTCGGAGACCACGGCGGTTTCGCTGACCTGGCTGTGGTCGGTGCTGCACGATCATCCCGACGTGTACGCCAGGCTGCGGGAAGAGGTCGGCCAGGTGGTCGGCGACGGCCCGGTCCGGCCGGCCCACGTGCCCGGGCTCAGATATCTCCGCATGGTCCTGCAGGAGGTGGTGCGCCTGTACCCGCCGGGCTGGATCATCCCCCGCCAGGCCGTGGCGGACACGGAGATCGGCGGGGTCCGGATCAAGGCCGGCTCTCAGGTGCTGGTCAGCCCGTACACGACCCATCGGCTGGCGGAGTTCTGGAAGCGGCCGCTGGAGTTCGACCCGGAGCGCTGGGCGCCCGAGCAGACCGAGCGCCGGCATCGCTACGCCTCGATCCCGTTCGGCGCCGGCCCGCACGTATGCCTGGGCCAGCACCTGTTCTATCTCAAGGCGCCGCTGGTGATCGCCAACCTGCTGAGCAGGTACCGGCCGGCGCTGACCAACCCGCAGCGGCTCACCTTGGTGCCGGGAGCGTCGGTGCGACCGAAGGAGAAACTCATGCTGAAGCTGCTGCCGATCGAGCGGAGCCGTCAGGCGTGAGCGGCGGGGAGGCAGCGGAGCTGCTGACGGATCTCATGTTCCGGCCCTGGGGTCAGGTCTCTTCCTCGGTCTATGAGACCGGCCGGCTGGTCACGCTCGTTCCCTGGCTGGTCGGTCACCAGGAGCGGATCGATTACCTGGTCGCCGCCCAGCGGCAGGACGGCGCCTGGGGGGCACCGGACGGGTATGGGCTGGTGCCGACCCTGAGCGCCACTGAGGCGATCCTGTCCGCGCTGCTGCGCGGGGAGTCCGGCACGGACGGGCAGAACCTCGGGGAGGCCGCCGAGCGCGGCCTGCGCGTTCTGGCCGACTGGCTGGCCGGCCCCCTGCGGCTGCCCGACATGCCGGCGATCGAGCACATCGTGCCCTCGCTGGTCGCCCTCATCAATCGGCATCTGGAGAGCCTGGCGGGCCACGGCCCGCTGTCGCTGCCCGACGGGATGAGCTACGACACGCTCGACCTGGTCAGATCGTGGATCGAGTCGGGGGCCGAGGTGCCGGAGAAGTTGCTGCACGCTCTGGAGATCGGCGGCCCGGCGGCCAAGGGGGCGCTCGTGGCCCGGCCGACGGCGATCGGCACCGTCGGGGCCTCACCCGCGGCCACCGCCGCCTGGCTGGGCGAGCGGGGCGCGCGCGACGTGCACGACCCGTCCCGCGGGCACCTTGAGGCGGTGGCCAGGCGCCACGGTGGCCCGGTGCCCGTCGGGCTGCCCATCACGGTGTTCGAGCGGGGCTGGGTGCTCAGCTGGTTGATCCGCGCGGGCGTGCCCGTCGAGGTGCCGCCGGAGATGGCGGCCGACCTCAGGGCGGCGATCGGTCCCGCCGGCGCCACCGCCGGCCCCGGGCTTCCCGCCGACGCCGACACGACCTCTGTGGCTCTGTACGCCCTGGCGCTGCTCGGCATGCCGTACGAGCCGGACTGCCTGGGGGCGTTCCGCTCCGGCACGCACTTCTCCACCTGGCAGGGAGAGCAGGGCACCTCGGTCAGCGTCAACGCGCACGTGCTCGACGCCCTCGGCCAGTACGTCACCTGCGTGCCCGCGGCCGCCGTCCGCTATGACGAGACCATCGCCGAGGTGGCGGCCTGGATCTGCGAGCGGCAGGAGCCGGACGGGAGCTGGACCGACCGGTGGCACGCTTCGCGCTACTACGCCACGGCGGCGTGTGCGCTGGCGCTGGACGAATTCGGCGGCGACCTCTCGGCGGGCGCGGTGGACGCGGCCGTCGGCTGGGTGCTGGAGACCCAGCGGCCGGACGGATCGTGGGGCCGCTGGGTGGGCACCGCGGAGGAGACCGCCTACGCGATGCAGATCCTGCTGCTGACCCGGTGGCGGGCGGACCCGCGATGTGAGCGGGCCGTGGACCGCGGTCACGCGTATCTGACACGGTCGTCAGGCGAGGAGCATCCGCCCCTCTGGCACGACAAGGACCTTTACACGCCGGTCGCCGTGGTCCGCGCCGCCGTCATCGCCTCGTCTCATCTCGCCCGGCGGACCTGACCCTCATGGGACTCCAGATCTCCGGCCAGTTCGTGGACGGTGTACGCGTGCGTGTCCCTGGCCAGGTACCAGCGGCCGTTGAACGACACGCTCCTGCGCTGCCCCTCCGCGATATCCGCCAGGTCGGCGGGCAGGTCGGCGAGCGCGGCTCTGAACTCCGCGTCGAGCTCGCCGATGTGCTCGGAGACCCGCGTGACCGCTCGCGCCGTGCCTGTGCCCGCGTTCTCCAGGATGCTGATGGAGTTGGGCTTACCCTCGGCCTTTTCCCGCTCGAACGTCCTGATGTCGTTGGCCAGCCGCATGCAGGCCGCGCCGAGATGGGTGGCCGGCTCGATCGACGCCCAGTGGGCGGCCTCGGCGGGGACGGGACCGCGGATCGCCAGGGCGGCGGCCCACCAGGTGGGATAGAGGATCGTGAGCAGGCCGTTCGCCAGGTAGTCCGCGTACTCCGGCCAGGGGGCCCGGCCCGCCGCCCAGGCGCGCTCGCGGAGCATGGCCGCGCCGGCGAGCTCCAGCCGTCGTGCCAGGTTCGGCGCGTGGACCGCCGCACCAGCGTGGCCGTGGAAGCGGGCACACCACGCCTGCCAGGCGCCCAGGACCTGCTTGATCGGCCCTTCGGCGGCCGGCTCGGGCGCCGCGGCGAAGGGCATGCCGGTGGTCATGGCGCACAGCCGGGCGACGAAGGCGGTGAAGTCGCGGTCGGACCAGTCTCCGGCGATGCCGTCGGCGATGTCGTCGAGGCCGAACAGGATCGCGGTCAGCGCCCCGAGCTCGGCTATCTGGTCGCGGCGGGCGAGCGGGAACGTGGCCGCGGCCGACAGACAGCTGAAGGCCAGCCGGCTCGCCGAGCTCTCGCCGTCGGCGAACAGGACGGGAAAGGGGCGCAGCAGCCCGGCCGCCTCGGGGACGGCGTCGAGCGCGGCCCGCAGGACGGCGCCTCGGTCCCCCTCGGGCACGCCCGCCAGCTGATGCGATCCCTTGAGCAACCGGTCCGCGAGATCGTTGCGGATGCCGAAATACGGGCGATCCTCCGGGTCACTCACCCACGGAGGATATCCATCAATACATCATTTGACTAATTGAGTCATGAAAACGGATATTTCACCGCAAATGAATACAGTCAGGTTGAGGCAAGATCGCCCTCTTTGCTAGGGTGCCCACGTCTTCAGCGCCGGTATGCCACTGCATGTCCTGGTGGTCAGCCATTTCAAATGACTTTCACAGGGTAGGTATGATGCGCTTCCGCAATTCACGACTGCGGACCAAGATCATTGCTCTCTTGCTCTCCATGGCGGCGCTGTGGGTGTTCGCCGCCTGGGTGACCCTTCGCGAGGGCGTCAACCTGCTCTGGGTCTCACAGCTCGACAACGCCGTGGTCGGGCCGAGCGAGCCGCTGCTCGTCGAGTTGCAACGGGAGCGCCGGCTGTCGATCATCCGGCTCGGCGACGGGACGATCCGCGCCCGCAAGGATCTGGAGACCCAGCGCAAGCAGGCCGACCGAACGATCGCCACCTTCGAGGAGGCGGCGAGTTCGAGCGTGGTCGACTGGGCGACGGACGGCGACGGGGCCAAGCGAGTCGCCGACGTCTTCCGGCGGCTCGACACGCTCAAGACCACCCGGCAGGCCGTCGACGCGGGCCGGATGAACCGGGTGCAGGCGACCGATGCCTACGCCGACGTCATCGACTCCATCTACCGGCTCTACGGCTCGGTGGCGACCCTCGACGACAAGATCGTCGCCAAGGACATCCGCACACTCCTCGCGCTGAGCAGGGCCCGCGAGGTTCTCTCCCGGGAGGACGCGCTGCTCGCCGGCGCCCTGGCCGAGGGGCGGCTGACCCCCGCGGAACACGCGCAATTCGCCGAG
Organism: Nonomuraea sp. NPDC049750; assembly: GCF_040659625.1. NCBI lineage: Bacteria > Bacillati > Actinomycetota > Actinomycetes > Streptosporangiales > Streptosporangiaceae > Nonomuraea > Nonomuraea sp. NPDC049750. Next base: position 115,789 of record NZ_JBFANB010000035.1, read on the forward strand.
ACCGTGGGCGCCTGGCGCATCCTGGCCGAGCAGGCGGCCGGCGAGCTGCCCGACTCCGAGAAGGCCGCCTACGACAAGCTAGCCGCGAGCGCCACCTTCGACAACCTGCGCGAGCTCGAGAACCGGCTCGTCGAGCAGGACGCCAGCATGGAGAGCGTCCCGTTCGGCGCCGGGCAGTGGAAGACCACGTCCGAACGCGCGCTCACCGACTTCAACGCCTTGGTGCTCAGCGCGGGTGACCGCCTCGTGGACCGCGCGACGCCGGTAGCGATCGGCGTGGTCGTGCGGCTGGTCCTGGCCGGCGGCCTCGGGCTCATCGCGGTCATCGCGTCGATCGTCCTGTCCATCACCACGGCCCGTACGCTCCTCGCCCAGTTGCAGAAGCTGCGTGACGCCGCGCACGAGCTGTCCGACGAGCGGCTGCCCCGTCTGGTGGAGCGGATCGGGCACGGCGAGGAGGTGGACCTGGCGCGCGAGGCCCCGTCGCTGGACTTCGGTGAGGACGAGATCGGGCAGGTCGGCCAGGCGTTCAACACCGTGCAGCGCACGGCGGTCAGCGTCGCCGCCGAGCAGGCCGAGCTGCGGCGCAGCATCCGCGACATCCTGCTCAGCCTGGCCCGCAGGACCCAGGGCCTGGTGCACCGGCAGCTGACCGTGCTCGACGTGATGGAGCGGCGCGAGACCGACCCCGAGGAGCTGAAGGAGCTCTTCCGGCTGGACCACCTGGCCATCCGGATGCGGCGCAACGCCGAGAACCTCATCGTGCTGTCCGGCTCCTCCCCAGCCCGTGTCTGGCGCCGCTCGGTGCCGATGGTCGACGTCGTACGCGGCGCGCTGGCCGAGGTGGAGGACTACACCCGGGTGACGCTCATGCCGATGGGCGACGTCGTGCTGCTGGGCCGCGCCGTGGGTGACGTCATCCACCTGCTGGCCGAGCTGATCGAGAACGCGGCCTCCTTCTCCCCGCCCTACACCACCGTCGAGGTCCGCGGACAGCTGGTGGCCAACGGATACGTGGTCGAGATCGAGGACCGTGGGCTCGGCATGAAGCCGGAGGACCTGGAGTCCGCCAACGAGCGCATCGCGGACCCGCCGGAGTTCCGCATCACCGGCACCGCGCGCCTGGGACTGTTCGTGGTCAGCCGCCTGGCCGGGCGCCACGGGATCCAGGTCGTGCTCAAGTCCTCACCGTACGGGGGGACCACGGTCGTGGTCCTGATCCCCCAGGAGCTCGTCCAGCTGGGAGAGGCGCCGGAGGAGGGCGATGAGCCGGCGCGGCTGCCCCGTAGGAAGGCGGTCACCGCGGCGGCGCGGACGGCCGCTCCGGAGAACGTGCGCCGGCTGACGGTGGCTCCGCCCCGCGACCCCGCCGACCCGGAGCCCGCACGGGAGCGCGTCCGTCCGGAGTCTCAACGGGAGCGCGTCCGCCCGGAGCCTGAGCAGGAGCGCGTCCGCCCGGAGCCGAGGCCCGCGCGACCGGAGCCCGCGCAGGATCAGCCCGCCGCCGAGTTCACCCCTTCCGGCCTGCCCTTGCGGGTGCCGCAGGCCAGCCTTGCCCCCGCCCTGCGTGACGAGGCGCCCGCCACGCGACCGAACCCCGAGGAGGACGATGACGAACGCTCGCCGGAAGAGATCCGCGCGATGATGGGATCTCTGCAGTCGGGCACCAGGCTGGGCAGGACCGAAGCGGCCAAAATCATGGACGGGCTCGATGGAGAGCAACCGGGAGGCGAGACGTGACACCTGGTTCCGGCACGGATCTGAACTGGCTGCTCGATGATCTGATCGGCCGGGTCAAGGAGGCCGAGCACGCCATCGTCCTGTCTTCTGACGGACTGCTGATGGCCTCGTCCGCGGCGTTGCAGCGGACGGACGGCGAGCACCTGTCGGCGGTGGCCTCCGGGCTGCAGAGCCTGGCCAAGGGCTTGTCCGAGCACGTGCGCGGCGGCACGGTCAAGCAGACAGTGGTGGAACTGCGCTCGCGGTTCCTCATCGTGACCGTCGCGGGCGAGCGGGCGTGCCTGGCCGTCCTGTGCACGCAGAACGCGGACATCGGCCTGGTCGCCTACGAGATGGCCATGCTCGTCGCCCGGGTCGGCCAATACCTCACCTCGGGCGCCCGTGCCGAGGCCGTGGCCAGGGGTGATCGGTGAACACCCCTGGCCACGGCCCCACGGACGGGCCCGAGGACGAGCACTGGGTCGATCCGGAGATCATCCGGCCCTACGTGGTGACGCGGGGGCGGACCCAGCCCACCCATGGCAAATTCGACCTGATCTCCATGGCCGTGGCCATCGGCCCGACGCCCGGTCCCGAGGCCGGGCTCGACCCCGAACATCTGTCGATCCTGCGGCTCTGCCGCGAGCCCAAGTCCGTCGCCGAGATCGCCGCGCACCTGGACCTGCCCGCCGGCACGATCCGGGTGCTCCTCGGCGACCTGTTCGACAAGGAACTCGTCTCGGCCCAGGAACCGCAATCCGAGGTGGACATGAACGATATGAAGATGTACAGGGCGGTGCTCGATGGCCTTCGATCGCTCTGACCGCCCGCGCCTGCCGACCGCGATCAAGATCCTGGTCGCGGGTGGTTTCGGCGCGGGCAAGACCACGCTGGTCGGCGCGGTCTCCGAGACGCGCCCCCTGCGGACCGAGGAGGTCCTGACCGACCGCGGCATCGGCATCGACGACATCTCATCCGTGGAGGCCAAGCGGACGACGACCGTGGCGATGGACTTCGGCCGCATCACTCTCAGCCCCGATTACGTGCTGTACCTGTTCGGCACGCCGGGGCAGGAGCGGTTCTGGTTCGTCTGGGACGAGTTGGCCGAGGGCTCGCTGGGCGCGGTCATCCTGGCCGACACCCGCCGCCTGGCCGACTGCTTCCCCTCGATCGACTACTTCGAGCGCCGTGGCACGCCGTTCGTGGTGGCGGTCAACTGCTTCGAGGGCTCGCGGACGTTCGAGCTCGACGAGGTACGGCTGGCGCTCCAGCTGAACCCGTCAATCCCGATCATCATGTGCGACGCCAGGAAACGCGACTCGAGCAGGGAGGTGCTGATCACCCTGGTAAAGCATTCCGCCAAACTCCGCGCGGAGCCTGTGGCTCCTTGACGCCGGTCGGAGCGCGGCATCGGGCTGGGCGGGCAAGCTGGTGGCGCTCGTGCTGGCGGCGATGTTATTCATCTGACTTGTGGCGTGAAAACCCGATCCGTCAGGGGCGCGAGCAAGCGCACCCCTCCTTTCGAAAACAGTATGTAAAGACTCGGTCGCGTTCGGTAATATGTGCGGTGGGTGAGGCCGCTGTGACAGGAGGTGCGCGATGGCGATCCGCCGCTCCACTACCAAACGCCACGGCCTGCCCACGATCGTGCAACTGCGGCTCACGCCCGCCCCGGCCCAGGCTGAGGCGCTGGCGGCGGCGGTGCTTTTGTGCAATCAGGCGGCCACCGTGGTCTCCCGGTTGGCCTGGCAGCACCGCACGTTCGCTGTGGTGGAGTTGCATCGGCTGGCCTACCACGAGGTGCGGGCGCAGGTGGCCGGGCTCGGTGCGCAGGCGGCCGTGCGGGCGATCGCCCGGGTCGCCGGCGCCTACGCCAACCAGCGTTCCACCAAGAAACGCGCGCACATCTTCCGCCCGCACGGTGCTGTCCCCTACGATGCCCGGCTGATGAGCTTCAACCGGTACGCCCGGACCGTGTCGCTGTGGAACCCACCGGCCGCGTCACCGTCCCCTACACCGGCCGACCAGAAGACCTCAAGGCCGTGGATGCCTTGCCGATGGGCGAGGCCGACCTGATCTGCCGGCGCGGGGTGTGGCTGCTGCAGGTCGCCGTTATTCTGCCCCACCCGGCGGTGCGTGAGCCGATCGGCGGCTTTGTGGGGGTGGATCAAGGGGTGGCGAACCTGGCGGTCACCTCTGATGGTGTGGTGCTGCCCGGCCCGGCGCTGCCGGGGCCGATC
>NZ_JBFANB010000036.1:0-118786 GCF_040659625.1 Nonomuraea sp. NPDC049750
CCCCCCCCAACAACGATGTGTGATCGTAACGCTACCAAGAGTTGACGGCTTTGGGTAGAACACGTGAGCGATACACGCCCGCCGGACACCAATCCATCCCGCGGATCACCTTCCACCGGCACAGCACGGACCACGACCCCAGAGCAGAATCCCAGGTTTTCCTAGCGAATATGAAGAACGGTTCATACCCTGACCCGCATCCCGTCTAATCGAGCCTGACCCGCACTCCGGTGCTCAGGCCGGAGTCATGCAGTTCCAGTCCCGCGGGCTGGGCCTCCTTCGGCAGCTCGAACAGCAGCGCGCCGCTGAAGGACTGACCCGGCCCGATGCGGACCGGCGTGACCTCGGCGCCCGCCTTGTCGAGCAGCTTGGTGCCGCCGTGTAACGCGTCGTCCGCGTCCAGCAGTTTCTGCTGACCGGGGTAGAGGACCCTGGCCTCCTGGCCGACGTTGTTGACCTTGAGGCTCACCTGGCAGGTGCGCTCTTTGGCGCCCTTGGCCGGTTTGGGGCACTTGGTGCCCGTCACCGCGAACTTCAGCTTCCCGTCCTGCACCGGGCTGTCCGCGCCGACCGGGTCGGGGGACCTGAGCGCCCACGCCAGTACGGCCAGCAGCAGCACCAACAGCACGATGGCCACCACGATGGCGGTCACGCAGCCGGTGAACACGCTCCTCTTCCGCTTGACCGGGAACGCCACCGGGCCCCTCGGCCCAGGCGGCAGCGGCCCCTGCCCTGTCTGATGGGCGGAAAGCGGCGCCTGTCCCGTCTGACGAGCGGAGAGTGGCGCCTGTCCCGTCTGACGAGCGGAGAGTGGCACCTGTCCCGTCTGGAGGGACGGTGGCACCTGGCTCGCCGGACCAGGAGGTGGCGATGCCTGGCGGGGTGGCGCCTGGCGAGGAGGTGACTGGCGGGGCGGCGGGGGCGGCGCCTGGGCGGGCGGGTGTGGTGCCGGCCCGCGTCCCGGCAGCGGCCCCACACCGGTCTGCTGGTGCCCCTGAGGCTGGTGAGACGATGGTTGGTGAGGCGACGGCTGGTGGCTCTGGGGCTGGTGGGCCGACGGCTGGTGGGGCTGTGGCGGCGGGGTCCAGCCCGGCGGTGCCTGGCGTACCTGCGGATTGTTCGGGAACTCGGCCAGCGGCGGGAACTCCGACGGGTTCCACGAGCTGGTGAGGTGGCGGGTCGCGGCGAGCTGGGCGGCCGGCTCGTCGGCAGCGCCCACGAGTTCGAGCAGGAGCTGCTTGGCCGCCGGGCGGCGCGCGGGGTCCGGGTGGATGGCCGCGGCCACCAGCCGGTCGAGCGGCGCGGGCAGGCCGCGCAGGTCCGGCGGGGCGGTGCGGGCGCGCGCCGCCATGACGTAGGCGTCGCCCTCGCCGAACGGGTGGCCGCCAAGACCGGCGTAGGCGATCAGCGATCCCCAGGCGAACACGTCGCCCGCCGGGCTGGTGCGGCCCTCGAAGACCTGCTCGGGAGCGATCCAGCCGGGCGTGCCCATCACCATGCCCGCGTTGGTGTGGCGGGTGGAGACGTGGGACGAGCGGGCCAGCCCGAAGTCGATCACCCGTGGGCCGCCCAGTGTCAGCATCACGTTGGCGGGCTTGAGGTCGCGGTGCACCAGGCCGACGGCGTGGATCGCGGTCAGCGCCGCCGCCACGCCCACGGCCGCCGAGTGCAGCACGGACGGTGTCAGCGGGCCGTGCTCGATCAGGTGGTTCTCGAGGGAGACGCCCTCGATGTACTCGGTGACGAGGTAGAGGACCCCGTCATGCTCGCCGTGGTCGAGGACGCGGGCCGTGCAGAACGAGGCGACCTTGCGGGCGTTGGACACCTCTTCGTGGAAGCGCGCCCGGTAGACCGGGTCCGTGGTGTAGTCGCGGCGGATCGCCTTGAGCGCGACCTGTACGCCGTCGGCGGCCTTGGCCAGGTAGACGGTGCCCATGCCGCCCGAGCCGAGGCGGCTGATCAGCTCATAGGGGCCGATCGCCGACGGGTCTTCCGGCGTCAGCGGAGTGCCTGCGGAGCGCCCCTGCTGCCCCAACGTCGCTTTCCTCTCGCCTTCGTTGCCGTGTTGCCTCAACCGACCGATCCTCCGCCCGGCATGCCCGTTCCCCAAGACTCTAACGGAGGAACGGGTCACCCGGTGGCCACTGAGTTTGGACGGGTTTGGGGCTCGCTTCCTGGAACGCGTGGGGCAGCGGCTCGGGATTGCCCGCGACCTTCTCAGCGGCTCCTGGCGAGGAGGTGGACCAGCACGGATTCGTCGGGGAACAGCGGCGGTACGGCGATGCCCGAGCCGGCCAGCGCGGAGCCGGGCAGGGTGAAGTCGCCGGTCGTCCAGGCCGGGGCGGTCCCGTGCGAGGTCACGGGCATGAGCGGGCGAACCGAGTAGAGGGTCGCCGGGTCGAGCCCGGGCAGCCGGAGCCGGCCCGGCGGCCAGGTGGACGGGCGGTCCAGCATGGCGATCTCATAGACGGCCTCGGAGGCGTCGGTGGCGACGACGCCATGGGCCCGCACGCTCTCCGGAGCGTCGTCCACGCGGACCACCACGCCCGTGTGCAGCAGGTGGCGGTGCCGTTTGTGCAGGGCGACCCACGAGGCCAGCTCGTCCAGCTCGCCGTCGGTGAGCGTGGTGAGGTCCCATTCGACCCCGAAGTGGCCGAAGAACGCGGTGGCGGCACGGAAGGCGAGATCGTGGCGGCGGCCGGTGAGGTGGGAGCGGCCGGCGCCGATGTGGCTGCCGATCAGCTCGGGCGGCAGCAGTTGCCCGGTCCAGCGCATGATCTGCTGGCGTTCCGCCGGGTCGATGCAGTCGCTGGCCCAGATACGGTCGGTACGCTCCAGGATGCCGAGGTCCACCCGGCCGCCGCCGCCCGAGCAGGACTCGATCTCCAGGCGCGGGTGCTCGGCCCTGATCTCGTCGAGCAGCCGGTAGACGGCGTGGGTCTGGGCGTGAACGGAGGCCCGGCCGCCTCTCGCCGTGGAGCCCGCGTCCACGAGGTCGCGGTTGTGGTCCCACTTGATGAAGTCGAGGTCGTACTCGCGGATCAGGGCGAGCAGCCGCGTCCTGACGTAGGCGTAGGCCTCGGGGTTGGTCAGGTCCAACACCTGCTGATCGCGGGCGAGCGGCGGCAGACGGTCGCCGGTCTGCATGATCCAGCCGGGGTGGGCGCGGGCCAGGTCGGAGTCCGGGTTGATCATCTCCGGCTCGAACCAGAGCCCGAACTGCATGCCGAGCTCTCTGACCTGCTTGACCAGCGGCGTCAGCCCGTCCGGCCAGACAGTGGCGTCCACGGTCCAGTCACCGAGCCCGGCCCGGGCGTCGCGGCGGCCGTGAAACCAGCCGTCGTCCAGCACGAACCGCTCCACCCCGATCCTGGCGGCCCGGACGGCCAGCTCCAGCAGGCGGTCGAGGTCGTGGTCGAAATAGACGGCCTCCCACGTGTTGAGCATCACGGGCCGGGGCCCGGACGGGTGCGCGGGCCTGGCCCGCAGGTGCTCGTGGAAGCGGCGGGCCGCGGCGTCCAGGCCGCGCCCGTAGGTGGCGTAGAGCCAGGGGCTCCGATAGCTCTCACCCGGCGCCAGGATGATCTCGCCGGGCAGCAGCAGCTCGCCGCCGCCCAACATGGTCCGGCCGCTGGAGGTGCGCTCGGCGTAGTGGCGGTGGTTGCCGCTGAAGCCGACGTGCAGGCCCCATGCCTCGCCGCGCCGGAAGCCGAGGTCGGAGGTGCCCGCAAAAAGGACGGTGGCGGCGTCGGGGCCGGTCCTGCCGCGGCGGTTCTCGCGCAGGTGGATGCCGGTGGTGAGGGGGCGGCGCTGCGGGATGCGTTCCTTGGCCCACCGTCCGGCCTGGTCGAGCAGATCCGTGGGGGTGCCGGGCACGGGGAAGGCGAGGTTGAGCGCGTCCAGGGTGTAGGGGGACTCGGCCTGGTTGCGCAGGTCCGCCCGCGCCTTCAGCAGGCCTGAGTCGCCGAGCTCGATCGTGATCGTGAGGCCGAGGCGGGCGTGCTCGTCCCTGGCGGTGGCGGTGAGGGTCTGCCCGGTCCGCTGGTAGGCGACGCTGGTGAAGGCGGGGGACCAGTTCTGTCCCAGGTGATGCCCGGACAGGCCGGGCACGCCCATCCAGCCGGTACGCGCTTCGGGCACCAGCGGGATCCGTACGGGCACGTCCACGCTGACGTCGAGCCGCGGACGGAGATCGGCCGCCAGGTGGGCCAGCGCCGCACCGTCGAGCGGGCCCAGGTCCGGACCCCAGTGCAGGATCGCGGGCAGGGCATCGGGCGGGCATTCGATCACCACGGACACGCCGGCGGCTCTGAAGTGCAGAGTCTCCATGGACAGCGGTTTCATCCTTTCAGTCCTCCGCTGAGCAGGTCCAGCCGCCAGAAGCGCTGCAGGCTCAGCAGCAGGACGATGAGCGGGATCACCGACACGGCGGCGCCCACGATGGCGATGCCGTACAGGGCGGGCTGGCCCGAGCCCTTGCTGAGCACGGTGTACAGGCCCACCGTGATCGGGAATTTGCTGTCATCCGACAGCATGATGTAGGGCAGCAGGAAGTTGTTCCAGATCCCGACGAACTGCAGCAGGAAGATCGTCACCATGCCGGGCACCATCATGGGCAGCCCGATCGAGCCGAAGATGCGATACTCGCTCGCTCCGTCGATCCTGGCCGCCTCCATCGTCGAGTCCGGGACGGAGGCCATCGCGTAGACCCTGGCCAGGTAGATGCCGAACGGGGAGATGAGGCTGGGCAACAGAACCGACCAGTAGCCGCCTACCAGGTCGAGCTCGGACATGATCAGATATTGCGGGATGGCCAGCGTCATGCCGGGCACGAGGACGCCGGCCAGAATGGCGTAGAACAGCAGGTTCCGGCCGCGAAACTCGTACTTGGCCATGGCATACCCGGCCAGCGCCGAGATCAGGGTCGAGGCCGCGGCGCCAGCGATCGCGTACAGGGCGCTGTTGGCCGTCCACCGCAGGTAGAGGCCGTTCCCGTAGGTGAACAGGTCGCGCAGGTTGTCCAGCAGGCCCGTCCCCGGCGCGAAGGTGAACGTCGAGAACAGCTCTCCGCTCGACTTGGTCGAGGCCACGAGCACCCAGGCGACCGGCACCAGGCAGTAGATCGCGCCGAGGAGCAGGACGATGGTGGGCAGGATCTGGGCGCGCCGGTGCGTGCGATCGACGGCGCTCACTGCATGCCCCCGAACGCGCGCTTCTGGGTGACCTTCAGCAGCACGACCGAGACCACGAGCGTGCCCACCGCCAGCAGGACGGAGGCGGCCGAGGCCAGCGGTAGGTCGTCGCGGAAGAAGGCGTCGCGATAGATGTGCATCAAGGGCACCCAGTCCCCGGAGATCTCCGGCGTCATCGGTTTCAAGGTGGTCGGCTCGCCGTAGACCTGTAGCGTTCCGATCAGCGAGAACAACCCGGTGAGCACGAGGGCGGGCGCCACCAACGGGATCTTGATCCGCCAGGCGATCTGCCAATCGGAGGCTCCGTCGATGCGCGCCGCCTCGTACAACTCTGAGGGGATGCCGCGCAGCGACGTGAAGATGATGATCATGTTGAAGCCGACGCCGCCCCACACCGCGATGTTGGCCAGCGACGGGTAGATGCCGCCCGCCCCGAGAAACGGGATCTCGCCCAGCCCCAGCTCCCGGGTCAGGTAGCTGAACGGGCTGGTCGAGGGCAGGTACATGAAGCCCCACAGCAGCGAAGCCGTCACGCCGGGTACGGCGTACGGGATGAAGATCGCCGTGCGCGAGAACCTCTTGGCCCGCGAACCGGCGTGGTCGAGGAGCAGCGCGAAGAGCAGTGCCAGCCCGAGCGTGAGCGGCACGCTGATCAGGCCGTAGAGCGCGAGCCTGCCGAAGCCGGCGAAGAACTCGGGGTCGGTGAGCGTCTTGACGTAGTTGTCGAGCCCGACGAAAACCTCTTCGCGCGTGCCGAAGATGCCCTTGCCGGTCAGCCTCAGGCCGCGCGCGCTGAGGTAGATCGCGTAGCCGATGGGGACCGCCAGGAAGGCGACGAAGAGCAGCACGGCGGGCGCCACGAAGAGATATGGAGCCCGGGATCTGCGCTCCGCCCTGGGCGGGGCGGTCACGGGCCGGCGACCTTGAAGCCGGTGGTCTTCATGTCCTCCACCACGAGGTCGCGCGTCTTCGTCAGCGCGTCCCGCAGCGGGGTGTGGTCACGGACCGCGGCGGCGACGGCGTCCTGGTAGGCGCTGCTGGCGGTGCTGACGTTCGGGCCCCAGCTGATGTGCGGAATCGTGCGCTGAGCCGCCTTCGTGGCGATGTCCCAGTAGTCCTTCTGGTTCGCCGTCAGCTTGGGCGGCGAACTGCTGCTCGCGGCCCGCTGACCGGCCAGCGACGCCGGGTACTCGCCCAGCTTGATCTGGATGTCGTTGGCCGCCTTGTCGGTGTTCATCCACTTGGCGAACGTGGCCGCGGCCTCGGCGTGCTTGGAGGACTTCGTGACGGTCAGCGCGGAGCCGCCCTGGAAGGCCACTCGGTCGTCGCCCTCCTTCCACTGGGGCAGGGGCGCGATGGCCCAGTCGCCCGCCTGCTTCTCCGCGATGCCATACAGCACGCCCGGCGCCCACAACGCGCTTGGCCAGGTGAGGATCTTGCCCTGGTTCAGCTTGTTGTTCCACTCCGGGGTGAGCAGCGGCTCGGCCTTGACGAGGTCCTTGTCGATGAGCCCCTGCCAGAAGTCGGCCACCGTGAGGGAGGCCTGGTCGGCGATCCCCACGGTCCAGGTCTGGTCCTGGACCTTCCACCAGGACGCGCCGGCCTGCTGGGCCAGCCCGGCGAAGTTGCCGAACTCCGCGGGTGCGAAGGTCGCGAGGTAGGTGTCCGGATCCTTCTTGCGTACGTCCGCCGCGACCTTCGCGAAGTCCTGCCACGTGGCCGGCGGCTCGATCTTCAGCTCCTGGAAGCGTTTCTTGTTGTAGACCAGGACCATCGGGCCGACGTCCTGCGGCACGCCGTACACGGCGCCGTCGAAGCTGGTCAGGTCCCACACTTCCGGGCTGAAGGCGCTCTTGACGTCGCCGGTGTGGGCGGAGATGTCGGCCAGCGCACCGGCCACGATCATGGAAGGCAGGGTCTCGTATTCCAGGCAGGCGGCGTCGGGGCCATTGCCCGCCCGGGTCGCCGTGAGCAGCTTGGCGGCGGTGTCCGTGCCGCCTCCCACATCGGTGTGCTTGACCTGGATGTCCGGGTGGGACTTGTTGAACGCTTCGACCTTGGGCTTCTGAGTGGTGCCCCAGCACCAGAACTCCAGCGTGACCGGCCCACTGGCCGCTGTCGGCGTGCTGGTGCTCCCAGGCGCGCCCGACGAGCAGGCCGCAAGGACGGCGGCCGTGCCGAGCACCGCGATCGAGCCGGCGAGCCTCGTGATACGCATTCGTGCCTCCTCTGTTGCAAAGCAGGTGGCTTTGTAACAGAGCTAACCTAGGGAGAAGGTGAGAGGCATGTCACTACTTGTGCACAGATTTCCTGCGTGTTATGTGAACGTGCGGTTACGTACCGGACATGCTAGCTTTGCTACGAAATCAAGTGAGAGAGGCTGGCGCTGATGCGGGTGGAGCCTCAAGGATGGTGCGGCATGTGGGACGTCTTGCCCGACGCGGCACGCTCCATCGTCAAGGAGCTCATCATCCACGGTCCGCAGTCCAGGACCGCGCTGGCCAGGATCCTGCGCCTGTCCACCGGCAGCCTGACGCGGCTGACCAAGCCCATGGTCGACGCCGGGCTCCTTGTCGAAGGCGACGTGGTCCACGACCCGGTCAACGGCCGCCCGACTCGCCCGCTGGACGTGGCCGCGGGCGAGCACAGCTTCTTCGGCGTCAAGCTGACCGCGGACCGCGTCCACGCGGTCGTCACCGACCTGCGCGCCCAGATCGTCGCGGCTCGCGACGAGCCGATCTCCGACCACCGCCCCCAGGCCGTGTGCCGCCAGGTCCGGGAGCTGCTCGATGAGCTGTCCGACGGCGAGCGGACGCCTGTCGGGGCCGGTGTCACGCTCGGCGGCGACGCCCGCTCGGCGGTCCAGCTCGGCGGTGAGCGGCTGGTCGACTCCTCGTATCTCGGCTGGCGGCAGGTGCCGCTCAAGTCGCTGCTGGAGCAGGCGCTGGGCGTCCCGTGCGTGGTCAAGAACGACGTGGCGGCGCTGGGCCACCAGCATCACTGGTTCGGGGCGGCCCGCGGGCTGCGCGACTTCGCGCTCGTCTCGATCGGGGCGGGAATCGGCTACGCCTTGGTCGTACACGATCATTTGGTGACGGCGGCCGAGTCGGACCTCGGCATGTTCGCCCACCTGGTGCTGAACGCGGGCGGGCCGATGTGCGGGGACGGCCACCGCGGCTGCGCCTCCGCCTACCTGGCCAGCGGGTCCATCGTGACCGCCGCCGGGCAGGGGCTGCGGCGGCCGGTGGCCTACGAGGAGGTGATGCGCCTGGCCGCGGAAGGGGACAAGGCATGCCTCGGCGTCGTCACCGAAGCCGCGGACGCGCTCGGCAGGCTCATCGCCCACGTCGCGACGTTCTCCATGGTCAAGACGGTGATCGTGGCCGGTGAGGGCGTGGAGCTGGCCCGCGTCGCCAAGGATGGTCTCGACCGGGCGCTCAGCGCGAACCGGCGCGGCCAGGCGAACTCGGTCGACGTGCTGATCGAAGTGGACGACTTTCGCGAATGGGCCCGTGGCGGCGCGGTCGTGGCCATCCAGAGTTTCGTAACCGGCAGCGACTGATCAGCGGCCGTGACACCCCCAGTTGGAGAGAGCATGTACTTCGGCGGAGACTACAATCCCGAACAGTGGCCAGAGGACGTCTGGCTGGAGGACGTCCGGCTGATGCGGGAGGCGAAGGTCAACCTCGCCACCGTGGGGGTCTTCTCCTGGGCTCGGCTTGAGCCGTCGGCGGGCGTCTACGACTTCGGCTGGCTCGATCGCGTCATGGACCTGCTGCACGACAACGACATCCAGGTCAACCTGGCGACCCCGACGGCCTGTCCGCCGCCCTGGTTCGGCCTGGCCCATCCGGACGCGATGCCGGTGCGGGCCGACGGGACTCGGCTCACACATGGCAGTCGTGACACGTACTGCGTCAACGCGCCCGCCTACCGGGTGGCCTCGCGCCGCATCGCGACGGCGCTCGCCGAGCGGTACGGTGCCCATCCAGCGACGGCCATGTGGCACGTGCACAACGAGTACGGCACGACCTGCTACTGCGATCACTGCGCGACGGCCTTCCGCGCCTGGCTGCGTGAGCGGCACAAGTCCCTCGACGCGCTCAACGACGCGTGGACCACGGCCTTCTGGAGCCAGCACTACTCGGCGTGGGAGCAGATCATGCCACCGCGGACCACCCAGTACCGGTCGAACCCCGCCCACCTGCTGGACTACCGCCGCTTCTGCTCCGACGCGCTGCTCGCCCACTACCGCGAGCAGCGTGACATCCTGCGCGTTCATGGACGGCAGCCGGTGACCACCAATTACGTCATGGCGGGGTGGACGCCACTGGACCACTGGAAATGGTCGGCCGAGGTCGATCTCGTGGGCATCGACCACTACACCGACGAGCCCGGCGACGGCGGGCTCGCCCAGGTCGCCTTCGCCGCCGACCTGGCCCGCTCCTGGGCGCGCGGGAAGCCGTGGCTGCTGATGGAGCAGGGCGTCGCGGCCATGTACACCCCCGATGGGACGCTCCCGCTGGAGCCGGGAGAGCACACGCGGCGCAGCCTCGAGTACGCGGCCCGCGGGGCCGGAGGAGTGCTGCACTTCCAGTGGCGCGCCTCCCAGGGCGGGGCGGAGCAGTGGCACCAGGGCATGGTCCCGCACGCGGGCGCCGACAGCCGGGTCTTCCGCGAGATCGCTGACCTGGGCCGGACGCTCAGCGCCCTTCCGCCCGCGGAGCCCGCCGAGGCGGAGGTGGCCATTCTCTGGGACGACGAGGCCGCCTGGGCGCTGCGGAACCCGGCCCTGCCCGTGACCGGGCTGGACTTCCGCGCGTCGGTGGAGCAGACGCACCGGGCGCTGTGGCAGCGGGGCCTCGCCACCGACTTCGTCCACCCTTCACACGATATTTCGCGCTATCGGGTGGTGCTGATGCCGTCCCTGTATCTGATCTCTGACGAGGCCGTGGCCAACCTCACCGCGTACGTCGAGGGCGGGGGCACCTTGATCGTGTCGTACTTCAGCGGCATCGCCGACCCCGACACCCGCGTCCGGCTGGGCGGCTACCCTGGCGCGCTGCGCGACTTGCTCGGCGTCCGTGTCGAGGAGTTCCGCCCCCTGACCGGCCCCGTCGCACTGTCCGACGGGACGGCCGGCGCCTTCTGGAGCGAGAGCGTCCAGTTGACCGGCGCCACGGCGACCGTGACCTACGCCGACGGCGGCCCGGCGGTCACCCGGCACCAGGTAGGCGCGGGCACCGCCTGGTACGTCTCGACCAAGCTGGACGCGTCCGGACTCGCGAACGTCCTGGCACAGGCCGGCCTCTAGCAGCGGTTCGCGCGCTCGGGTCGACCTTGGCCCGCGTGCCGAACGACGGACCCGCACCGCTTGAAAACCACGAAATCGATAAAATAAGTGGGAACTCCTCTCTGGTCACGCCAAACTGATCACGAATCAGCGAGGGGATCTATCCCATGCCGAACCAGCCCGCACCGAACCTGTTGTCGTGGGCCAGTGAGATCGACGAAGGCGCGATCACGCAGGCCGCTCGTGCCGCCCGCCTGCCATTCGTCTCCGGACACGTCGCGCTCATGCCCGACGCCCACGTCGGCATCGGCGCCACGGTCGGTTCGGTCATTCCCACCGAGAACGCGATCATCCCCGCCGCCGTCGGCGTGGACATCGGCTGTGGCATGGTCGCCACCGAGACGACGCTGACGGCCGCCGACCTGCCCGACACCCTCGCCGCCCTGATGCCGATGGTGGAGCACCGCATCCCGGCCGGTGTCGGGAAGGGCCACGACGACCCGTCGATGGACCATGCCCTCAGCGACCTCGGCCTGCCGCACACCGATCTCAACCCGAAGCAGACCAAGAAGGTGTCCGACCAGTTCGGCACCCTCGGCTCCGGCAACCACTTCGTCGAGGTCTGCCTGGACGAGCGCGATCGGGTCTGGACGGTGCTGCACTCGGGTTCGCGCGGCATCGGCAACCAGCTCGCCCAGGCGCACATCACGGGCGCGAAGAAGCTGATGAAGAAGCAGGAGATCGGCCTGGAGGACCCGGATCTGGCCTACCTCGTGCAGAGCACGCCGGAGTTCACCGCCTACATCGAGGACATGCTGTGGGCCCAGCGCTACGCCATGGCCTCGCGTGCCCGGATGGACAAGGTCCTGGTCAACGCCCTGTTCCGGGTCGCGGGCCAGGGTGAGCGGGTTCGTACGATCAATTGTCACCACAACTTCACCCAGCAGGAGACGCACTACGGCAAGTCCCTGTGGATCACCCGTAAGGGAGCCATCAAGGCCGACACCGGCGACGAAGGCGTGATCCCCGGTTCGATGGGCACCCGCTCGTACATCGTGCGCGGCCGGGGGAATCCCGAGTCGTACAACTCCTGCTCGCATGGCGCGGGCCGCCGCATGTCCCGTACGAAGGCGAAGCGGGAGCTGTCAGCGGCCTCTCTGACCGCGGCGATGAGCGGCCGGATCTGGAACGCGGACCGCGCCGCCGCGCTGGTCGATGAGCATCCTGAGGCGTACAAGTCCATCGACCAGGTGATGGCGGACCAGAAGGATCTGGTGGCGGTTCAGCACACCCTCCGCCAGATCTTCAACTACAAGGGGTGAGTCACCCGCGCGCCCTGGCGACCAGCGAGGTCGCCAGGGCCGCGATCAGTGGGATGAGCGTGAGGCCGACCAGGTACAGCAGGCCGACCGGCCAGAGACCCTGGCCACCGCCGCGCAGTTCCCTGACCACGCCGGACGCGAAGTAGATGTAGAACGGAGCGGCGGCGAGCAGGCCCCACAGGAGGCCCACCTGAGGGGCGAACCACCCGGCCAGACCGGCCAGCACCGCCAGGACGAGGAACGCGGGCAGCAGGAAGGGCGAGTCGAAGAACTCACGCGGGGCTTCGGCGGAGGCCACGGGTGAGGTGGCGACGCAGAGCGCCACGGCGACGGCTCCCACGACGACGAGGACCAGGGCCCACACAAGGACGGAACGGGTCATGAGACTCCCCAAGATGAGGCGTGAAGGCCATACTGATCGGCGACGGACCTTCCCACCATCCGCCGTGATACTCATCCGGCCTAGGTAGCTCCCGTGAGCGCGGTCGCCTCACTGCTGGCGGCGGCGGCCGCCGTGAGGTCGCCGGCGGCGGTGTAGGCCTGCGCGAGGTCGGCCAGCGCGCCCGCCAGGAACTCCTGCCACCCCCGAGTACGCCAGAGCCTGACCGACTCCTCCAGATGGGCGACCGCCTCGTCGATCCTGCCCTCCGCCAGGTCCACCCCGCCGAGCACCCAGAGTGCGTCGGCCTGGTGGTGGGCCAGGCGGTGTGAGCGGCTCAGCATCTCGGCGGCCTCGGCCGCGGGCCGCGCCCTCGGGTCGTGGTGTCCGGCGTACAGCCTGGCCAGGGCGACCAGGCCCATCGCCTCCAGCAGTGGATCGCGGATCTGGCGGTAGATGGCCAGGGCTCTGACCAGGTACTCCAGCCCGGCGTCGAACTCCTGCGCATGAGCGTGCGCCAAGCCCAGGAACTGCAGCGTCGTCGCCTCGAAGCGCGGATTGCCGAGCTTCTCGGCCAGCTCCAGGCCCCGCAGCAGGTGCACGATGGCCATCTTGATGTCGCGCGTCCCGTACGCCACCGCCATGCACACCAACGCCCTGGCCTGCCCACTCTGGTGGCCGCTGCTCTCGGCCAGGCTCAGGGCGATCTGGCCGGACCGCAGGCCCTCCGCCATGTCGCCCCTGGCCGCCTCGCCCCAGGCCCGCAGCACGTACGCGTCGGACAGCCCGCGTTCCTCGCCCAGCTCGGAGAACAGGGTGATCAGCCGTTCGGCCCCTTCGTACTGCGCGGCCATGGCCTCGCCGCCGGTCTCCATCCACGTGGTGGCGTGCATGAGCCCGCGCCTGATCACCGCCTCGCCGAGCCTGTTGCCCGTCGCGAGGCAGACCTCCAGGACGCGCTCGTGCAGCCCGCGCCAGTCGTCGAACTGCCCGCACACGTCGAAGTAGCGCTCCACGCAGCAGGCGGTGTCCCAGGCGACCTCGGCCAGGCCCAGCGAGCACGCCTGGCGGATCGCCGCGATCAGCGCCGTCCGCTCGGTGTCGAACCAGGCCATCGGATCCTGTACGGCCGGCCCGTCCCAGGGGGCGCCGTCGGGGGAGTTCCAGCGCGGGGCGGTGCCGTGGATGATGGCCGAGGAGGTGCCCGGCACCCGCTCGGTGGCGCGTTCGGCAAGCGCGAGCCAGGCGCCGAAGGCCCTGCTCAGGGCCACGGCCACGGCCTCCGGCTCGTCCTCGAGCTCACCGCGCTCGCGGGCGTACAGGCGGACGAGGTCGTGGAAGCGGTAGCGCGGCTGGCCCGCCGCGTCCATCCCGCTGAACAGCACCAGCTGCGTGTCCACCAGCGTCTCGACCAGCTCCTCGCCGGCCGCCACGGGAAGGTCGAGCAGCGCCCCGGCCACCCAGCCCGCGAAGTCGGGTACGTCCAGCGAGCCGAGCAGCCGGAACGCCCGGCGCGCGTCGGGATCCAGCCCCACATAGCTGAGCGCCAGGCTGGCCCGGACGGCCAGGTCGCCGGTGGTGAACTGGTCCAGCCGCCGCCGCTCGTCGGTGAGCTGCCCGGCCAGGCGGGTCAGCGGCCAGTGCGGCCGGGCCACCAGGCGGGCGCCCGCCACCCGGACGGCCAGGGGTATGCCGTCCGACAGCCGGACGAGCTCGGCCGCCGCCTCCGGCTCGGCGGCCACCCGGTCGGCGCCGACGATCCGGGAGAGCAGTTGCACGCCCTGTTCGGGGTGGAGCACCGAGAGCTCGACCACCGCCGCGCCGGACAGGCCGGTCAGCCGGGTTCTGCTGGTGATGATGACGGCGCAGCCGGACGTACCGGGGAACAGCGGACGAACCTGCTGCTCCGAGGCGGCGTTGTCGAGCACGATGAGCATCCGGCGCTCCGCCAGCCGGCTCCTGAAGACCGCGGCCCGCTCCTCAAGGGTCTCCGGCAGGGTGGGCCGCGGCACGCCGAGCGCGGTGAGGAAGGCCGCGAGCACCTGGGCGGGATCGGCGGGGGAGGACTCGGCGCCGTGCAGGTTGGTGTGCAGCTGCCCGTCGGGGTAGTGCTGGGCGATCAGATGGGCCGCGTGTACGGCCAGCGTCGTCTTGCCGACCCCGCCCATTCCCGCGATGACGTACACGCGCACGGGCCCGGGTCCAGGGGGCGGGCCGTCGCCGAGGAGGTCCGTCAGCTCGGCGAGCTGCTCGCTCCGTCCGGTGAAGTCGGAGATGTCGGCCGGTAACTGGGCAGGGGAGCGGGGAGAGGGGTCGTCCGGCGGCACGGTGGCGGACTCGACGGGCAGGGTGCCCGTGAGGATGGCCTGGTGCAGGCGCCGGAGCTCGGCGCCGGGATCGAGGCCGAGTTCGGCGGCGAAGACCCGGCGGGCGTCGCGGTAGGTGGCCAGCGCCTCCGCCTGGCGGCCCGACCTGGCCAGGGCGAGCATGAGCTGCCAGCGCGGCCGTTCCCGCAGGGGGTGCTCGCCGACCAGCCCGGTCAGCTCGGCGATGAGCGCGGCGTGCACCCCGCGGGCCAGGTCCGCCTCGATCCGGTTCTCCAGCGCGATCAGGCGCTCCTCCTCCAGGCGATGCGCGTGGTCGCTGAGCCCGACGGTCAGGTTCAGCTCCGCGTACGCGGGACCGCGCCACAGGTCCAGCGCCTGCTTGAGCAGCTCGGCGGCCCGTTCGTGCTCGCCGGCGGACAGGGCGCTCCTGCCCTGCTCGGCCAGCTCCTCGAAGCTGTCCGCGTCCAGCTCGCCCGGATGGAGGGTGAGGACGTAGCCCGCGGCGGTGCGGGTGATCCGGTCATGGCCCAGCGTCCTGCGGAGCTGGTGCACGTAGAGCCGGAGGTTGTCCGGCGCGGTGCGGGGCGGGCTCTGGCCCCAGAGCGCCTGGATGAGCGTGGCGGGGGAGATGGGGCGCCCCGGACGGCAGAGGAGTTCGGCGAGCAGGGCACGCTGTTTTCCGGCGCCGAGCGGTAGGGACCGGGCATCGGCCGAGATGTCAAGCGGCCCCAGAACGGCGAACTCCATCGCGCCCCCGGACAAGACTAAAGTGCACAAAGAAGATCAAAGTCGCTTAAATGTGCACGATGGTTCTTTTCCCGTCAACCCATGCAACGCCAACATCGACGGAAGCCTTTATGACGGCTCCCGCCGATGTCAAGCCCGATTGTCAGCCGAAGGCGGCGGGCACGGCGAGGAAGAAGTTCAGAGCGATGGAGTCGCGGGTTCCCTTCCGGAAATCAGCCGCGGCGGCTGAAGGGGTCGTAGGTGTAGCGAGGAGTGATCACTATGCTCTCCGAGTAGGCACCGGGCGTCAGCGGCGGGGCGACGGAGAGCGGTGGCCCCCAAGGCTTCTTGAACACCGTCCACCTCCGCCGCGACGCGATAAGCCAGTCAGGCTAAGGCTGCTCAGCGGCCGTATAGGTGCCGTATAGATCGCGTTGGGGGCGGGTGCCTCAGCGGAGGGCGGCGGCCTCGGAGGCCAGCTTCTCCACCCGGCCCCAGTCGCCCGCGGCCAGGGCGTCGGCCGGGGTCAGCCAGGTGCCGCCGACGCAGCCGACGTTCGGCAGCGCGAGGTAGTCGGGCGCGGTGGCCGGCCTGATGCCGCCCGTGGGGCAGAACCGCACGTCCGGCAGCGGCGCCGACAGCGCCTTCAGGTACGCCACGCCGCCCGCGGGCTCGGCGGGGAAGAACTTCAGCTCCTTCAGCCCCCGCTCGGCCAGCGCCATCGCCTCGGAGGCGGTCGCCGCGCCCGGCAGGTACGGCAGCCCGCTCGCGTCCATCGCGTCGGCCAGGGTCAGCGTCGTCCCGGGCGAGACCAGGAACTTCGCACCCGCCGCCAAAGACGCCGCAATATCAGCAGAAGTCCGGATTGTTCCGGCGCCGACCGTGGCCTCCGGCACCTCGGCGGCGATCCTGGCGATGGCCTCCAGCGCGCCCGCCGTACGCAGGGTCACCTCGATGACCGGCAGGCCGCCCGCGACGAGCGCCCGCGTCAGCGGCACGGCCGTCTCGACGTCGTCGATCACCACGACGGGGATGACGGGGGCGAGATCGAGCAGGCTCATGAAAGTTCTCTCCTCAATGGGTACAGCTCAGTGACATGGGGCAGCCGCTCCCCTGCGGCGCGCTGCGCCAGCCAGGCGGCGGCGCCCGTCAGCGCCGGTTGCGGGGCGACGATGAGCGTGGTCGCGATGGCCGACAGGTAGCCGGCCATGTCCGGGTTGTCGGCGAACCTGGCTCGGAAGTCGCTGGTACGCACGCGCTCCACGATACGGGGCAGCACTCCGCCACCGAGATAGACGCCACCCCGGGCTCCGAGGGTCAGCGCCACGTTCCCGGCGAAACTCCCCAGCATCCCGCAGAACACCTCGACCGTCTCCGCGCACAGCGAGTCGTCCAGCCGCGCCACGATGTCCGCCGACGACAGGCGAGGCGCGTCGACGCCGTTGACCTCGGCCAGCGCCCGGTGCAGCACCACCAGGCCGGGGCCCGACAGCACGTGCTCGGCCACCACGTGGTCCAGGCCCCCGGCGCGGAGCACCCGGACGATCTCCCGCTCCCGGTCGTCGCGCACCGGTACCGTGACGTGCCCGCCCTCGCCGGAGACCGGCGTCCAGCCGCCGTCGGTGGGCACCAGCCCGGCGACGCCGAGCCCGGTTCCGGGCCCGAGCACGGCCTTGACACCGTGGGCGGGTTCCGGGCCGCCCAGGGACGCCAGGTCGCCGGGCTCCAGCCGGGGCAGCGAGACGGCCAGCGCCTCGAAGTCGTTCAGCATCATCGTGTACGGCAGGCCGAGGTCGTTCGCCGAGCCGCTCCAGGCCGAGTTCGTCAGCGCGTAACGTTCGCCCTCGACGGGTCCGGCCACGGCCAGGCACGCCGCTCCCGGCCGCACTCCGCCCGCGTGCTGCGCGAGGTAGGCGGCTACGGCTTCCGGGAGAGTGGCGTAGTCGGCCCCCGCCAGGACCGCGACGTGCGACGGCCGCGCTCCCGGCGAGGTGACCAGCCCGAACCGGGCGTTGGTGCCGCCGATGTCGGCGACCAGCCACGGCAGATCGAACGCGCTCACGACGGCTCGCCGATGTCGGCGACGAGCCACGGCAGAGGGAATGTGCTCATGACAGCTCGCCGACGCGCCGCGGACAATCAAAGGACACGATGTTCACCTGGCGATGCTCGCGTGCCGCCCGCGAGGAGCGCCCGACTCCAGGTGCGAGGCGCCCGCCTCGGCGGGGAAGCCCAGCCCGGGGCCGTGGTCCGGCGACTCGGCGCCGCTGATCCCGAAGATCCCCGCCCCCTGCTCCGCGTGCCCCGCCATGCGGCGGAACGTCGCGAACAGCTCGCGCCCGGTCCCCACCCACTGCGCGTCGCTCAGCGGCCGGCCGCCGGGCGTGCGCCGGGCCAGCTCCTCGGCCGGGACCAGCACCTCCAGCGTCCCCGCCGCCGAGTCGAGCCTGATCACGTCGCCCTCGCGGACCAGCGCGATCGGCCCGCCGTCCGCCGCCTCGGGCGACAGGTGGATGGCCGCGGGCACCTTGCCGGAGGCGCCCGACATGCGGCCGTCGGTCACGATCGCCACCCGCTGCCCCCGATCGAGCAGTACGGCCAGTGGCGGCGTGAGCTTGTGCAGCTCGGGCATGCCGTTCGCGCTCGGCCCCTGGTAGCGGATGACCGCGACGAAGTCCTGCCCGTCCAGCTCGCCCGCCTCGAAGGCGCGCAGCAGTTCGAGCTGGTCGTCGAACACCTTGGCCGGCGCCTCGATCACCAGGTGCTCGGCCTTGACCGCCGACACCTTGCTGACGGCCCGGCCCAGGTTGCCCTCGACCATGTGGATGCCGCCATCGGCGGAGAACGGCGCGGCCACCGGCCGCAGCACGTCGAGGTCGGCGCTGCCGCCGGTCACCTCCGACCAGGTCAGCTTCCCGTCGGACAGCGTCGGAGCCGACCGGTAGTGGTCCAGCCCGTGCCCCGCCACGGTCAGCACGTCGGCGTGCAGCAGGCCCTCGTCCAGCAGGTCGCCGATGAGCACCTGCATGCCGCCGGCGTCGCGGAAGTGGTTCACGTCCGCCTGGCCGTTCGGGTAGATCTTGGTCAGCGAGGGCACGGCGGCCGACAGGCAGGCCAGGTCGTCCCAGGTCAGGACGATGCCCGCGGCGGCGGCCATGGCGACCAGGTGCAGCGTGTGGTTGGTGGAGCCGCCGGTGGCCAGCAGCGCCACGCAGGCGTTCACGATCGACTTCTCGTCGACCAGCTCGCCGACCGGGGTGTACTCGGGGCCGTGCGCGGTGATCTCCACGGCCCGGCGCCCGGCCGCCTCGGTCAGCGCGTGCCGCAGCTCGGTGTGCGGGTTGACGAACGTCGAGCCCGGCAGGTGCAGGCCCATGACCTCCATCAGCGCCTGGTTGGAGTTGGCGGTGCCGTAGAAGGTGCAGGTGCCGGGGGAGTGGTACGACTTGGCCTCGGCGTCGAGCAGCTCCTCCCGGCCCACCTTGCCCTCGGCGAACAGCTGCCGGGTGCGGGCCTTGACCTTGTTCGGCAGCCCCGAGGTCATCGGGCCGGCCGGCACGAAGATCGCGGGCAGGTGCCCGAAGTGCAGCGCCCCGATCAGCAGGCCCGGCACGATCTTGTCGCAGACGCCCAGCAGCAGCGACGCGTCGAACATGTCGTGCGACAGCGCGATCGCGGCCGACATGGCGATCACGTCCCGGCTGTAGAGCGACAGCTCCATACCGGCGCGGCCCTGAGTGATGCCGTCGCACATCGCGGGCACGCCGCCCGCCACCTGCGCCACGCCACCGGCCGCGCGCACCGCCGCCTTCAACTCGGCCGGGTACGTCTCGTACGGCTGGTGGGCCGAGAGCATGTCGTTGTAGCTGGTCACGATCGCCACGCCGGGCTTGGCCGTACCCATCAGAAGGGGCTTGTCGGCGGCCGGCGCGGCGGCGAAGCCGTGTGCCAGGTTGGCGCAGCCGAGGTGCGCGCGGGCCGGGCCCTTGGCGCGGGCGGCTTCACCTTCACGCCGGATCCGCTCCAAGTAGACGGTGCGGCTGGCTCGGCTGCGTTCGGTGATCCTGTCGGTGATTTCCTGGACGATGGGGTGCATCGACCCTCCTTCAGTGGGTCCTCGACCCCAAGTCGGCTTGTTCACGCTTGGTCCTCTTCGTGCCACTCGCGACCGCTGCGGGCGAGCAGCTCGTGGGCGCCCGCCGGTCCGGTGGACCCGGCGGGGTAGGGCTCGGGCAGTTCGGCGGACGACTCCCAGGCGGCCAGGATCGGGTCGATCCACTGCCAGGCCGCGGCCACCTCGTCACGGCGCATGAACAGCGTCGGGTTGCCCGCCAGCACGTCCATGAGCAGCCGCTCGTACGCCTCGGGTACCCGCGCGGTGAAGGTCTTGCCGAAGCTGAGGCTCAGCGGCACCGGCTTGAGCGCCACCTCGCCCGCTCCCGGCTCCTTGGCCATGATGTGCAGCTCGATGCCCTCTTCCGGCTGCAGCCGCAGGACGAGGCGGTTCGGCGAGCCGCCGGGGTAGATGGAGTGCGGCACGTCCTTGAACTGCACCACGATCTCCGACGTCCGGCGCGGCAGGCGCTTGCCGGTGCGCAGGTAGAACGGCACCCCGGCCCACCGCCAGTTCTTGACCTCGGCGCGGATCGCGGTGAACGTCTCCACCCGGCGCGAGGCCTCGGTGGTCGGAGTGGAGGCGGGCTCGTCCAGGTAGCCGGGCATGCCGTCGGCCTCGGTGTACTGGCCGCGCACGGTGAAGCGGTCGACCTCGGTGCCGGTGATGGGCCGCAGCGCCTGGAGCACCTTCACCTTCTCGTCGCGGATCGCCTCGCGGTCGTTGCGGGCCGGCGGCTCCATGGCGGTCATGCACAGCAGCTGGAGCAGGTGGTTCTGCACCATGTCGCGCAGCGCGCCGGCCTGGTCGTAGTAGCCGCGCCGGCCGGGCGTGCCCACGGTCTCGGCGGCGGTGATCTGCACGTGGTCGATCCAGAGGGAGTTCCAGATCGGCTCCAGGAAGGCGTTGGCGAAGCGGAGCACGAGCAGGTTCTGCACGGTCTCCTTGCCCAGGTAGTGGTCGATGCGGAAGATCTGCGCCTCGTCGAAGATGGCGCCGACCTCCTCGTTGATCCGCTGGGCGCTGGCCAGGTCGCGGCCGAGCGGCTTCTCCAGCACCACCCGCGAGCGCGGCGTCACCAGGCCCGCCTGGTCCAGCTCGCGGCAGAACGGGCCGAACGTCATCGGCGGGCTGGCCAGGTAGAACACCCGGTCGCGCTGCTCGTGCCCGCCCAGCAGGGCGGCCAGCGCGCGCCAGCCGGACCGGTTCGTGCCGCCCACGTCGACGGACACGTGGTGCAGGCGGCCGAGGAAGCGCTGCCACGCGCCGAGGTCGGCCGGGACCTGGTCCCGTACCTCGGCGTCCACCTTGCCGCGGAAGTCCTCGTCGGTCAGCCCGCCCCGGGACATGGCGATGATCCGCGTCTCGGGCGAGAGCCGGCCCTCCACGTCGCTGTGGTACAGCGCCGGGAGCAGCTTGCGCATGGACAGGTCGCCGGTACCGCCGAAGACGACAAGGTCGGCGGCGTGCGCGGTGGCGGGGGTGGGAGAGGGGGACACGGCTGGGAACTCCGATGATCTACCAAGCAGGGACAGAACGGACACTAGTAAGAGTTGGGTAACTACACAAGCAGAGTTTTGCTATTTGAGATAAAAAAGTCGAGACTTTTCATTACCTAACCTCCTGTGATTCACTTGGCGGATGCCTCGACGTACCGCCGCGACGCTCGCCACGAGTGGCGAGGTGCTCCGCCTCATCCGCACCGGTGAGGCCGTGACGCGAGCGGATCTGGGCCGGGTGACCGGCCTGTCCCGCCCCGCGGTGCAACTGCGGGTCGGTGAGCTGCTCGACCGCGGTCTGGTCGTGGAGCGGGCCGACGCGCCGTCCACCGGCGGCCGGCCGCCGGTCCGCCTGGAGTTCAACGCCGTCGGCGGCGTGGTGCTGGTGGCCGCCCTGGGCGCCACCCGTACGCGGGTGGCGGTCTGCGACCTGGCGGGCCGCGAGCTCGAGGGGCGCGACTTCGCCATCGACGTCGAGCAGGGCCCCGACGTGGTGCTGCCGCTCGTCATGGACACCTGGGACGAACTCCTCGGGGACCGGCCGCGCTCGATGCTGCGGGGCGTGGGCATGGGCATGCCCGCCACGGTCGAGTTCGCGCAGGGCCGCACCGAGAGCGCCAGGGTGATGGCCTCGTGGACGGGCGTGGTGATCCCGCCGGTGGTCCGCGAGCGCTTCCCGGTGCCCGTACTCATCGACAACGACGTGAACCTGCTGGCCATCGGCGAGCATCGGGGCGCCTATCCCGACCTGGACGACCTGATGTTCGTCAAGGTGTCCACCCGGATCGGCGCGGGCGTCATCGCGGGCGGCGAGATCCTGCGCGGCGCGCTCGGCGCGGCGGGCGAGATCGGCCACATCCCCGTGCGCGACGGCGGCGGCGTGCTCTGCCGCTGCGGCAACATCGACTGCGTCGACTCGGTCGCCAGCGGCACCGCGCTGCTGCGCGACCTGCGGGCCGCGGGCAAGGACGTCAAGACCATCGCCGACGTGACCGCGCTGGTGCGCGCCGGGGACGCCGAGACGATGGCGATCGTCCGCGAGGCGGGCCGTCAGATCGGCGAGGTTCTGGCCATCGCCGTCAACATCCTCAACCCGTCGGTCGTGGTGCTCGGCGGCGACGTGGCCGAGGCGTTCGGGCCGCTGGTGTCGAGCATCCGCGAGGTCGTCTACCGCCGCTCCACCGCGCTGGCCACCCGCCGGCTGCGCATCGAGCCCAGCAGGCTGGGCGCCGGGGCGGGCATCAGCGGGTGCGCGGTCATGGTCCTCGACCACGTGCTCTCGCCGGACGCCGTCGACGAGAGCATGATCGCCCGCCTCAAGGTCACTTCCTGACGGTCGGCCTCAGCCTCAGGGCCGCTTCCTGGCGGTCGGCGGCGGTCAGGCCCGCACCGCTGGGGATGCGGTTCGGTCAGGCTCTCACCGGTGAGGATGCCGGTTCGGCCAGGGCTTCTTCGTCTTGCGCGGTGGCGTGATCCGGTCCGAGGGGATGCTCCTCGGTGGCTGCGTGCGGCCCATGGCCGCCTCGGGCAGCGCGGGCTGCAGCGTGGC
The DNA here is from genome assembly GCF_040659625.1 of Nonomuraea sp. NPDC049750. Taxonomy (NCBI): domain Bacteria; kingdom Bacillati; phylum Actinomycetota; class Actinomycetes; order Streptosporangiales; family Streptosporangiaceae; genus Nonomuraea; species Nonomuraea sp. NPDC049750. The sequence goes on from NZ_JBFANB010000036.1 coordinate 22,402, forward strand.
GATGGCCGTGCCGGTGGTCCGCGGAGTCGGTGACGTGCTCCGGGTGGGGCTCGCCTGGGGGCGCGGGGTGCCGGTCGCCCGGGTCGCGTCAGGGGTGGCCGGGGCGGTCCTCTTGGCGCGGCGGGTGGGCACGGGGTCCGCGGGGGGCGGCGTGGACTGGACCGGACGCGTGACCGGGACGCGATAGCGGGCGAGCTTCGACTCGATCACTCCCGGCTCGCGCCGCGCCGGGCCCGGGTGGTGGCCACGGTCGGGCAGGCTGGCCATAGTGAGCTGTGTCCCGGTGAAGACGCCGCCGACGAGGATCGCCGCGGTGGCCAGCATCAGGCAACCGGCCATCAGTCCGGCGACCATCAGAATCCGCCTGCGCCGCTCTCTGTGATCCACAGGCGCCGATGATAGTAACTCGGAACCCCATCTCGGGTGACTCCCGGCGAATCGTGATCAAGTTCCCCGGCGGTCAGCACGCGCACAGCAGGCCGCGCAGCGCGGTCTCCAGGCAGAGGGCGGTGTGCGCGGGCGTCGGCCACGCGAAGCGTACGAGCTGCTCGTCCGCCCGGACCGTCGCGCCGTAGCGGTCCAGCTCCCACAGCCACACGTCCCCGGCGTCCCCGCCCAGTTGCTTGGCCACCCCGCCCGCGAGCTGGGCCCTATGCGATTCGTTGATGTGGGCCAGCACGCGCTCGGCGGTGGTGGCCAGCGGGTCGGGGGTGGCGTCGAGGTAGTCGTCGGCGTCCAACACCCCGGAGTCGTGCCCGGTCAGGTACACCACCTGGCCGACGTCGAGCCGCAGCAGCCGGGGCGCGTCCGGCCGGCCGTACCTCTCCAGCGCCTCGAACAGGGCCTCGTCGGCCGTGTGCGCCGCGACCGCGACGGCGGCCCCGCGCGCCTCGCTCTCGGGCACCGCCTGCGCCCATCCCTGCACCTCGAGCAGCCCACGGGGATGCGAGACCTGGCCGAGCACGCGCATGGCGGTCAGGTTCACCGCCACGACGGCGTCGTCGCGCAGGCCGTGCAGCATCTCGCCCGGCCGCACCAGCAGCACCGGGCGGCCCCGCTCGTCGACCCCGCCGCGGGCGGGCGCGGGGGCGCCGTCGACGGACAGCCGGCCGACGCTCGCCGACGCGGCAAGAGTGCGGATCCGCTCGGGGATCGTGAGCATGGCGCCTCCTTGAGATCTCACTCAGCTATAGGTTAGCCTTACCTAAGTAAGGACTACCTAACCACATGAGGTGAACGTGCGCTACACCGGTCCGAAGGTGCGACTGTCACGTCGCGCGGGCGTCCCGCTGACCAAGAAGGCCGTCCGCTACTTCGAGCAGCGCCCCTACCCGCCGGGCGAGCACGGCCGCAAGACCAACCGCCGCAACTCCGGCGACTACGGGCTGCGGCTGCTGGAGAAGCAGAAGCTGCGCTGGTACTACGACGTGTCGGAGCGGCAGCTGCGCCGCTACTGGGACCTCGCCGTGCGCAAGCCGAGCGCCTCGGGCGCCGAGCTGGTCACGCTGCTGGAGACCCGCCTGGCCTCGCTGGTGCTGCGGGCCGGCCTGGCCCCGTCGATCTACGCGGCCAGGCAGTACGTCAACCACGGCCACATCGCCGTCGACGGCCGCAAGGTGGACATCCCCAGCTACCTGGTCAAGCCCGGCCAGGTCATCACCGTGCGGGAGCGCTCACGCCGGATGCAGCCGTTCGTGGCCGCCGCCGAGGGTGTGTACGCCGATGAGCGGATCGCGGCCTACCTGTCCGTCGATCATTCCGACCTGCGGTTCACGCTGGTCAGCAGGCCCGAGCGCGAGCAGATCAGCGTACCGGTGGACGAGCAACTGGTCGTGGAGTTCTATTCTCGTTAGCCGTGAGTGATGTAGGTGCCGCGAGTGGCGCGGAAGTCGCGGAAGCCGCGAGCGGCGTGGGTGAGCGGCATGCCAGCTGGCTGGAATTGTTCTTCGACCTCGTCGTGGTGGTGGCGGTCGCCCAGCTGGCGCACCGCCTGCAGCACCCGACCTGGGGCGATGTGGCGCTGTTCGTCATCCTCTACTACGCGGTGTGGAGCATCTGGACGTCCCTGACGCTCTACTCCAACGTCCGCGCCGAGAAGACGCACCTGCGCAGCATGCTGATCGGCATGTTCGGCATCGCGGTCATGGCGGCGGCGGCCCCCGACGTCGCCCACGCCATCCCCGGTGTGGGCACGCACGACAAGTGGTTCATCGCCGCCTACATCACCTGCCGGGTCAGCGCCTCCCGCTCGCTCCAGGCGGCCAGCACGGTGATGACCGCCTGGCCCGCGGCCCAGCTCGGCGCGGGCCTCACACCGTGGTTCGCCTCGCTCGGGGTGGAGGGCGAGTGGCGCTACTACCTGTGGGGCCTCGGCATCGCGCTGGACGTGACCTTCTCCATCCTGCAGAGCCGCCGGCCGGAGCGGTTGGTCAAGGAGATGACGGCACAGGCCGACCGGCTCAGGGCGCGCGAGCTGCGCCGGGCGGCCAGGGGCGGGAAGATCCTTGAGGCGCGCTACCTGGAGGCGCCGAAGGTCGCCGTACTCGACCCCGCGCACCTGGGCGAGCGGCTCGGGCTGTTCGTCATCATCGTGCTGGGCGAGGCGGTCATGCAGGTCGTGATCGCCTCCTCCGGGCTCAACTGGGACTGGCCGCTCGGCCTGGCCGCCGTGGCCGGGTTCGGGCTGGTCGTGTCGCTGTGGTGGCTCACCCTCCAGTACGGCCTGAGCGCCGTGCCCGAGATCCACGAGCGGGGGCTCAAGCCGTACATCGCGCTGCCCGCGCACTACGCCATGACGGCGGGCATCACCGCGACCGCGGCGGGGCTCGGGGTGGTGGCGTCCGCGCCCGCCGAGCATCTGCACGGCGGGATCTCTTGGGTGCTGTGTGGCGGCCTGGCCGTCTACTTCGCCGCCTCCACCGTGCTCGGTGTCGCCAGCCGCGCCGGGCGCCGGTGGATCTGGGGCTGGGCCGTGCCCTCGATCGTGGTGCCGCTGCTGGTCGCCGCGATCGCGGGGCTGGTGCCGGCGTGGAGCGTGGTGGCGCTGCTGCTGGTGGTCGCCCTCTGGCGGGTGGTCTACAAGCCCGCCGCGCCTACCGCCGCCCCCGCTTGACCGAGCGGCCCCCGTTCCCGTTCCGGCCCCCGTTCCCTATCCGGCTCCCGTTCCCGTTCCGGCTTCCGTTTCCGCTCCCATTCCCGTTCCCGCTCCCGCCCGGCTGAGCGGCCACTGCGGCCTCCGCCCGGTCGAGTAGCACGTTCTGCTCTTCGCGCAGCTCGGTGACCTCTTTGCGCAGTGCCGTCAGCTCGGCCAGGACCAGCTGGAGCGAGGCCGCGGTGTCGACCTCCTGCTCCGCGCGCTCGGCGGCCGACTCCTCCTCCATGGCGCTCACCACGACGGCCATGAACAGGTTGAGCACGACGAACGTGCACACCAGGATGAAGATCGTGAAGAAGATCCAGGCGGTGGGGTGGGTGTTCATCACCTCTCTGGCGATGTTGCCCCAGTCGTCGCCCGTCATCGTCTGGTAGAGGGTGAACAGCGAGGTGGGCAGGCTGCCGAAGCGGTTCGGCGCCGTGTCGCCGTACAACTTGGTGGCCATGACGGCGGCCACGTACAGGACCAGGGAGAGCAGCAGCACGATCGAGCTCATGCCGGGCATCGCGCGCAGCAGGGCCGAGACGACCCGGCGCAGGCTGGGCACCACCGACAGCAGGCGCAGCGCCCGCAGGATACGCAGGGACCGCAGCACCGACAGGCCGCTCGTGAAGGGGGCCAGGGCGATCGCCACGATCACGGTGTCGAAGATGTTCCACGGATCGCGCGGGAAGCGCGAGCGCTCGACATAGATCTTGGCGAGCAGTTCGGCCACGAAGATGTAGAGCGCCGCGTGATCGACCACGGTCAGCAGGTGACCGTAGCTCTCGACCACGGCGGGCACGGTTTCGAGGCCAAGGGTGGCCGCGTTGAGCAGGATGACGCCGACGATGAACCGCTGGAATCGCTGGTGCTCGACGAAGGCTCGGGTGCGTTCACGCACGGGAAGGGGCTCCTAAAGACGGATAAGTTGCCCCACCATGATGACGCAGGAGATCACTATGTCGGTGTCAGGCGGAAGACCCGCAGCTCCCGCCCGGACACCTCGGTGTAGCGGTCGAACAGCGGCCACCGCTCGATCAGCCACGGCCACGCCGCCTCGCGGTCGGCGCCGGTCAGCAGCGTGGCGGTGACGGGGAAGTCCTTCCCTCGGAAGCTGGCCGTGGCCGTGGGTGTCTTCAGCAGGTTGCCGCTCCACGCCGGGTGGTGGTCCTGGCCGAAGTTGCTGCCCACCACGAGGAGGGTGCCCTCGGGTTCGGGCAGGCAGGCGAGCGGCGAGCTGCGCGGCAGGCCGGACTTGGCCCCCGTGGTGACCAGGATCAGCGTCGGGATGACCGGATTGTTGCTGAGCAGCCGCCCCCGGGTCAGCCGGTGCACGGTCCGGTCGAGCTGCGGCATGAACTTGGGACCGGCCTTCATGAACCACTTGGCCGCCGCCAGCCGATGGAGGAAGAGCCTCAGAACCCGGAGCATGCGGCGAGTGTAGCAAGCGTTTGGTCAACTGCGGACGGCAGAGCGCCTGTGGTATAAAAAACCGCCTAATCGACAACGGGGGCGAGTGCAGATGTCCTATCCCAACTATGGCCCCTCCTACTACGGGCCACCGCCTCAGACGCACCCGAACGGCACCACGATCCTGGTCCTGGGCATCCTGAGCCTGGTCGTCTGTACGTTCATCGGCCCCTTCGCCTGGTCGATGGGCACCAAGGCGCTCCGGGAGATCGACCAGAGCGGCTACATCTATGAGAACCGGGGCATGGTGTCGGCCGGCCGCGTCTGCGGCATCGTCAGCACCTGCCTGATGCTAGCGGTGTTCGGCCTCTACGCGATCATGTTGGTGGTCTTCGGTGGCGCCGCCATCCTCGGCGGCCTCGACGACTAGCGATCGGCGGCCGTAGCCGCCGATCCCCGTCTCCAGCAGGTCGAACGCCTTCACGGCCTGCGCGCGCACGTCCGCCCGGATCTCGGGCCAGTCCTCGCCTGCCGCCTTGCGCCGTGTCGCGTGCCGGGACAGCAGCCGCGTCACGGCCAGGATCTGGTCGGCTACGAGCTGCGGGGTGAGGTCATCGGGCCCGGCCCCGGTCTCCTCGGCGATGGTGGCCGACAGGTTGACGGCCGCGAGGTGCTCCACCTCGCGCATCCTGGCGACCAGCGCCGCGCTCTCGCTGACCAGCCGGCCGAACACCTCCGAGCCCTCGCTCATCCCGTAGCGCCAGTCGCCGGTGTCGAGCGCGTCGAGGAAGTCGCGCCGGAAGGCCGCCACGACGCTCTCGCCGGGCCGCCGCTCGCGGACCACCTTGCTCGACAGGTCCACCACCTCGCTCTGCCGGTCGGCGAACAGGTCCTCCTTCGTGCCGAAGTAGTTGAACACCGTGTTGACCGACACGTCGGCGGCCTTCGCCACCTGCGCGACGGTGACGTTGTCGAACCCGTGGACCATGAACAGCCCCATCGCCATGTCGGCGATGCGCTGCCTGGTCTCCCGCTTCTTCCGCTCGCGCAGCCCCTCATCCATGCCTCCATGCTACCAATATTGCAGTCATACCAAACTTGTGGCTACTCTATTTTTGGAGGCGATGAAAATGATCAAGACCGTAGGTCTGCGCAAGACCTTCAAAGGCGGCGTCGAAGCCGTCAAGGGTGTGGACATATCGGTGGAGCCAGGCGAGATCGTCGGCTTCCTCGGGCCCAACGGCGCCGGAAAGACCACGACCATGCGCATGCTGACCACGCTGCTCCAGCCCACGTCGGGCACCGCCACGGTGGCGGGCCACGACCTGCTGGGCGACGCCCGCGAGGTGCGCCGCCGCATCGGTTACGTGTCGCAGGGCGGAGGGGTCAACCCGGCCGCCCCGCTCGGGGAGGAGCTCGAACTCCAGGCCATGCTGTACGGCCTGTCCCGCGACGAAGCCGGGCCCCGGGTGCGCGAGGTGCTGGCCCGGCTCGACCTGACCGGCCTGGAGTCCAGACCCGGCGGCGCCCTGTCCGGCGGCCAGCGGCGCCGCTTCGACATAGCGTTCGGCCTGCTGCACCGGCCCGTGCTGCTGTTCCTGGACGAGCCGACGACCGGGCTCGACCCGCAGAGCCGGGCCAACCTGTGGGAGCACATCCGGGCGCTGCGCGCCGAGCAGGGCGTGACGGTCTTCCTGACCACGCACTACCTCGACGAGGCCGACGCCCTGTGCGACCGGCTGCTGATCATCGACCACGGCCGCATCGTGGCCGAGGGCGCGCCGGCCGAGCTCAAGACCGGCGGGCGCACGCTCGACGACGTGTTCCTGGACATCACCGGCAGGTCCCTGCGCGAGGAGGCGGGCGTCTGATGCTGCGCGAGACCTATCTGCTGTTCCGTCACAACCTGCGCGCCACGCTGCGGCAGAAGATCGCCATCGTCTTCGGCGTCATCCAACCGCTGGTCTTCCTCGTGCTGTTCGGGCCCATCTTCGCCACGATCGGCACCTGGGAGACGCTGGTGCCGGGCCTGATCATCCAGCTCGGCCTGATGAGCACCGGCATGGCCGGGTTCGGCGTGGTCTTCGAGAAACGTTCGGGCGTGCTGGAGCGCATGCGCGTCACCCCGGCCAGCCGCCTGGCCCTGCTGCTCGGCCGGGTGCTCAACAACGCGGTCACGCTCATCATCCAGGCCGTGCTGCTGGTCGCGGTCGGCTACGCCTTCGGCCTGCGCGCCCCGGCCGCGGGAGTGGTGGCCGGGCTCGTGCTGGTGGTCGTGCTCGGGCTCAGCCTGGCGGCGCTGTCGTACGCGGTCGCGCTGACGCTCAATGACCAGCTCTTCGCGCCGGTGATGAGCACCGCGGTGCTGCCGCTGGTCCTGCTGTCGGGCGCGTTCCTGCCCATGTCGATGGCGCCCGGCTGGCTGGACGCGCTCTCGCACATCAGCCCGTTCCGGTATGTCCTGGAGGCGCTGCGTGAGCTGTTCGCCGGACATTACGCCACCGGCACGGTCGGCGTCGGGGTGGCGGTGACCGTGGTCTTCGCCCTGGTCAGCGTCACGATCGGGACGCGGGTGTTCAACCAGGAGAACGCCTGAGCCGAGCCTGAGCTGGCGGCGGGCGCGGTCGCCGCCATCACGGCACCCGTCAGGACATGCTTCTGGCCCGGCGCTGGAGCGCGGCGATGATCCCGGCGGTGTCGACGATCCCGTAGCCGTAGTCGTAGTCGAAGCCCACCTCGCTGCGGTCCTCGCCCGTACGGCGGAGCAGCGCGCGCAACTGCGCGGGCCGCAGCCGCGAGGCGGGCCAGCGCGTACGGATCGCCGCGACCAGCCCGGCGGCGACCGGAGTCGCGGCCGAGGTACCCGAATCGGGCTCGGCATCGCCGAACGCCTTGGACCCAGAGAAATGGGTGTAAGCGCAGATGTCGGGCTTGCGGGCGGTCAGCCGCCCCGGCCCCTGCGAGGAGTAGCCGACCCGGGTGCCGCTCACGTCGACGCCGCCGATCGACAGGGCCCTGGGATGGGAGTTCGCGCCGGTGATCGGCCGGTTCGGGTAGGCGCACCGGCCGTCGCGGCACTCGCGCCCGCAGTTGCCGGCCGCGAACAGCACGTCGGCGCCCGCGCTGTCGAGGCTGGAGATCATCAGGTTGAACGGATGCGCCGCGTTGTCGGAGTAGTTGCCCGGATGGCCGACGGGGAAATCCCACTCAGGGGAGAATGACCCCCACGAGTTGCTGATCACCAGCGCCCTCGACGCCTCGGGCTGCGCCTCGAGCACCATGCGCAGGTGCGCGAACGCGGCCACGGCGTCCGACAGCAGCCCGTCGAGCGCCGAGCCGCCCGGACGGGTGGAGCGAAGCACCGGGATGTCGATCAGCGACGCCTGCGGCGCGCCGATGAGCGTGTCGAAGGCGCACATCGTGCCATGAGCGACCTCGAACTCGCCCGCCCGGCCGTCGACGCCCGTGGGGTTCCAGCTCCGCTGGGCGTCGAGCGTGACGCCCCGGCCGAGCTGCCTGGCGACGTGGGCGGCGTTGATGCCGGTGTCGAGCACGGCCAGGGTCACCCCGGAGCCGTCCAGCCCCTCGGCGTGCAGTCCGGGGACGTTGAGCAGTCGTTCGACGTCGTGCCAGTCGCCGAACGGCGCGTCGCCGCCGCAGGTGAGCGAGGACTCGACGACCGGATCGGCGTAGACGCCCACGACGTCGGGCCGGAGGGTGGGCAGGAGGGTCACGCGGGTCAGGAGTTCGTCGTCGGAGATCGTGCCGCGAACCAGCACCGAGGCGTCCTCGGCCGCCAGGGAGAAGTCCAGCGGCTGGTTGAGTGACAGCGGGTCGCCGCCGGGCGGCGGGACGGGCCGGGGGAGGGGCACGGGCGTGAAGGCGTTGTCGAGCTCGACTCCGGGCAGACCGTCCGCGACATCGGCCGTGGTGGCGGTCTGGCCGGGATCGGCGACCGCCGCGACCAGATCGAGGGAGGGGCGCAGCTGGATCAGAACGCGCATGGGCACCACCGGAATGTTCGGAGGGAAATGAACCTCCCAAGATTCCTTCATCTGTTCGGGCGTGTCCAGCACATCTCATGGGCTTTGACCTGCTGAAATGCCGTAAAAGCCGCCAAGGGGACGATATTCATTCCCGCTGTCAGGCTTCCTTGTTCTCGGTCCGTTCACTAGCGTGAGGCGGCATGACGCTCCAGGCACAAAAGACGGTTGCGGGCGAGGACGGCGATCACTGGCTGGCGGTGCGGCCGAGGCTCATTCTCGCCAGTGCGTTCATGCTCTTCCTGGAGCTGGCGCTGATCCGGTGGACCGGATCGAACATCGTGCATCTCAGCTATTTCACCAATTTCGTGCTTCTCGGGTCGTTCCTCGGCATCGGGCTGGGGTTCCTGCGCGTTGGGCGGGCGCGGCGGCAGCCGTACTATTCGCCGGTCATCCTGTTCGGCCTGGTCTTCGTCGTGCTGACCTTTCCGGTGACCGTCGACCGCAACACCGAGGGCGTCCTCTACTGGACCAGCCTGCAGACCACGGGGCCGCCCGCGTGGCTGATCCTGCCGGTGATCTTCTGCGCGGCGGCGCTCGTGCTGATGGGCCCGGCCGAGCTGGTCGGGCGCTGCTTTCCCGAGCTGCCCCGCCTGGAGGCCTACCGCTACGACCTGATCGGCAGCCTGTCGGGGATCGCGGTCTTCACCGCGTTGTCGTTCCTGAGCGCGCCGCCGGTGTTCTGGGGACTGATCGCGGCCGCCGCCTACGGCGTGCTGCTGGTGCCCCGGCCGCGGATCATCTACCTGGGGCTCGTCACCGTGCCGTCGCTGGCGGTCGTGGGGCTGCTGCTGGCCGAGACGCTGACGGCCGGGGCGTTCTGGTCGCCGTACTACAAGGTCACCTACAAGCAGTTCCAGCAGCTCGGCGTGCCCGTCACCGACATCTCCGTGAACGGCATCCCGCACCAGCAGGCGGTGCCCGCCGCCGCCCGGCTGCAGTGGGAGCGCCAGTACGGCCTGCCGTACGAGCGGGCGAGCACCCCGCCCAAGAACGTGCTCATCGTCGGCGCGGGCAGCGGCACGGACGTGGCGATCGCCCTGGCCAAGGGCGCCACCCACGTCGACGCCGTCGAGATCGACCCCAAGCTTCGCGAACTCGGCGGTTCCCTGCACCCCGACAAGCCCTACGACGATCCCCGGGTGACCACCCACGTCACCGACGGCCGCGCCTTCCTGGAGCGGACCGGCGACAAGTACGACCTGATCCTGTTCGCCCTGCCCGACTCGCTCACGCTCGTGTCGGGGGCCAGCTCGCTGCGGCTGGAGAGCTACCTGTTCACCGAGGAGGCCATGCAGGCCGCCCGGGCGCACCTCAAGCCCACCGGGACCTTCTCGATGTACAACTACTACCGCGAGAGCTGGCTCGTCGACCGGCTCGCCTCGACCGTGCAGAACGCCTTCGGCCACAAGCCGTGCGTCGACGTGGTCAGCACGGCGGGCCAGCAGGCCGTGATCACGGCGGGCGCGACGGCGTCGGCGCAGCGGTGCGCGGGGGAGTGGGCGGGCGCCGCCGCGGGCACCCCGCCGCCCACCGGTGACGACCGGCCGTTCCTCTACCTGAAGGACGGCGACATCCCGTCCCTCTACCTCATCACGCTCGGCCTGATCCTCGCGGTCAGCCTGATCGCCGTCCGCGTCGTCGCCGGGCCCTACCGGCGGATGCGCCCCTACGCCGACCTGTTCCTGCTCGGAGTGGCGTTCCTGCTGCTGGAGACCAAGAGCGTGACGGGCTTCGCGCTGCTGTTCGGCACGACGTGGGTGGTCAACGCGATCGTGTTCGCCGGGGTGCTCGTCGCCGTGCTGGCCGCCGTGGAGATCACCCGCCGCTTCCGCACACCGCCACTGCCGGTCATGTACGGGGTGCTGTTCGGCGGCCTGCTACTGGCCTGGCTGGTGCCGAACACGTGGCTGCTGTCGCTGCCACTGCCCCTGCGGGCGGTGGCGGCGGTGACGGTGGCGTTCCTGCCGATCTTCGCGGCGAACGTGGTCTTCGCCAAGCGCTTCTCCGACTCGGCGGACGCCACGACGTCCTTCGGCGCGAACCTCCTGGGGGCCATGGTGGGCGGCTGCCTGGAATACCTGGCGCTGGTGATCGGCTACAAGGGCCTGCTCATCGTGGCCGCCGTCCTCTACCTGGGCGCCTTCATCCTGCTGCCGCGCAAGTCGGTGGCGGCCTCTTAGTACGGGCCGGGCCCGCTACGGGCCCGCGCCAGGCTGGTCGCCGGGTTCGTCGTTGTGCTGGTCGACGGGGGCGGGTGGTGCAGGGCGTCGGTGCAGGAGGCCGAACTTCGACCACATGCCCTCGGCCGTCTCGATCGAGGCGGCCGTCCGGGCCGGGTCCACGGTGGCCAGCTGCGTGACCAGCGCCTGCGCGACGGCCATACCCGCGGTCAGCGACGGGAAGAACGCCACCCCCTCGGCCGGGACCATCACCACCTCCTCGGCGGCGTTGGCCAGGGCGGGGCTGGCCGCGTCCGTCAAGGCGAAGACGCGGACGCCACGGGCGCGCGCCTCGTTGGCGGCCAGCACGGTGCTCTCGTACAGCCGCCAGAAGCTGATGGCGATCAGCACGTCACCCGGGCCGATAGCAGCGACGGAGTTGGCCAGCTCGGCGTCCCCGCTCGTCACAGCCGCGACCGGGTAGCCGGCCAGCCGGGCGTTGTGCGCGAGCGCCATGCCGACCGCCGCGTAGCTGCCGTCCGCGACGATCACCGTGCGGCCCGCGGCGGCGACGGCCTCGGCGATGGTACGCAGCACGCCTTCGTCCAGGCGCCTGTTGAGCAGCGCGAGGCTGTCCAGGTCGCGCCGGAGTGAGCGGGAGCTGGGCGAGCCGGCGCCGCTGTGCTCGGCCGCGACCTGGGGCGCGCTGAGCGAGGACAGGTAGCGGGCACGCAACTCCTGCTGGAGCGCGGGCCATCCGGCGAAGCCGAGCGCCTGCGCGGTGCGGGTCACGGTCGCCACGTTCACGCCCGCGAGCTGGGCCAGCTCGACGGCCGCGCCGAAGGAGGCCCGGCGCGGCTGCGAGAGGAGCACCTCCAGCAGCGCGGCCGCCTTGGGGCGCAGCCCGCGCTCGGGCACCCGGTCGCGCAGCCAGTCCTGAAAGCTGTCCGTGACGTGCTCTGCCAACTGATCCTCTCCCGTGGGGTGAGGAGCCATGCTACGCGTTCGCAACATGGACAATGCGCAAAGAACATTGCAATTGCCGCTATTTGCACTATACGTTGCCAGGCAATCGTTCTACAGGGCTGTGACCTTGGGAAGGTGCGTTGGCATGACCTTGTTGGCCCGTCTGGACCGGCTCCCACTGAGCCGTCCGCACTATCTCCTTCTGCTCATAGGCGGACTCGGCTACACCTTCGACGGCATGGACTCCGCCGTGGTCGCCTTCCTGCTGCCCAGCGCCCGCGCGGAATGGGGGCTCGACGACGGCCAGCTCGGGCTGATCGGGTCCGCGAGCCCGTTCGGGTTCCTGTTCGGAGCGGCCATCGCGGGCCTGCTCGGCGACCGCATCGGCCGCAAGAAGGTCATGATGTACGCGCTGGCGTTCTACGCGGTCTTCTCCGTGGTCGCCGCGTTCGCCCCCAACTACGAGGCATTCCTGGGCTCCAGGATCCTCGCCGGGGCGGGAGCCGGCGCCGAGAGCGCGATCATCGCGCCGTTCCTGTCGGAGTTCGTCCCGGCCAAGCGGCGCGGCTGGTTCATCGGCGCGCTGGCCGGGTTCTTCTCCTTCGGCTTCGTCATGGCCGCGCTGATCGGCCGCTTCGTGGTCCCCACGATGGACGACGGCTGGCGCGTCGCGCAGCTGATCACCGCGGTGCCGATCGTGATGCTGCTGTGGTGGCGGCGCTCGCTGCCCGAATCGCCGCGCTTCCTGCTCCAGCAGGGCCGCCACGCGGAGGCCGAGGCGGTGGTCGTCGACCTCGAACGTCGCGTCGAGCGAGCCACCGGGCAGGTTCTCCCGCCCGTGCCCGCCACCACCGCCCAGGTCGCGACCGTGACGCCGAAGGTGAACCTGATCAGCGCGCTGCGGTTCCTGTGGAGCCCGGCCATGGCCAAGCGGACCGCCGTCATCTGGCTGATCTGGTTCGTGATCACCTTCTCCTACTACGGGTTCTTCTCCTGGATCCCGACCCTGCTCGTGGGGCGCGGCATCACGGTGACCAAGAGCTTCGAATTCTCGATCATCATCTATCTGGCGCAGATCCCCGGCTACTTCTCCGCCGCCTGGCTCTCGGAGCGGCTGGACCGCAAGAACACCATCGCGCTCTACCTCGCGGGCTCGGCGATCAGCGCGTTCTGGCTGTCCCAGATGGACTCGCCGGTCGCCATCACGATCGCGGGCGCGGTGCTGTCCTTCTTCCTCAACGGGACGTACGCGGGCGTCTACTCCTACACGCCCGAGGTGTTCCCGACCTGGATCCGGGCCACCGGCACCGGCTTGTCCAGCGCGTTCGGCCGCGTCGGCAGCATTCTCGCGCCCACGATCATCGGCCTGTCGGCCGCGAGCCTGGGCTTCGCCGGCGTGTTCGGCCTCACCACGGCCGTGCTGGTGGCCGGGGTGATCTGCGTGATCGTCTTCGGCCTGTCCACGGCCGGACGGTCACTCGAAGACCTGACCGAGCGGGGCGATCCCGCCGACACAGCGGGGGAGATGGCGAAATGACCGACCTGAGGGATGTGGAGGACAAAGTCCGGGAGTCAGTGGGGGTGCGGCTGTTCACGGTCCTGGCCTGGATCCCCGAACGGCAGGCGCTGCGGCGCGTCCACAGCAGCGACCCCGAGCGCTATCCCGTGGGCGGGGAGAAGACCGTCAGGGAAAAGACCGGCGAGGTGGCCCGGGGCTGGCTGGCCCGGTGCATCGAGGCGGGGGAGCCGTACTTCGGCCCGGACCGGGCCGCCGTGCGGGAGGTGTTCGCCGACCACGAGCTGATCGAGAGCCTGGGCTGCGGGGCCATCGTCAACGTGCCCGTGATGGACGGCGACGAGGTGCTCGGGGTGCTGAACATCCTGGACGCCGAGGGCAGCTACGACGAGGAGTCGGTCGCCGTGGCCGCGTCCCTGGCGCCGCTCGCGGTGCCCGCCCTGCGCGCCGCCGTGCATGGAACCGCCGAGTGAGGCTGCAACCGAGAGAGGCTGCAACCGAGAGAATCTGAGAGGTATGAAGTGAGTCTGCTGCTGCGTAACGCCCTCATGCTCGACGTGGTCGCCGGTGACTACGCCGAAGGTGACCTGCGCCTGGAGGAGGGCCGCATCGTCGAGGCGGGCCCGGGACTGGTCGGCACCGCGGGCACGCGGGTGATCGACGTGGCCGGCGGTGTGGTCGTACCCGGGCTGATCGACGCGCACGTGCACGTGACCGCCGCGACCGCCGACCTGGGCGGGCTGCCCGCCATGTCGCCCTCCTACGTCGCCGCGCACAGCGCCCGCCTGATGGGGCAGATGCTCGACCGCGGCTTCACCACGGTCCGGGACGCCTCGGGAGCCGACTACGGGCTGTGCGACGCCCAGGAGGAGGGCCTGATCCGCGGGCCGCGGCTGCTGTTCTGCGGCAAGGGGCTGAGCCAGACCGGCGGCCACGGCGACCAGCGCGGCCGGGGCCAGAACGGGGGCGTCGACCAGTCCTGCTGCGCCGGTCTCGGCCGGGTCGCCGACGGGGTGGACGCCGTGCGCACCGCCGCGCGCGACGAGCTGCGCAAGGGCGCCCACCACATCAAGGTCATGGCCTCCGGCGGTGTCGCCTCGCCCACCGACCGCATCGACTCGACCCAGTACTCCATGGACGAGCTGCGCGCGATCGTCGAGGAGGCCGAGGCCGCCAACCGCTATGTCGCCGCGCACGCCTACACGGCCCGCGCGGTCAACCGCGCCCTGGAGGCGGGGGTGCGCTCGATCGAGCACGGCAACCTGCTCGACGACCACAGCGTGGAGCTGTTCCTGCGGCACGACGCCTACCTGGTGCCCACGCTCGTGACGTACTGGGCGCTCAAGGAGGAGGGCATGGCCTTCGGCCTGCCGGAGTCCAGCTGGCGCAAGGTCGACGAGGTGCTCGGCGCCGGGCTCCGGGCGCTGGAGCGCGCCGCCCGCGCGGGCGTGCGGCTGGCCTACGGCAGCGACCTGCTGGGCGGCATGCACCGGCACCAGAACCACGAGTTCCGGCTGCGTGGCGAGGTGCAGCAGCCGATCGACGTGCTGCGCGCCGCCACGGTCAACGCGGCCGACCTCGTCGGGCTGGCCGGCGAGATCGGCACGCTCGCGGTGGGCGCGCGGGCGGACCTGCTCGTGCTCGACGGCGACCCCCTGCGGGACCTCGGGGTGCTCGCCGAGCCCAAGCACATCCGCCACGTCGTGCAGGGCGGTCAGGTGGTCTCCGGGTGAGCTTGCCTCAGCCCTTGAGCCCGCTGGAGAAGCCCTTGATCACGTAGCGCTGCAGGAGGAGGAAGATCACCACGATCGGCAGCGCCCCGAGCACCAGCCCGGCGAAGACGAGGCCGTGGTCGGAGACGTACTGGCCGACGAAGGCGAAGACGCTCACCGGCACCGTCTCGAACCCCGAGCCGCCCAGGTAGAGCAGGGGAGTGAAGAAGTCGTTCCAGATGAAGACGGCGTTGAGGATCAGCACCGTGCCGGTGATCGGCCGCAGCAGCGGGAAGACGACCCTGGTGAACGCGGTCAGATGCGAGGCGCCGTCGATCTGGGCGGCGCTGGCGTACTCGCGGGGCAGCGCGCGGATGAACCCGGTGTAGAGGAACACCGTGAACGGCAACTGGATCCCCGTGTAGAACAGGATCATTCCCGCGTGCGTGCCGATCAGCCCCAGGTCGGTCACCAGTTGGTAGAGCGGGATCATCCCGAGCTGGAAGGGCAGCACGATGCCCAGCAGGAACAGCACGTACAGCCCGTAGCCCAGGTGGCTCTTGGCCCTGGCCAGGTAGTAGGCGGCGAAGGAGCCTAGGGCGATCAGCGCGACCAGGCTGACCGCGGTGATCACGGTGCTGTTCATCAGGGACGGGCCGAGCGCGGCCGCCGACCATGCCTTGGTGAAGTTGTCCGTCGTGGGCGGGGCGGGCAGCGCCAGCGGCGTCTGCGAGATCTGCGCCGGGTCCTTCAGCGACAGGGTGATCAGCGCGTACACCGGGAAGAGGAACGCCACCGCCACCACGATCATGACGAGCTCCAGCAGGAACGTCCGCCTCACTGGGCCACCTCCCGGCCGCGCAGGTAGTAGACCTGCACGAGCGACACCGCGGCCACGAACAGCGCGAGCACCAGGGCGATCGCGGTGCTGTAGCCGAACTTGCCGAACACGAACGCCTGCTTGTACAGCACGGTCGACAGCGTCTCGGTGGCGTAGCCGGGGCCGCCGTTGGTCGCCGCGAAGACCTGGTCGAACAGCTTGAGACCGCCGATCGTGGAGAGCATCAGATTGATCGTCAGAGCCGGGGCGAGCAGCGGCCAGGTGACGTACCGGAAGCGTTGCAGGGTGCTCGCGCCGTCGATCATCGCCGCCTCGTGCAGCTCCTTCGGCACGCCCTCCAGCCCGGCCAGGAAGATGACCATCGAGTAGCCGGCGTACTGCCACACGACCGTGGCCGCGATCGACCACAGCGCGAGCGACGGGTCGCCGAGCCAGTCGATCTTGAGGCCGAGCAGCCCGTTGAGCCCGGCGGACGGGTCGGGGTTGTAGATGTACTTCCACAGGAAGGCCACCATGACGGGGCTGACGACGACCGGCGCGAAGAAGATCACCCGCAGCAACGCCCGGCTCTTCAGCTTGGCGTGCACGCCGAGCGCGAGCAGCAGCCCCACCGCGTTCTGCACGACGACGATCGCCACGGTCAGCAGCAGCGTGTTGCCGATCGAGTCCATCGCCTGGTCGTCGCGCAGGAGCGTCTGGAAGTTCGCCAGCCCGACGAAGGACTTGTCCGCGCCGATGCCGCTCCAGTCGGTGAAGGCGTACAGCATGCCCGCCAGGCTGGGATAGAGCACGACGACGGCGTACACCACCAGGGCGGGCGCCGCGAACAGCCACGAGGGCGAGAGCGCGGCGAACCGCCGCCGCGGCTTGCCGGCCGCGGCGGTGGATCGTCCGACGGGCGTCGCTGTCATGGTCATTTGGCGTAGGCCTCGTCCATCTTCCGTAGCGCGTCGTCAATCTTGATCTTGCCGGCGAGCAGGTCCTGGATCACCGCGAAGTGGACCGGCTGCACCTCGGCGTTGGGCCAGCGCTGGTCCATGAACGGCACGGCCCGGTCCTTGGTGAAGGGCAGGAACGACTGCACGGCGGGGTCGATGGTGGAGGAGGCGTCCTGGGTGAGCGGGATGGCCGCGATCGCCTTGGCCCAGCGGTTGATGTTCTCCTGCTTGCCGAGGAAGTCGATGAACGCCTTGGCCTCGGCCAGGTTCTTGCCCTTGGCCGCGGCACCGAGGCCGACCACCACGCCGGCCGGGATCCACACCTGGTCCGCCACGTCCGCGCCGGGGACCGGGAACATCGACAGGTCGTCGGGGCTGCCCGCCGACTTGCGGAAGTCCGGCAGCACCGCGGAGACCTGGATGGCCATGCCCGCCTTGCCGGTGGCCACCATCGAGATCTGCTGCTCGAAGGTGGTGCCGTTCGGCTTGTCGTTGAAGAAGCCGCGCTTCTGCAGCTCCAGGTACATCTCCATCGCCTCGCGCCAGCCGGACTTGGCGAAGCTGGTCTGCCCCGCCGCCTGCTTGTCGTCGAAGGTGGGGTCCTTGGCGTACACGGTCGAGGGGACGAGGGCGTAGGTGATGAGCTGGGTGACCCACGGCGTCTGCGCGCCCAGGGCGATCGGCGTCTTGCCGGCCTTCTTCAGCTTGTCGCAGACCGCCAGGAACTCCGTCCAGGTGGTCGGCGGCGCGTCCACGCCCGCCTCCTGGAACACCTTCTTGTTGTAGATCGCGCCGATGACCGAGGAACCGGCCGAGTAGATGTAAGTCTTGCCGTCCTTCTGGAAGGCGGGCTTGAAACCGGTTGGGATCGTCTGCGTCCACGACTGGTCGGACAGGTCGGCCAGCAGTCCGGCCCCGGCGATCTGGTCCATCGACATTGCGCTGCCGCTGCCCGGGTAGACCACGTGCACGTCGGGCGCGTTGCCCGCGCCGAGCTGCGTACGCAGCGAGGTCTGCACCTGGTCGGTCGGCGCGAACGAGGTGGCCAGGGTGACGCCCGGCTTGGCCTGCTTGTAGGCCGCCACCAGCTCGTCCATCGGCGCCTTCTGGTCGGCCACGCCGACGAACCGCAGCTCGACGGCGGAGGCCTGCCCCTGGCCGGTGGAGCCGGTGGTCTGTGGCTTGGTCGAACACGCGGTCGCCGCGGCGGCGACCGCGAGACCGCCCATCATGCGGAAGAACTGAACGCGGCTCAGCCTGGCGTCGCGTAGCTCGGTCATAGCACTGTCTCCTCGGTCTGACGGGATTGGGGGGCTCCCGAGGGATGCGAACGTTTTAATGAGTTACATCTAACGTTAAAACGTGTGAAGTTGTGAAGGTGCGAGGAGACTACGAGCCGTTCCGCAGGGGTGTCAAGGGTGCGCGCCGCGCTACGATGCGCTGTCATCACAGCTGCCATCGCGCTGTCATCGTTCTGTCATCTAGACCGGGAGGGCGCGGGTGAAATCACGTCAGCACTCGGACAGGGGAGTCGTCAGGCGCCAGGCGATGGCGGAGCATCTCATGCGGCACGGCTCCGCCTCGGTGAGCGAGCTCGCGGAGGTGTTCCGCGTGAGCGTGATGACCGTCCACCGCGACCTCGACGAGCTCGAGTTCCAGGGCATGGTGCGCAAATACCGCGGCGGCGCGAGCGCGCAGGCGTCGAGCGTCTTCGAGAGCAACATCGCCTACCGGCTGACGGCCCAGACCGAGGAGAAGGAGGCGGTCGCCCGTCACGTGGTGGGGCTGATCGAGCCGGGCAGCTCGGTCATGATCGACGACTCCACGACCGCGCTGGCCGTCGCCCGCCATCTCAACGAGGTGGCCCCCCTGACCGTGGTGACGAACTTCCTCGAGGCCATCAAGCTGCTCGCCCCCGTGCCCGGCATCCGGCTCATGGCGCTGGGCGGCGAATACCATCCGACGCACGACTCGTTCCTGGGCGTCGGATGCGTCGACTCCGTCCAGGCCATGAACACCGACATGGTGATCGTCTCCACCTCGGCCATCTCCGACCGGCACGCCTTCCACCAGGAGCAGGAGATCGTGCTGGTGAAGCGGGCCATGGTGGCCGCGGGGACGCGCTGCGTCCTCGCGGTGGACCACACCAAGCTCGACCGGGTGGCGCTGCACCGGGTGGCGCCGCTGGAGAAGTTCGACGTCATCGTGGTGGACGCGGGCGCGCCGGCCGAGGCCGTCCAGCGACTGCGCGACCGGCGGCACAACGTCGAGATCGCCGGCTAGCGCGCCGCCTCACATTCCGTGGTGTTGTCTCGTCGTACTGGGGAGAACACATGGGACAACGGAAAGTCGGCGACACCATGACCACCCCACCCGAGCCAGGAGGCGGCCGGCTCGATCCGGGCCTGAGCACGATCATGAGCGAGCGGCGCAAGCTGATCAATCTCGCCTACCGCCTCCTGGGCTCCTTGGCCGATGCCGAGGATGTCGTACAGGAGACCTACGCCCGCTGGTACGCCATGACCCAGCCGCAGCAGGACGCCATCGAATCCCCCAGCGGCTGGCTGACGACGGTCGCCAGCCGCATCTGCCTGGACCTGCTCGGCTCGGCACGCGCGAGGCGCGAACGCTACGTGGGCGAATGGATCCCCGAGCCGCTGCCCGACCCCACGGAGTGGATCACCGGGCGGTCGGCCGACCCGGTGGACCGTGTCACCCTCGACGAGTCGATCACCATGGCCTTCCTGGTCGTGCTGGAGTCGATGACCCCGGCCGAGCGCGTCGCGCTCGTCCTGCACGATGTCTTCCGCTACTCCTTCGCTGAGGTGGCCGAGATCGTCGGCCGTACCCCGGCGGCCTGTCGCCAGCTGGCCACTTCGGCCCGCCGCCGCATCGGCGCCGCGCAGACTCCCTCGACTCCGGCGGCCCAGCGGGCCGGCATCGTCAGGGACTTCAAGCAGGCCTGGGAAGCCAAGGACATCGACGCCCTCATCGGCCTGCTCGACCCCGACGCCACGGCGATCGCCGACGGCGGCGGCCTCGTCAGCGCCAGGCTCCACCCGATCGAGGGCAGCGAGCAGGTGGCGCGCTACTGCGTCGAAATCGCCGACCTGGCACCCGGTCTGACGCTTCTGGAGCGTACGGTCAACGGTCAGCCCGGTCTGGTGCTTCAGCTGGACGACGTCACCGTGGCGGTAATGGCGTTCGAGGTCGCGGGTGACCGGATCAAGCACATGTGGGGAGTGCGGAACCCTGAGAAGCTCCGGCCCTGGACGACAGGCTGACGCGTTCTTGTCGTGTCCTGGGGCGCCGCAGCCAGTGCGGCGCCCCCTTCCGGCCAAACGGTCAGGCCGGCTCGAACCCCGGCGCGAACGCGATATCCGCCCCCGTCGCAATGGAAAGGTCGTGCGTTTCCAGTCCGTAGGCCATCGTATTCGTCGAACCAACGCACAAAGTTGCCGCGGACCTGATCGGATCCCGCGGACTGGAGCGGCGGCACGACATCGTAATAAACAATGTCAGAAGAGTAATGTGACATGAGACGGTCAATGTCCTTTGTCTGGCAGGCATCGACTCGGCTCTCCAAGAGCGCCCTAATCTCGGACTCGTTCGAAGTCATCGCATCCTCCATTCATCAATCCCGTGCCGGATCAGGCGGCGCGGCCGGCCTTGAGTGAGGCCGCGGTGTCGACGACGCGGCGGGCCTGGAAGCGAGCCGCCTGCAAGATCACCTCACTGGGCGGGCCATCGCCGCCCACATGGGAGGTGCCATAGGGATTGCCCGACTGGAACTGGATGGGGTCGGCGTAGCCGGGGGGCACGATGATGCCGCCCCAGTGATAGAAGGTGTTCCCCAGCGCCAGGAGGGTGGATTCCTGACCACCGTGGGCGGTGTTGGAAGCGGTGAAAGCCGAGTACACCTTGTCCACGAGCTTGCCCTGAAACCACAGGGGACCGGTGGTGTCGATGAACTGCCTGAGCTGGCTGGCCGGGTTGCCGAAGCGGCTGGGGGTGCCGAACAGCACCGCGTCGGCCCACTCCAGATCGTCGTGGCCGGCCTCGGTGACGTCGGCAGTGTCCTGGCGGTGCTGGACCCAGAGCGGATTGGCGCTGATCGCCTCCGGCGGGGCCGTTTCGGCGACCCTGCGCAGCCGTACGTGGGCGCCGGCCTTCTCCGCGCCCTCGGCGACGGCTTGCGCCAGAGCGTGCACGGTGCCTGTGGCGCTGTAGTAAATGATCGCGACCTTGACGGGTTCCATGGTCGGTTCACTCCTTCGGGTTCGGTTCATGGATAGGACGGTTCATGGATAGGACGACGTAGCCTCGCGCGATGTGAGGTGACAGCCGACGCGCCGCCGGACCTGACGATCGGAGTCAAATCCCGGGTCGGTTATCTGGCGGCCGGTGCGAGCACCGATGGCCAATTCGGTCTCTACCGCTGGGACATGGCCGCGATCCCGAACGGTCCCGGCGCCCACTTTCACCGGACCTTTTCCGAGTCGTTCTTCGTCCTGGAGGGGACGGTCTCGCTGTACGACGGCGAGCGATGGCTGGACGCGACACCGGCACTGACGAGGAATGGACTGAGCTTTATGCCGCGCACGACCAATACGCCGTACCGTGAACCACGCGCGGCTCTGGCGGCTGCCTCCTGAGGCGGCCGCAGCGGCATCGCCTGGACATTTAGCCTGTCTGGGTGGAACCAGTTGTCCTGGATGAGCTTGATCGAGCGATCGTTCACGCGCTGCACGTCGATGGACGTGCGGCGTTCAGGCAGATCGCGGCCGTGCTGGAGGTGTCGGATCAGACGGTGGCCCGACGGTATCGGCGGCTCCGTTCGGCCGGTGCGTTGCGGGTGGTGGGGCAGCCGGTGGCGCAGCGGCTGGGCTGGGTGGAGTGGGTATTGCGGATCCAGGCTCTACCGGAGGCTGCCACGGCGATCGCCGATGCGCTGGCGCGCAGGGACGACACCTCATGGGTGAGCCTGACCTCGGGCGGCACGCAGATCGTCTGTGTCGTCCAGGCGCGGGATCGGCGGCGACGAGACGCTCTGCTCCTCGGACAGCTGCCACGTACGCCGCAGGTCACCGGGGTCAGTGCCCATTGCGTGTTGCGGGTGTTCGCCGGCGGTCCGACCGGGTGGCACGGACGGGCCGACGCGCTCACCTCCGGGCAGATCGCGGCGCTGGTACCCGGACCAGGCGACTTGTCCGGGAAGGCCGTCGTGTCGGGCGAGGAGGACGAGCAACTGCTTGCGGTGCTCGCCCAGGACGGGCGGGCGGGATATGCCGAGCTGGCCAAGGCGATCGGGGCCTCGGAGATGACGGCCCGGCGCAGGCTGGAGTACCTGCGCCGGGCCGGGGCGGTCTTCTTCGACGTGGACATCGACCCGTTGCTTCTGGGATACGACACGATCGCGATGCTGTGGCTGACCGTTGAGCCATCCGCGCTACGGCAGACGGCCGAGGCGGTGGCCGGGCACCCCGAGGTCGCCTTCGTGGCGGCGACCACCGGCACGACGAACCTGCTGGTATTCGCGGCCTGCCGGGATGTGCCCGCTCTCTACGAGTACCTGGAGACCGGGATCGGCACCCTGCCGGGCGTCCGGCAGTTGGAGAGCGCGCCGATCATCCGCAGCAGCAAACGGGTCGGTGCGACTATGCGAAGTGATGCACGAACGAGCCCTGGTCGTAGCGACGCCAGCCGGGTGACTCGCGGTGGATGAAGGCGATCCAGGGCCGCTGGACCTGCTTGACCAGGCGTTCCAGGTCGGCCGGGTCGGCCCCGGCCAGCATCGGCGCGTGTCGCCACGCCCGCAGGCCGCCGAACACGAACGGCAACTCGACGCAGTGGCAGGCCCCGAGCGCGCTACCGGCGGGAGACCAGTCGAACTGGTAGGCGTGGGCGGTGGTCATGGCCGCCGCCAGCTCCAGGCTGCCGTGGCGGAACAGCCGATCGGTCTCCTCTTCCGCCGGGCCGGGGAAGAACGCCCTGGCCTCATCCCGGGTGGTTCCGATCAATGTGGGGATGTCCCGGGGAGCGGCGGTCAGCGCCGGGTCCTCGACCAGTTGGAAGGGCGGAGTGACCTCACCCGGCCTGGCGGTGCGCCGGGCGACCTCGCTTTGGGCGGCCAGGATCGACGCGGTCGGCGCCGTCATGACATCGGCGCCCAGCACCTCGAGGAAGAGATCGGCGATGGACGTGGCCTGTTCGAGGTCGTAGGGGCGTACACCCGCGGGCAGACTCTGCAGGATGACCCGCTGAAACAGCTCGCCGCAGTCCGGATGGCGCAGCATGGCCAGCGCCGACATCGCACCGGCGGACTGGCCGGCCAGCGTCACGCGGTCCGGATCTCCGCCGAAGCGAGCGACGTTCCGCCGCACCCACCGCAGCGCCAGCATCTGGTCGAGCAGGCCGAGGTTGGCCTGACCGCCGGGCCGGTACAGGTATCCCAGAGCGCCCAGCCGATAGGTGACCGTGATCACCACCATCTCGCCGCGCCGGGCCAGCAGCGCACCGTCGTACCACGCCTCGCCGCCCGAGCCGCTGGTGAACCCGCCGCCATGCAGCCACACCAGGACGGGAAGCCCGCTGCCGCCCGGAGCCCAGACGTTCAACGACAGGCAGTCCTCGTCCTGCTCGAGCCCGCTGCCGGGGCCCATGACGTGCGCCAGGCGGGAGGCCGGCTGCGGCGCGGCCCGCCCAGGCAGCAGAGCCTCAGGCACGTCACCAAGGTCCGGTGCGGCCTGTGGCGCCGACAGCCGGTCGGCCCTGCCGTACCGGATGCCGGCGAACGCGCCGGTGAGGATCATGGCCGCACCTCACGGAAGGCTAGCGTGGCGGTGAGGCTCATGACGGCACCTCGCGGAAGGCTAGCGTGGCGGTGAGGCTCATGACCGCACCTCGCGGAAGGCTAGCGCGGCGCCGCGTGCCTGGGCCGCGCCGACGAAGAACCCGCCGCCCGGCAGGTCCCGCGTGGCGAAGCCGTTGCCCTCCACCAGTGTGCGGGCGGCGGCGAGATCGGCGACCGCCACCGTCTGTCCGGCCATGTACGGCAGGGCCGGAACGCCCTCGCCGGGCAGCACCTCGGCGAAGCCGGAGACCGGGACGATCTCCATCTGCCCGAGCGCGAGCCGCAGCACCTGGCGCGGCCCGTCGGCGACCGGCGTCACATCCAGGATGCGGGCATACCGTTGCACGGTGGCGGCCAGGTCACTGTCGTCCACCACCAGCAGGACGCTCTCCAGATGGGTGGCTCCGTTGGCGTGGCGCAGGTAGCGGGACTGGTGGATGAGTTCGGGCGTCAGATGGCAGGCGGCGTGGACCAGCCCCTCGGGCGTGAGCGCCCTCTCCAGGTGGATGGCCTGGAATCGTGCCGTCGCGGTGCCGTCCGGGGTCTCCACCTCGCGCTGCAGGGGCAGGACACCCGAGGAGGAAAGCCCGGCCGCGCGCAGCCGCTCTTCGGTCACGGCCGCGTCGGCGCAGCCGAACGAGTTGCCGTGCAGGCCCTCGTACTGAGCGATCAGCGAGCGGATGTTCCACGGATCGATGCTTCCGTCGCCGAACAGGCCGAGTAGTTCCAGGTAGTTGCCGCCGAACAGGGCGCACCGGTTACCGGCGCCCATGGGCTCGCGCTCGCCGCCGGGACGATGGGAACCCATGTGCATCGACAGCGGGCTCAGGGTGAAGCCCAATGCCTCGTAGGTGGCGGCGGTGGCGTCCATGTCCGTGGTGTACAGGACCGAGTGATCGATCCGGTCAATGTCTGTCATGAGCCGAGACTGCACACCATCTGGCCTCGTACCCCAGTCACCCGACTTCATGTGATGAATCTCGACACGAGAAGCTCTCCCATGAGAGAAACACTCCATCTCCCTCGCCTGCCGACGGCGAAGAGGCCGTCGGGTGACCGTGGCTCTGGTCAGCGGAGGCCGTGCCGGTCCGCCCAGGCCGAGATGGCCGTGCCGATCAGGACGGGGTGGTCCTCCGGGGTGTGGTGGCCGGCGACCTCCTCGGAGTGTTCGATCTCCAGGGCGGCCATGTTGGCCGCGCACCACGCGATCATGTCCTCGTGCATCATCGCTCCCGGCCCGGGTGCGAACGTGAGCAGCAGCTTGGGCACGTCCGTACTGGCCGCCAGCCACCGGTCGTACGCCTCGACCCTGGCCACGACGTCGGCGGGCTCGCCGCCCAGCGGCATCGCGCGCGGCCACTGCAGGAGCGGCCGCCTGCTCTCGCGTGTCGGGTACGGCTTGCCGTAGACGTCGAGGTCTCCCTGGGAGATCGGTGTGGCGACGGTGCCCGGCAATCCCTGCTCGAGGAAGGCGTTGTCGTCCAGGATCATCGCCTCGCCGACGCCCTCGGTCTTGATCGCCCGGAACAGCTCGCGGCCGCCCTCGGGGAACTCCTCCCAGGTCATCGGCTTGACGATGGTCTCGGTGAACGCGATGCCGCGCACCCGCCCCGGGTGCCGCGTGGCCCAGTCGAAGGCCAGGGCGCCACCCCAGTCATGCCCGACCAGCACCACGTCCTGGAGGTCCAGCGCGTCGAACCAGGCGTCCAGGTAACGGGCGTGATCGGCGAAGGTGTAGTCGATATCGGGTTTGCCCGACTCACCCATGCCGATCAGGTCGGGGGCCAGGAGCCGACCGGGTCCCACGGCCGGCATGACCTCTCGCCACAGGTGGGACGAGGTCGGGTTGCCGTGCAGGAAGACGATCGGCGCCCCGGTGCCGGACTCGCGGTAGTGCAGGGTCGAGTCGAGAACGCGGTGAAAAGCCATGATTCTGTCCTTAGCCAAGGTTGAGTTGGGTGATGCGATCGACCGCGATCTCAATGACCACGCGGCCAGGTGGATGGGGTGGCGGGGCTCCGTATCGCTCGGCATAGCGCCTGACGCCCTCGGACACCCGATGGGGTACGTCGTGCACAGTGGCGAGGCCCTCGAGCGTCACCCACCGGAACCCCACCGCCTGGCAGAGCGCCACACGGCCGCCCTGCCCGGCGAGGTTTCTGGCTTTCCGGGTGCTGCCGACGGTCAGGACTCGGGCCAGCCCCGCCGCCTCGTCCCAGGTGAAGCGCACCGCGACCACATGCGGCGAGCCGTCGGGACGCAGGGTGGTCAGGGTGGCGACGTGCGGCTCGGCGAGGAAACCCGCGACGCCCACCGGAAGGCGGCGAGCCGTATCTCCCGGAAGGTGAGGAGCGCCTGCCGGCAGGCGAGTGGCACCTGCCGGTAGGTTCGGAAGGCCGGGGGTCGGGCTCATCGGAAGGCGGGGAGGTTGCGCGCGGCCCAGTCGGCGAAGGTACGCGGCGCGCGGCCGAGCACGCGCTCGACGTCGGGGCTGACGGTCTGCTCGGCCGCGGTCGGCTGGCCCAGGATGGCGAGCGTGCCCTCGACGACGGGCTCGGGCATCACCTGGAGCATCTGCGCGCGTGCCTCCTCGCGGGTCTGCTCCACGAACCGCACCGGCTCGCCGAGCGCCGCGCCGAGCGCCGCCGCCCGCTCGCGCGGGGTGACCAGCGCGGGTCCGGTCAGCTCATAGGTACGGCCGGAGTGCCCGGACTCCCGCAGGACCGCGGCCGCGACCGCGGCGATGTCGGCCGGGTCGATGGTCGGCAGCCCGACGTCCCCGAAGGGCGCGGCGGCGGTGCGCCGCGTCCGGACGGACTCGGCCCAGGCGTAGGCGTTGGAGTCGAAGCCGCCGGGCCGCAGGATCGTGAAGTCCAGCCCCGACTCGCGCACCGCCTGCTCGAACAGGGCCGGGTGCCGGTAGACCTCGGGACGGGTGCCCGCTCCTTGCGAGGAGAGCAGGACGACCCGCTTGACGTCCGCGGCCTCCTTCAGGATCCCGTGCGGGTCGTCTCCGGCCACGAGGAGGAAGAGCGCGTCGGCGCCTTCCAGCGCGGAGCGGAGGCTCGTGGGGTCGTTCAGGTCGGCCCGGATGTGCCGTACACCCTCGGCGAACTGGGCGGACTGGCGGGACACGGCCGTGACCTGCTCGCCCGCGGCGGCGAGGACGCTGACGAGTTCGCGTCCGACGTTACCCGTGGCGCCCGTGACAACGATCATGATGTAGTCCTTAGTTAGTTGGCTGACTGAGAAAAACCCTAGTGCGTCCGCAGAGTGCTTGTCCATAGTTAGTTGGATAACTGACTCAGATACGCCCGGACGGTCCCCGTCGGCACCACTGTTACGATTCAGCCCGGAGCCGTACTGGAGGGGTCGGATGGCAGCCAGGCAGCGCCGGATCACCTCGATCGATGTGGCCAGGGAAGCCGGGGTCTCGCAGACCACGGTCAGCTATGTGCTCAACAACGTGCCGCACCAGAAGATCTCCGAGGAGACCCGGAGCCGGATCTTCGCGGCGGTCGACAAACTCGGCTACGCCCCCTCCGCCGCCGCGCGCACCCTGCGCCGGGGCCGCAGCGACCTCGTGCTGATCGTGCTGTCCGACGTGCCGCTCGGCGCCACGCTCGCCCAGCTCGTCGAGCACCTCACCGACGACCTCGAACGACACGGCCTGACCGCGATCACCCGGCGCGAACGCCGCCTGCCCGTGACGGCGCTCGCCCGCGAGCTGGAGCCGACCGCCATCGTCGCGTTCACCGCCATCTCCCCCGAAGACCGGGCGAGCCTGCGGGCGGCCGGCATCAAGGTGGTCAGCACCCGGCTCGACGGCGGCGGCGAGAACGTCCTGACGCTGCCGCAGACCGAGATCGGCCGCCTTCAGGCCGGACATATCGCCGCCACCGGCCGCCGCCGCATCGGCTACGCGGCGCCGGACGATCCACGCGTCCGCGACTTCTACCACCTGCGTCTCGGCGGCGTCCGCCAAGCCTGCGCCGAGCTGGGGCTGGAGCCGCCGGACGTACGCGATGTGCCGCTCGACACGGCCACGGCCGCGGAGGTGGCGCGCGGCTGGCACGAGGCGGGCGTCGACGGCGTCTGCGCCTACAACGACGAGACCGCGTTCGCGCTGTTGGCCGGGATGCGGGCGGCGGGCCTGGCCGCCCCCGGCGACCTCGCGGTGATCGGCGTGGACGACATCCCGCTCGCGCCCTTCGCCGTGCCGCCCCTGACCACGGTCGACCAGCACACTCAGACGGTGGCCGAGCACCTGACGGAGATGATCCTGCGGGCTGACGGCGCGCGCTCCCCGCAGTCCCCCCGGACGGAGACCGCGAGCCTGGTGATCCGCGAGTCCGCCTGACTCGGGGTCCGAGAGAGAGCGGCCGGCTCCTCGCGTCGTAGCGCGTAGACGCGAAAACGCGTTGCCGTAAATCCCCGCGAAACGTATGGTTTTGCGCTCGTGGTCACTGTGGTGGAGAGGGTCCTGCCTGCCCGGCTGGGGACAGGGTTTCGGTGGTTGCTGGCCTCGAGCTGGCTGACGAATCTCGGTGACGGGGTCGCGGCGGCCGCGGGCCCGCTGCTGATCGCGACGTTGACTCGCGACCCGCTGCTGATCTCGCTGTCGGCCCTGGTGGGCTGGGCGCCGCCGTTGCTGTTCGGCCTGTACGCGGGCGTGCTGTCGGATCGGCGCGACCGGCGCAGGATCGTGCTCGTCGCGAACGCGGTACGGGTCATGGTGCTAACGGTGCTGGTCGCGCTCCTGGTGACCGGCACCGTGACCGTGGCGACGGCACTGGCGGCGCTCACGCTCCGATCCATCGCCGAGGTGTTCGCCGACAACGCGACGGCCACGCTGACGCCCATGATGGTCGGCAAGGACGATCTCGTCATCGCCAACGCCCGCCTGGGCACGGGGTTCATCACGCTCAATCAGCTCGCCGGGCCGCCGATCGGCGCGGCGCTGTTCGGCCTGGGCTTCACCTGGCCATTCGCGAGCCAGCTGCTCCTGGTGATGGCGGGGATCGTCCTGGTCTCGCGGATCACCTTGCCGCCGCACGGCCGACAGGCCGACGGCCCCAAGCCCGATACCGTACGGGAACTCATCGCCGGGTTCACCTGGACCATGCGGCACGCGCCGGTCCGCACGCTGGCGCTCACCATCCTGATCTTCAACTTCACGTTCGGCGCGGCCTGGTCGGTTCTCGTCCTCTACACCCAGGAACAGCTCGGTCTGGGCGCGATGGGGTTCGGCCTGATGACCACCGTCGGCGCTATCGGCGGCCTGATCGGCACCGGCCTGTACGGGACCATCACCCGTAGAGTGAGTCTCGGCGCCCTGATGCGGATCGGACTCATCATCGAGACCCTCACCCACCTGGGCCTGGCCCTGACCCATTCACCGTGGGTAGCCGGAGCCATCTTCCTGGCCTTCGGCGCGCACGCCTTCATCTGGGGCACGACCTCGACCACCGTCCGCCAGCGCGCGGTCCCGCACGAACTCCAGGGCCGGGTGGGCAGCGTCTACACCATCTGCGTCTACGCCGGTCTGGTGGTCGGCACGTTGATCGGCGGTGTCCTGGCCACCCGCTTCGGTGTCGCGGCGCCCTTCTGGTTCGCCTTCGCCGGCTCGGCGGTGTTCGTCGTGCTGCTGTGGCGGCAGCTCATGCACATCGCCCACGACGACTGAGTAGGCTGGCCGCTGCTTGCCGACCAGTGAAGGAGACGCTGATGACCGCCGACCCGACGATGGCCCGGATCGGCCAGGGGGTGGAGTTACATCACCACCGAGGTCAGCCTGACGCCGCTCGCGAGCTGTTCGCGCAGATCTGGGATGACATCGGTGGTGAGCAAGGCGATCCGCTGCATGTCTGCGTTCTCGCCCACTCGATGGCCGATGTGCAGGACGACGTGCGCCAGGAGCTGATGTGGGATCTGCGGGCGCTCGCCGCCGCCGATCGGGTCACCGATGAGCAGGTGGCGCAGGTCGGGGTGGCGCTTCCGGTGGCGGGCCTGTATCCGTCGTTGCACCTGAACTTGAGTGAGTGCTATCGCAAGCTGGGCGATCTCGCTCGCGCCCGTGAGCACCTCCAGCAGGCCCGAGCCGGGATCGGAGTGCTTGGCGACGACGACTATGGGCGGCTCATCAAGGACGGCCTGGAGCGGGTGGCCGAACAGCTGGATGACGCCACCTGACCGCGCGCGCTGCGCCCCATACCACGGCGTTATGGGCAAATTGGGAGGTATCACTTAGGTCACTCGCGATGCGAGTCTGAGTGCGACCCCAGCCGGCCGGGGCTCGTCCACTCCACCCCCCTGAGGAGCCACGAGCGTGAACCCCAAGCTCAGGTTGGGCGCTGCCGCCATACTCGCGTTAGCCCTGACCATCACCGCACCGGCGGGCGTCACAAGCGCGAACGCCCAGGCGGCCGACCCACCCTCACCCTCGGAACGCGGCACCGCGGTGGCGACCGCGCAGAGCGTCATCGCGTCCAACCGGACGCAGCTTCTGGCCGCCGACCAGGACGCCTTCTCCCTGTCGTCGAGCATCGCCGGCGTCAACGGCATACAGCACCTCACGTACACGCGTACCTACGCCGGCCTGCCCGTCTACGGCGGCGAGGTAGTCGTCACGACCGACAAGGCCGGCAAGGCCGTCAGCACGATCGACACCGGCCAGCAGGCGAAGATCGCCCTGGACACCAAGCCGACGATCGCCGCGCAGGCGGCGGCGGACACGGCCCGCAACGTGGCGCCCAAGGCCACCTCGATCAGCACGCCGACTCTCGTGGTGCACGCCGCCACGTCCACGCCACGCCTGGCGTGGGAGGTCGTGGCCGCCACCGCCGACCAGTCGAGCATCATGCACGTGTACGTGGACGCGCGTGACGGCCAGGTCATCGACAAGTGGGACCAGGTGGTCGACGGCACCGGCAACAGCTACTACAACGGCAATCCGGTCACCATCGCCACGTCCCCGTCGTACCGGATGGTCGACCCCACGCGCACCGGCGTCCAGTGCGGTGGCCAGAACGGCTCGGTGTACACCAAGACGACCGACAGCTGGGGCAACGGCAGCGGCACGAACCTGGAGACGGCCTGCGTCGACGCGCTGTTCGCGGTCCAGCACGAATGGAGCATGCTCAGCGAGTGGCTCGGTCGCAACGGCATCAACGGCTCGGGCCGCGGCTACCCCGCGAGGGTCGGGCTGAACGACGCCAACGCCTTCTGGAACGGGTCGTACGCCTCCTTCGGCCGCAACTCCGCGAGCACCAGGCAGGCCACCTCGATGGACGTCGTCGGGCACGAGTTCGGCCACGGCATCTTCCAGTTCTCCGGCGGCAGCAGCGGCAGCGGCAACGAGGCCGGCGGCCTGAACGAGTCGACGGGTGACATCTTCGGCGCGCTGACCGAGGCGTACGCCAACGAGCCGGCCAGCCTCGACCCGCCCGACTACCTGGTCGGCGAGGAGGTCAACCTGGTGGGCAGCGGCGAGATCAGGAACATGTACAACCCGTCGGCGGAGGGCGACCCGAACTGCTACAGCTCCTCCATCCCGAGCACCGAGGTGCACGCGGCGGCCGGACCGCAGAACCACTGGTTCTACCTGCTGGCCGAGGGCACGAACCCGAGCGGAAAGCCGGCCAGCACCCGGTGTGACGGCGGCGCGGCCATCACCGGCGTCGGCGCCCGCAAGGCGGGCCAGATCTTCCAGACCGGCCTGAACATGAAGACGGCGCCGTGGACGCACGCCAAGGCCCGCGTGGCCACGCTGCGGGCGGCCAAGACGCTGTTCACCGGCTGTGTCGAGTTCAACGTCGTCAAGGCGGCCTGGAGCGGGGTGAACGTACCCGCGCAGAGCGGCGAGCCGACCTGTCCCTGAGCACGATGGCGCCCTGTTCGGCGTGGATTGTCCGCAATCCGGCCGAGCAGGGCGCTTCCGGCCGTCTCAGGGCGCTTGTTCGCTCGGCACCTCGGCGGGTGACTGAAGTTTGGCCATGATCCGGTCGAGGGCGGCCAGTTCCGCCGGCTCCAGCGCCAGCAGGGCGCGCGGTGGCCGGGCCAGGATGCGTTCGGCCTGTTCGGCGGCGGCGACGCCGTCCGGGGTGAGGGTGACGAGCTTGGAGCGGCGATCGTCGGGATGCACGCTGCGCTCGACGTAGCCCGCCTGCTCCAGGTTGTCCACGACCAGCGTGGTGTACGGCTTCTCCGTGCCCAGGCGGGCGGTCAGCTCGCGCATGGTGAGCGGGCCGCCCAGCAGGCGGCGTAGCGCCTTGGCCCGGAAGAAGCTCATGCCGAGCGTGTCGGCGACCTCCTTGCGGCGGTTTTCCTGCTTCAGGACGAGGAAGCACATGGCCGCCCAGGAACGGGCGACGGCGTCCTGCGCGGCCTCGCCGATACCGCCGTCGTTCGTCGCGTCGCTCATACGGTGCCCGCCATCCTGTGGGTCAGCCGCTCCGTCGTGTGCTCGGCGGTGCGCCTGGCCCAGCGGCTCGTGGTGAGGATACCGAGCACCAGCACGACCGCGCCGGATGCCGTGCAGATCCACCAGCCGATGTGGCTGGCCTGCGGGAAACCCGTACGCCATGGCCCCTGAACGGCGGCGGCGACCAATGATCCGAGCACCGCGACGCCGAGTGCCTGGCCGATCTGGCGGCTGGTGGAGGCCACGGCGGCGGCGACCCCGGCCTGGGCGCTCGGCATGCCGGAGACGGCGGTGTTCGTGATCGGGGCGTTGACCATGCCGAAGCCGAGCCCGAAGACCACGTACGAGGCTATGAGCTGCCACGTCGGGGTGTCGGCGGTGAGCCCGGTCAGGATCAGCGCGCTCACGGACATGGCGCCGCCGGCGACGATCAGCGGCACGCGCGGCCCGGCGCCGCCGACGATCCGCCCGGACAGCGGCGCGCACACCACCGTCAGCCCGGCCATCGGCAGGGTCAGCAGACCCGCGTGCAGCGCCGAGTAGCCGAGGACGTCCTGCAGGTAGAGGGTGTTGAGGAAGAGGAACCCGCCGAGCGAGGCGAACGCGCAGATCGCGATGACCGTCGCCCCCGCGAAGGGGACGCTGCGGAAGAACCTCGGGTTGATCAGTGGTTGCGCCCGGCGCAGCTCGTACGGGATGAGCAGCGCCAGTGCCAGCGCGGCCGCCCCGCAGAAGGCGATGGTCTGCCCCGAGCCCCACCCGGCGGACGGCGCCTCGATGACACCGTAGGTCAGCCCGGCCAGGAGCACGATGACCAGGAGCTGCCCGACGGGATCCATCGGGCGGGCCCGCGGGGCTCGCGATTCGGGCACGAACAAGGCGCACAGGACGAGCGCGGCCAGCCCCACGGGAATGTTGATCCAGAAGATCGTCTGCCAGGTGCCCCAATCCACCAGCGCCCCGCCGATCACGGGCCCCAGGGCCATGCTGATCCCGACCACGCCACCCCACACGCCGATGGCGCGCGCCCGCTCCCGCGGATCGGTGAACGTGTTCGTGATGATCGACATGGCGACCGGGTTGAGCATGGAGCCGCCGACCGCCTGCAGCGCTCGCGCGGCGACCAGCCAGCCGAGGCTCGGCGCGAGCGAGCACAGCAGGGAGCCCAGCGTGAACAGCGCCAGGCCGGTCTGGAAGGTGCGGCGTCGCCCGAACCGGTCCGCGGTCGAGCCGGAGAGCATGAGCAGGCCGGCCAGGACGACCGTGTAGGCGACGATGATCCACTGCAGGCCGGAGACGGAGGCGTGCAGGTCACGCTGGATGGCGGGCAGCGCGACGTTCACGATCGTATTGTCCAGGCCCACGATGAACAGGCTCAGACAGCAGATCGCGAGGATGAGCAGCCGCCGCCGGCGGTCCGGGCCGGGTGGCCCGGTCTCCTGGAGGGTGGCGACGGGCTCGTTAGTTGCTGGCATATAACAATTATACCCATGTAACCAAATGCCGGACTCTTGTGCTCCTCTCGGGGCTGCGGCTACGTTTACGGATACGTCTCACTTCTACGTATCAGTAATGGGAGTGAAAGACGTACCCCCACGCCGTCACCCCCGACCTCAGGGACCCCCTCATGAAGCTGGAAAGCCTTGTCGCCGCCCTACCCCTGGAGCGGAAGGTGAGGCTGCTCACCGGCGCCGACTTCTGGTCGCTTCACCCCGAACCGGCCGTCGGCCTGCGCCGGCTGGTCGTCTCGGACGGCCCGGCCGGTGTCCGCGGCGAGATCTGGGACGAGCGCGACACCTCCGTGAACGTGCCCTCGCCCACCGCCCTCGCCGCCACCTGGGACGAGACCCGCGTCGAGGCGATCGGCCGACTGCTGGCCGCCGAGTCGCGGCGCAAGGGGGTGGACGTCCTGCTCGCCCCCACGGTCAACCTGCACAGGTCCCCGTACGGCGGGCGCCACTTCGAGTGCTTCAGCGAGGACCCGCTGCTGACGGCCAGGATCGGCGTCGCGTACGTACGGGGCGTGCAGGGCGGGGGAGTGGGCGCGACGGTCAAGCACTTCGTCGCCAACGACTCCGAGACCCAGCGGATGACCCTCGACGCCCGGGTGGACGAGCGGACGCTGCGCGAGCTCTACCTGGCGCCCTTCGAGGCCATCGTCCGGGAGGGCGAGGTGTGGGCGGTGATGGCCGCCTACAACGGCGTGAACGGCGCGACCATGACCGAGAACCCGCTGCTGCAGGACGTCCTGCGGGACGAGTGGGGGTTCGACGGAGTCGTGATGTCCGACTGGTTCGCCACCCGTTCGACGGCGGCGGCCGGCAACGCGGCGCTCGACCTGGTGATGCCCGGGCCGTCGGGCCCGTGGGGCGAG
The DNA here is from genome assembly GCF_040659625.1 of Nonomuraea sp. NPDC049750. NCBI lineage: Bacteria > Bacillati > Actinomycetota > Actinomycetes > Streptosporangiales > Streptosporangiaceae > Nonomuraea > Nonomuraea sp. NPDC049750. The sequence goes on from NZ_JBFANB010000036.1 coordinate 56,775, forward strand.
GCGCTGGTGGCGGCGGTACGGGCGGGCACGGTTCCGGAGTCGGCCGTCGACGAGAAGGTGCTGCGCATCCTCCACCTGGCCGCCCGGGTCGGCGCCCTGGACAACGACACCGCCGACACCGCCGACACCGCCGGCACCGCTGCCGGCGCGGCGTACACGGAGGAGCGGGTCGCGGCGGAGGTGCGTGCTGCGGCGGCCGCCGGGTTCGTGCTGGTTCGTAACGAGGGTGGGGCGCTGCCGCTCGCCCCCGCCGAGCTGCGCGGGATCGCCGTCCTGGGGCCCAACGCGGAGGTCGCCAGGACCCTGGGCGGTGGGAGCGCCACCGTGTTCCCGCCTTACACGGTCTCCCCGCTGGACGGCCTGCGGGCGGCGGTAGGCGACGGTGTCGAGGTGACGCACGCCATCGGCGTCGTCGCGCACACCCGTACGCCGATCGCGCGGGCCCCCTGGCTCTGCCTGCCCGACGGTACGGATCACGGTGCTGAGGTGAGATACCTCGACGGGGACGGTTCCGTGCTCGCGGTGGAGCGGCGCGATGGGGGCGCGTTCAACTGGGTGATGGGCTCCTACCCGGAGGGGGTCGTGCCGGAGCGGCTCGCCGCGATCGAGGTCCGTGCCCTGATCAGGGCCACGGAGGCGGGTACGTACCTGATCGGCTCCGCCGGCCTCGGCCGGCACCGGCTCCTCGTCGCGGGGGAGGAGGCCTACGACGCCGTGCTCACGCTGCCGCCGGGCGCGGACATGGTCGAGGCCATGCTGACGCCGCCGCAGCGGACCCACCCCGTCCGGCTCGCGGCGGGCGAGAGCGTCGAGGTCACGCTGGTACATGATCGCGAGCGTACGGAAGGCGGGCTGCCCGGCCCCGCGCTCCAGCTCAACCTGCAGACGCCGCACGGCACGGACGAGGAGGAGATCGAGCGGGCCGTCGCGCTGGCCCGCGCCGCCGACGTCGCCGTGGTGGTCGTGGGCACCAACGAGGAGGTCGAGAGCGAGGGGTTCGATCGGACGAGCCTCGCGCTGCCGGGGCGGCAGGACGAACTCGTCCGCCGCGTCGCCGCCGCCAACCCGCGCACGATCGTCGTGGTCAACTCCGGCGCCCCCGTCCTGCTGCCCTGGCACGAGGAGGTCGCCGGGGTCCTGCTCACGTGGTTCCCCGGGCAGGAGTACGGCAACGCGCTGGCCGACGTGCTGCTCGGCCGGGTGGAGCCCGGCGGGCGGCTGCCCACCTCATGGCCCCTCCACGAGGGCGACCACTCCGCCACGCAACCGGTCGACGGCGTGCTCGCCTACGAGGAGGGGCCGGCGATCGGTTACCGCGGCCAGATCGAGGCCCTGTACCCCTTCGGCCACGGCCTCGGCTACACGACCTGGGAATACGGCGCCGCAGAGGTCCGCCACGTCGATGATGGCGCGGCGGGCGAGGTCACCGTTCGCGTGCGCAACGCCGGTGACAGGCCCGGGCGTGAGGTCGTGCAGGTGTACGCGAGCCGCCCCGGCAGCGCCGTCGAGCGTCCCCGGCGCTGGCTGGCCGGGTTCGCCACGGTCGACGCGGCCCCCGGTGAGGAGGTCGCGGTGACGGTGACCGTCCGGCGGCGCGCCTTCGAACACTGGGACGTCGCGGCGGGCCGCTGGGTCGTCGAGCCGGGCACCTTTCAGCTGGAGATCGGCTCCTCCTCGAACCCGAAGGCGCTTTCCGAGGCTCCCGGCCTCACCTTCGGATAGCGAGCTTCGCTTCGGGTAGCGCCGAGGAGGTCGCGGACGTCCTCGGCGCTGCCAACCCTGTTGATCCAGGCGGGCTCCAGCCCCGATGCTTGTGCGCATGGGCGGTCGTGGGACGGTGTCGCGGATCACGCGGGCGACCGCGGGCGTCGCGCTGGGCCTGGTGGGCGGCATGGCGACCGACACCGTCGAAGTAGACGCGTGGTGGTGGAAGCCGTTCATCTGGGGCCTGACCGGCCTGATCGGCCTGGTCGTCGTGAGAGGCGCACTTGACGTCGGGGAGGTCGCCCAGGTCACGCCGGTGGAGCCCGCGCTCGCCATGCTCAGGAAGCTGGTGAAGGACCAGTGGAGCAACGAGGCCGACCGGGTGCTCGGGCTGGGGCTGGACCCGATGCCCGTACGGTGGAACCTGCGCGACGAGGCACGCTTCATCGCCGGCCCGCGCATCGGAGGGGAGATCACCTGGTCGGGATCGGGCGACAAGATCAAAGGGCTGGCCGACCGGTTCCGCGCGTCAGGCCGCCGCCTGGTCGTGCTGGGCGGCCCCGGCGCGGGCAAGACGACGCTGGCGATCCAGCTCGTACGGGAGTTGCTGAAGAGTCAGGACGGCTCGGTGCCGGTGCTGCTGACGATGAACGGCTGGGACGTCAAGGAGTATCCGTATTTCGAGGATTGGCTGGCCGACCGGCTGGAGCAGACCTATCCGGCGCTGCCCGCGTACGGCAAGGACATGGCACGCCGGCTCTTCCGCGACGGCAAGATCGTGCCGGTCCTCGACGGGCTGGACGAGATGCCGGCCGCCTCGTTACCCGGGGCGCTGGCCGAGCTCAACAAGACGCTCCCCGCGGAGACCCAGCTCGTCCTCACCAGCCGTACCACCGAGTACACCGCCGCGGCGCAGGCGCTGGGCCTGGCCGCCGTGGTCGAGGCGGAGCCCATGTCGGCCGTTGCCGCCGCCGACTACTTGGACGGCACCTTCGTACGGACCCCTCCGCATCCCGGCTGGGCAGCTCTGCTCGACCGGCTGCGCGACGACGGGCCGACGCCGCTCTCCGAGACTGTGTCCAGCCCTTTGGGGCTGTGGCTGCTGCGCACCGTCTACAGACCGGCCGCCGATCCGTCCCGGCTGCTCGACCCCGCCCGCTTCGCCACCGCGGCCGAGCTGCGCGCCCACCTGTTCGACCGGCTCGTACCGGCGCTCATCGAGGCCCGGCCTCCCGCGCGGAAGGACGAGGCCGACCTGTTCCGGCCCAGCCGCGCCTACCAGCCCGAACAGGTCACCCAATGGCTCAGCTACCTGGCCACACTGCTCGACCGCACCCCCGTCGAGGCCGAGGCCGTGCCTTTGGGCGGCAAGAGCATCGGGGTCCGGGACTTCGCCTGGTGGCGGCTCGCGGCCTTGACCATGCGCCGGCCGCCCCCGGGTCCGGGAGTCATGTTCTTGGTGCTGGTGGCGAGCGTGGCCTGGGGAGGGGTACTCGCCACACTGGCGCTGGATACCTTCACGTGGTGGTTCCTCATCGGCGGTCTGGGGATCATCGCCATGTATCGGGAGAGGTCTGACAACCCGTCTTGGGTGTATGACCGGCCCGGCTACGCCGACCTGCGGATCAGGCGGCGGATCTTCCCACTGCTCAACAAGCTGCTGTCCAGCTTCTCGATAGCCAGCGGGATAGCGCTCGGGGCCGCGCTGCTGGGCGGCGTCGTGCAGGCGGTGGTCGATCTCGTCACGGGCGCCGCGCTCACGGATTCGCTGGTGGAGGCATACGTCGGGGCGGTGGTGTTCGGACCGGGGATGCTGCTCGTCTTCATGACGGACGCGGTGGCCGAGTGGGCCGAGATCCCGGTGATGGACAGGCAGGCCAGTACGCCGCTCACGAGCTGGCGCGCGGACCGCAGGCTCAACCGCGTACGGCTGCTCGCCGGAGGGGCGCTCGGCGCGATCATTGGCGCGGCCCTGATCTGGGCGACAGACGGATCCGCGGGCGAGATGGCGGTCGCGACCCTGGTCGCGGCCATGGTCGGCATGACATACGGACTCGTGTCAGGCAAGCACCACGCCTGGCCGGTCTACGAGCTGGCCGCCTTCCGCCTGGCCCGGCAGGGGCGGCTGCCGCGGCGGTTGATGGCGTTCCTGGACGACGCGCACCGCCTCGGGCTGCTGCGCGCGGTCGGGCCGCTCTACCAGTTCCGGCACGCCGAGTTCCACGACCATCTCGCCGGGCGTGGGACGCCGGTTACCGCCCCCCGGCAGGCCATCACGCCCCGACCGTCCGTGCCCCGCCGCGCCGGCCGGATGGTCACCCCCGTGCCCTTGCGTACGATCGAGACCCCTCGGAAGGTCAGCGGCCTCGCGTTCAGCCCGGACGGCACCCGCCTGACCTGGACCGGCGGGGGCACGACCACGCTGGCGGACCTGACCGGCGGCCCCGAGCGCGTCTTCCGTCACAGCGGCCGCCTGATCGCCCGCCTGCTGGACACGGGACCGATGGCGGCGATCAGTCCCGACGGCCGGTTGATCGCCTTCACCAGGGAACGCCTGGGCCTCAGGGACTACGACGCCATCGCCGGCAAGATCTGGATCGCCGACCTCGCCACCGGCGCCGAGCTCGTGGAACTCGGCAACGAAGGCGGCGTACAGGCGATGGCCTTCAGCCCTGACAGCGCCCGCCTGGCCGTCAGCGACACCGAGGCCGCCACCCGCATCTGGGACGTGACGGACGGCACCGAACTCCTGCGCATCGCGCACGTCGGCGGCCCTCACGGCCTCGCCTTCAGCCCCGACGGAACCCGCCTGGCCACCGCCTCCTCCAGCTCCTGGGGACGCGACCGGACCTGGGAGGCGGAGATCTGGGACTCGGAGACCGGCATAGCGCTGCTGCGGCTGCACGCATCGGCTACCGAGCTGTTCTCGTGGACGCGTGATGTGGCGTTCAGCCCGGACGGCACGCTGCTGGCCACCGCGGGCTCCGACGTCACCCGCGTCTGGGACGCAGGCTCTGGTGCAGCCCTCGTCACGCTGCGCGAGCCGGCCCGGCGCGTCGCGTTCAGCCCCGACGGCACCCTGCTGGCCGCCGCCGGATACGGTTCCGACGTCCGGCTCTGGGACGTCGGGGACGGCACGGAGGTATGGGAGATCCTGCGGGTCCCGCACGGCCGGTGGTCCACCGCGGCGGCCTTCAGCCCCGACGGGCACCTGTTCGCCACCGTCGCGGAAGACAAGATCATCCAGCTGTGGGAGCTGTCCGGCTGACCCGTGAGCGGCGGCCGAGCAGTGCCAGCAGGCCGATCATGACCAGTCCGAGCGCCGTCAGTTCGGCCCGCTCGGTGAGGGTCGCGGCGTTGGCCAGCACTCCGAAGGCGGTGTGCGCCACCAGCGCCCCGCCGGCCAGCGCGAGGCTGTGCCGGTCCGTCCACGCGCCGCTCGTCGTCCAGCGGCGGACCAGCCACCACGCGAGCACCGCGAGGGCCGCGGCGGCCAGCATCGGCACCATCACCCAGTTGCCCCGGGTGAAGGCGGGCTGCGTGGCGCCGCCGAAGGGGAACAGGAGCGCCAGATAGCCGAACGCGACGAGGCCCCCGAAAGCCGCCACTGCCCACGAACCGGGCACCGCGCCCGTACCGGCGGTCGGCGCCGATGAGTGCGAGGCGCGGGGGACGACGCGCAGTGCCAGCACCGCGAGCAGGGCCACGGCCGCCAGGCAGCCCGCCACCACCGGGAGCGGCGCCTGGTAGCCGGGGTCGATGAAGCCCGTCACGCTCAACCGCAGCAGCGCCGCGCCCAGCACGAACACCACCCCGGTCACCACCAGCCCGGTCCGCTTCAGGTACGGCCGGTCCCGCATGCCCGGGAACACCAGGTCGACCAGCAGGATCGGCAGCGCCACACTGAACACGGCGTGGTAGGGGAGGTTGAGCTCGGTGTACGCGCTGTTCAGCCCGAGGATCCTGGGCGCCCACCCGGCGACGCCGTACAGGGTGGGGCTGCTGAGCGCCTGCAACGCCAGGCCCTCCTCGACGATGCCGTACGCGAGCCCGAGCAGCAGGATCGAGAGCCAGCCCGCGCCGCGCCGGCGTACCAGCTCGCGGATCAGCACGGTGCCCGCGCCGTAGATCGGCACCCACAGGAGCATCAGCCAGATCTGGCTCAGAGGCGGGTTGCCCAGCGTGAGCTCGGCGACGAGCGGAGTGATCACCGCGAGCAGCAGCGCGGCCCATCGGCGGCGTCCGCTGGAGTCTGTTGTGGTCATGCGGCCACGGTGCCGCGCGACGGGTGATCACCGCTGCTACCGGAAGACCGCTCCATGGCAGCCTTGGTCGTCTTCCGGCAGTGACTTTGGTTGCTTACGCACGGGTCGGTGGCGGGCTAGCATCAGCGGTCATGTTCGTGGCCGGTGCGGAAGACGTACGGCCCGGCTGGATTCGGTCGCGGCGCGACTGGGCGGTCGGGGCGGGTGGGTTCATGCTCGCCCTCGCCGGCGCGGTCGGGGTCGTCTGGGGTGATCTGACGGGCGGCACACCGGGCTGGTATCTGGTGGCCGACGTGGCGGGCGGCGCTCTGGCCTGCGCGGGGCTGTGGTTGTGCCGCAGGTGGCCGGTGAGCGTGGGGCTGGCCGTCATCGCGCTGTCGGTGCCCGCCGCGGCCGCCTCGGTGGCGGCCGGGATCGCCACGCTGATCGTGGCCCTCTACCGGAAGCCGCCCGCCGCTATCGCGGTGGGGGTGGCGGGGGTGGCCGCGACGCTGGGCAGGTTCGCCTGGCGGCCGCCGGGGCTGGCGCCCTATCCGGTGTGGGCGTTGGTGGGGGTGCTGTTCGGCGGGGCGCTGACCGGCTGGGGGATGCTGGCGCGCACCCGGCGGGAGCTGGTGCTGTCGCTGGCCGAGCGGGCCCGCCGGGCCGAGGCCGACCAGCGGTTGCGCGCCGAAGAGGCGCGCCGGGCCGAGCGGATCGGCATCGCGCGGGAGATGCACGACGTCCTCGCCCACCGGCTGTCGTTGCTGGCGGTGCACGCGGGGGCGCTGGAGTTCAACGCGGACGCCACGCCGGGGGAGGTGGCCGACGCGGCGGGGGTGATCCGGTCGAGCGCGCGGCTGGCGCTGGAGGAGCTGCGAGCGGTGATCTCGGTGCTTCGCGAGGCGCCCCCGTCCGATGACGGCTCGCTGTCGCCCGGCCGCCCGGATCTCACGCCGCTCGTGGCGGAGTCCCGGAGCGCCGGGATGCGGGTCGAGCTGCGCGATCACGGGCTCCGGCTGGCCGACCTGCCGGAGGTCACCGGGCGCGCCGCTTACCGCATCGTCCAGGAAGGGCTCACGAACGCGCGCAAGCACGCGCCCGGCCAGCCGGTCACGGTCGTCATCTCCGGTACGGCGGGCGCCGAGCTGCGAGTCGAGGTGCACAATTCGCCGCCCGGCGGAACGGCTTCATCAGATCCGGGTGTGGGGAACGCCGGCCTCGGGACGACCGGGGCGGGGGCGGGGCTGGCCGGGTTGGCGGAGCGGGCGGAGTTGGCGGGTGGGCGGTTGGCGTGCGGGCCAGTGGCGGGCGGGGGGTTCCGGCTGGTGGCCTGGTTACCATGGCCCGTGTGAACGAGCCGCCACTTCCGCAGCAGCCACCAGCGCAGCAATCGCCGCAGCAGCCGTCCGTTCAGCAACCCACGCAAGAACCGCAGGCGGTGCCACCGCAGCCGTCCCGGTCGTCGATTCGCGTGCTGATCGTCGACGACGACGCGCTCGTCCGCGCCGGTCTGGCGTTGATGCTCAAAGGCGCGGCCGACCTCCAGGTGGTGGGGGCGGTGGCCGATGGCGGGGAGGTGGTGGCCGCGGTCGACGCGCACGCTCCCGACGTGGTGCTGATGGACATCCGGATGCCCGGCCTCGACGGCATCGAGGCGACCCGGCGGCTGCGTAGCCGGCCCCAGGCGCCCGAGGTGGTCGTGCTCACCACGTTCGACGCCGACGAGCACGTGTTCAAGGCGCTGCGGGCGGGGGCCGGCGGGTTCCTGCTCAAGGACACCCCGCCGGAGGGGATCGTCGATGCCATCCGCCGGGTCGTGGACGGCGAGCCGATCCTGTCCCCGAGCGTCACCCGGCGGCTGATCGCCCACCTGGTGCCCGAGGAGGAGAGCCGTCGCCGTGCCGACGCCCGGACGGTGCTGGCCCGGCTCAGCGAGCGGGAGCGTGAGGTCGCGCTGGCGGTGGGGCAGGGCAAGCCCAACGCGGTCATCGCCGCTGAGCTGCACATGAGCGTCGGCACGGTCAAGGGCTACATCTCGCGCATCCTCACCAAGGCGGCTCTGGACAACCGGGTCCAGCTCGCCCTGGTCGTCCACGATGCCGAAGGCGCGTCATCATGAACCCCGCGTGGAGGCTCGCAGGGTGAGCTCGATGGGGTGGATCCGCTCCGTCCCCACCGAAGCCGTGCCCGACAGCAGGTCGAACAGCAGCTCCGCGCACCGTACGCCCGCCTCTCTGGGGCGCAGGTCGATGGCGGTGATGGGCGGGTCGGCCAGCTGCATGGCGGGGCTGTCGACGCACGACGCGAGCAGCAGGTGGCGCCCCCCCTCGCGACGCAGGTCGCTGTCGTCTTCACAGCGGAGCAGCTCGCGACCCTCCTCACGGCGGAGAAGGTCGCGGCCCTCCTCGCGCAGGAGCGGTAGCAGATCCGTGGCCGAACCGGCGGGCCCGCACACCAGCGCGTCGATGCGCGGTTCCAGTGCCAGCAGCTCGCGGGCGGCCTCGTGGACCTCGCCCGCCGAGCAGTCGAAGGGGACCGTACGGACGAGCGGGTCCACGTCGTGCCGGACGCACCAGTCGCGGAAGCCCCGGTGTACGGAGGCGGCCCAGTCGCTCACGTCGCCGGCCACGATGAGCGCGGGACGGGTCGCGCCGGAGGCGCGCAGGTGGTCCATCAGGCGGCCCAGCATCTCGGCGTGTTCGGAGCGGACCACGCCGTCGGCCCGGCCGGTGCCGGTGAAGCGTTCGCAGGTGACCGTGGGCAGGCCAGTGTCCATGAGCTTGGCCACGATCGGGTCGTCCCCCAGGGGGTCGCCGAGCACGAGGCCGTCGACGCGCGGGGTGCGGCGGCCCGAGGTGATCAGCGTGACGTCGTAGTCGTTGTCGGCGGCCCCCTGCACGACCCCGAACACGAACGACATGTAGTAGGACGAGCGGGTGAGCACCTCCGGCACGTGCAGGCCGATGGTGCCGGTGCTCGCGCGGCGCAGGTGCCGGGCCGACCCGTTGGGTACGTAGCCGAGGGCGTCGGCGGCCTCCATCACCCTGGCCCTGGTCTCCTCCGACACCCGGCCGGAACCCCGGAGCGCGTCGGACGCGGTCGTCTTGGAGACCCCTGCCGTCTTGGCGACCGTGAGGATGGTGGCCGGCTCGTCTGCGCGCACGCCCCGATGCTAGCGCCACCGTTGATCTGTTTCCGCCACGTATCGACCTGGCGAAAGGTCTTGTCCTCGTCCTGAGGCGGAAGTATGTTGGCCCGCATGCCGGAACGTTCCGGCAAGAAAGGGGCGGAAAGCCGGATGGCAGCTGGACGGCGGGTTCTCGGGGTCGGGGAGCGGTCGCATCCGCTCGACCCGCTCAGTGCGCAGGAGATCGAGGACGCCAAGCGGATCATGGCGGACGACGGAGTGCTGGCCGCCACCGGCCGGGTGGCCTACCTCGGGATCGAGGAGCCCCCGAAGGAGGACGTGCTCGGCGACGCGCCCGCTGCCCGGCGGGCCCGCGCCCTCGTGCTCGACCTGGCGAGCGAGCAGGCCCAGGACGTCGTCGTCTCGCTCAGCGAGGGACACGTGGTGGAGCGCCGGCCGATCGACCCGATCACCGACGGCCAGGTCCCCATGCTGGATGAGGAGCACGAGCTGGTCAGGCGAGTGCTCGGCGCCGATGCCGGGTGGGCCGCGGCGCTGGCCCGGCGCGGCCTGGACGACACGGCCCTGGTGTGGCTCGCCGCCCTGTCTGCGGGCAGCTACGGCCTGCCGGGCGAGGAGGGCAGGCGGATCGCCCGCGTGCTGGCCCACCTGCGCCCGACCGAGGAGAGCCTGCCCTGGGCGCACCCGATCGACGGCCTGGTGGCCTTCGTCGACCTGCTCAAGGGCGTAATGATCGAGATCGTCGACACCGGCGTGCTGCCCATCCCCGCCGAGGCGGGCGATTACCACCTGGAGCGCGAGCACCGCACCAGCCAGCGCCCGATCCACATCACCCAGCCGGAGGGCCCCAGCTTCGGCATCGACGGCAACCTCGTCACCTGGGAGAAGTGGAACGTCCGCCTCGGCTACGACATGCGCGAGGGCCTGGTCCTGCACCAGATCGGCTTCGACGGCCGGCCCATCGTCTACCGGGCGTCGGTGGCCGAGATGCTGGTGCCCTACGGGGACCCGAGCCCGGTCCGCTTCTGGCAGAACTACTTCGACACCGGCGAATACCAGCTCGGCAAGCTGGCCAACGCGCTGGAGCTGGGCTGCGACTGCCTGGGCGAGATCACCTACTTCGACGTCACCGTCACCGGCGGCGACGGCTCGCCCAAGGTGCTGCCGAACGCGATCTGCATGCACGAGGAGGACTACGGCGTGCTGTGGAAGCACACCGACCCGGCCAACGACTCCCGCGAGACACGCCGGCAGCGGCGGCTGGTGATCTCCTTCTTCGTCACCGTCGGCAACTACGACTACGGCTTCTACTGGTACCTCTACCTCGACGGCACCATCGAGCTGGAGGTCAAGGCCACCGGCATCGTGTTCACCGGCGCCTACGACGAGCGGGCCGCGCCGTACGGCTCGCAGGTCGCGCCGGGGCTGGCGGCGCCCTACCACCAGCACCTGTTCTCCGCGCGGCTGGACATGATGGTCGACGGCCCGGCGAACGCGGTGGACGAGGTGGAGGTCGTACGCCTGCCCATGGACGAACGCAACCCGTACGGCAACGCCTTCGGCCGCAAGGCCACCAGGCTGCGCACCGAAGCGGAGGGCAGGCGCGACGCGGACCTGGCCATGGGCCGGACCTGGCACGTGGTCAACCCGGAGGTGACCAACCGCCTGGGCGACCCCGTCGGCTACGCGCTGTACCCCGAGGGCCTGCCCACCCTGCTCGCCCACGAGAACTCCTCGATCCGCGCCAGGGCGGAGTTCGCCACCAGCCACCTCTGGGTCACCAGGTACCATCCGCAGGAGCGTTATCCGGCCGGTGACCTGGTCAATCAGCATCCGGGTGGCGCCGGGCTGCCCGCGTACACGGCCGCGGACCGCGACATCGACGGCCAGGACATCGTGCTGTGGCACACGTTCGGGCTGACCCATTTCCCCCGTACCGAGGACTGGCCGATCATGCCCGTCGACACGTGCGGATTCACCCTGAAGCCCGTCGGGTTCTTCGATCGCAACCCCACGCTCGACGTCCCGCCGAGCAGCCAGGGCTCCTGCCACTAGAGATGAGGCGTCATGCGATACAGACTGGCCGGTAGCGTCGCGGCGGTCGTGTTGGCCACCTCCGCCTGCGGCGGCGGCACGGAAGCGGCCCCGCCGGGCACCGCGGCGACCGGCTCGGCCGCCGCCCCCGGCTACCTGGCCGTGGCAGACGGCAAGCTGCCCGCGGGCGGCGCGCTCAACGTCGCGGTGCACATCGACAGCGGCGCGGCGACCGGGCTCGACCCGCAGCTCGCCGACGTGGCCACCTCCTGGCAGCTGATGTCGCTGGTCTACGAGACGCTGGTCACCGTGGGGCCCGACTTCAGCCCGCAGCCGCGGCTCGCCGAGAGCTGGGACAACCCCACCCCGACCACGTACGTGTTCCACCTGCGTAAGGGCGTCGCCTTCTCCAACGGCAGGCAGATGACCGCCGACGACGTGGTGGGCAGCCTGAAGCGGCTGCTGGCCGCCAAGTCGGTGTGGCGGGGGCAGCTCGGCCCGGTCGAGAAGGTGACCAAGGTCGACGCGGCCACCGTCAAGGTCACGCTGACCAAGCCGTACACGCCGTTCCTGGCGGCGCTCGCCAATGTGCCCGCCGCGATCCTGCCGATGAAGGAGATCGAGGCGAAGACGCTCGACCCGGCCAAGGAGATGCTGGGCACCGGGCCGTTCAAGGTGCAGGCGCACCGCCAGGACGTGTCCTGGAATTTCGCCCGCAATGAGCATTACTGGGACAAGGGAAAGCCAGCCGCCGACAGCCTGACCGTCACGATCGCGCCCGAGGAGGCCGCCCGCGTCGCCGCGGTGCAGAACGGCAGCTCCGCCCTGGCCGCCCTGGGCAACGTCGACTCCGCCGCGATGCTGGCCGGCGCCGCGAACGTCAAGGTCGCCACCCAGGCCACCACCGACTTCTACTACCTGATGCTCAACTCCAAGAACCCCAAGTTCGCCGACCCCCGGGTCCGCCAGGCGCTGAACATGGCGCTGGACCGCAAGCAGATGGCCGAAGTGGCCCTCGGCGGCCAGGGCAAGCCCACCGGCGTCACCCCGGCCGGCCTGCCCGGCGCCTGCGACCCGGCCACGCTGCCCTCGGCCACGGCGGGCGGCGCCGCGAAGGCCAAGGAACTGCTCGCCCAGGCCGACATCGCGAACCTGTCGTTCACGCTCAGCATCTACTCCACCGAGCCGGCCCCCGCCGTCGCCCAGGTGATCCAGCAGAACCTCCAGCAGGCCGGCGTCACCGTCAAGATCGAGCAGATGGACGAGGCGAGCTGGGCGGGCAAGGTGTACGGCAAGGTGCCCGCGACGTTCGACGCCGCGCTGTCGTGGTTCGCCGGATACGCCGACCCCGGCATGGTCACCACCTGGTGGAACCCCGACGTCGCCGGCTTCAACGCGGGCTTCATGCAGGCCGACAAGGACCTCAACTCGCTGATCACCGCCGCGACGGAGACCCCGTCGGGCGCCGAGCGCGACAAGGCACTGGCCGCGGTGTGCGCCAAGGTGGACACCGACGCGCAGATGATCCCGCTGGTCACCCGCCCGGCCACGATCGCCTATCGCGCCGACGGGGTCAGCCCGAGCCTGTACGCCACCGAGGGCTACGGCAACCTGCTCCGGCTGGTCGCCGACGCCCGGGTCAAGAAGGGCTGACGATGCGGCTCCTGCTGTGGTGGGCGGGCCGGGCGCTGAGCTCGGCCGTCACCCTCCTCGGCATCTCCGTCCTGATCTTCGCGGCGCTGCGGCTGATGCCGGGCGGGTTCGCCGAGACGATCCTGGGCCCGTTCGCCACGCCCGCGCAGAAGGCCGAACTGGCCGCCAGGTACGGGCTCGACCAGTCGGTGTTCGCCCAGTACGGGCACTGGCTGGCGGCGGTCGGCACCGGGGACTTCGGCACCTCGATGATCAGCAGGCAGCCGGTCGCGGCCGAGCTGTGGGCCCGGCTGCCCGTGACGGGGCAGCTCACGCTGTTCGCCGTCGCCGCCGCCGTACTGGCGGGGGTGCCGCTCGGCGTGCTGACCGCGCTGCGCGCCCGCCCGGGAGGCGGCGGCGCGGCGGGGCGGCTGCTGAGCGGGCTGGGGGTGAGCGTCCCCGAGTTCGCGCTGGGCAGCCTGGTGGTGTTCGTGGTCTCCCGGTACGGCCTGCAGACCAGCGGCTACCTGCTGCCCGCCGCGGTGCTGTCGATCTTCGCCATCTCGGCGACGGCCAGGACCACCCGCGACGCCGTGCTGAACGTGCTGGTCGAGCCGCACGTCACGGCCGCCGTCGCCCGGGGCGAGACACCGTGGTTCATCGTCCGGCACCACATCCTGCGCAACGCGGCGGGGCCCGTGCTGACGCTCACCGCGACGATCACCGCCTACCTCCTCGGCGGCGCGCTGATCGTGGAGTACCTGTTCAACCTGCCGGGCATCGGCTCGTACGTCGTCCAGGCGGTGGGGCGCAGGGACTACGCGGTCGTGCAGGCGGGCGTGCTTCTGGCGGCCACCGTGTTCATCGTGATGAACGTCCTGATAGACCTGCTCGTCGGGCTGGTCGACCCGAGGCTCGGGAGACGCGCATGAAGGAGACGGCTGGCGAGAAGGAGACGGCTGGCGAGAAGGAGACGGTGGGTGTGAAGAGGAGGCGGCCAAGACAGCGGCTCGATCCGTTGTCGCTGACCGGTCTGGGCTGCCTGCTGCTGCTCGTCCTGGTCGCGCTCGGCTCGCTCGTACACGCCGGTGGAGACCCCGACGCGATCGTGGGCCCGCGCCTGCGGCCGCCGGGCCCCGGCTGGTGGCTGGGCACCGACAACCTGGGCCGCTCGATGCTGCCGCGCGTCATGGAGGGTGTCGGCACCACGCTGCTGCTCTCCTCGGCCGCCGTCCTGGTGACCGCCGCGCTCAGCGCGGGCTTCGGCATCCTGGCCGGATACCGGGGCGGCTACCTGAACGAGCTGATCATGCGGGTGGTGGAGCTGCTCTACTCCTTCCCCGCCATCGTCCTGGCGATCCTGGTGGCGGCCGTCGCCGGGCCCGGCCAGCTCGCCGCGGTGGCCAGCATCGTGCTGGTCACGATCCCGCTGATGACCCGGCTCGTACGCGCCGCCGCCGTCGCCGTGGCCGAACGCGACTACGTGACCGCGGCGGCCATCAGCGGCGCGGGACTGCCCCGCATCCTCGGCCGCCACGTACTCCCGAACGTGGCGGGCACGATCGCGGTCCAGGGCACCTACGCGCTGTCGGTCGGCATCTCGGTCGAGGGCGGCCTGAGCTTCCTCGGCTTCGGCGTGCAACCGCCGCAGGCGTCGCTCGGGGTGCTGATCCGCCAGGGTGGCACCTACATGATGGCCGCTCCCTGGCTGATCATCGGGCCCGGCGTCGTGCTGGTGCTCGCCATCCTGTCCATCAACGTGCTGGGCGACGGGCTGCGCGACCGGTTCGAACCGAGGGAGACGAGGTCACTGATATGAGCGCGCTGCTCGAAGTGGACGGCCTGGAGGTCGACTACGGGACGGCCCGCGCCCTCGACGGCGCCGACCTGCGCGTGGCGGCGGGCGAGGCCGTCGGGGTGGTGGGCGAGAGCGGGTCGGGCAAGTCCACACTCGGCGCGGCGATCGGCCGCCTGCTGCCCCGCCAGGCGGTGGTGGCCGCCGGCACGGTGCGCGTGGCCGGCGAGCCGGTGCTGGACCTGCCGCCCACCGCGTTGCGGCGGCTGCGCAGGCAGCGGCTCGGCTTCGTCTTCCAGGACCCGATCGCCTCGCTCGACCCGACCATGCGGGTCGGCGCCCAACTCCGGCTCGTCCTCCGCGCACCCGGCCGCGACGGGCGCGACGGCTCCGAGGGGGCGGACGGGCGTGCGGGTCTTCAGGCTCAGGTGGCGTTTCACCTGGGGCGGGTCAAGCTCGATGACCCGCGCGTGGCCGCCGCCTACCCCCACCAGCTGTCCGGCGGCATGGCTCAGCGAGTGGCGATCGCGCTGGCCATGGCCGCCTCGCCCGAACTGCTGGTCGCCGACGAGCCGACCGCCTCGCTCGACAGCCAGGTGCGCGAAGAGGTGCTGAACGTGGTGTTCGCGCTGGCCCGGCAGGCGGGCACGAGCATCGTCTGGCTCAGCCACGACCTGCCGGCCGTGGCCCGCAGGTGCGACCGCGTGGCGGTCATGTACGCCGGGCGCGTCGTGGAGAGCGGCCCGGCGGCCGACGTGCTCGGCGATCCCGTGCACCCCTACACCGCCGCCCTGGCCAGGTCGGCTCCCGCTGTGGCCGTTCCCGGGGTACGGCTGGAGCCGGTGCCGGGCCGCCCGCCGGTCCTGACCGGTCCCTCGCCCGGCTGCGCGTTCGCGCCCCGCTGCCCCTTCGCCGAGGACCGCTGCGCCACCGAACGCCCCGAGCCGGTTCGCGTCGGGGCCAAGGACGTGCTCTGCCACCGGGCCGCCGAGCTGGAGGTGATCGCGTGATCCTCGATCTCACCGACGTCACGGTCTCCTTCACCACGGGCCCGCCGCTGCGCCGTACCCGGCTGGACGCCATGCGCGGCGTCTCGCTCTCCGTCGCCGAGGGCGAGACGCTCGGCCTGGTCGGCGAGTCCGGCTCGGGCAAGACGACCACCAGCCGGGTCGCGCTCGGCTTGCAAGGGCCCACCACCGGGACGGTCAGGTTCGACGGCCGCCCCTTCCCCCGGCGGCGCAAGGACCTGGCCGGGCGGATGCAGGCCGTGCTCCAGCACCCGCACTGGTCGCTGAACCCCAGGATGCGCATCGGGCAGAGCGTCGCCGAGCCACTCGCCGTACTGGGAAAGTCCGCCGGTGAGCTGGCACCCGAGGCGCTCGAACAGGTCGGCCTGGAGCCCGGCTTCGCCGACCGCTACCCGCACGAGCTGTCCGGCGGCCAGCGGCAGCGGGTGTCCATCGCCCGCGCGCTGATCACCCGGCCGAGCTTCATCGTCTTCGACGAGGCCGTCAGCGCCCTGGACGTCTCCGTCCAGGTGCAGATCCTCAACCTGCTCAAGGACCTGCAGGCGGAGTACGGCTTCGCCGCGCTGTTCATCTCCCACGACCTCGGCGCCGTCCGCTACGTGGCCGACCGGATCGCCGTCATGCGCGGCGGCGAGGTCGTCGAGACCGCCGACGCCGCCACCTTCTACTCCGCCCCCGAACATCCGTACTCGCGACAACTCCTGGAGTCCCTGTGACCCTCGCTCCCGTGTCGGCCTTCGCCGCCGGCGTGCCCGGTAACTCCGACCTCCCGCTGACCCCGCAGCCCAGCCCGGGGCGCGGCTCGGTCGCGTTCGACCTGCCCGGTGTGTTCGTCGGCACGGCGGAGTACGGCGAGGGCCCCACCGGCTGCACCGTCGTGCACGTCCCGGCGGGCGCGCGGACCGCCGTGGACGCCCGCGGCGGCGCGGTGGGCCTGAGCGGCGGCTACGACTACAACCACGCCATCTGCCTGACCGGCGGATCGGTGTACGGGATGTCGGCCGTGGCCGGGGTGAGCGAGGAACTGCTGGCCCGCCGGAGCAACCAGACCAAATGGGACGAGCTGCAGCTCGTCTCGGGCGCGGTGATCTACGACTTCTCCACGCGCGACAACGCCGTACACCCCGACGGGCCGCTGGGCCGCGCCGCCCTGCGCGCCGCCGTCGAGGGTGAGTTCCCGGTGGGGCGGTGCGGCGCCGGACGCAGCGCCAGCGCGGGCAAGGTCGACTTCGCCAGGGCCGAGTTCGCCGGGCAGGGCGCCGCCTTCGGCACCTTCGGGGCGGTCAAGGTCCTGGTGGCGACCGTGGTCAACTCGGTGGGCGTGGTCGTCGGCCGTGACGGGACGATCCTGCGCGGCAACTACCACGCCGACGAGGGCACCAGGCGCCACCCGAGTGTGGACTACGCGATCGCGTCGGACGCTCCGGCCGTCATGGGCAACACCACGCTGACGGTCCTGGTGACCAACGTACGGCTGGCCGACATCGAGCTCACCCAGCTGAGCCGCCAGGTACACGGCTCGATGCACCGGGGCATCCAGCCGTTCCACACCCAGAACGACGGCGACGTGCTGTTCGCGCTGACCACCGACGAGGTGGACCTGGGCGGCCTCAAGCCCGCCGGGCTGGGCGCCCTGGCGTCGGAGGTCGCCTGGGACGCCATCCTGAGCAGCGTGGAGTAGGAGGAATGTACAGCTTCCCGCGTTTCGCGGCGCCGGACCACGCGCACGTGGCGCGGCTGGTGCGGACGCACCCGTTCGCGCTCGTGATCACCGCGACCGGCGGCGTGCCCGTGGCCAGCCACGTGCCCGTCATCGTGGAGAGCGGCGGCGAGTCCACGTTCGTGGGCGCGACGCTGCTCGGCCACATGGCCAGGGTCAACCCGCAGTGGCACGCCTGGGACCCGCCTGTCGCTAGCAACGGGCCCGCGCCGTCCGCCACTAGGCCCGTGGCGCCCGAGGCGTTGGTGGTTTTCTCCGCCGCGCACGGCTACGTCTCGCCGACCAGCTACGCGGTCGATCCCGCCGTACCGACGTGGGACTACGCGGCCGTCCACCTGACCGGCCTGATCGAGCCGCACCCCGAGCCCCTGGAAGTGGTACGGCGCACGGTGGCGGAGCTGGAGTCGGCACGGACGCCCAGTTGGCGCCCCACCCCGGCCTCCGAGGAGCGCTTCGCCCAGCTCGTGCCCGGCGTGGCGGCCTTCCGGGTGCGGGTCACGGCCGAGCAGAGCGTGTTCAAGCTGAGCCAGGACAAGGACGACGAGCAGCGACACCGCGTCCACCGCGACGCGGACGCCGCCGTCGCGGCACTGATGGACGAGGTAACCCCCAGATGACCACGTTTCCCACCTACACCTCCACCTGCCTCGACGCGGCGGGACGGGGACGGCAGTTCGGCGCCCGCTGGCGCGAGGCCGTACATGCCAACCTCGACGGCTATCTGCGGCTGTTCGAGGTGAGCGGCGCAAGCCATGGGCGGGTCAGAGAGCTCGGCGAGCGGGCACTCGACAGCACGGCCGCGTGGGCGCCGGAGCTGGCGGAGGAGATCGGCGGCATCGCGGCGGGCTGCGGCCTGGCGGACTGGCAGGTGGCCGTCGTCAACGCGCGGACCGAGATCCTGGCCGCGCTGCGCCACGACGGGGAGGGCGAGTGCTCCACCGCCGTCGTGCTCGGCGGCGGGCTGCCCCCGCGCACGACGCAGACCTGGGACTGGCACGACCACCTGCGCGACGCGCCGGTGCTGTGGGCGTACGAGCCGCGCGAAGGGCACAAGGTACGCACCTTCACCGAGTTCGGGGTGCTGGCCAAGATCGGCGTGAACAGCGCGGGCCTGGGCGCGCACTTCAACATCCTGCGCCACGAGTCGGACCACGCGAACGTCGGCGTGCCCGTGCATGTGGTCGCGCGCCGGATCCTCGACGAGGCCGCCACCCTGGAGCAGGCCACCGAGATCGCCAGGTCGGCGAAGACGTCGGCGTCCACGGTCATCACCGTGGTCACGGCGGAGGGGGCCAGGTCGCTGGAGATCTGCCCGGACGGCGTCGCGGTCGTCGAGGCGGACACCGCCGGCGTACTGCTGCACGCCAACCACTTCCTGGACGGCGCGCTGAGCGCGGGGGAGCGGCTGGGCACCGAGCGGCCGGCCACGTACGCCAGGCTCGAACACCTGGAGGAACGGACCGGCGAGCTGGGCGACCCGGACGTCACGGCCAGGGCGCGGGCGATGACCTGTCACGCGCCGGTGGCGCCCGTGTGCGCGCACGCCGACCCGGCGCTCCCGCTCGACCAGCGCTGGGAGACGCTCGCGGTGGTCAGCCTGGACGTGACCGCGTCCGAGATGCGGGTGCACAAGGGCAGGCTCTGCCAGGTCACCGCCTCGACCTGGCAGACCTTCTGAGCCCGTCAGTCATTCTGAAGGCGTCAGTGGAAGGCGGGCACGCCGGTCAGCGCCTTGCCCAGGACCAGCGTGTGGATCTCCGAGGTGCCCTCATAGGTCAGCACGGACTCCAGGTTGACCGCGTGCCTGATCACCGGGTACTCCAGGGTGATGCCGCTCGCGCCGAGCAGCGTGCGGCACGTCCGGGCGATGTCGAGGGCCTCGCGCACGTTGTTCAGCTTGCCGGCGCTCACCTGCTCGGGGGTGAGCTCGCCCCGCTCCTTCAGCCGCCCCAGATGCACCGCCAGCAGCAGGCCCTTGCCCAGCTCCAGCGCCATGTCGGCGAGCTTCTCCTGGGTGAGCTGGAAGGAGGCGAGCGGCCGGGCGAAGATCTCCCGCTCGGCCGCGTAGGCGAGCGCGGTCTCCAGGCAGTCGAGCGCCGCGCCCATCGCCCCGAACACGATGCCGAACCGGGCCTCGTTCAGGCAGCCGAGCGGCCCGGACAGGCCGCGGGCGCCGGGCAGCATCGCCTCTTCCGGAAGCCGTACACCATCCAGCACCAGCTCGCTCGTCACGCTCGCGCGCAGGGAGACCTTCCGCTTGAGATCGTGTACGGCGAAGCCCGGCGTGCCCGCCGGCACCAGGAAGCCGCGGATGCCGTCCTCGGCCCGCGCCCAGACCACGGCCACGTCGGACACCGAGCCGTTGGTGATCCACATCTTGGTGCCGTTCAGCACCCAATCGGAGCCGTCCCGCTCGGCCGTGGTCCGCATGCCCGCCGGGTCGGAGCCGAAGTCGGGCTCGGTCAGGCCGAAGCAGCCGATGCGCTCACCGGCCGCCATCGCGGGCAGCCACTCCCGCTTCTGCTCCTCGCTGCCGTACTTCCAGATCGCGTACATGGCCAGCGACCCCTGCACCGACACCAGGCTGCGCAGCCCGGAGTCGGCCGCCTCCAGCTCCAGGCAGGCCAGGCCGTAGGCGACGGCGCCGAGGCCCGCGCAGCCGTACCCGTCCAGGTGCATGCCGAGGACGCCGACGGAGCCGAGCGAGCGGGCCAGCTCGCGGGCGGGCAGCGCGCCCGCCTCGAACCAGTCGGCGACGTACGGCCGGATCTCCCGGTCGCACACCTGCCGGACGGCCTGGCGGATGTCGCGCTCCTCGTCGGTGAGCAGGCCGTCGATGGCGAAGAGGGCGGAAGGATGCATGTCCCAGCTCCGTATTTTGGATCCAATATTGATTATCCAATATGACACAGTTAGGGTGCGTTGACCATGGACATCCTGAACCTCGTGGACGGTCGCTGGATCGAGGGATCCGGCGCGGAGTTCGCCGACACCAACCCCGCCCGCCCGGACGAGATCGTCGCCCGCGGCCGGGCCGCCGGGCCCGAGCAGGTGGAGCAGGCGATCCGCGCGGCCCGCGACGCCGCGCCCGGCTGGCGGGCCACCCCGCACCACGAACGCGCGGCCGTCCTCACCGCGGCCGCCGCCCTGGTCGAGGAGTCAGCCGAGGAGTGGGGGCGGGAGCTGAGCCGCGAAGAGGGCAAGACCCTGCCCGAGGGCGTGGCGGAGGTACGCGGCGCGGCCAGGATCCTGCGGTACTACGCCGCCGAGGCCGACAGGGAGAGCGGCGAGATCTACGCCTCCCCGCGCCGCGGCGAGAACCTTCTCGTCATGCGCAAACCGGTCGGCGTCGCCGGGGTGATCACCCCGTTCAACTTCCCGATCGCGATCCCCGCCTGGAAGCTGGCGCCCGCGCTCACCTACGGCAACACGGTCGTCTGGAAGCCGTCCTCGCTCGTCCCGCTGCTCGCCGCCCGCCTGGCAGGCGCGCTGGTCGAGGCGGGCCTGCCTGCGGGCGTGCTCAACCTCGTGTACGGCGAGGCGGAGGTGGGCGCGGCCGTCATCGATCACCCAGGCGTGGACGTGGTCTCCTTCACCGGCTCCACCGAGGTCGGCCGGGCCGTCATCGCGCGCTGCGGTGAGCTGGCCAAACCGGTGCAGACCGAGATGGGCGGCAAGAACGCCGCCGTCGTCCTGGCCGACGCCGACCTCGACCACGCCGCCGAGCAGGTGTGTATGGGCGCGTTCCGGTCCACCGGGCAGAAGTGCACGGCGACCTCCCGGCTGGTGGTCGAGGAGTCCGTCGCCGACGAGCTGCTGCGCAAGGTGGCCGCCAAGGCGGAGGAGCTGGTCGTCGGGGATCCGCTCGGCGCCGGGGTGGACATGGGCCCGCTGGTCAGCGCCGCGGCCAGGGACCGGGTGGCGGCGGGCGTGCGCGACGCGCTCGGGCAGGGGGCCACGGTGCTGGCGGGCGCCCGGCCGTACACCGACGGCGACCTCGCGGCCGGCTGGTTCACGCCCCCGACGGTGCTCGCGCTGCCGGGCACGGACGTGGACGTGTGGAGCAGGGAACTGTTCGGGCCCGTTGTGGGCGCCGTTCGGGCCTCGGGTCCAGAGGAGGCGCTGCGGCTGGCCAACCGGAGCGAGCACGGCCTGTCGGCGGCGATCTTCACCAGGGACCTCGGCGCCGCCCTCCAAGCCGTCGAACACCTTGAGGTCGGCGTGCTGCACATCAACTCCGAGTCGGCGGGCACCTTCCCCTGGGTGCCGTTCGGCGGGCGCAAGCTCAGCGGCTTCGGGCCCAGGGAGCAGGGGCGCGCGGCCCGCGAGTTCTTCACCCAGACCGTGACCGTCTACCTGGGCGCCCCGGCGTGAGTGGGCGAACCGGGCGAACCGGCGAGCACAGCGGCGGCGCTCTCTCCGGGCTGCTGGTCGCCGACTTCAGCCGGGTGCTGGCCGGTCCGTACGCGACCATGCTGCTGGCCGACCTCGGCGCCGACGTCGTCAAGGTGGAACGCCCCGGCGCCGGCGACGACACCCGCTCGTGGGGGCCGCCGCACGCCGGGGGAGTGGCGACCTACTTCCTGGCCGTCAACCGCAACAAGCGCTCGATCGCCCTCGACCTGCGCGACCCGGCCGACCTGGAGGTGGCCCGCGCGCTGGCCGCCCGCGCCGACGTGCTCGTCGAGAACTTCAAGCCGGGCACCATGGACCGGCTGGGCCTCGGCCATGATGCGCTCAGGGAGGTTAACCCAGGTCTGGTCTACTGCTCGATCACCGGGTTCGGCGCGGGCAAGGGCGCGGACTTGCCCGGGTATGACCTGATCGCGCAGGCCGTCGGCGGGCTGATGAGCGTGACGGGCGAGCCGGACGGCCCAGGCACGAAGGCGGGCGTGGCCCTCGTCGACGTGATCACCGGGTTGCACGCGGGGCTCGGCGTGCTGGCCGCGCTGCGCCACCGCGACGCCACCGGGCAGGGACAACGGGTCTCGGTGTCGCTCCTGTCGTCGCTGCTGTCGGCCCTGACCAACCACGCCTCCGGGTACGCCGCCGCCGGGGTGGTGCCGAAGGCCATGGGGAACCGGCATCCCAGCATCGTGCCGTACGAGGTGTTCCAGGCCGCCGACCGGCCGATCGTCATCGCGGCGGGCAACGACCGGCAGTTCCGCGCCCTGTGCGAGGTGCTGGGCCGGGCCGACCTGGCCGACGACCCCCGGTTCGCCGCCAACACCGGCCGGGTCGCCGACCGGGAAGAGCTCGTGGCCGAGCTCGACCGGACCCTCGGGACGCGTACGGCCGACGAGTGGTTCGCCGCGCTCACCCCGGCCGGGGTGCCGTGCGGGCCGATCAACACTCTGGACGCGGCGTTCGCCTTCGCCGCCGAGCTCGGGCTGGAGCCCCTGGCCGGTGATCAGGTGGCCAACCCCATCGGGCTCGGCGCGACGCCGCCGGAGTACCGCCTCCCGCCGCCCTCACTCGGGCAGGACGCGGACTGGGTCCGTGAGATATTGGGGCAATGACCTCGGTAGAAGGGCACCGCAGGCCGCCCACGGCCCAGCAGTTCGTCCTGGAGGAGCTCAGGCGGGCGATCACCACCGGCCGGCTGCGTCCAGGCGACCCGATCAGGCAGGAGGCGCTGGCCGAGGAGTTCGACGTCAGCCGGGTCCCGCTGCGCGAGGCGCTCAAGACCCTGGAGGGCGAGGGGCTGGTCACGTACAAGGCGCATCGCGGCTACTGCGTGCAGCGGCTCTCGCTCGACGACCTGCGCGAGGTCTACCTGATCCGCGAGCTGCTGGAGGCCGAGGCGGTCCGCCGCGCGGTCGAACGCCTCACCGACGCCGGGCTGGCGGCGGCCGAACGCGCGCAGGCCGAGGTCGAGCGGGCCGCGGCGGCGGGTGACGTGCTGGAGATGGCCGAGGCCAACCGCCGCTTTCACATGACGATCTTCGAGTGGTCGGGGCTGCCGCGGCTGGTCCGGCTGATCAGGACGCTGTGGGACTCCACCGACGCCTACCGGTCCCTGTACTACGGCGAGGAGCCCAACAGGCAACGGGTCATCGAGGAGCACCGCGCCACGCTCGACCTCCTGCGCCGCCGCGACGCGGAGGCCGTGGTGCTCGTGCTGGCCGCGCACCGCGCCCACGCCGTGACCGCCATAGAGGCGCAGTTGTCGCCCGGTACGGCCGGCTGACCGGCGGGTTCGGCGCGGCGGACTTCTCATCCGACGGTCGCAGGTTCGAATCCTGCAGGGCGCGCTTTGATCATGTCCTGACCTGCTGTTATGCGGGATCGGATGCGTTCTAGAATTTTCGTCTAGCGCTTGCGTGCTCCATCCGTGCTCGCCCTGAAGGGTGTCAAAACTAGGTCCAAGGTGCTGACCTGCGCATTCTTGATGGCGCCTCGTTGGTCAGCCAGTTCGCTGGTAATCGTTGATCAGCCCGCCGAGGACTTGGCGGCGCTCGATCCGGCCCACCGGTAGCGGGATCACGTCGGAGTCATCGGTGGGGGCTCGAAGCCCGAGAGAGCGGTGCGGCCGGTGCCGATTGTAGTGATCGACATATTCGTCCAGCGCGGTACGAAGGTGCCGCTCGCCGAAGATCAGCAGCCTATCGGTGCACTCCGTGCGCGTCGTCCGTACCCATCGCTCGGCGAACGCATTCGCGCGAGGCGCCAGAGGTGGGATCTTCAGCACCTGAATGTCGTCGCCGGTGAACACCTCATCGAAGCTGCGGGTGAACTTCGTGTCCCGATCCCGAATCAGAAACCGGAACGTGCCGGCCCGGTGGTCCAGAGTGACGAGAAGGCTACGGGCTTGCTGGGTAACCCATGCGCCATCGGGGTGGGCGGTCACGCCGAGCACGTGCACGAACCGGGTGCCGACCTCCATCACGAAGAAGACGTACAGCCGGCGCAGCATGACGGTGTCCACCGC
The DNA here is from genome assembly GCF_040659625.1 of Nonomuraea sp. NPDC049750. NCBI lineage: Bacteria > Bacillati > Actinomycetota > Actinomycetes > Streptosporangiales > Streptosporangiaceae > Nonomuraea > Nonomuraea sp. NPDC049750. The sequence goes on from NZ_JBFANB010000036.1 coordinate 81,014, forward strand.
GAAGAAATCACAGACCAGCGTGCTCGCGGCGTGGGCGCGGACGAAATCGCGCCAGCGGTCGTCGGTACGTCGCGGCGCCGGACCCAGGCGCGCCCGTTTCAGGACCCGGCGGATCGTCGCACCGCTCACCTGATGGCCCAGATGCCGCAGTTCGCCTCGGATGCGCTCGTAACCCCAGCGAGGATTTTCCCGTGCCAACTGCTGGATCAACGCCACGACCGCTGGATCGGTCGCTGGCCGTCCTATCCTCCGGTGCGGGTAGGTCCAGTGGCGTGCGATCAGACGCCGGTGCCAGCGCAGCAGCGTCTCTGGTGTTACCAGTCGGTGGGCACGCAGCACCGTTGGCAGTCCTCGGGCCAGCGCGGACAGCACTGCTCGGTCCGCCCATGACAGTCTTGGACGGTGAACCTGACGGCGCAGCACGGTGACCTCGTGCCGCAGGACGAGGATCTCCATGTTCTTGGACGCGTCGCTACGGTGCAGCAGCGTCAGCCAACCCACGATGCGGCAGAAGATCATATAGAAGAGACGGAGCGTCACGAGCCTCGAGCATGCCTGACCCAGGCCACTGCTCCGACCAGGAAGCCGAGACAAACCGGCAGCTCACGACCATGAACAGAATATTGACACCCTTCACCCTCGTGGTCTGCGGAAACTGCCACGCGGACATCCACGGCAAGAACCCTGTCCCAGCACTCACGGAGTAGTCACTGGAGAGCGACGTGCGGTGATAAGTCGCACGCGTCGTTCGGGCTGGGGGTCGCTGAAGAAGGACCTGCACAGCAGGCACCTCGTCAGCGGCCCACCAGTACCGTGTGGAACAACCTGACCGAAGCCGTGGAGAAGACGGTCGGTGCGCACCACGGCTGCGTCAAGCAGGCGTATGCCGAGCTGCCCGGCAACGGTGGCGAGCTCGCGGTCCCGCCCGAGCCGCCGGACGGCTATCTGGACGTTCACGGCCACGAGCGAGCCCTGGTGGCTCGGACGACCAGGCGATATGCCGAGGTTCAGGAGCTGGTGGCTCAGGGCCGTTCGCTCAGGGGCATCAGCCGGGATCTGAATCTCGACTACTACGCCGTACGCCGCTACGCCCGCGCGGCTGGCCTGGAGGAGCTGCTGGTCGCCGCTACGCACCGGACCACGCTGCTGGATGCCTACAAGCCGTATTTGTATGAGCGGTTCAGCCAGGGGTGTCACAACGCGAGCCTGCTGTTTTGTGAGATCCGGGCACAGGGATACCAGGGCAGTGCGAGCCCGGTCGACCGCTACATCCGGCTGCTGCGCAAGGGCAGTATCGCGCCGCCGCCACCCAGGCCCACGCCCAAACCCCGCAAGATCACAGCCTGGATCGTGACTCATCCCGACAATCTTCGTCCCGACGACGCGCCCGACCTTCAGCAGGTCCGCGAGGCCTGCCCCGAACTGGATGCCACTTTCGCCATGTCCGCAGCTTCGCCACCATGATGCGCGACCTTCGCGGTGACCGTCTGCCCGCCTGGATCGACGCAGTTCCTGAAGAGGACCTGCCCCACCTGCACCGTTTCGCCCACGGCCTGCGCTACGACCTGGACGCCATCATCGCCGGCCTGTCGGTTCCGTGGAACTCCGGACAGGCCGAGGGCAGAACACGCGAGTGAAGCTGGTCAAGCGGCAGGGCTACGAGAGAGCCAACTTCGATCTCCTGCGGAAGCGGATCCTGATCCGAACATGATCCCCAACCCGTCCCAAGATCAGCGACAGAGCCGCTCATCATGGGCAAGACCCGGCACAAGAACCCCCGCACCGCCATGCGCTACGTCAAACCCGGCGCCGAAGCCATCGCCAGGGTCACCGAGGTCCTGGCACCTCGCCGCCGTACTCACTGATCAGCGATCTCTCAGGTAGGGCAGGACACTGCCCCTTTCTCTCGTACTTGGTACTGGCCCTCGTCCAGACGAGCCGCGACCGCCTGGCCGAGGCGGTGCGGGAGCGGTGCCGGAGCAGGGGCCGGCGGTGGAGCCCGGGCCCGCGGGGGGTATGGACGGAGCCCCGCCTCTTGACCTTCAGCGCCTTGCCGGTGGTCAGACCTGGCCGATCCCGCCGTCGACGGGCAGGTCGATGCCGGTGACGAAGCTCGAGTCCGCGGAGGCCAGGAAGAGCGCCGCGGTGGCGATCTCGTGCTCGTCACCGAGGCGGCCGATGGGCACCCGCGAGGCAATCTGCTCCTTGAACCCCGGCGGGAGGTCCGCGAACGCGGCGGTGTCGATCGCGGCGGGGCTGAGGACGTTGACCCGGATTCCGCGCTGCTTCAAGTCGGTGGTCCAGGTCCGGGCGAACGACCGCAGCGCCGCCTTGCTCGCGGCGTAGACGGTCGTTCCCGGATCGCCCTTGTCCGCGGCGCCCGACCCGATGAGCACGATCGAGGCGCCGTCGGACAGCAATGGCAGCAGTTTCTGCACGGTGAAGAACGTCCCGCGCACGTTCACCCCGAACACGGCGTCGAACGACTGCTCGGTCACGTCGCCGATGTGCTCGTTCCACGTCCAGACGCCGGCGCTGGCGATGAGCACGTCCACCCGGCCCGCTTCGACCGCCACGACCTCGGCCAGGCGGGCCGCGTCGGAGATCTGGCCGACGTCGCCGAGCACGCCGGTCACGCCGTGGCCGATGGCGGCCACCGCCGCGTCCAGCCGGTCCTGGCGGCGGCCGGTGATGACCACGTGCGCGCCCTCCTGGACGAACAGCTTCGCCGTCGCCAGTGCCAGCCCAGAGGTTGCGCCGGTGATCACCGCGACCTTCCCGCCGAGCTTCGCCATGTCGCTCTCCTTGTCTCGAAAAATGAGCATGCTCTCATCTTTTGGGTGCTGCTCACTGTAGCGAAGATGAGAGCACCCTCAAAGTTGAGACGTGTCGCACTTTGCTACGGTGACCTCATGCCTGCCACGGGGAACCCGCTGCCCGCTCGCCGGGATGCCCGCCGCAACCGCGAGCGGCTGCTCGAGTGTGCCCGGCGCGCGTTCGCCGGGCAGGGCGCGCAGGCCGCCCTCGACGGCATCGCGCGCGAGGCGGGCCTGGTGGTCGGCACCCTCTACCGGCACTTCCCGACGCGCCTGGACCTGCTGTGCGCGGTGCTCGAGCCGAAGCTGCGCCACGTGATCGAGGAGGTGGAGGCCGCGCTCGGCCTGGAGGAGCCGTGGCAGGCCTTCCGCGGCCTGCTCGAAGTCCTGTGTACGGCCCAGGCCGGGGACCGGGCGTTCGCCGACTTCCTGGCGCGACGCTTCCCCGGCGACGACCGCACCGAGACCGCGCACAGCGAGATCTGCGCGCTCGCGCAACGGGTGCTGGGGCGGGCGCAGGCGGCCGGCGTCGTCCGCCCGGACGTCACCGGCGCCGACCTCTTCCTGCTGTTGTGGGCGAGCAGCACGGTAGCCGAGGCCACCCGGCACGCCGCCCCGTCCCTGTGGCGGCGCCACGTTCACCTGGCGCTGGACGGGTTCCGGGCGCCGGACCGGCTCGACCTGGGAGAACCCGCGTGGGACGCGGACCGGCTCTGCCGCGCGATCGCCACCGGGCCATCATGGCAGCCATGACGAAGCTTGTGATCGCGGTTCCGCTGGTCTTCCTTCTGGCCGTGCTCGGGTGGAGCGCGCGAACGCCTGCGTGAGCAGGTGGCCAAGCTCAAGGAACTCCGCAAGGAAGACCAGGACGAGCTGTCCCGGCTACGCGCCGACATCAACGCCCTCGTCCGCGTCGTCAACCAGTCGACTCTGGATAACCGGCAACTATACGGTGGCGACTCAAACTGATCACGGTTGACCGCTGACCGTACGTACGCCTACCGGCCGAAAGGTGTGCCAAGATCGGGTCATGGCCGTTCTGGCCGCATCTCGGCTGGATACCCGATGTGGAACGAAATCCGGCGTCAACGGGGGTTTCCACTGGTCAGTGAGTCTTTGTTGACTCCCGCTTACGGAGGAGGCTTGCGCCGGATTCCGATCGATCTCACAGCGTGACTTCGATCTACGTGTCGCGTGCGGCGAGCCGGGCGAGCGCGGCGGCGCTGGGGCTGCCCGGTCGCGCGGTGTAGATCACCATCCGCAGATCGGTGCCGGGCAGCAGCAGAGTCTGGCAGTCCAGCTCCAGGGCGCCCAGCTTGGGGTGGTGCAGGTGCTTGCGCAGCGTCGGTATGGGGCGTACCTCGTGGTTGCGCCAGCTGGCGGCGAAGTCGGGGCTGTGCGCGGCGAACTCGTTGACCAGCTCGCCAAGTACGCGTTCGGCCGGGTACCGGGCGCTGGCCGCGCGCAGCTGGGCGGCGGTCTGCCGGGCGTATTCGCCCTGCGAGCCGTCGGCGGCCGAGCAGAGGGTGCCGTTCAGCCGGATGGACAGCCGCACGGCGTTGCGTTCCCCAGCGGGCAGCGATCCGAAGTCGGTGATCAGGTCGGCTGCCGCGTTGTTCCAGGCCACAATGTCCTGGCGTTCGTCGGTGAGGTAGGCGGGCACCGGCCCGAGCCGGTCCAGCAGCTCGCGGGCGAAGGCGGGCACCGGCGCCCGGCCGGTCTCCGGGGCGGGCGGGGCCTGCCCGGCCAGCCGCGCCAGGTGCTCGCGCTCGGCGTCGGTGAGCCGCAGTGCCGTGCCCAGCGCGGCTATGACCTGCGGGGACGGATGCGGAGCGCGGGCCTGCTCAAGTCGTTCGTAGTAGCTGGTGGAGACCCCGGCCAGCGTGGCCACCTCTTCGCGGCGCAGGCCGGGAGTACGGCGGGCGCGGCGGCCTGGCGGGTGGACGGCCGTGGCCGGCAGCTGGTCTGGGCGCAGCGCCTCCCGCCGGCGACGGAGAAAGTCGGCCAGTTCAGCTCTGCTCACCCGTCCAGGCTGCCACAGTGGCGGCCGCCTTAGCCACGGACCAGGGGTCCGGGGCTTACCCGTCCGTTCCGCGGCGCCCGGATCCGCGGCCAGGCTGGCATGACCACATTTCACGGGACACCGGAGGACGAACATGCCACGCACTCCTGAGGAGACGATCCGCCGACTGCTGGATCTGCTGCTGGCCAAGGACATGGATGCCATCGCCGATCTGTGGGCGGAGCAGGGCACCGGCGAGTTCCCGTTCGCTGCGGGGGACGCGCCGCGGCGGCTGGCGGGGCGGGAGGCCGTCCGTGACTATCTGGCCGGATATCCGGAACGGATGGACGTACGGGAGATACCTGTAGTGACCGTGCATCACACGCAACGGCCGGACACCATCGTGGTGGAGTTCACCACGCACGGGTACACGGTGCGCACCGGCGAGCCCTACCGCATGGACTACATCTCCGTGATCACGGTCCGTGATGGCCTGATCACGCACTACCGGGACTACTGGAGCCCGCTGGCCGCCGCCTCGGCGACCGGGACGCTGCCCGAGTTGCTCGGCTCGCTGCGCTCGGGGGCCGCCCGATGAGCGGCGTGCTGGTCACCGGCGGCACCGGGAAGACCGGCAGCGTGCTGGCGGAGCTGCTGCGGGGCAAGGGCGTACCGGTCCGGGTGGCCGCTCGCAACCCATCTGCCGGGGATCCTGACGCGGTCCGGTTCGACTGGAACGACCCGGGCACGCATCGGGCCGCGCTGCACGCGATGGACCGCGTCTATCTGGTGCCTCCGGTGAACGCCGTGAATCCGATGCCGCTGGTCGAGCCGTTCCTGGACGAGGCGGAGCGGCTCGGCGTGCGCCGCGTGGTGCTCCTCGGCTCGGCCATCGTGCTGCCGAACGCCCCCGGCGCGCTTGAGCTGGCCGCACGGGTACGGACCCGGTCCGGGTGGGTCGTGCTGCGCGCGTCCGGGTTCATGCAGAACTTCCTGCGCCCGCATCCGCTGGGCGAGCGGCTCCGGCGGCACGGCGAGATCCACACCGCCGCCGGTGGCGGCCGGCTGGGCTGGATCGACGCGCGCGACATCGCGGCCGCCGCCTCCGCCCTGCTGACCAACCCCGATGACGGGTCCAGCGAGAGGCCCAGTGAAGGGCAGGGTGAGTGGCCCAGTGAGAGGCGGGGTGAGTGGCTCAGTGATGGGCCGGGCGACCGGCGCGACTACCTGCTCACCGGGCCGAAAGCGTTGAGCTACCGGGACGCGGCGGCGATCATCACCGCCCGCACCGGCAGGCCGATTCAGGTGCTGCCCGTCGAAACCGACGAGCTGGCGGCCGGCTACCGGGCCGCCGGCATGCCGGCCGAATTCGCCGCCGCCCTTGCCGCCGTGGACGCCGGCCTCAGCGCCGGCCGGGACGACCTGGTCAGCACCGCGGTGCTGGACCTGACCGGCGGCCCGCCCCGCTCCTTCGACGAGTTCGTCCAGGACCACGCGTCCGAGTGGGCGAACGGCGTGGCGCCCTAGCCCGATTCTTCGCAGGTAGGTGAATGCTGTCGCTGGCTGATCGTCTGGATCATGATTACAACATCAGCCAGCGTGATCGGGTGGGATCGACGTTCAGCAACTCCAGCAGCCGGTGTTGCAGAAGGTCAGGGATCAGGACCTGGGGTGGGCTGGTGGCGGTGGCGGAGATGAGCCGGATGCGTTCCAGGGCGGTGAAGATCAGTCGTCCGGTGGGCCGGCCGGGGCTCTGCTCGGCTTTCTGGTGTGGCGCGATCCAAGGCCGCCCTGCTGATGTTCATTCGGACCAAGGACGTGACGGCGACCGTCCAGTCCGCCACGGCCGCCATCGAAGCCCACCCCAACTACAAACGGCGCGGTGCCCACGACAACGACGGCCGCATCGACGTCGTGATGCATGCCAACGGCGACCCCGACCGCGAGATCAAGCTCGCGTTCCTGCCGTTCTCCCCGCCACGAGACGCCACCAGCCGCTTCGCCAAAGCCAAGCGCTGACCGGGCCCGCGGAACGACCCGTCCCACGGCGGTGATCGATCAATCACGCGGGATGGTCAGAAGCCGACTGTGTAATATCTCTTGAGTTCGTCTGAGCCTCTTGGGTCTCTCTAGCCGCAGGACCTGGGCTTATCTGCTGGTGCTCCGGCTTCTTCGGGTGTTGATGAGATTTCAGGGTTTCTGAAGGTCTATCGTCCAGGTCGTTCGTCTTGCTGTGATGGTGAAGGCGAGGTGGCCGGAGTTGGCGCTGGCAGTAGTTAAGGATCTTCGGGTGGCCCGTGCCCCGGCCACTGCCGAGGACCTGGAGGCACTGGAGACCGATGTGCTGGCCGGGTTCGTACTGGCCCGAGTGGCGGCAGGGTTGTCGGACGGCACGATCGCCTCGGACGTGATGCACCTGGAGCAGGTGCGCGCATGGTTCGGGCGGTCGCTGTGGGAGATGGAGCCCACCGACGCCGACGTGTACTTCGGCAAGGTGCTGCGCGGTGCCGCCAGGCGCAAGCGCAGGCCATCAAGACCTACTTCTTGTTCCTTGATCTGCGGCACAAGATCGAGATTCGCCAGATGACCGGCCGTGTCGTCGAATGCCCGATCGATGAGATGAACCGGCCCCGCGGCCGTCAGGAGGCCCGGCTGCGCATCCCGCCCACCGCCGACCAGGTGGGCCAGCTGTTCGCCGGGTGGCGCGAAGAGCTGACCAGCTGCCGCAAGTTCGCGCCGGCCGCCCGCAACTACACCGCCGCCAAGCTGATGAGCGAGGTCGGGCTGCGAGTCAACGAGGCCTGCAAGCTCGACCTATCCGACATCAAGTGGAACCTGGGCCACTTCGGCAAGCTGCACGTCCGTCACGGCAAGGGAGCCCGTGGCTCCGGTCCGCGCGAGCGGATGGTCCCGCTGATCAACAACGCCGCAGCCACCCTGCGGTGGTTCATCGAGGACGTGTGAGGTCAGTTCGGCGACGACCACGCCCGGCCCGGGGTCCCGCTGCTGCCCTCGGAACGCAAGAACACCGACGGCAGCGCCGCCCGGGTCGGCGATGAGACGCTCCGGGCGGCGCTCGCAGTCACCGCCGAACGCTACCTGCCGGACTGGCCCGACCCCGTCACGCCGCATGTCCTGCGGCATTTCTGCGCCTCGCAGCTCTACCTGGGCGGGATGGACCTGCTGGCCATCCAGGCCGTCCTCGGACACGCCTGGCTGGCCACGACCATGAAGTACGTTCACGTCCCCGGCACTCACATCGAGGACGCGTGGATCGCAGGTCAGCAGCGTGCCGCCGCCCGCCTGAAGGGATTGACGCGATGACCGCACCCCCCGCCGGCGAGGCCGGCGGCTACTGGGCCCATTGTGATCTGGACTTCTGGAGCCCGGCCAACAACCACGAACCGTGGCTGGGTCGCGGCAACCAGAACGTCTTCGAGGACAGCGTCGCCCCGGTGCACGAGGCCGGGCTGACCCACCTGTGGGACGGCTCGTACCGGATCGACCGGAACCTCCGGCTGGATCTCGCGCCCGGCCACACCCCGGGTCGTCCGTGCTGACCCTGGAGTCGCGCGGCGACTGCGTCCTGTTCGTCGGCGATCTGGTGCACAACCCGCTGCAGCTCCTCGAGCCGGAGACGAACTCCTGCTTCTGCGAGGACCCGGCCGGGACCCGGGCGACCCGCCACAAGCTCCTCGGCCGCGCGGCCGAGGACAACACGCTGGTCTTCCCAGCTCACCTCGGCGGCCAGGGCGGTGCCGTGGTCGAGCGTGACGGGTCGAAGTTCGCCATCAAGGAGTGGGCGGGCTTCTCCCGCATCGCTTGAGCCCGGTTGGGGCCGGTCGGCTCCACCCCTTCGTCGCTCGGCTCCGCAACAGCCCGAGAGAGGAAGCGTTTCCCGTGTCCCAGCAGGCAGATCCGATCGTCGAGACCCCGGCGGGCGTCGTGCGCGGTGTTCGTGACCGCTTCGGCGAGCTCGACCGCGCCGTCCCGTATGCGGCGGCCCCCACGGGCGCCGGCCGATTCGCGCCCCCGGTGTCCACCCGGGCTGGTTCGGTGTCCGGGACGCCACCGCGCCTTCGCCGACCGCGCCGCAGCCGACCCGCGACTTCGGGCGGCTCGACATGATCCCCTACTTCGGCCCGGGCTGGGTGCGCGGCGAGGAGTACCTGACCGTCGACGTCCGGACTCCCGGCACCGACGGCGGGAAGCGGCCGGTCATGGTCTTCGTGCACGGCGGCGGGTTCGTCACCGGCTCCACCCGCGCCGCGCTCTACGACGGCCGGGCGTTCGCCCGCGACGGCGTGGTGCTGGTGACGGTGAACTACCGCGTCGGCATCCCCGGCTTCCTCGACCTGAAGGGTGCCCCCGCCAACCGCGGGCTGCTCGACGTCCTCGCCGCGCTCGGCTGGGTGCGGGACACGATTGCCGGGTTCGGTGGCGATCCCGGGAACGTCACGCTGTTTGGCCAGTCCGCGGGAGCCACCATCATCGGAGCCCTGCTGGCGACGCCGGAGGCCAAGGGGCTGTTCCGGCGCGCGATCGTCCAGAGCGGCAGCGGTACCGGCGCCTTCACCCCCGAGCAGGCGCAACGGGTCACGGCCGTGGCCGCGCGGTCGCTGGGCGTGCCGCCCACCGCGGAGGCCTTCGCCGAGATCCCGGACGACAGGTTCCTCGAGGTCCTGCCGGATCTCGCGGGGATCGACCTGCGGACCGCGACGGCCACGGACCCACTCGTCGAGCTGAGCCCGTTCTCCCTGGTCCTGCCCATGCAGCCGGCCGACACCCTGGCGGAGGGGCCGGCGGGAGAGATCGACCTGCTCATCGGCACCAACACCGAGGAGGGCCACCTCTACCTGGTACCGCAGGGCAAGCTGGAATCTTCGACGGACGACGATCTGCTCGCCGTCGCGGCGAAGGTCGACGCGGACCCCGCCGCCGTCGTCGCCGCCCAACGGGCGGCCCGGCCGGGGGCGACCCCGGGCGTGCTGCGCTCCGCGGTGCTGGGCGAAGACCTCTTCCTGGCCGGCACCGCGCGGATGACCGAGGCCCACGCCCGGCTGTCTGGTGGCCGCACCCACGCCTACTCGTTCGGCTACCGCTCGACGGCTTTGGGTTGGCGGCTGGGTGCCACCCACACGGTCGAGCTGCGCTTCGTCTTCGACATCGCCGATGAACCGTGGCTGCACGGCGACGCCGGTCTGCTCGGTCCCGACCCGGCGCCTGCCGGGCTCGCAGCCCGCGTGCACGGCGCCTGGGTCGCCTTCGCGACCCACGGCGACCCAGGTTGGGCAGCGTATGACCCGCGGCGGCCACAGGCGGAAGCCCTGGTTGGCGGAAGGATCCCCATCGGGTCGGGCGCAGTCGAATGCCCGAAGATGATCAAGGGGGCGGCTCTCCGGCCGGCGTTTTCATGAGGTCATGACTGATCGTCAGGCTCGACGGGGCGGGCGTCTCCAACTGGAAGGCCGTACCGTTGTGGCTGCGTGTCTCGCTGCGGTAGCGCCCGGGCGTGCGTCCGTGGGCTCGGGTGAAGGCGCGGGTGAATGCCGGTACCGATCTGTAACCGACCGCCTCGGCGATGGTCTCGAGGGAGCCATGACTGTCGCGTAGCTGCACGGCGGCCAGATCCATGCGCCAGTTCGCCAGGTACGCCGCGGGGGTGTATCCCGTGGCTGCCGGGAAGCGGCGGGCGAGGGTCGCACGGGAGACCGAGATGGCTTTTGCGAGCGTCGAGGTCGTCCAGGGGATGGCCGGATTCGCGTGCAGGTGCCGTAGCGCTTTGCCGATGACGGGGTCGTAGAGGGCACCCAGCCAGGTGCCGAAGCACTCAGGAGGATTCACCGCGAGCCAGGCGCGCAGCATCTGCACGAGCATGATGTCGATGAGGCTTTTCAGTACGGCAGGCGTGGCGAGCTGCGGTTGGGCGAGTTCCCGGGCGAGCATGCGCACCGTGTCGGTCAGCCCGGGCGTCCCCGCCTCGGCCCGCACGTGCACGAGACCTGGTAACAGGGTCAGGATCTGGGTGAGCGCGGCCGGGTCGCAGTCGTAGTGAATGGTGACGATCCGCGTGGTCGCGGGCTGCGACCCGAGGCTGATCACCTCACCGGTGCCGCGCCCGCGAGCGGCCACATGCTCGCATCGACCGCGTCTGGCGCTGCCCGTGTCCGTGGGGTCGTCGGTGAGGCCGTGCGGGGTGTCGGCGGGCAGCAGGACCACGTCGCCGGCCGCTAGTTCCACCGGTTCGTGTCCGGCGACCGTGAGCCAGGTACTGCCTGCGGTCACGGCATGCAGGGCCGCCCCGGGATAGTCGTCCAGGGTGATCGCCCATCGGCCGCCTGCTTCGACACGGGTGCTCAGTGCCCCTTTGACGCCCGAGATCGCCAGGGCGTCGGTCAGTGGATCCATAACGTCGACGTTAGCACCTTGATCAGACGCAGATGAGGCAGATAATCAATCATCTGAGCTGTGCGGGCATGGTTCGCCTCAGTGATTGCCACATATGGTCTTGGGAGCCGGGACTCACATCCGGCATCATCGAGAAGGAGTCACCATGGACTACCACAGCTGGGCAGGCCTCGAGATCACCGTCGCGGACGGTGTGGCCACCGTGTCGCTCGACCATCCGCCTCTCAATCTGATGGACGGCGTGCTGCTGCCGTCACTGCGTGGGTTCGCACATCAGGTGCGCACCGATGCGGACGTGCGGGTGATCGTGTTTCAGAGCGCCGATCCGGAGTTCTTCAGCGCTCACGGCGACATGGCCTACCTCACCGACCCGGAGGCCCTGCCCGCCGCCACCCAGGCCGCGATCGACGCCGCGCCGGGCGCCGTGATCCCCGACGGCCTGAACATCCTCCAAGCCATGGGAGCCGAGGTCCGCGACCTCCCGCAGGTCACCATCGGCAAGGTGGCCGGTTTCGCCCGGGGCGCCGGCAACGAGTTCCTGATGTCCCTCGACATGCGGTTCGCCGCGATCGGCAAATCGGGTCAGGCCCAGCCCGAGTCCACCCTGGCGATCCTTCCCGGGGGCGGTGGCACGGTGAACATGACCCGCCTGCTCGGCCCGGCCCGGGCCCTGGAACTGCTCATCGGTGGCCAGCTCGTCGGCGCCGAAGTGGCCGAGCGCTACGGCCTGGTGAACCGGGCTCTGCCCGCCGACGAGATCGACTCCTTCGTCGACACCCTGGCCCGCCGGATCGCGGGAGTACGCCCCGAGGTCGTCGCCGCGATCAAGGCCACCGTCAGGGCCGCGACCCCGCCCGCCCCCAACACGGCCTACGTCGTCGAAAACGCCTTCCTGTACTCACTGTTCACCGAGGACATGGTCGAGATCGCCCGGAAGCAGCTGGCCGCGGGCGTGCAGACCCGTGACGGCGAGCGGGATCTCGAGGGGCTCGTCGACAACCTGTGACCTGGGTTCTGGCACGCATCTCAGCGGTAGGGCCCCACGTCCCGGAAGCTCGTCACCCGAGCCGCGCTACCCACCAACCAGACGGTCAACGCGGCGACCGTCCTCGGCACCGGCGCCGGTGCCCATCCTGACCGCGGACCCGGCCTAGCCGACCCGCCTCTACCGCTTCGCCGGCGAGCGGGAGCAACTGGCCTCCGGGCCCGCACTTACGAGGCGTACCTGGCCGAGCTCGCCACCCCGGCCGAGTCCAACTCCGACATCGTCGGCGTGATCTTCGCGGGCCCCCGCAACCAAGTCACCGAGTTGACAAACGGCTCCCCCTGCTGAGCGGACGGGAGGTGGCCGGGCGCCGGCCCACCGACTGTCACGCGGCTTCCGGTGCCTCCAGAACCAAAGGAAGCATCGTGAGGATTTCGGCGGCGTGTTCCAGCGCCCGGACGTCGACCCGCTCGTCGGTCTGGTGCGTGAGGTTCGGGTCGCCGGGCCGCACAGGAGAGTGGGAACGCCGGCCGCGGGCTGCTGGAGGGAAGCGTCGGAGAAGTAGCTGACCCCGCGGACTTCGGGCGGGGTAGTCACCGGTGACCGTCATGTGCGCCTGGAACCCGGCTCGGGTCGCGGCGAGTTCGTCGAGCAGTTGTCTGATGCCGACCAGCCTCCTCGGTTTCGACCACACTGGACGGCTCGTGCTCGCCCCAACCAGTCCACGGCCCGGCCACGGCGGCGAGCGACGCCTGGTACGCCGAGATCGCGGACCCTGCTGGTTAACTCGCCTCAGGCTGCGAGAGCGAGTTCTGCCAGTTCGAGGCGGGCAAGGTGGCTGGTGCGGGTCCGGTCGAGCGGGTTCCCGTTCCACCAGGCGTCCAGGCGGATGAGGTTGAGCGCCACGGCGGAGAAGACGTGTTCGAGGTGAACCTTCGCCAGGCCTCGGTAGCGGGCTCGGCGGACTCCGGTGACCGCGACGGCCTGGCGTATGGTGCCTTCGACTCCGGCGCGGAGCTTGTATTTGTCCTGCCAGTCCTTGGTGGTCTGATCAGCACGTGCCTGGTCAAGGGCTTGTTGAAGGGGGCGGGCGCGGATGGTGAGCTGGCGTCCGCCCTTCTTGGCCGAGGTGCACAAGGAGCGAACCGGGCACGGCCGGCAGATCTCGCCGCTGAATTTGACCACGATCGCCTCGGTGTCGCGCTGGGCGCACGGGCTCCACGAGGAACTCGCCCGTCCTTGCGGGCAGGTGACCTGTTCGGCGTCCCAGCCGATGGTGAACGCCGCACTGTTGTAGCCGGCGGCGGCGCGGGCTTGCGATGAGTGATCCAGCAGAACCGGGGTGATGAGCGCGATCCCGAACCTCTTGCGGGCATCGACGAGGAGTTTCGCAGACGGGTAGCCGGAATCGAGGTAGTGCTCGCCGGGCAGCAGCCTGCGTGCCGCGAGCATCTGATGGATCTTCTCGGTCATCTGGCTGTTGGGCACGGTCGCGTCCGTGGTGGCGACGTTCGTGATCAGGTTGGGCGGCACGATCGTCTTGCCGTTCGTGCCGGCGGGGGTGTGGCACGTCTCGCTGACGTGCAGCTTGTAACCGTTCCAGAACATGTCGTCGCCCTTGGCCGCCCACCGGGCATCAGTGTCGTAGGGGGAGGTCAGCCGCACTCTGACCGGCGGCAGTCCCTCTCCGCCGTCTTCGAGGGGCCGCCGCCGCTGAACCACCTCCCGCCCCTTGTGGTCGGTGACGCGCACATAGTTTTGGATCAACATGACCTGCAGCGCCTGCACCGCGGGCAGATTCCGTAACCAGGCCGGGGAGAACGGCGCATACACCGCTTCCACCAGCGCATAGCCATCGGCGCCGTAGGCGCGCGCAAGCTCATCGCGCTTCGTCTCCGATCCCGGCAGCCGCCAGGAGTCAACCCGTGCGCGACTGGCAGCACGCCCGCGGCCCGCACGTGACGAAGATGCTGGCCACGGGCCGCTTCCCGGCCGTGGCCAAGTTCGTGCACGACGGCATGGACGTGGACGCCGAGACGTCCTTCGCGACCGGCCTCGACTGGGTGCTTGACGCCGTGGCCGCCAAGCTCGACCGGCCGCCGGCGTGACGTTCGAGATCTTCAGGGACGGCCCGCGACGTCTGCGCCTCAGCGTACGGTGATGACCAGCTTGCCCGTCGTGCGGCCCGTCTCCCCCTGAGCGTGGGCCCGGGCGCCCTCAGCGAGGGGGAAGGTGCCGGAGACGTGCGCGCGGAGCCTGCCCCAGGCGGCGAGGTCGGCGATGGCGCGCATCCCCGCCTGGTCGTGCTCGACGATCAGGGTGACCGCGCGCACCCCCGCTTTCTCGGCCGCGGCGCGGGTGTCCTCGGCGCCCCGCAGCAGGGAGACGAGGACGCCGCCGGGGCGGAGCACGTCCACGGAACGGGTGGTGGTCTCCCCGCCGAGCGCGTCGAGGACGACGTCGTAGCGCTCCTCGGTGCCGGCGAAGTCCTCGACGCGGTAGTCGACGCAGGCGTCCGCGCCGAGCTCGCGCAGGAAGTCGTGCTTGGGGGCGCTGGCCGTACCGGTGACGTGCGCGCCGCGCTCCTTGGCGATCTGCACGGCGAGATGACCGACGCCGCCGGCCGCCGCGTGGATCAGCACCCGCTGCCCGGCCCGCAGGCCCGCCGTCTCGACGAGGGCCTGCCAGGCGGTGAGCGCGGCGAGCGGCAGGGCGGCCGCCTGGACGTGGTCGATCTCCGCGGGCTTGGCGGCGAAGGCGCGGGCGGGGCCGGCCACGTACTCGGCGTGGGAGCCCGCCCCGTGCGGGTAGGGCAACATGCCGAACACCTCGTCGCCGGGCTGGAAGAGCGTGACACCCGGGCCGGTCTCCACCACGGTGCCGGAGACGTCCCAGCCGAGGGTCAGCGGCGGGGGCGGCAGGAAAATACTCATGGCGCGGTGCTTGAAATCCGTGGGGTTGAGCCCCGCCGCGTGCACGGCCACGAGGATCTCCCCGACACCGGGCACGGGCCGCGGAACCTCGGTCAGCCGCAGCACCTCCGGGCCGCCGAGGGCCGTCTGGTGCAGGGCGAGCATGGTGGGGGCAGCACTGCTGTACGTCGTCGTCATGCCTCGATCCTGGCCGTACGGTCGCGCCCGGGTCGATGGCAAGAAGGTCAGCCTCCGATACATTCATGCCATGCCTGCCGATCCTTCCACCCGTCCCGCACCTCAGCGGCTCCGTGAGCTCGCCTGCCGCGCGGCCGCGCTGGCCCCGCCCCCGCGACCCGATGCCCACAAGGTCGTCGTCCTCGCTCTCGACGGCGTCTACCCCTTCGAGCTCGGCATCCCGCACCGGGTGCTGGGCTCCGCCGACGGCCGCTACGAGGTGCTGTCGGCGAGCGTGGACGGGCAGCCGGTGCGTACCGATGCCGACCTGACGATCGTCCCCGGGCACGGTCCCGAGGTGCTGGCCGAGGCGGACACGGTGATCATCCCTCCGTGCGCGATCTCCGTGACCTCGCCCACCGCCCCGGACCAGCAGGCTCTCGCCGCCCTGTCGCGCGTCCGCCCCGGCACCCGCCTGGTGTCCATCTGCACCGGCGCCTTCCTGCTGGCCGCCGCCGGTCTCCTGGACGGGCGCCGGGCCACCACCCACTGGGCGCTCACCGAGATCTTCCAGGAGCTGTTCCCCCGGGTCGAGCTGGACGCCGGGGTGCTCTTCGTCGACCACGGCGACGTGCTGACCTCCGCGGGGGCGGCGAGCGGCGTCGACGTCTGCCTGCACCTGGTGCGCCAGGACCACGGCAGCGAGGTCGCCAACCAGGTCGCCCGCCAGTGCGTCGTGCCGCCGTACCGGGACGGCGGGCAGGCGCAGTACATCGAGCGGCCGCTGCCGCCGGCGAGCGAAGCCGGCACCGGGCCGACCCGCGACTGGGCGCTGCGGCGGCTGGAGCTGCCCCTGTCGCTGGACGAGCTGGCCGCGCACGCTTCGATGAGCACCCGTACCTTCGCCCGGCGCTTCCGGCAGGAGACCGGTCTGAGCCCGGGCCGCTGGCTGACCCAGCAGCGGCTGCGGCGGGCGCGGCACCTGCTGGAGTCCAGCGACCTGCCGGTGGAGCGGGTCGCCCACGAGGTCGGCTTCGCCACCGCCACCTCACTGCGGCGGCATTTGGCGGCGGAGGCGGGGGTCGTCCCGTCGGCGTACCGGCGCACCTTCCGCGCCTCGGGTCCGGCCGGTAGCGGCCGGTCAACCTGACCCGGCGCTTCCCGGCGCCTCGGGTGCGGCCGGGAGCGGCCGGTGAATCCGGCTCCTTGGGTGCAGCCGGTGAACCTGGCCGGTGCTTCCCCGCCAGCCCGTTCACGGGCCGGGCAGCGCGATCACGCCCGCCTGCGGTAGTGGTACCAGCCGGGGTCCGGTGCGGGCCGGGGTGACCAGCGCGCACCGAGGAGCGCGGCGAGATCGGTCGCGTCGATCCCGGCCGGGCCGACACCGAGGCGGCGCGGGGCGGCGGCCCGTACCAGCAGATCGGCGCCGGGTGCAGCGAGCGTCTCGACCGTGGCGGCCCATCCGGGCCGCCGCCGGGATGGGATGCCGTGCAGGCAGCCGTTGTCGAGCACCAGCGTGACGGGGCCGCCGAGCCGGCCGCCGGGGTCGACGCTCGCCGGGTCCGTGACGTCGGCCGTCCGCCACGTCACCGACGCGCCCGGATCGAGACGCCGCGCCGCCGCCACCGCGGGCGCGGCGTAGTCCACGGCGGTGACCGTCCAGCCGCGCGCGGCCAGGGCGCGGGCCTGCCTGCCGGTGCCGCAGCCGAGGTCGACCGTGTGATCCATGCCGCCTCGCACGTCGGCCCCGCCGGTATCCTGCCCCGGGCGGGCACGCTGGGATACGACATCGTGGCCAGTTCGAGCGCCGTCGTCGAGGCGTGCCTGGCGGCCGACGTCCCGCTGTGCGTCTTCAGCTCGGCGGAGGTCTACGGCCGCAGCGGCGTCCTGGACGAACGGGACCCCCTCCGGATGCCCACGGCCTACAACGCCAGGATCGAGTACGGGGTCGCCAAGGCCATGGTCGAGGCGATGACGGTCAACAGCATGGCCCGGGGGCTGCGGGCGGTGGTGATCCGCCCGTTCAACGTCGCCGGGCAGCGGCAGTCGCGCGCCGGGGGTTTCGTGATGCCCACCTTCGTGCAGCAGGCGCTCGCCGGGCGGCCCCTGACCGTCTTCGGCGACGGGAAGCAGGTGCGGGCGTTCACGGCCGCCGACGACCTCACCCATTTCGTCCTCGACTACATGGACGCCGCGATCGACGCCGGCGAGCCGATCATCAACATCGGCAACCCCGCCAATCGCACGACGATCGGCAGGCTCGCGGAGCGGGTACGCGACCTGCTCGGCAGCGACTCGCCCATCACGCACACCGACGGACGGCGCCTGCACGGCGACGCCTACGCCGAGGCGGAGTCGTTCGAGAAGATGCCGGCGCTGCGCGCGGCGACCACCCTGGGGTGGAAGCCGTCGGTCAACCTGGACGAGCTCATCAGGACCACGGCGGACTACTACGAGACCCGCGAGGACGTCAGGGGGCGCTATGCGCCGCTTTGACCGTGTTCTGCTGGTCTCGCCGCACGCCGATGACGAGGTGCTCGGCTGCGGTGGCCTCCTCGCCAGGCTGGCGGACGACGGCTGCGACGTTCACGTGCTCTACCTCGCCGTCGACGGCATGAGCCACTACGGCCTCGCGGGCCCGACGACGTTCCCGCAGCGCACGGCCGAGATCGAGAAGGTGAGCGAGCTGCTCGGGTTCGGCTACGAGATCGCCTACGGGGATCGCCAGCTCACCGAGCGCCTGGACACCGTCGGCCTGCGCGAGCTGGTGGACCTGCTACAGGAGCGGATGGACCGGCTCCGTCCCGACCTGCTGCTGCTGCCCAGCGGCGACGACTACGACCAGGACCACGCGGCCACCTTCCGGGCCGGGTTCGCGGCGGCCAGGCCGATCGGCGGCCAGTTCGGCAAGTGGCTGGTCCCGCACGTCATGGCGTACGAGATGACCATCTGTCCCCTTCTCCAGTCGATGTCGCCGAGTTGCATGGCGGCGACCTCACAGACACGCAGTCCCAGCCGGGACAGCGCGGTCAAAATCGCGAAGTCGCGGCGGCCGAGAGCGGTGTCGCGATCACAACTGGCCAGCAGCAGATCGGCTTGCCCAGGTTGCAACCGCCCGGGCAGAGAACTCAGCCTGCGGTTGGCAACGGTGGGCACCGCCGTAGCCAGGTCCCGATTGATCCGGCCGGTCACGAACAAGAAGCGCAGCAGCGACCGCAACGCGGTCACCATGCTCTTGGCGTCGGGGACGCTACGCAGTCCTGCCTGGTCGAGCACGAACTGGGAGACCTGGGCCGCCGACAGCCGGTCCAGCCCGCCGTCCAACGGGCTGGACAGCAGCGTCAGGAAGGTGCGGACAGCGATCAGGTAGCGGCGGATGGAGACCTTGGCCAGCCCACGCTCATGCACGAGAAACTGCCGATACTCCCGCACCAGCATTGCCACGTCAGGGCGGAGGTCCAGCGGCACCGGCTCCGGCGGCGGCACCACGCCGATCTGCCGGAGATGAACCAGTAGCGGTGCAAGCCCTCGCCTGCTGCGGAACTTGCGGTACTCGCCCCGTCGGTCTCTCAGAAACCGGTCGGCGACCTCCTCGGTCAAGTCTTCCGGCCGCAGCCGACGCTCGTCGAGCCAGCGGCTGAGATGCGCCATCAGCTGGACCAGTTCGCACGCCGGGTGCGCCGCATAGCTCTGCTGCTGCAACGCTCCACAGAAACCGGCCGCGTACGCCCCCAGCGACTCTGGCACCACTACTCGTAACGGATCACGTACGTACATGAATGTCCTCCCCTCTGAGCTCCACCCACTCAGACAGAGGCCCCGGCAGAACAGGACACGAAGACACCGAATTATCCCGACCGGGCCATCCGCCACCCCACCTCGACAGCGTCAGCTCGGGATAACCCCGATCGCGGAATAATATGAGACTCTACCCGCCAGTTCCCAAGCCGTGATTCACATCGCGTCGATCAACAATTTGATCAAGCGTATAACGGACGAGACCACTCCAACCTGGCGAGGCACCTACTAGAACATAAGCCGCAATCTACTCAAATCAAACGCCCTCTCACATCACGGCTTCCCCTTCCGCGACGCTCCCATCCTGCTGACTCATATCGCGAGGCGCCGCTCGCAGAGCAGGCCGTCGATACGGGGGGTCAGCAGGTCCTGGGCGGGCACGGTCCCGCTTCGAGCCCACCGACCTCACCCCGCCGTGGATCGAAGTCGAGCACCCGCTCGAGTCCCTCAGAGGGCTGGCCGAGGAGATCAGGGCCTGACACTGCAAACGCTCCTACTACTCACCAGCAAAATCAGCGCTGAGCTCGCGGCGCTGCCGGTACCTTTCGACCATGGCGTCCGACGATGCCGTCCGGCAGCTCAAGGGCAGCAAGGGCCGCGTGCTGGACCGCCGTGTTCAACGAGCCGTTGCGGGTCCGGTGCACGTGGGCGGCGGCGTCCACCACCTCGCGCGGCCCGGTCAGGTAGCCCACCCGCCAGCCGGTCATCGCGTACGTCTTGGAGAACGTCTGTACGTACACCGTGCGGTCGCGCAGCGATTCGACCTCCAGCGCCGAGGTCATCACATGCCCCGGGTAAACCAGCCGGTGGTACGCCTCGTCGCTGACGACCAGGATGCCAGAGCCGTCAAGGAGATCCCCGAGGGCCTTGAGCTCCTGCTCGCAGTGCACGATACCGGTCGGGTTCGACGGATTCGAGAAAATCAACATTGCGGCGCCGGGAAGGGCCTCGGCCAAGGCGTCGAGGTCCCAGTGCAGGTCCGGGGCGAGCGGAACGAAGTCCACGGTCCCCCCGGCCAGGACGACCAGGTCGGCGTAGAGCGAGTAGGCGGGCTCGGGGATGACCACGCGGTCGCCGGGGCCGATCATCGCGAGCGCAACGGCCGCCAGCGCGGCCGTTGCGCCGTGGGTGACCAGGATGTCGTCCGTGGTCCAGGTCCGGCCGGGGCACCCTGGCAACCTCGCGGCGAGCGCGGCGCGCAGCTCCGGCAGGCCCTTCTGGTCGGCGTAGTGGGTGTGTCCCGCGCGCAGGGCGGCCGCGGCGGCCTCGATCACGGGCGGCGGCGTCGGGAAGTCCGGCTCGCCCATGGCGAGGGAGACGGCTCCCGGAGGGGCCGGGGTCAGGGCCGGGCGCCGTGATTGGCGGCGTAGTTCCCCCCCATCCGGAACGCCGGCGGCACGGTGGTCGTCGGACCGGTCATCGGCTCACCGCCGTATGCCCGAAGCGCGCGGCGAGGATGCACCGCCGGAGCACCTCCTCCTTCTCGACGATCCCGTCGACCGCGTCCACGACCTCCTTCACGCGGTGGCGTGGGATGACGACGACGCCGTCGGCGTCACCGACGAGCACGTCACCGGCCCCGCCACCACCACGCCGCCGACCGCCACCGGGACGCCGATGGTGCCAGGCCCGTCCTTGAAAGGCCCAGCGGGGGTGACCGCCCGCGCGTAAACGGTCAGGCCCACCGCCGACAGCGCCCGGACGTCGCGGACGGCGCCATCGACCACCGCGTCGGCCACCCCGGCGTTCACCATGAACTCGCCGATGAGGTCGCCGATCAGTCAGAAGTCAACCCCCGAGAGACTTCCAGGCGAGACCACTTAGGCCCAGTTTGACACCCTTCAGGCAGACGGAGGGTGCGGCCGGTTGCTGGAGGACAACGGTAGGCGACGCCGGCGCGACCCTTGCGGCTGAGCATAGGCAGCAGCATTCCGGTCCACGCATGTGTCAGACCGGATCCCGGCCCTGGCCGCCGACCCTCGACAGGGCGTCTTCGACCACGTCGCGGAGTTGTGCGCGGGCGGTGATGCCCAGTTTGGGGAACACCCGGTAGAGGTGGGAGCCGACCGTGCGCGGCGAGAGGTACATTCTCTCTCCGATCTCACGGTTCGTCAGGCCGCGGGCCGCAAGCTGGACGATCTGCTGCTGCTGGGGACTGAGCTCAGTGAGAGCGCCGGGCGCCACACTGTCGGCGGCCTCGATGCCGGCGGCGCGCAGTTCCGCCTTCGCCCGCTCCATCCATGGCCGAGCGCCGAGCCGCTGGAAGGTGTCGAGTGCCATGGTCAGCAGCGGGCGGGCCTCGGCGATGCGACGCTGCCGCCTGAGCCACTCACCGTAGTCCAGCCGTGTCTGTGCCCGCTCGAACGGCCACTGCTCCCCCGCATCGTCCGCCAGCGCCGCCTGGAAGTACGGTTCCGCGTGGTCCCGTTCGGCGAGCAGGGCGCGGCCTCGGTTGAGCAGTGCGGTGATCCGTACCGACATGCCGGTACCCAGGCGCCACGCCGATCGCTCCAGCAGGTCGGCGGGGTCCTCCCGCCGCCCCAGGCGGACGGCCGCCGCGGCGAGTTCGGCCAGGACGGTGTAGGAGACGTGATAGTGAACCGGATCGCCGTCGCCGGTGAAGGCGGAGCGGAACTGCGCGTACGCGGTGTCGTAGTCGCCCTCGGCCACGGCCGCCAGGCCCAGGGCCCGGCGTGCGAAGACCACGATGGAGCGGCTCTCCATCGGGTCGACGAGGGCCAGTGCCCGCTCGGCACCGTGTCGCGCGTCGCCAGTCTCGCCGAGCAGCGCGAGCGCCGTCGCGTCCAGCGCGTACGCACATGCCTCGGCGTGGTCCAGCCCGGCCGCTGACGCCACCGCCGAGATGTCGGCGGCCACCGAACGGGCCTCGGTCCATCGGCCCTGATCCAGGTAGGTCCAGCCGACGGCGGAGCCCAGGCCGTCCGGCAGCGAGCCACGGGCCTGCCACCGGTCGTACGCCTCGTCGAAGGTCCTGGCGGCCAGGGCGGTCTGGTCCAGGATCCACGCCACGATGGCGAGCGTGGTCAGACTGCCGGCGTCGTCCCTGGCCTCGGCGATGAGTCCGGGCAGCGCCGGAGCCAGGGAGGCCCCCGCGCCGTTGGGGTCGGAGACGGCCTGCACCCAGGCGCGCAAGGGGCCCCTGGCGGTGAGGTCCGGCACGGCGGAGAGCAGGCTCTCGATCCGTTGCCGCTGTGGCTCCTCGCCCGAGTAGTAGCGGACCACCGCGGCCGCGGCGAGCGCGTCCAGCACGCGGGGCGAGTGAACGGCCGCCGCCTCGTCGGCGACGCGGGTCAGCAGGGCGAAGGCCGCCGCATGAGGCCGGCGCAGGGACCTGAGCCGCCCGGTGGCCAGCGCGGCACTGCCGATCAGTGACGGGTCGTCACTGTGCTCGCGAACCTCGGCGGCCAGCCGTTCCACCCAGCCGAGCTGACCGGTGAGGACGGCCATGTCGGCGGCCTCGGTCAGCAGCCGCGCCTGGTCCGCGCGGCGCGGGCTCAGCTCCGCCGCGCGTTCCAGAGCGGCGGCGGCGGCCGCGTAGCCACCCCGGCGCCGTGCCCGGCCGGCCGTCTGCCGCAGGGCGGCCGACACCTCCTCGTCGGGACGCGTGGTCGCGGCGGCGAGGTGCCAGGCCCGGCGGTCGGGCTCCTCGCTCAGCTCCGCGAGAGCGAGATGCGCATGCCTGCGTTCCTCGAAGGAGGCGGCATGGTAGATGGCCGAGCGGATGAGCGGGTGGCGGAAGGAGATCCAGGGGGCGTCCTGGCGTACGAGACCGGCTCGCTCCGCGGGTTCCCACGCCTTGTCGCCGGCTTCGGGGAGTCCGCGAGAGGCCGTGGGCGCGTCCGTCGCGTCAGCGGCCGCGAGCAGCAGAAGGGGGCGACGGGTCGCCTCCGGCAGGAACCGCGCCTGCTCCGCGAAGATCCGCTCCAGTCGATCGGTGACGGGCAGCGGGCCCGCCACGCTGCCGCCGCCTGAAGGCCGGGTCGCGTCGGCGCGGGCGAGTTCGACCAGGGCCAGCGGGTTGCCGGCCGACTCCTGCAGGATCCGTACCCGGGTTCGGCCGGTGGGCGGCGCTGGCTGCCGGTCGAGCAGGCGATTCGCCTCCCCTCCGCTCAGCGGGCCGATCTCCAGGCGCTCGAATCCCTTGTCGAACCCGGGCACCGCAGCCTCGGCGCGTGCACCCAGCAGCAGCGTGACGGGTTCGCCGTCCATGCGCCTGGCCACGAAGGAGAGAACGTCCAGCGATGCCCGGTCGATCCACTGGGCGTCGTCGACCACCACGAGCAGCGGCGCCGGCTCCGCCAGGTCCGACAGCAAGGTGAGAACGGCCGATCCGGTGAGCACGCCGTCTGGGGCCTCGGTGCCCTGGTCCAGCCCCAGGACGGTCCGGAGCGCGGAGCGCTGCCACGGCGGCAGGCTGTCGAGCTCGCCGAGCACCGGGCGGACCAGTTGGTGGAGGCCCGCGAATCCCAGATGGGCCTCAGACTCGCTGCCGCCCGCTCGCAGCACCCGTCCGCCCTCGCGCCGCGCGTGACCGGCCGCGAAGTCGAGCAGCATGCTCTTGCCGGCACCGGGGTCGCCCGTGAGGATCAGGACTTCGCCGCGGGACCGGTCAGCGGCGATCCGCCGCATGATTTCCGCGGTCTCGGTTTCCCGGCCCACCATCGGCAGATCAAGATCGTCTGCCGAGCTCTTTCTCCGGGCACTTCTTCCGTTTTCCACGAACGCTCCAGAGATGTGCTCGAATGATCGCGCGGGGTCATCAACGCGTGCGGCGTCCGGGATATTCCGCCGTCCGATGCCCCTGCCAGCGGTTCTTCAGTCGAGTGACTGATACCGGCCCGCGCCCGTATTGCGGACGATGGTGAGCATCCGGCCGCGACCATCAGAAAGCGGCCTGTCACGGTCCTGGTGTTCCTTGCTCGCGAGGACACGCAGGCCGTGACCAGTGATTCCATCGGAGAGCGGAAATGAACAGCATCAATACTTCACGTTCCCTGAGCCGGCGCGGCTTTGTCGGAGCCGCGGCGGGCATCGGCGCCGCCGGGCTGCTGGGCCGGCCGACCACCGCCTCCGCCGCAGCCTCCGAGAGCCGGACCCGCGTCGAGACGATCGAGCTGGGCAAGGTCACCGTCACTCGTGTCATGGAGTACAGCGGACCCGTCGGCATGACCTCACGCCAGTTCTTCCCCGGAAGTCCGAAGGAACTGTGGGAGGAGAACGAGGACTGGCTGAGCCCGGACTTCTGGGAGCCGGGCACCGACATGGTCTACTCCGCTTTGCAGACCTGGGTCCTGCGCAGCGGGGGCAGGACGGTCCTGATCGACACCGGTGCCGGGAACGACAAGTTCCGTCCGTACGCCAAGCAGTGGCAGTACATGGACACGGGCTTCCTGCGCCGTCTGTCCCGCGCGGGAGTCAGGCCGGAGGACGTCGACGTCGTTGTCAACACCCACCTGCACAACGACCACGTCGGCTGGAACACCCGGCGCGAGGGCCGTGACTGGGTGCCCACCTTCCCCAACGCCACCTATCTGATCCCGAAGATCGAATTCGACTTCTGGAACCCCGCGGGCCCTGTGCGGCCGAAGTACTGGCAGGGTAACCAGAACGTCTGGGAGGACAGTGTGCTCCCGGTGCATGAGGCGGGCCTGGTGAAGCTGTGGGAGGGCTCGTACACCCTTGACTCCGGCCTGAAGCTGGACCTCGCCGCCGGACATACTCCCGGCTCGTCCGTAATCCGGCTGGAGTCGGGAAACGACAGAGCGGTGTTCATCGGCGACCTGCTCCACACCCCGCTGCAGCTCGAACACCCCGAGTTCAACAGTTGCTTCGAGGAGGACGAGAAGCAGGCGCTCGCGACCCGGCGCCGCGAACTGGAGTGGGCCGCCGATCACAAGGCCCTCATCCTGCCCGCGCACCTTCCCGGCCACGGCGCCGCAGAGGTGGCGCGCAGCGGCGGAAATTTCCGGATCAAGGAGTGGGCGGGGTTCAGCCGTAGCTGACCCGGCCGTCGGAGGACCTCTGTTCGCTCACGTAAGGATGTACGGAGACCGTCATGCGGGCAAGAAAGACGGCGTTGCTGTGGGAGCGCTTCGCCGCCGCCGACCCCGGGCTGATGCGGCTGGCCTCCGCGATGCGCGCCGTCCTTGGCGCCGCCGCGTCCCTGACCGTCCTGGCGGCCCTGGGGCAGTCCGGCACGGCGTTGCTGGCCGGCGGGTTCACCGCGATGGTGACCTCGCTGGCCATCAGCGATCTGCATTCGCGCAACCAGCTCATCACGCTGGGGATAGGGGCTCCGGTGTCCCTCGCGGCCCTGGCCGCTGGAGCCGTGCTGAGGCCGTACCCGGTCACGGCCGCAATCGTGTTCCTGCTGCTCATCTACCTCGCCGTCCGCGCCCGCCAGTACGGCGCCAGAGGGCAGGGCGTGGGCGTCTTCGGTTTCATGGGCTTCTTCCTGGCGCAGTTCGCCGGGGCACGAGCGAGCGAGCTGCCGGCGATGGGTGGGGCTGTAGTCGTCGCGTTCTGTGCGGTCGTGGCCGTTTTCTACGGCACGGGATTCATGACGTCGTCCCGTGTTCTCGCCCGCCTGCGGCGCACCTTCAACGCGCGACTGCGCGACGTCCTGCGAGACACGGCCGTCCTGCTCAGCACCGCGCAGGACACCGGCACGCTGAGCCTGTCGCTGGAGCGCCGTCTGGACCGGCTCCACGTGGCTGCGCTCCTGATCGGGGACTTTCTCGGTGAGCGCGCGGTCGGCGAGGCCACCGACGGCTGGATCCTGCGGCACGTCACACGCGCGGAGGTGGCCGCCCAGCGACTCGTCGTACTCGCCGTCCGCGCGGCTCGCACACCACGTGACGCACCCGCCCTGTTACCGGACTGTCTTCGGGAGATCGACGAACTGGCCGCGGCCATGCGCCTTCCCGGCCCGCGCGTCG
Organism: Nonomuraea sp. NPDC049750; assembly: GCF_040659625.1. Lineage (NCBI taxonomy): Bacteria > Bacillati > Actinomycetota > Actinomycetes > Streptosporangiales > Streptosporangiaceae > Nonomuraea > Nonomuraea sp. NPDC049750. Next base: position 107,071 of record NZ_JBFANB010000036.1, read on the forward strand.
TCTCCCCGACGAGGATCGGGGCGACTCCGTACGAGCCCGCCGCACCGCGGACCGCCGGGCGCTGCCGCGAGGCGGGCCCCGAAGGCCGGAGGCGGGGAACGACCCGGCAGGCCCTCCGGGTGACCGCCGCCTCCACGCTGTCCATCCTCGGTGGTCACCTGTTGTCACCCGACCACTGGTACTGGGCCGTCATGGCCACGTGGGTCGTGTTCATCAACACCGAGAGCACCGGCGAAGTCCTCCTGCAAAGCGCGCGCCGAGTGGCGGGCACAGTTCTCGGCGCGGTGTTCGGCTACGGCCTGGCCACCCTGGCCGGACCGTACGGCCCGCTGCTTCTGGTGCTGCTGCTGGCGTGCATGTTCGGGACCTTCTACACGCCGGCAGACGCCTACTGGGCGGTGACGTTCTTCATCACCGGCATGCTGAGCATGCTGCTCGCGCTGCTGGACACCTTCTCGACGACCGTGCTCGTCCTGCGCGTGCAGGAGACCGCGCTGGGAGTCGCCTGCGGCGTCCTCGCCACCGTGGTCGTGGCGCCCCTCACGGTCCGCCGGGCCGGCGACGAGGAACTAGTCCGCTTCCTGCTGGCCCTCAGCCGCCTGCTGGACGCGACGACGCGGAGCCCGAGCACCGGCACCACGACGAGCCTGATACGCGCGTCCCATGATCTCGACCGGGCGCTGGAGTCCTTCCGCAAAGCCTGTCTGCCGCTCACCCACCCGTTCAATCCCCAGCGCGGCCGTCGTGATCGAGCTCGCCACCTGCTGGAACGGCTGGAAGCCTGTGCCTACCACGCCCGGAACCTGGCCGTCGTGGCCGGGCGCCTCCCGCAGGACGACGAGTACGCCACCCGGGTCACCGCGGCGGCCGACCGCACGCAGGGGAGGGTGACGCGCCTGATCCGCCTCGCGCGACGCCGGCGGCGCACCGCCTCCCACCCGGAACGCCTCAAGATCGCCGGAGCGCTGTCGCTGCTCTCCGGTGAACGGCGTACGCGTCGCGGGCCACTGTCGCCGCAGGAGCGCCTGCTGCTCCATCTGAACCGTATCGACCTGATTCTGACGGCGCTCGCACGAGCCTTTGACCCGCCGGCGCCGCCTGCTGAGCGGGTCGGCACACCGCGTTGTGCCCAGATGCAGTCAGGTGACTCATACCGCTGTCCACCACGGCCGGCGCACCATGGATGAGCAGGCGTAACCCCCTGAGGACGGGGACGCCTCCGCCGGGGTCACAGCACCACCGGCACACCGCCCCGCAGGAGCGCGGCACCCCCTGAACCCGTCATGAGGGGCCGCTCAGCCATGCCGCGGCCGAGCACGCGGAACCGATCGAACTGGAGACAATCGTGGACACCATCACCCTGGGCGATGTCACGCTGACCCGGGTCTGGGAGTACTTCGGCCCTGTTGACATGACGCCTGAGGCGTTCTTCCCGAAGAGCCCGGCGCAGGCATGGGAGGCCCACCGTTCCTGGCTGGCGCCGCACTTCCTGAACGCCGAGACCCGGATCGTCAACTCGGCGATCCAGACCTGGGTGCTGCGCAGCGAGGGAAGAACCATCCTGGTCGACACCGGCGTCGGCAACCACAAGGATCGCCCGTACGCACCCGTGTGGAACCGGTTGGACACCGCCTTCCTGGACAATCTCGCCCGCGCCGGGGTCCGTCCTGAAGACGTCGACATCGTGATCAACACGCACCTGCACATCGACCACGTCGGCTGGAACACCTACCTTGATGGCCGGACCTGGGTGCCGACGTTCCCCAACGCCACCTATCTCATGTCCAAGACGGACTTCGACTTCTGGAACCCTGCCAACGACCACAAGCCCATGCTGGGCCGCGGTAACCAGAATGTCTTCGAGGACAGCGTCGCCCCCGTACACGAGGCCGGCCAGACCCAGCTCTGGGAGGGCAGCCACCGCATCGACGGCAATCTGCGCCTCGACCTCGCCCCTGGCCACACGCCGGGCTCGTCGGTGCTGACGCTGGAGTCCGGGCCGGACCGGGCGCTGTTCGTCGGCGACCTGCTGCACAGCCCGCTCCAGATCCACGAACCCGATTCCAACAGCTGCTTCTGCGAGGACCCCGCCGAAGCCCGCGCCACCCGCCACAAGCTCCTGGGCTGGGCGGTCGACAACAACGCCCTCGTCATTCCCGCGCACCTGGGCGGCCATGGTGCCGCTGAAGTCATCCGCGAGGGGGGCAAGTTCGCGATCAAGGGCTGGGCGCCCTTCGCCCCGTACACCGAGCAGTTCTGAGCCCCCGGAAAGGCACCACCGTGAATCACCGCCCTGACCCCGTCGTCGCCACCGCCCAGGGAGCCGTCCGTGGTCTGCGCCAAGGCGCGGCCCTCACCTTCCTGAACATCCCCTATGCCGCCCCACCTCGCGGCGCCGGCCGTTTCGCGCCGCCGCGGCCGCACGAGCCGTGGGAGGACGTGCGGGACGCCACGGCGCCGGGGCCCAACGCGCCGCAGTCCGAACGCAAGCTCGGCAGCGTGGATATGTCCCCCTATTTCGGCGCCGGTTGGAGCCGCGGGGAGGACTATCTCACGGTCAACATCTTCGCGCCCGCCGCCGGCGGTGCCGGGCTGCCGGTCATGGTGTTCGTCCACGGCGGCGGGTTCGTCGCCGGCTCGACGCGATCCACAATGTACGACGGCTCCGCGTTCGCCCGCAACGGCGTCGTCCTGGTCACTCTCAACTACCGGCTCGGCATCGCCGGGTTCCTCGACCTCCCCGGCGCGCCCGCCAACCGCGGCCTGCTCGACGTGGTCGCCGCGCTGCGCTGGGTCCAGGAGAACATCGCAGCCTTCGGCGGCGACCCGCACAACGTCACCCTCTTCGGCCAGTCGGCCGGGGCGACCATCGTCGGCGGCGTCCTGGCCACCTCCGATGCCGCGGGCCTGTTCCACCGGGCGATCGTGCAGAGCGGCAGCGGCCTGGGCGCGTTCAGCACCGAGCAGGCCGCCCGCGTCACCAAGGCGGCGGCCGAGGCCCTGGGCATTGAGCCCCACGCCGGCGCGTTCGCCGACGTCTCCGACGAACGCCTGGTCGAGGCCGCCTCCCGGCTCGCGGGCATCGATCTGCGGACCGACACCCACGGCGACCCGCTGATCGGACTCAGCCCGTTCAGCCTGGTCCTCGACACACAACCCGCCGCGTCCGTCGCCGTCGGCTTGAGCGCCGACGTTGACCTGCTCGTCGGCACCAACACCGAAGAGGGGAACCTCTACCTGGTCCCGGTGGGCAAGTACGCCACCTCGACCGCCTCCGACGTCGACGAGGCGGCGGCGCGCTCGCACCCGGATCCAGCACGGCTCGTCGAGGCATACCGCGAGTCGCGCCCCGAGGCGTCCTTCGCGGAACTGCGCTCCGCCATCATGGGCGACGCCCTGTTCGGCGCGGGCAGCCGCGCTCTGGCCGGCGCACACGCCGCCCATCCCGGGTCCGTCACCTACGCCTACGAGTTCGCCTGGCGCTCCCAGGCCCTGGACGGAGAGCTCGGCGCCACCCACGCGGTCGAGCTGCCCTTCGTCTTCGACCTCGCGGACCGGCCCGACCTGCACGGCCCCAACGCCCTGCTCGGTCCCGGCACGGCTCCCGCGGGCCTCGCCGCCCGCGTACACGAGACCTGGATCCGGTTCGCCAGGACCGGCGACCCCGGCTGGGATCCGTACGACGCCGAACGCGGAGCGACCATGCGCATCGACACCGAGTGGACCCAAATCGACGGCCCCCGCACCCGCGAACGCCAGGTCTGGAGCTGAGGAACATCATGACCAGAACCGTCATCAGCACCGAGAACGCCCCCATCCTGGGGGCCCCGCTGTCCCAGGGCATCCGCAAGGGCCCCATCCTTCAGGTCTCCGGGCAACTCCCCTTCGACCCGGACACCGGCGAGGTCGTCGGCGCCACAGTCGCCGATCAGACCGCACAGACCCTGCGCAACGTCGATGCCGTGCTCAAGGCGGCCGGCGCGGGCTGGGAGGACGTCGTCATGCTGCGCGTGTACCTCACAGAGCCCGCCCATCTGGCCGAGATGAACCAGGCGTACGCGGAGGCTGTCGGCGCGCCCTTCCCCGCCCGCACCACCGTGTACATGCGGCTTCCGCCGGGACTGCTCGTCGAGATCGACGCCCTGGCCGTGCTGGACGACTGATCACCATGGCCGGTCATCTGACACGGGCGTGCGCCGCCCTGAGGGTCGCGCCGGCGCACCTGCCCGACGCTCTGTGCGTACTTGCCGGACGACCGGCGCCTCCTCCTGGGCCCCATCCCGTACGCCGCATCCACGAGCGGGTCCTTCAGGCGGTGGGGTCGGTACCTCCGGGCGCGCTCCAGCCGGGCGATGTGTACGCGGCCACGGACGTACAGGCGGGTCTCCTGAACGCCGAGGTCCCGGCCCCCTCCGACACGGCGGCCCTCTGCATCCGGCGCACGGTCGACGGTGTCGGCCCGGCCGACCTGTGGAAGCTGGCCCGCGGCACCGCGATGACCCGGGACGACCTCCTACGGGGCGCCGCCGCAGTCCTGGCGCCGGGATACCTCGGCGCCGGAGATCCGTTGCGCGAACTCGCCGCGCACACCCTCGCGCAGGAGGTCGCCGAACGGTCCCCGTGCCACTGGGGCCGCGACCACACCGAGGTGGTACGAGCCGCGCTGTATCGGATTCTGGCTGACCTCGCGGACACCCTCCTGGAGGTGTCGGACTCCACCCCGACACCCCTGGACTGGACCGTTCACGACAGCGGCCGCCGGTACTGCGCCACCACGGCGGGGCGCGGGGTGACACACGACGTACTGGTCCGGACAGCTCGGAGCACTCCCCCGGCGGCGGCGCCCGTCTGGCATCGTCACCCCCCACGCCCCGCCTGGCTGTGGAGGATCACCGGCGGACCGGCCGGCCGCGGCTCCCGAAGTTGTGCCCCCTTCCCCTCCGCATTCGCGGCACAGCACGCCGCCGAGTGCGCGATCACCGCACTCACCGCCGGGAGATGCGGGCTGTGACCAGCGTCGGCACGTGGGACTGTGCCGGCCACCGCGCTGTGCCGTCGACAGGGCGTCCCGGCTTGGTGGGTGCCACGCGCTCGAGTCCGCGGGGAGGAGATGAGGACGGCGGGTACAGCCATGAGCCCGGCCAGGACGGTGTCCCGCTCGGAAACACGATTTCGTGCTCCGAGCTGGGGTTTAGTTGCGCTATCAGAGCGGCGGCTGCGACCATCGCAAGGTTGTTATCGCTGGTCTACCGGTTGGTGAGGTGCCTGTTCGGCCTGCTGATGGCAGGTCGCGAGTGCCAGTGCCGAAGATTTGGTGCGTGCCCCCGGCAGGATTCGAACCTGCGGCACCCGCTATTCAGGTGCGGGTGTTCTTGTATAAGCCGGGGGTCGCTCGGGCTGCTCGTGGCGCTATCAGCCCACAGATCTGCCGTCCTTTCTACGGAATCCGACTTGTCGAGCTCTACTCGTTTGCGGTGTTTGACGGCTCGCCCTCGTCGTTGATGAGACGTATTCCAGCGCGGCGAAGGTGGTTGGTGTCGAAGTCGAGAGGCCAGGCTGTTGTGGGGTCGGCCAGTGCGCCAACCAGTGTGGCGTCAGCGAGATTGGTGCCGCGAAGATCAGCTCTGCGGAGATCAGCCCTACTGAAGTCGGTTCCCCTCAGATTTGCACCCTCCAGATGAGCACCACGGAGGTTGGACTCTACGAGGCTGGCGTTCTCTAGATTCGTCTGCCGGAGGTCAGTCGACTTGAGGTCGCTATGATCCAGCCGTATGCCGCGTAGCCAGGCCCGCGCAAGATTGGCGTGGCGTAACTGTGTGCCGATCAGGCGCGCACCGTCCAGTTGGACACTGCGTAGGTCCACGCGAGATAAGTAGAGTCTTCGTGTATCTGGCGACGTAGGACGATTCCCCAGCACCTCCATGGCGGTCTGAATGTCAGGGGCGCGGATATGCAGCCAGGGTAGATGTTGATCCACTGCGGTGGTCGGATGCTCGGGGCCGTCGGGCATGCCGACCGGCCAGGCTGCATGGGTGCGAATGAACGCTCCGAGCATGAACTGGACTGTGTTGCGATCCGACGGGGAGTTGTCAGCGATGCGTCGCAAAGCGTAGATACCGACGCGGACGTCGGTGTTGTCACTCCCGAGTTGGTCGACAGCCCGGGTGAATCGCTCGGTGATCTGTCCTTCGCGGTTGACTTGCACCTGCCGCCAAGTGGCCACCGCACCCGCGACGACAAGCAAGCCAGCGACAGCCTGGAGGAGGGTAGAGCGTGCATTGTTCTGCAGCTGAGACTGTGCCTGTTGCAGCTGGATGCGGGTATCAGCGCCTTTCACTCCGCTGAGCTGAGTATCGGTCAAAGGCGGGTAGAGCAGGTGCGGCAGCAGCGTGAGAGTGCCGAGCACAACGACCAGGAAACATGCGACACCAGCTGCTGTGCGCCAAAAAGCCGCTCCTATCATGGGGTCCTCTTATCACGTCGATCAGCTTCGCGGCTTGCAGTCGGCTGTTTTGTCTCTTCGTCTGGCCTGTGGGCGCGGCTGATGTTGCTGGCGTGTGCCGGGTTCTAGCGGTCCGGCTGGACATCGCTGCCATTCTCCAGAGACGAACGTGTTCGCGGAATTGCGATCACGCACTCTGCTGATCCGGATCCGGCGGCAGAAGCAGACCAGGAGTGTGGGAGGGCAGTCTGAGCGAGGCGGGGTTCACGCCGGAGGCGGTTCGCAGATCCACCTCGCAGCCTTCGAATCGTGCGCCTTCGAACGTGACTTCGCTGCCGTTGAACATCGACGACCCGAAATATGCCTTGCCGTTCCGGAACCGAGCCTGGTCGAACCACACTTTGCTCCCGCCGAATTGCGCGTTGGCAAACCAGACCTCGGCACCGGAGAAGTCGGTATGACCAAAGGACACCTCCCCGCCGCGGAACTGCGTGCCTACCAGCCAAATCACGCTGCTGGAGAATGTCGCCCCATGGAACGAAAGTTCCCCTCCGATCAACTCCATGTTGGACAGGATCACCTCACAACCAGAGAACTCCGCGTTGTGGAACCAGACGTTTCCGCTGACGATCTGTGCACCGCTGAACGTCAGCGTGCCGGCTGAAAGCCGGACCCCGAAGAAGGGAACATCGCAGTCGATCACGGCGCCGGTGAAGTCAAAGTCGTGCCCGCGCCACGATGATTCTGTCTCCAGTCGCAGGTGAGCTCCAATGATCCGCCAGATCGTGCGTCTGACTTCGGTCATCGACCGCAGATGGAGCCGATGTTCCACAGAGGCGTCTGACTCGGGAGTGATCTCGTAGGGCATGCGGAGGTAGGCGCACAGTACGTCGATGCATGTCTGCCGGCCAGCAGGCCAGTCGTCAGCGAGTCCAGCGAGGGCATGGATGCCTGCTAGCCGCACGGCCGCGTTGTCCTCGCCGAGTTGGCCGCAAGCGGTGGCGAAGCGTTCGTTGAACATACGGGAGCGTTCGCGGTCCTCCTTGGAATGTTCAAGCGCGGAGGTCGTCTCAAGTACGCGCTGCCGCCGGTACGCAACAACGAGTGCGATCACCCCACCGATCCCGGCGACTGCGGCACCAGAGATTTTGATCATTTCCAGGAGGCTTGCCAGCGACAGCGTGGGGGTCGGCTGCATCGCCGGACTTCCCCCAACGATCAGCAGAGTCGTGACCAGGCCAGCTACTCCAACTACGGCCAACAGCAAAGCGCCTGCCAGGGCCGCGCCGATCGGAGTCAAACGGACGCCGCCTGTTTCCTTCGGGGGAGGATCTACTCTTCGGCCGCTGGCGAGGGGTTTCGTTGCCACCTGCCCAAGCTTGGCAGCCCACAGACATCTCCTGGGGTGGTTTTCGCACGGTGGCTACGGAAGAGACCGCCTGGTCCCAAGTTGGGGTGGGAGTCGAGTCGCTGGGTTTCGAGTTCAACGAAGTACGGTCGGAAGCGGTCCACTGATCAAGTTGCTTCCTGATCTCGGAAGAGGGATCTTGCCCCCCGAGGGCGTGAACAGCGCCCTGGAACGCATCTCCGGCTCCTCCACAGCCGACCGCCGGACCATTGGGGAGATCCTCTTCGCGTTCATTGGCGGCCGAGCCCGTGACCCACAACGCGACACCCAGCACGCGTCACGCCATCACGGCACCGGGCAACTCTGCCAACCTTTCCCTCCGAGCCCCTGACATCCACGCGGCACTGAGACCATCCTCGGCCGCCGGGACACGGTTCGAGGGCCAGGTACTCCACCTCGACTGCTTGGTCCTGCCCAAGGCCAACCTCCCCTCCGCATGGCGCCGCGACGCGGACCTCCACTTCAGCGATCTGACCGAAGCCACTTTCGTCGGATCCCACCTGACTCGTGCTGATCTCACCGGAGTACGACTGGCGGGGAGGTCCTGGCCGACGCGATCCTCTACCAGGCCGACATGCGCGACGCGGCCTTGACCGGGGAGGCATTGCCGAGAGCGTCGATCTCGGAGCATCGATCTGACCAAGGTCGACCTGCGAAACGCCAACCTGCGCGGCGCCCTCCTAACCTACGGCGACCTACGCGAAGCCACGCTGATAGGCGCCGTCCTGACCGGTGCCTCGCTGAAACGCGTGGTCTTCGACGAGTACGAGACCACCATTGGCCCGACGGCCTCGACACCTCCCTCATCAGACCTACACGGCTACGTCGCTCCCGCCTATCCGTACCAGAACCTACGAGGAGTTCGCTGTCCAGTCGGCGACCGCTGAGAACGACTCAGCAACCGGAGCTGGGTAGGCCTCTCTGAGGGATGTCCCGAATAGGTGCGGTCCAGGATGCCGAGAACCAGCGACTCCTTGGTGCTCGAAAAGCAGTCCGCTACGGGGAGCTTATGGTCGCTCGGGCGGTTTCGAGGAAGCTCTGTAGCCGGTCACGGAACACTTGGTGAGCGTTGTCGAAGTGGGAACGAGGGGTGCCTTGCGCAATGTGCCATAGCGCTCCGTTTGCATCCGTGACCGCCATCTTGACGCCTTCAGCCTTTGCGGCAATGGCTTCCGGCCCTTCGAGGAGGACCACCCTGGCACATCGTGCCAGCGGATCATAGGCGTCCCGCAGGGCAGTACGTAGGAGGTCGATCTTCTCTAACTGCTCGTCCGGCTGCGTCAGTTGTACGTAGACGTCACCGAGCCTGTAGTAGAACTCGCCGGTGATGTGGGCCTGCTCCAAGAACTCAAGGTAGGCCGTCCGGCGTGCTTCACGAATCTGAGCGTGATGCTGGGCCTTGGCGGACGCTTCGGCCTGGATTCGCGCGGCGCGGGCGTTCCCCAGGCTGGTCACCCATCCCGCCAGGATCGCCGTTCCACCGGTCAAGATCGCAACCCACACCGTGCTGTCCACACGACCTCCTAGTCAAAGGTCGGCGCGTTCGCTCGAAGGCTGATACACATCCAGTGCCACGCATGCGCCTGTCGGAGACCTTGCTTCCGATCTTCTCACTCTTGCGCCCCCACCATCGCTGTTCTGCGGCGCCTGAACCATGCCGGATCGGGAGTGAGCGTCCTCTCGAAGAGGAGAGCCAGAACCTGTGCCAATGTCTCCTGGAGGGCCGTCTCAGCGTCAGGCTGGCCCATGAGCCTGCGAGGGACCAAGGAAACGCATCGAAGATCATCCGATGCTGACGGCTTCGATGATGTCGAACTGCGGGGTCCCTGGTGGTCCTGGTTCCGCAGCCGTGCGCAGTCGTCAGGCTTGCTGGAGAGTGTGGTCACTCCGGCCAGGTGCAGGCGCCGGGTGCCGTGTTCGATGACGACGAGCACATACAGTCGCTTGAGCAGTATGTCTCGACCATCAGGGAGTCACACGCGATGGTCGCGTGGGCTTGAGCGGGTCAGGAACTGCCGCCGGGTCGGGCCGGCTCGGCGGGGCGCCGGATCGATGCCGGCTGTGTGCAGGATCTCCCACACCGTAGAGGCGTGATCGGGTAGCCCGGGCGAGCCAACTCACCTGGGATTCTCCGGTGCCCCCAGGCGGGGTTCTCCCGCGCCATCCGCACAACCAGTGCCTTGAACGGCTGGCGGGTGGAGGGCCGTCCTGGACGCCGCTTGTCGGTGAAGGTCCACTTACGCCTCACGGGGGTGCGGTGCCAGCGCAGGATCGTCGCCGGGGTGACCGGGAGCAACTCCGCGCACCGGCGGCGGTGCGGCAGCCATTTTTAGTTGGTTGAGCTGGATGTATGCGGTGGTCAGGCGGGCTCGGTGATGGAACCGGCGGGTGCGTGCTTGGTGGCGGCGTCGCCAGGGTGACCAGTGGGCGGCGTGTTCCAGGGGCGGTGCATGGCCGGTGGCGGCGTTTAACAGTAGGCCTGCCGATAATTGTGTTCGCCCAGATGACGGGCGCGCCTGCCGAAAACTACATCCATGCAGTTCAAGCTGCATGTGAGTACTCGTGGATAACTCCGCCGAGCCGGTCTCTTCGGCGTATGTTCAGGTCGGTGATTCGCGTCCGATAGCTGTTCAGCGCAAATCATCCCTCGGCGTGTCAGCGGCGCTGGCCTGCCGGTCACGCTGCGCGAGGCGTTCGTCACGGCGCCTGGCCTCGGTGTCGCGCGGGCGGTCGTGCTGTGTACGTACCGCGTTGACCGCCTACGGTCAAGTGCGGGTCGGCTGCGCGCTCGCCAGAGGCCTTGAGCGGCGCTCCCTCGACGTGGAACGTCGACGCGGCGACCGTGTTCATCGACATCGGTGACAACTTGATGATCAATCAGAAAGGCGCTGCCAACGACCTGCTTGGGGGCATGCGATGGAGCGTCCAGGTGTTGGAGCACGCGCCGAGCGCGCTGACCGTCATCTGTACGTAGAGCCGGCCTGCGCTGGGGGGCGGTCTTCAGCGTGGCGCCACCTGTGATGATCGAATTAGAGTGTCAGCCGTGCTCGGTGCGTGCTCGTACGCCCCGTCACGTGTCGTTAGGGCCCAGCACTGCCTGACACGCGATGTACGCGGAGGCGGCATGAACTATCATCAAACGGTATCGCGCGGCACTAAAAGATCTTGCTTCTCATCCGACGGTCGCGGGTTCGAATCCTGCAGGGCGCGCTTTGATCATGCTCTGACCTGTGGCGATGCGGGATGCTCGCTCCATGCGCGCTCGGTTGCACCAACCCTGCACACACCATGATCCATCCGCCATCTCCGGTTGCTGCGGGAAGAGCAGGGATGTACTTCCCACACCGTGGACGGCGCGACCTTGATGCCGAGGGTGGTGGGCTCGCCGTGCACCCGTCGCTAGCCCCAGCCGGGGTTCTCCCGAACCATGCGCAGGATGAGAGCGCGGATGGACTGGAGGGTGGGCGGGCCGGTCTTTGGGAGCGAATCTGACTCTGGTGTCGGTGCCGAGTTGGCGTTCCTCGCGCCACCATGCTAAGCCCTCACATGGCCATGACCTGGGTGGATGTGATTCTCGGCAGGCGCAATACAGGCGCTATCGGTCTCGCGCCCCGAGGCTGGCCTGATCGGCGGCGCTACGGCTGGCCGCCCAGCCCTCCCGGTCCCAGGACGTGCGGATCGCGTGCGAGATCAGGTTCGGGAACATGCGCTCGACCGCCTGCTCCACCTCTTGCTCGCGGGCCGCCAGCACCGGCACCAGGTCGGTGCACAGGCTGGCGCTCTCCTGCGAGACCGCGGCCGCCGTGGCCTCGGCGAGCCGCTCCCCGATCCTGGAGGCGAACGCCGACAGGAACGACTGGCGGAAT
>NZ_JBFANB010000037.1:0-104654 GCF_040659625.1 Nonomuraea sp. NPDC049750
ACCGACTCCGGCATCGGCATGACCCAGGACGAACTGGCCGCGGCCAACGACCGCCTCACCGACGCGCCCATCGTGGACGTCTCGGTGTCGCGCCGCATGGGCCTGTTCGTGGTCGCCCGACTGGCGCACCGCCACGGCGTCCGCGTACAGCTGCGCCCGCACGGCTCCGGCGGTCTGACCGCCATGGTGCTGGTGCCCGAGAGCCTGCTCGGCAGCCAGTCCCCGGCCTACGCCGGGACGCAGGGCGGCATGCCCGTGCGCGAGGAGACCTACGCGGCTCCCGCTCCCACGGCCGCGCCCCCCGCGCCTCCGCAGTGGCAGGGCGGCGGCTATCAGATGGGCCCGGGACACCCGTCCTACCCGTCCAACCCGGAGCCCGCCGGTGCGGGCGCGGGCGCCTGGCCGTCCATGCCTCAGTGGCCGTCCGACGTCAACGGCTGGCCCTCCGACCCGCGCGCCAGCAGCGGCGGTTACGACACCGCCGACGTCTGGGTGCCGTCGCGAGGCCAGGGTGGTGGCGGCGGTGGCGGCTGGGGCGGCGACAACGGCCTGCCCAAGCGGCCCACCGGCGACCAGCCGCCGTTCCAGCCGCCACAGGACTGGAGCTTCGGCAACCGGCCGGTGGAGCAGAGCCTGCCGCCCAGGCCGAGGTACGACTTCCCGGAGACGGAGTCGGCCGCGACCGGCCCCATCCCGGTGGTCAACCCGCCCTCGTCGGGTGACGAGTACCTGCCGATCTTCGCTTCGGTGGAGTCGGCCTGGTTCGAGCACGGTGGTGAAAGCGGCGCGAACTGGGGTTCCTCCAAGGCGGATGCCGGTTGGAACGCCGCGGCGGCCGCGGTCGAGCCGGTACGTGACGGCTCGACGGCCGCCGGGCTGCCCAAGCGGGTGCCCAAGGCCAACCTCGTGCCGGGTTCCGCCGACACCGCCTCGGCGCCGAAGGGGGTCGCCCCGATGCCCTCTGTCTCGCCCGATCGTGTCCGCAGCCGCCTGTCCAGCTTCCAGCAGGGCTTCCGCGCGGCACGTGACGACATCAGCGAGGGCAAGGCGTACCCCGCCGGCTCGAGGCCCGTTGATAGCAGGGAGGAGGGCGTATGAACGACCTGAGCCACGCGGCACGCGGAGTCGACTGGTTGATAACCGACTTCGTCAGTACCGTTCCAGGTGTCGCCCACGCGGTCGTTGTCTCGTCCGACGGTCTGCCGCTGGCGGCATCGTCGGGCTTCCCCGTGGACCGGGCTGATCAACTGGCCGCGATCGCGTCCGGCCTGGTGAGCCTGACGCAGGGAGCGGCCAGGGTCTTCGAGGGCGGCGCGGTCAACCAGACCATCGTCGAGATGCAACGCGGGCTGATGCTGATCATGTCGATCAGCGACGGCTCCTGCCTGGCCGTGCTGGCGGCGCCCGACTGCGACATGGGCCTTGTCGCGTACCAAATGACGCTTATGGTCGATCGTGCCGGTCAGGTACTTACTCCGGCGGTGCGCGCCGAGCTGCGCGCCAGCCAGACCAGGTGATGTAGGTGACGGACCCAAGGTGGAACAGCGGTGGCTGGGATCCCCATCCGCAACCCCAGCCGCAGCTGAGCTCAGATCCCGCGTCGCCGGTCCGTCCTTACGCCGTGACGGGAGGACGGACCGCGCCCCGGGTCAAGCTGGCGATGGAGGCCCTGGTCTCGTCCGCGACGGCCGAGCACCGGGAGTTCTCCCACATCACGCCGGAGTATCAGGCGATCAGCCAGCTCTGCCGGCAGGTCCGGTCGGTGGCCGAGGTGTCGGCCCTGTTGCGGATCCCGCTCGGCGTGGTGCGCGTGCTGATCGCCGACATGGCGGCCGAAGGTCTGGTACGCGTACACCAGCCAGCGCTGGAGTCCGGACGGCCAGACGTAAACCTGCTCGAAAGGGTGCTCAGTGGACTTCGCAGGCTCTAGCCCCGGCCTCACCTCGACGAAGATCGTGGTGGCCGGAGGGTTCGGGGTGGGCAAGACGACGTTCGTCGGCGCGGTGTCGGAGATCATGCCGCTGACGACCGAGGCCGTCATGACGGACGCTTCGGCGGGCATCGACGACCTCGGTATGACGCCGCTGAAGTCCACCACGACCGTGGCGATGGACTTCGGCCGGGTCTCGCTCGACCGTGACCTGATCCTCTACCTGTTCGGCACGCCCGGACAGCACCGGTTCTGGTTCATGTGGGATGACCTGGTGCGTGGTGCGATCGGCGCGGTGGTGCTGGTGGACACGCGGCGGCTGGCCGACAGCTTCCCCGCGATCGACTACTTCGAAGAGGCGCAGCTGCCGTTCGTCGTGGGCGTGAACGGGTGGGATGGGTCATACCCGCACAGCGACGCGGAGGTGCGCGACGCTCTCACACTGGCGCCGCACATCCCGCTGGTGCGACTGGACGCCCGGTCGAAGGACTCGGTCAAGAGCGCGCTCATCAACCTGGTCGAACACGCGCTGACGGTCCGGATGGCGGTGCCGGGCTGGAGCGGTAGCTGACCTCGCCTGCTACCTGGCAGGCCGCCGTCCGGGATGTCGCCGTCTGGGGCATGCTGACAGACCGGATGGCCGAGCCAGGCTGGAAGGGCTGCCGGAGCGGATAGGCTGAACCATTAGACCAACATTCGCTTCGAGGACTGGCCTACCACGTGTTCGAGACGCTTTCCGACCGGCTGACATCGGTCTTCTCCTCCCTCCGCTCCAAGGGTCGGCTGTCTGAGGCCGACATCGACGCCACCACCCGCGAGATCCGCATCGCGCTGCTCGAGGCCGATGTCGCGCTGCCGGTGGTCAAGGCGTTCGTCGCCCAGGTCAAGGAGCGCGCCCGCGGCATCGAGGTCTCCCAGGCGCTCAACCCGGCGCAGCAGGTCGTCAAGATCGTCAACGACGAGCTGATCGAGATCCTTGGCGGCGAGACGCGCCGGCTCCGCTACGCCAAGACGCCGCCGACCGTCATCATGCTCGCGGGCCTGCAGGGCGCCGGTAAGACCACCCTGGCGGGCAAGCTCGCCAAGTGGCTGCGCGAGCAGGGCCACGCGCCCATGCTCGTCGCCGCGGACCTCCAGCGCCCCAACGCCGTGCAGCAGCTCCAGGTCGTGGGCGAGCGCGCGCAGGTGGCCGTCTACGCGCCCGAGCCCGGCAGCGGCGTCGGCGACCCGATCGGGGTCGCCCGCCGGTCGATCGACGAGGCCAAGCGCGCGCAGCACGACGTCGTCATCATCGACACCGCCGGCCGTCTGGGCATCGACCAGGAGATGATGCGGCAGGCCGCCGACATCCGCGACGCGGTCTCGCCCGACGAGGTCCTGTTCGTGGTCGACGCCATGATCGGCCAGGACGCCGTGACCACGGCCCAGGCGTTCATGGAGGGCGTCGGCTTCGACGGGGTGGTGCTCACCAAGCTCGACGGCGACGCCCGCGGCGGTGCCGCGCTGTCGGTCAGGCACATCACCGGCCGGCCGATCATGTTCGCCTCGACCGGTGAGAAGCTCGAGGACTTCGACGCCTTCCACCCCGACCGGATGGCCTCCCGCATCCTCGACATGGGTGACATCCTCACCCTGATCGAGCAGGCCCAGAAGACCTTCGACGAGGAGCAGGCCGCCAAGATGGCGGGCAAGCTCACCTCGGGCGAGAACTTCACGCTCGAGGACTTCCTCGAGCAGATGATGATGGTCCAGAAGATGGGCCCGATCAAGAACCTGCTCGGCATGATGCCCGGCATGGGGCAGATGCGCGACCAGCTCAACTCCATCGACGACCGCGACCTCGACCGCATCGCGGCCATCATCCGCTCGATGACGCCGGGCGAGCGCCAGGACCCGAAGATCATCAACGGCTCCCGCCGGGCCCGCATCGCCGCCGGCTCCGGTGTGACGGTGAGCGCCGTCAACAACCTGGTGACGCGGTTCTTCGACGCCCAGAAGATGATGAAGAAGATGGCGGGGGGCATGGGCATCCCCGGCATGCCGGGCGGCCGGGGCAAGGCGGCCAAGGCCCAGAAGAAGACCAAGAAGGGGCGGCGCGTGAGCGGCGACCCGCGCAAGGCCGCTCTGGGCAAGGGCGACTCGGCTCCGGCCGAGCCGCAGCAGCCGGCCAAGGGTGGTCTGCTGGGCAACCTGGGCGGGAAGCTGCCTCCGGGCATGGAGCTGCCGCCGGGCTTCGACCCCAGCAAGTTCAATCTCCCGGGCCAGAAGTAGCAACTTTTCTGGATATTCCGGGTTTACGAGTGCGGCGACCCGCGCCTGCGGGTCGTGCGCAGTCCTGTGCGTCTGGCACAATGACATGTTGGAACATCGTGGCCAGGTGGGTGCCCTCTCATCTCCCGCCGGTCATGCCTGTCCCTGGAGCGGACTCCCATCGTGCCCCACTCGATGTGATGCCGTTCACCCACGCTCGAATGCAGGAGAGACCACACCAGTGGCAGTCAAGATCAAGCTCAAGCGGCTCGGCATGATCCGTAGCCCTCAGTACCGCATCGTCGTCGCCGACAGCCGCACCAAGCGTGACGGCCGGGCGATCGAAGAGATCGGTCTGTACCACCCGAAGGAAGACCCTTCGCGCATCGAGGTCAACGCCGAGCGCGCGGCCTACTGGCTCGGTGTCGGCGCGCAGCCGACCGAGCCGGTGCTCAAGCTGCTCAAGCTGACCGGTGACTGGCAGAAGTTCAAGGGCGAGGCCGCCCCTGCGCCGATGAAGGTCGCCGAGCCGGCGCCCGACCGTCACGCCCTCTACGAGGCCGCGGCCAAGGAGACCCTGTCCGGTGGCGACACCGGCACGGCCGCCACCACGCCGAAGAAGGCTCGCAAGAAGGAGGAGACGGCCGAGGCCGCTCCCGTCGAGGCCGCCCCCGCCGCTCCCGCCGAGACCAAGACCGAGGGCGAGGCCTGAAGTGCTCGAGGAGGCTCTCGAGCACCTCGTTAAGGGCATCGTCGAACATCCAGACGATGTCCGGGTCCGCGCACGCCGCATTCGCAGCGGGCGCGTCCTGGAGGTCCGGGTGCACCCCGAGGACCTGGGTAAGGTCATCGGTCGCGGTGGGCGCACCGCCAAGGCGCTGCGCACTGTCGTGAATGCCCTGGCCGACGGGAAGTACGTCCGGGTCGATCTGCTCGACCTGGACGAAGCCGTCCGTTAGCGTCAGGTTCCTGCGCCCTCATCGGTTTCTTGCCGATGGGGGCGCTTGCGTTAGAAAAGGTGGGAGTTCACGTGCAGTTGGTCGTCGGCCGGATAGGCCGCCCGCACGGAGTACGCGGCGACGTGACCGTGGAGGTGCGCACCGACGATCCCGAGCTTCGCTTCGCCGTCGGCGCGGCCGTCGCCACCGATCCCGCCGACAGGGGGCCGCTGGTCATCGAGAGCCGCCGCTGGCACAAGGGCGCGCTGCTGATCACTTTCGCCGGGGTGACCCAACGCGACACGGCCGAGGAACTGCGCGGCACGATGCTGGTCATCGACTCCGACGAGGTGACGCCCTCCGACGACCCCGACGAGTTCCACGATCACCAGCTCATCGGGCTCGCGGTCGTGACCGTCTCCGGGGAGGCCGTCGGCGAGGTCACCGACGTGCTCCATCACGGTCAGGACCTCCTGGTCGTACGGCGGAGCGGCCAGGACGACGCGCTCATCCCGTTCGTCAAGGCCCTGGTGCCCGAGGTCGATCTCGACGGCGGCCGGCTCGTCGTCGACCCGCCCGAAGGGCTGCTGTGATGCGGCTCGACGTCGTCTCGATCTTCCCCGAATACTTCGCGCCGCTCGACGTCTCCCTCATCGGCAAGGCCCGCGAGCGCGGCACCCTCGACGTCCGGGTGCACCAGCTCCGCGACTGGGCGCACGACGTGCACAAGACCGTGGACGACACGCCCTACGGCGGCGGACCCGGCATGGTCATGAAGCCCGAGGTGTGGGGCGAGGCCATCGACGCGGTGATCGCCGGCGGCTCGCCGGCTGCGGTCGCTGGGGGCGGCTTGCCGCGTCTGATCGTGCCCACGCCGAGCGGGCGGCCGTTCACCCAGGAGCTAGCCCAGGAGCTCGCGGACGAGCCCTGGCTGCTGTTCGCGTGCGGGCGCTACGAGGGCATCGACTCGCGTGTCATGGCCGAATACGGCACGCGCCTGCGCGTCGACGAGATCAGCATCGGCGACTACGTGCTGGCCGGCGGCGAGGTCGCGACGCTGGTGATGGTGGAGGCCATCGGCAGGCTGCTGCCCGGCGTGCTCGGCAACGCCCACTCGGCCGTCGACGACTCCTTCGCGCCGGGGGCCATGCGCAACCTCGTCGAAGGCCCCGTCTTCACCAAGCCGCCGGTCTGGCGGGGACACGAGGTGCCGCCCGTACTCCTGTCCGGGCATCACGGCAAGGTCGCGCGGTGGCGGCGTGACGAGGCGCTGCGCCGTACTGTAGCCAACCGGCCCGAGCTGGCGGCGGCGCTCGACCCCGAGGCGCTCGACAAGCACGACCGGCGGCTGCTGGAGGAGCTCTCGTTTCGCTTCCAGCCGGAAGATATGGCAAACTGAAGCGCTACCGACCATCATGTGGTTGGTCTGCCATGCCCGGGGGACAGTCCCGGGTTCATCGAATCAGCAGGCGCGTCCGCCGCGAGCTCAGGCCGGGTGGACCTCCGCGTGCTCGCGAGGACTTGAGGACAGCTCTCATGCACACGAAGATCCAGGAGCTCGAGAAGGCGACCCTGCGCGGCGACGTGCCGGATTTCCGCCCCGGTGACACGCTCGAGGTTCACGTCCGCGTCGTCGAAGGAAACCGCTCCCGCGTCCAGGTCTTCAAGGGCTTCGTGCTGCGCAGGCAGGGCAGCGGCGCCCGCGAGACCTTCACGGTCCGCAAGGTCAGCTACAGCGTCGGCGTCGAGCGGACCTTCCCCGTGCACAGCCCGATCATCGAGAAGATCGTGCTCGTGACCCGTGGTGACGTGCGTCGCGCCAAGCTTTACTACATGCGTGATCTGCGCGGCAAGGCCGCCCGGATCCGCGAGAAGCGCGAGGCCGTGCCCGCCAAGTGACACAGACCTTTCCGAATGGCCCGCGTCTTGCGCGGGCCATTCGGCTTTGCAGGGGCATTTCCTTTATGTGGAGCGACTCGGGCGCGGGTGTAACGTCGGTCGAGACTTGTCGAGCCGACGCATCATCTAGGCTCGTCAGCGATGACTAGCGAGAGCCAGGAGCACGGCGCGTCGCGCCGCCCTGTCAAGGACGAGGTGGACGTGGTCGCCGAAGAAACAGAGAAGCCAGCAAAGGGCGGCAAGAAGGACAAAAAGGGATCGTTCTGGAAAGAACTTCCCGTCCTGGTCGTCGTGGCGCTGGTGTTGGCCCTGATCATCAAGACGTTCGTGATCCAGGCCTTCTACATCCCGTCGGAGTCGATGGAGAACACTCTCCTGAAGAACGACCGGGTCCTGGTGAACAAGATGGTCTACCACACGCGTGACATCGAGCGCGGCGACGTGGTGGTGTTCTCGGGCGTCGACTCCTGGGACGGCGAGTTCGAGATGGAGGAGCCGTCCAACCCGGTCGCGGCGTTCTTCCGCTGGGTCGGCACCGCGTTCGGCGTGGTGCCCGGTGAGAAGGACTACATCAAGCGGGTCATCGGCGTCGGCGGCGACCACGTCAAGTGCTGCGATCCCAAGGGGCGCATCACGGTCAACGGCGTGGCGATCGACGAGGGTAGCTATCTCTATCCGGGCAATGTGCCCTCCGACAAGTTCTTCGACATCAAGGTGCCTGAGGGGCGGCTGTGGGTGATGGGCGATCACCGCTCGGTGTCGCTCGACTCGCGCTCGCACCAGGGTGACCCGGGCGGCGGCTCGATTCCCGTGGGCCAGGTGGTCGGGCGGGCGTTCGTCATCGTATGGCCGTTCAACAGGGCGACCACGCTGCCCATCCCCGACACGTTCGCGCAGCCGGCATTGCAGGCGATGGGCGGCTCCGTGCCGCTGGTCGCCGGGTTCGCGGGAGCACTACCCTTGGTGCTGATCCGTCGGCGCAGGCGAAGCAGGAGGCCCTGATGTCCTTCACCAAGAAGGCGGCGGCGGGGGACAACAAGAAGAAAAAGGGCGGCTTCCGCGAGACGATCCTGCTGCTGGTCCTCGGCGTCGGCATCGCGCTGCTGTTGCAGGCGTACGTCATCGGATCGTTCTACATCCCGTCGGAGTCGATGGAGAACACCCTGCTGATCAACGACCGGGTGTTCGTCAACAAGCTCTCGGGCAAGCCCGAACGCGGCGACATCATCGTGTTCAAGGGCTGGAACGGCGAGGACACCATCAAGCGGGTCATCGGCATCGGCGGTGACAAGGTGGCCTGCTGCGACGCCAAGAAGCGGGTGACGGTCAACGGCACGGCGCTGGACGAGGAGTCCTACCTCTATCCGGGCGACTTCCCGTCGGGCGACACGTTCAAGTACACCGTGCCGCCGGGCAAGTTGTGGCTGATGGGCGACCACCGCAGCGCCTCCGCCGACTCGCGCAGCCACGTCGAGGAGCCCGGGGGCGGGTTCATCTCGGAGGACGCGGTGGTCGGCAAGGCCATCATGCGCTACTGGCCGCTGTCGCGAGGCAGCATCTTCATGCACCCTGACACCTTCGCCAAGGTCAAATAGCGGCGGCTCCCGGTCGCGGTTTGCGGCGATTGGGGCGTACGCTGCCTCTTGTCATGACAGTTGCGTTCCGCCCTCGGCCCAGCGTTGTCCGGCGTGATTCCGGACTCTATGCCTATGAGCGGGCATTGGCCCGCCGTGGCCTGACCCCGATCGCCGGTGTCGACGAAGCAGGCCGGGGGGCCTGCGCCGGCCCGCTGGTGGTCGCCGCGACCATCCTGCGCAGGCCGATCGAGGGTCTCAACGACTCGAAACTGCTGGTGCCGGCCGTACGAGAACGGCTCTATGAGCTGATCATGGACTCGGCGCACGTCGGGATCGTCGTCATTCCCCCGGCGGAGATCGACGCGCGGGGGCTGCACAAGAGCAACGTGGCCGGAATGCGCCGGGCCGTCGCGCGGTTGACCTGTGACCCGGGGTACATCCTCACGGACGGCTTCCCCGTCCCGGGCCTGCCGGCGCCTTCGCTGGCGGTGTGGAAGGGGGACCAGGTGGCCGCCTGCGTGGCGGCGGCCTCGATCGTGGCCAAGGTCACCAGGGACCGCATGATGATCGAACTGGACGCCGAGTTCCCGGGTTACGGCTTCGCCGAGCACAAGGGGTACGTCACCCCAGGACATCGGCTGGCGCTGGAGACGAACGGGCCATGCTCCCACCACCGTTACTCCTTCGTCACGGTGGCCAGGGAGATGGGGGAAAATGAAATGGGGGCCGGGGTTGCCTGACCAGGCGAACCGGAAGACCGGTACGACAGGAGGACCGCGATGAGCGCAGAGGATCTCGAAAAGTACGAAACCGAGATGGAGCTGCAGCTTTACCGCGAATACCGCGATGTCGTCGGGCTGTTTACGTATGTCGTGGAGACGGAACGGCGCTTCTACCTGACCAACTCGGTAGACCTCGACGTCCGGACCGCGGAGAACGGGGACGTGTTCTTCGATGTGAAGATGCAGGATGCCTGGGTTTGGGATATGTACCGGCCGGCGCGGTTTGTGAAGAATGTGCGGGTGGTCACGTTCAAGGACGTCAACGTCGAAGAACTGGCCAAGGCCGACCTGGAGATGCCGAAGGAGGGGTTCTCGGGGTAGGCGCTTTTTGAGGATGTTCGTACGGGGTGGCTCGGCTTGCTGGAGCGGGGGGCTGCCTGACGGGAGGACAGTGCCTGTGGGGGCCGGAACGCCCATGGCCGGGGCCCTTGGCAGCCCTGAGGCCCGTCCAGGCCCGCCCTGAAGGACCACCGTCCAGGCCCGTCTCGAAGGGTTACCGTCCGGCTCGGCCCTAAGGGTTGCCCATGGGCCAGCATGGCCACCCAGCTGCTCAGCCGCCCACCCGCTGGGCCACACACCCCCTCGGGGTCAGTCGCCCCGGTTCCCGCCCGCCAACGGGTGACCAGCCGCCTGGCCGCCCTGGCCAATCCACAGTCGCTGGCCGAGGCCTATCCGTAGCCAGTTGCCGGACCACGGGGTCACGGGGTCACCCGCTGGGCTCCCCGCCCCCTGGGCCACTCATTCACTCAGGGGGCCGACACCCCGGGTCTTCGCCCGCCCGTGACCGACTGCCCGGCCGTCCCGGCCCATCCACCGGGCCAATCCACAGCCGTGCGCCGGGGATTACCCGCAGCCAGCCACCGGGCACCGCAACGACATGGCCACCAGCCCGGGTCCCTTCCCCATGGCCGCTCGCGGGATCCCCATACGATCACCGGCAACGGCCGCCGGCCCTTCATGGACCCAAGCACAGCCGCCTACCGGGCCACCCGTCGCCCTCTCCATGGCCCGTCTCCCGGTGGCCCGTGGATCCCCATGGTCCGTAAGCTCGCCATGGTCCGTAAGCTCGCCATGGTCCGTAAGCTCGCCACGGTCCGTAAGCTCGCCACGGGCCGTGAGCCTGCCACGGGCCGTTGCCCACAGTGAACGGCTCAACCGAGGACAAGCGGGAGCTTAGCGGCGAAATCACCCAGCGCGACCTTCTCTGCGTCGGTCGGCATACGACGTCCGGTGCCGATCAGCAGCGCGTCCTTGTCGGAGAACGAGGCGGGAAATGAGGTCCCGCCGATCTTCTCCAGCGACGCGCGCGCCGCCACGAGGGTCTCGGTGGGCGGCTCGGCGGCCGACGGTAGATGCGCGATCAGGTCGAGGTGGTGCAAGGTCCATTCGAGCACGTACGCGGACAGATAGTCGCCGACGGTCAGCACCTCGTCGCGGGTACTGACGCGCACGGCGGGATCGGCGAGTTCGGCAGCACGACCAGCCGCGGAACCGACGTCGTCGAGATGGAACTTGAGCAACCGCGGCTCCCCATACGCGGCGGCCAACCGGGGGATCAGCGCATCGAGCGGATCTTCTCCGATTGGGGGTTCGACAAGGTTCCAGTAGGTGACCGCGTCCACGGTCGGCTCGGTTTCGGCGGGCGTGACCAGCGTGATCAGTACGTCCTGGGCGTCGATGACCAGGTGACACACCAAGTCTCGAACGAGCCAGCCGACACAACCGGACGGCCGCTCGAAGTCCTCATCCGAGATTTCGGCGACCGCCGTACGCAACGCCGTCCAAGAGCGTGAGAAGAGATCCACTGCGGCACGGTAATGCCGGACCGGAACGGCGGACAAGCGTACTCGTACGCCCGATTCACGTACCCGGACGGTTGGTCGCGCATCTCGGCGGCCTCTCACGCCAACTAGCGCAGCCCCCCACCACAACACCCGCACCGCCAAAGACCACCCGCACCCCCCGCAGTCACCCGCATCGCCACAAGCCACCCGCACTTCCCGCAATCACCCGGCACCCGCACTCGCGCTGCCACCCGCACTCGCACCGCCCCAGGCCACCCGCACCGCCACAAGCCACCCGCACCGCCACAAGCCACCTGCGCTTCCCGCACTCGCGCTGCCGCCCGCACCCGCACCTGCACCGGCCGCCCGCACTGCCCGCAGTCACTTGCCACTGCCGACTCGTAGCCGCCATGGGTCACCCGCACCGAGACAGGCCGGTCACCCCGCACTGCCACTGGCCACCTGCACATGCAGGTCACTCGGGGCGGGTGAGGTGCTCGGGCCGATTCGCTCTGGGCGAATGGATCACCTGGGTCGGCTCACTCAGAGCGGGTGGATCACCCGGCGAGGCCATCTGGAGTGGCCATCCGGCGAGGCCACGCGGGGCGGCAGCGCACCTCACCCGGCGCGGTGCCAGCTGCCCAACCCCGTCCCCGACTTATCCACAACCCCCCGGACCCACAGCCCCCTCTGTCCACAGAACCTCGCTCGGCCCCAATCTCCCATCCCCGATCCGCGAAAGTCAGGGCCCGGAGGTGCCACATGGCCGCGAGGAACGACCTCGGCAAACACGGCGAGCAACTCGCCGTCAACTACCTGGAAGCCGAGGGAATGACCATCATCGAACGCAACTGGCGTTGCCGCCACGGCGAGATCGACGTCATCGCCGAGGACGGCCCCAACCTGGTCGTGGTAGAGGTCAAGACCAGATCCAGCCGATCACACGGCACAGCCTTGGAGTCGGTACGACCGGCCAAACTGGCCAAGCTCCGCATGCTCGCCGCCAAATGGCTCATGACCCAGCCCCGCGCCTTCGACACGGTCAGGATCGACGTGATCGCCCTGGAACGTTTCGCCGGCGACTACTCCCTCCAGCACGTACGGGGGGCGATCTGAGATGGCAGTGGCGAGGACCCGCAGCGTGGCCCTGGTCGGCGTCAAAGGCCGCAGCGTGGAAGTGGAAGCCGACGTGGGCAACGGCTTGGCGGGAATCCACCTAATCGGCCTGCCGGACATGGCACTCAGCGAGGCCAGAGAACGGGTCAGATCGGCGATGGTCAACAGCCATTTCCCGTGGCCAGACGCCCGCATCACGGTAAGCCTGTTCCCCGCAAGCCTCCCCAAGCGTGGCAGTCAGTTCGATCTCGCCATAGCCGTGGCCATACTGGGTGCCGCCGGGGTGGTCCCCGCCGACCGGGTCGCGGAGCCGTTCTTCCTCGGCGAACTCGGCCTCGACGGACGCCTGAGACCCGTGCGTGGCGTTCTCCCGTCGGTGCTGGGCGCGGCCGAGCACGGAGACGTCACGGTGGTCGTCCCGGCCGCGAACTCGGCGGAAGCGGCGCTGGTGCCCGACGTCAAGGTGGCGCCGTTCACCGACCTGCGCCAGCTGGTGGAGTGGCTACGACGGGGAGACGACCTGCCCGAGTGGCACATCCAAGACGTTCCAGAGTCGCCTCAGCCGACCATCCAGCCCGCTGTCGACCTGTCCGACGTGGCCGGCCAGCCGGTCGCCCGCCGAGCACTCGAGATATGCGCGGCGGGAGGCCACAACCTCTGGATGCTCGGCCCGCCCGGCACAGGCAAGACTCTGCTCGCCGAACGCCTGCCCACACTCCTCCCCGACCTGGAGCTGGACCACGCTCTTGAGGTGACGGCCATCCACTCGGTGGCAGGCGTACTGCCGGCCAGCAGCCCCATGCTGAGCAGACCACCGTTCGTCAGCCCTCACCACACCGCCACGGCGGCGGCCATCATCGGCGGCGGCAGCACCGTCATACGCCCCGGCGCGGTCTCCCTCGCCCACCGGGGAGTCTTGTTCATGGACGAAGCCCCCGAATTCCCCCGCCACATCCTCGACTCCCTCCGCCAGCCCCTGGAGGCCGGTCGCGTGACGGTGTGCAGATCAGCCGGCTCCGTCACCTTCCCGGCCCGCTTCATGCTCGTCCTCGCGGCCAACCCCTGCCCCTGCGCCCAGCCCCAGGACCAGGGGGAAAGCTGTCAGTGCTCACCCACGATGAGACGCCGCTACCTGGCCAGACTGTCCGGCCCGCTTCTCGACCGCGTAGACATGAAGGTCACAGTCGCCCGTACGTCCAGACGCGAGCTCATGGCCGACCGCCAGTTCGTCGAACCGAGCAAGATCGTGGCCGAGCGCGTGCTGGCAGCCCGCCATCGAGCCGCCAAACGCCTGGCCGGCACAGCCTGGCGCACGAACGCCGAAATCCCGTCCGCCGCCCTCCACGCCGACTACCGCCCTTCAGATGCCGCCATGAAGTGCATGACGACCGCCCTCGACTCGGGCACCCTCAGCGCGCGCGGCCTCGATCGCGTCCTACGAGTCGCGTGGACCCTTACGGACTTGGCAGGCAAACCCCGCCCCGAAGACGCGGAAACGTCGACAGCCCTCGCCTTGTGGCTGGGGGTGAACACGTGACCTCTCAACCCGCCGCGCAGCCACCACCGAGGCTCGGCGCACCCGAAGCCCACATTCCCACCCCTCAGGAGCGTCGATGACGAGAGCAGAAGTGGAGGCGAGGGCCGCCCTCATGCGCGTAGCCGACGCTGGAGACCCGACGATGGGTCGCCTCGTCGCCTGCTGCGGCGCCGAGGCAGCAATCGACGCTGTACGCACGGAGACCCTCCCGCCCGATTTCATCACCCAGGAAACCCAAGACCACTACATCCCGGACCCCACCCAATATCGACTGGCGGACCTCAACGGGCAGCACCTCCCGGACCCCACCCAACCCCAACTGGCGAACCCCAACGGGCGGCACCTCCCGGACGCCACCCAGCACCAACTGGCGGACCCCACCCGGCAACACCTTCCGGACCCCACTCAGCAACACATCGCGGACCCAACATGGCGGCACATCGCAGCCGACCTCACTAAACGTCCGCCAAATGACCCAAGCTGGCAACTCAGAGACAATCCCACCCAGAGGCAGACCACAGACTCCGGGGGGCAATGCGGAACGACCATCCCTCAGCAACGGATCTCCGACTCCACTCAGCAACACGTCACAGGCCTCGCCCAGCAACTCGGCACAGCCCTCACAGAGCGCCGCATAACAGAGCTCACCCAGCGACTTCGCGCCTGGCGCGCCCGTCTGGAATCCGCCGATCCCGCAGCCGACCTCGCCAACGGCGAACGAAGCGGCGCCAGATTCATCATCCCCGGCAGCCCAGAATGGCCTACTCAGCTGGATCAACTCGGACCGCGCCGCCCGCTCGGCCTGTGGCTCCACGGCTCGGCCGACCTGCGCTTCTCCTGCCTGCGATCGATCGCCGTAGTCGGCGCACGGGCTGCCACGGCGTATGGTGTGCACGTCGCGGCTCAGTTCGCCGTGGGATTCAGTGACTCCGGCTGGACAGTGGTCTCGGGCGGTGCGTTCGGGATCGACGGCGCGGCCCATCGCGGCAGTCTGGCCGCCGACTCCCCGACGGTCGTCGTCCTGGCCTGCGGCGTCGACGTCAGCTACCCGACCGGACATCACGAACTGTTCGCAGCCGCCCGCGACCAGGGCGTTGTAGTCAGCGAGTGCCCTCCCGGCGTACACCCCACCCGTGCGCGCTTCCTCATCAGGAACCGCCTGATCGCCGCCCTGTCACGAGGCACCGTCGTAGTGGAGGCGGCACTCCGCAGCGGCGCACTCAACACAGCCGGTCACGCTTTGTCACTGCAACGCCACCTGGCGGCCGTGCCAGGCCCGATCACCTCCACCATGTCGGCCGGCTGCCACCGCCTACTTCGCGAACGCAAGGCCGTCTGCGTCACCTCGCCCGAGGAAGTGATCGACCTGGTCGGTTCGATAGGCGATGACCTAGCCCCCCAAACTCGCGGCCCGGTCGTCCCACGAGACACACTGAGCGAGACGACCAGCCGGGTCCTCGACGCCATCCCCACACGCGGCGCCGCAGGCCCCGCCTCCATCGCCGTAGCGGCCGGAGTCTCTCTGGACACGGCTCTGAGCGCACTGGGCGGCCTGGCCGCCGCAGGCTACATAGAACGAGTAGCCAAGGGCTGGCGCACCCGCAAAACGCCACCAAGGACGTACGTGAAAGCCGACGAAACAGCACCTCCTAGGCAGTACGCCTCAGACCTAACCGATGACGACGATCTCCCACCTTCACCCGACGATGCGTGAACTTCCCGCGGGCAGTCCACACCCATGTGCCAACGAGCCGCCCATGACCGTAAGCGATACTGCCCGGCGAAGGGGCGAAGGGGCGAAGGGGCGAAGGGGCGAAGGGGCGAAGGGGCGAAGGGGCGAAGGGGCGAAGGGGCGAAGGGGCGAAGGGGCGAAGGGGCTGCCGATCTGGCCCCTGGGCGGCCACCCGTTGTCTTATGTCCCGGATGACCACGCCACTCACGACGGCTCGCACCCCTTCGCCCGATCTACGAACGCAGCCTCCGATCCGATGCTGTTGCGGCGGCGGCGATTCCGGTGGAGCGGATCAACGGGCCGGTGCTGCTGGTGACCGGGGAGGACGACCAGGTCTGATCGGCCAAGCGGTTCGCCCGTGAGCCCGAGGCGCGGCGTGGCGCGGCGGGCTGGTCTGCTGACCCAGATGCGGATCGGGTCGGGGGCGAGGGTCAGCGGGTCTTGCTATCGGGAGAGTTGCTGCTCGGCCTGGCGGTCGTGCATGGTGGCTCACCGGAAGAGGGCGCGGCGTTGGGCGAGGGTCATCGGGTCTTGCTGCCGGGAGAGTTGCTGCTCGGCCTGGCGGTCGTGCATGGTGGCTCACCGGAAGAGGGCGCGGCGTTGGGCGAGGGTCATCGGGTCTTGCTGCCGGGAGAGTTGCTGCTCGGCCTGGCGGTTGTTCACGGTGGCTCACCGGAAGCAGACGCGCCCCGCCGCTCGGCTGCCCCGTGGCCCGGCGGCGTTCGGGGCGCTGGTTTGGCCGCGCCGGCTGGAGCTGTTGCGGTCGCCGGCCGCCGAGGGGTGCCGCTGACAGGGCTGCATCGCCTGCATGACCTAGCGACTCATGGGGGTCTGCGCGTCTTCGACGAGTACGTTGATCAGCCTGTGGGCTGGGTTGTCTCCGGCGAGCATCTCGTAGATCTCGGCCCCCTCGGCGGCGACTTCGGTGCTGCGGAGGAACATGGCCTGCTCGTACTCGGTGAGGGCGGCCTCGATGTCGTCGGGGTGCGCGGCGATGGCCTGGCCGAGTTCGGCGCCGTCGTACATGGCCAGGTTGGCGCCTTCGCCGTTCGGGGCCGAGAGGTGCGCGGCGTCGCCGAGCAGGGTCACTCCCGGCAGCCGATCCCACTGGTGCCCGATCGGCAGGGCGTAGAAGGGGCGCAGGACCGGTGCGGTGTCGCTGTCGGTGATCAGCGCGGTGAGCTCCGGCGCCCAGCCATGGAACTCCTGCGCGATCCGCGCGCCGGACGCGGCGGCATCGGTGAAGTCGATGGCGGCGAACCAGTCCTGCGGTTCGGTGAGCGCCACGTAGGCGTGCAGGGTGCCGCCGCTCTCGCGGTGAGCCAGGATCGCCTTGCCCGGCGCGGGTGCGCCCATCGACCCGCCGCCGACCGCTTTCGCGGCGGCGGGGTGCCGGGTGTCGGCGTCGAACAGGTAGGTCTCGACGAACGACATGCCGGTGTACGCGGGCGTGGCGGTCGAGAGCAGCGGCCGGACCCGGGACCACGCGCCATCCGCACCGACCAGCAGGCTCGTGACGATGGTGGTGCCGTCGGCGAAGGTCACTTCGTGGCGGCCCTCGCCGAGAGCACGGGCACCGCTGACCTTGTGGCCCCACCGGACGGTACCGGCGGGGAGCGAGTCGAGCAGGGTCTGCCGCAGGTCGCCGCGCTGCACCTCGGGGCGTCCACCCGTGCCGTTGTCGGCTTTGTCGAACAGGACGGTCCCGTCCCGGCCGAGGACCCGCATCGCCTGGCGGCCCTCCAGGACAAGGCCACGGAACTCGTCCATGAGGTCTGCCGCCTCAAGGGCGAGTTGCCCGTTGTAGTCGTGGATATCGAGCATCCCGCCTTGAGCGCGCGCCGTCGGTGAGGCCTCCGCCTCGTAGACCGTGGCCGGGATGCCGTGGACGTGCAGGACACGGGCCAGAGTGAGGCCGCCGAGACCGGCGCCGATGATCGTGACGGGAGAGTGCATGGTTGCTCCTTCGGGCAGGTTCGAGCTCTCGGGCAGGTTCGAGCTCTCGGGCAGGTTGGAGCTTCTAGGCAGGTTCGAGCTCTCGGGCAGGTTGGAGCTTCTGGGCAGGTTGGAGCGCACGCCGGCGGACGCCAGAGCGGGTTGCGGATGCGCGTGTTGCGGATGCGCGGCCTGGCCGCGCATCCGCGGTTACGACCGGGTCGGTTGCCGCAGTCTCGCGGTGATCTTCGCGAGCAGGGCGTGCAGGGTGTCCCGCTCGTCCTGGTCCAACGGGGCGAGGATCGTCTCGTCGGCGGCGGCCATCGCGGTGTCGAGCCCGGCGATGAGCTCGATGCCGACCGGCGTCGCGTAGACGCGTTTACTGCGCTCGTCGCCGCGCTCCGTGCGGCGCTCGACCAGGCCGCCGCGTTCGAGTCCCTGCAACAGGCCCGAGACGCTGGACGCGGTCGTGTGGGTCATCTGTGCGATGTCGCGCTGGATCGCGCCAGGGTTCTCGATCAGATAGCCGAGTACGAAGGCCTGCTCGAAGCTGAGCTCGCGGGCCCGGATCCAATCCTCGCCGGCCTTCCGCTGAGCCCAGACGATCCAGCGCATCAGCTCGAAGCTGCGGCTGCGCGTACTCTTCGGCTCGTCCATGATAAGGACCCTAACTGTTCGGATCCGAACTGTAAATGCCCGAACTGCTCAGTGCGTTGCTGCCGCCCGCCTGTACGGCCCTGGGCCACGCATCTGGCAAGGTCGTGATCTCCCTCTGAGATCACATTCGGATATTCTCATATATTGGACCTATTTGTCTTAGAAAGAGAGATGCGCTCTAGAGTTCCGAGCATGACACCACTTGAGGTGGTCGCGGTGCTGGCGGCCGGAGTCGCGGGCGGGGCGATCAACACCGTCGTCGGTTCCGGGTCACTGATCACGTTCCCTACACTGCTGGCCGTCGGCCTGCCGCCGATCACGGCGAACGTCTCCAACAACATCGGCCTGGTCCCCGGCGGCCTGTCCGGTGTCATGGGCTACCGGGCCGAGCTGAAGGGCCAGCGGGAGCGGCTGCTCAGGCTGGCCCCGGCCTCCGTCATCGGCTCGCTGGCCGGCGGGCTGCTGCTGCTCACCCTGCCCGAGGGCAGCTTCAACGTGATCGTGAGCGTGCTGATCGCGCTGTCCTGCGCGCTGGTCATCATTCAGCCCAGGCTGAGCCGCCTGCTGTCCGCCCGGCCGGGGCGCGCGCACGGCGGGCCGTGGCTGTGGCTGGGCACGCTCGCCGCCGGCGCGTACGGTGGCTATTTCGGCGCGGGCCAGGGCATCCTGCTCATCGGCCTGATGGGCATCATGCTGGACGAGGAGCTGCAGCGCATCAACGCGGCCAAGAACGTGCTCGCCCTGCTGGTCAACTTCACCGCCGCTGTCCTGTACATCCTGGTCGCGGAGGTCGACTGGCAGGCGGTGCTGCTGGTGGCGCTGGGCTCGATGATCGGCGGCTTCTTCGGCGCGCGCCTGGGCCGCAGGCTGCCCGCGCCGATCCTGCGCGGCGTGATCGTCTGCATCGGCGTCGTCGCGATCGTCAAGCTCCTGGCGACCTGATCGGCCGGAGGGTGGCCGCGGGCATCCACCGGTTGTTCTCCGCTCCCGAGCGCTAGTTTGCCCTGTGAAACTTTCAAGCATTTTGCCTGGTCACAGCCATAGGACCCACGGTGCGTTGACGAGCGTGAAGACGGCAGCCGAGCATGACGCCGCGTTCTCCCTCTCCGAAAGGCATCCCCATGCACTTGTCCAAGGCGCTGACGGCCGCCCTGGCCACGCTGGTGGCCGGAGCGGCAGTCGCTGTCGCGGTGACCACGGTCGCCCCGGCAGGCGCGGCCGCCGGTACGGGCACCGGCTACCTGCACACCAGCGGCAACAAGATCGTTGACAGCACGGGCGCGACCGTGCGCCTGACCGGCCTCAACTGGTTCGGCATGGAGACCGACAATCGGACCTTCCACGGCCTGTGGTCGAGCACTCCCTGGAAGGGCCACCTCGACAAGATGGCCTCGCTGGGCTACAACACGATCCGGGTGCCGTACTCCAACGACGCGCTCAAGTCCGGCGCCACGGCCACCGGCATCAACGACTA
This sequence comes from Nonomuraea sp. NPDC049750, assembly GCF_040659625.1. Taxonomy (NCBI): domain Bacteria; kingdom Bacillati; phylum Actinomycetota; class Actinomycetes; order Streptosporangiales; family Streptosporangiaceae; genus Nonomuraea; species Nonomuraea sp. NPDC049750. The sequence continues at coordinate 19,612 of NZ_JBFANB010000037.1, forward strand.
CGTCAACCCCGACCTGATCGGCCTGTCGCCGCTGCAGATCCTGGACAAGATCATCGCGTACGCGGGCGGCAAGGGCATGCGGATCATCCTCGACCGCCACCGCCCGACCGCCGCGGGCCAGTCCGCGCTCTGGTACGTCTCCGCCACGCCGGAGAGCACCTGGATCAACGACTGGAAGGCGCTGGCCCAGCACTACGCGAACAACCCCACCGTCATCGGCGCCGACCTGCACAACGAGCCGCACGCCGAGGGCACCAACCCCAACGCGACCGGCTCCTGCTGGGGCTGTGGCGACCAGGCCCGCGACTGGCGGCTGGCCGCCGAGCGGGCCGGCAACGCGGTCCTGTCGGTCAACCCCAACTGGCTGATCTTCGTGGAGGGCGTGAGCTGCCCGAGCGGCGGTCTGTCCAACGTGTGGGACGGCGATCCCAGCAACGACGAGGACTGCGGCTGGTGGGGCGGGAACCTGTCGAAGGCGGGCCAGTATCCGGTACGGCTCAACGTGGCCAACCGCCTGGTCTACTCACCCCACGACTATGCGACCTCGGTCTACCACCAGACCTGGTTCGACGCCCCCGACTACCCCGCCAACCTGCCGGCCATCTGGGACAAGTACTGGGGTTACCTGTACAAGCAGAACATCGCGCCGATCATGATCGGCGAGTTCGGCACCACCCTGGCCGCGAACGTGGACAAGATCTGGCTGCAGGAGCTCCTGAAGTACACGGGTACCGGGGTGAACGGGATGTCGTTCACCTACTGGTCGTGGAACCCGAACTCCGGTGACACAGGGGGCATCCTCAACGACGACTGGACCACCGTCAACCAGGCCAAGCAGGCCATCCTCCAGCCGTACCTGATCCCGCCGACCGGCGGCACCGGGCAGCCCTCCGATACGCCCACGCCCAACCCTCCCGGGCAGTGCACGGTGACGTACAAGCAGACGAACTCCTGGCAGGGCGGCTTCCAGGGTGAGCTGACGGTGAAGAACACCGGCACCGGCACGATCAGCGACTGGACCGCCACCTGGACGTTCCCGTCGGGGGTGACGCTGGTCAACGGCTGGAACGCGGTCGTCACCCAGTCGGGCACCACGTGGACCGCCAAGGGCCCCGACTACGCCAAGAACCTCGCCCCCGGCGCGTCGGTCGCCGTCGGCTTCACCGCCAACGGCCCGGCCGCCCAGCCCAGCAACGCAACCTGCTCCTGACCCTTCCCGCCAACGCAACCTGCTCCTGACCTTTCCCACCGTCCTGAACTCGCGCTCATTCCGACCGTCACGGGCCCCCGCTTCGCCCCATCGTCGCGGGCTCCCGACTCTTCCCACCGTCAGAGGCTGCCGGCCTTGCGACCGTCGCGAGCTCCTGACCCTCCCACCGTCGCGGGCGGACCCGCTCCCGCCCGCGGCCCCTGAACGAGCACCCGCCCCGCGATCCACGACCGAGCACCGCGGGGCGGGCGCTCGCCTTCCCTCTCCAAGGGGTGGCACTCAACGGTCCTCTCCAAGGGGTGGCACTCAACGGTCCTCTGCAAGGGGTGGCACTCAACGGTCCTCTCCAAGGGGTGGCACTCAACGGTCCTCTGCAAGGGGTGGTACTCAACGGTCCTCTGCAAGGGGTGGTACCCAACGGCCCTCCCCAAGTACGGCGAACTCCAACGCATGCAAGGTCTCTGGCTGGGGTGGCCGGGCGGCCGGCGCAGATGGCACTGACAGCCGCTGGCGGAGCATGGGGTTGCTTTGCCCATCCCTCTACGGGCGAGGCGCTGCCGCGAGCAAGGGATCATCGGGGCGGGCCCAGCGGGCGTGGGCGCGTGATCGCGATCTGGGCCGCTTCCGGCCAGGGCAGCGGGTGGTGTCCCACCCAGTGGTGGATCAGTGATCTCGTTGTGTGTTTCCTAGGTGGGCGAACAGGACGAGCGCGCAGAAACTACACCGCTCTGCGGGACGTCATCTTTGGCTCGACCGCGGTGGACAGGTCCTGCCGGAGGTGGAACCGGTCGGTGACTTGGACGCTTCTGGTGCGCTGGTGCGAGCGGGCGATCTCGGCTTTCAGCTTGGCTAGACCGCTGATCCGCCGGTGGCGTCCCATTGAGTGGTGGATCCACGAGCTCGCCGCATGGCTTGGTTGCTACCAGGGAGGATCGGGTCCGAGTGGCCGAGAACCGCGCCACTCCGCGGATCATCATCGATCCGCGACCAACGAGACACCGCCCCATCGGTCGGCTGCTGGTCGTGGACCAATGTGTAAAGGTGAAAGAAGTGAGGCGACGGTAGGCCCATATACGGGTACAAGCCCGGCCGTGGACTGTCGATCGCCTGGTCGCGTGGCTCCGGCAGCGGTCGGCGTCTGTGAGAGGGGAGGCGCTTGTGGCCGACGGGTGGCTGGGGGCGGATGAGGTGACAGCCGAATTCGGCAGGTACTTGCGGTTTGAAAGAGACCTGTCGCCGCATACCGTGCGTGCTTATCTCTCCGACGTCACGGCCCTGTTCGAGCACCTGGACGGTCAGCTCCACGGTCTTGATATCGGTACGTTGCGCGAATGGCTGGCCGAGCAGCATGCCGACGGTAAGGCGAGGGCGACGCTGGCGCGCAGGACCGCCTGCGTACGTACCTTCACGGCCTACTGCCATCGCAGAGGCTGGTTGCCGGACGACCCCGGCCTGCTGTTGGGCAGTGCCAAGGCTCCCCGCCCGTTGCCTGCCGTACTCGATCTGGAGCAGGTTCAGGCCACCCTTGAAGTGCCGTCGGACGGAGAGCCCAAGGAACTGCGGGATCAGGCCATCCTGGAGCTGCTTTACGCCACGGGGGTGCGGGTGAGTGAGCTGTGCGCGCTGGACGTCGACGATGTCGATCGGGATCGGCACGTCATCAGGGTGCTGGGCAAGGGCCGTAAGGAACGGTCAGTGCCGTTCGGGTTGCCCGCGCTCCGTGCTCTGGACAGATGGTGCGTCCACGGACGCCCCCGGTGGATCCGCGCTGGCTCGGGGGCGGCGGTGTTTCTTGGGGTACGAGGCGGGCGTATCGACGCGGGTACAGTGCGCCGGGTGGTGCACGCTCGCTTGCGTGAGGTCGAGGGAGCACCGGATATGGGCCCGCACGGGCTGCGACACACCGCGGCGACGCACCTGCTCGAAGGCGGCGCCGACCTGCGCAGCGTCCAGGAGCTTCTCGGACACGCATCGCTGCACACCACCCAGATCTACACGCACGTCTCGATCGAGCGCCTCCGCACGGCATACCGCCAGGCACACCCCAGGGCGTGACCGGACATCGGTTCGGGGCCCAGCGGGGGATTGGGTGCGGGTCCAACGGGGACCGGGTTCCGGGTCTAACGGGGATGTTGCTGGGGCTGGGGTCCGGCCGGGGGACGAGGTTGTCGAGGTTGTGGGGTTCAGCGGGGTGGACCTAGTGCGCGATGGCGTATGACCGACTTCGCTCGGTGAGATTTGGCGAGTTGGTCGGGCCGACTGGCCCTCACGGCCGTGTCAGCTGGGCCCCGTGTGGCAAGGCCTGGATGACGTCCTGCGGAGCGGTGCCGCTTCTCGGTCACTCGGCTCCTCGGTCACTCTGCTCCTTGGCTCCTCGGCCCTGTGAGTCCCCGGTAGAAGCCCTACAGCGAGATCGTGGTTCCACCACTCAGCGGGACGCTGCCCACAGCCCCAGGCAGGCGGTCGCCCTGGGTTATCGCTTGGTGGGCCTGGCTCTGCGTCGGCGCTTTCGTGGGGGTCGATTGCGCTGCTGTTTGCGGTGCTGACCTCGTGTGGCGCGCGGGTGCTGCGTGCGTGTACTTCGATGGCGGCGGATCAGGGTCAACAGCAGTAATGCGCTGAACAGTGTGCCCACGCTGATGACTGAGATGGCGGGTGTCGAGGCGGAACGTGCCGCGAAGCGGAAGGCGGGGCTGGCGGCTTGGGGCGAGGTGGGTTCGCTCGAAACGGTGGGGCCGGGCGCAGGGGTGCGACCTGACTGAGGTGGCGATGTCAGCGGTCGGGTGGTTGCCGTAGAGGGAGCCATGTCGGTGGGTGCCGGGTGGAGGCGTTTGGTGCTTGAGGGTGGTGGCTGTGTCCAGAGGGCGGCGGTGTCCAGGGCGTCCAGGTTCCAGTAGGGGAGGAGGCGGATGTGGGCTCGGCCGAGGAGGAGCAAGGGGTCGAGGTAGTGGGAGCCGCGCAGGAGGCCCCAGTGAAGACAGGATTCTCGGCAGTGGCCAGTTGGACGTTCGATGACTCCGAGGCGGGTGCCGGGCATTACGCGCTGGTGCCGGCGTACTGATGCGTTGACAGGCAGATACGTCGTGCGTAGGCCATCCGTGTGCTCGATGGTGACCACACCCCGGCCTGCGAGGGGGCCGGCGAAGCGGACGATGCCTGGGCCTGCGGCTACGACAGGGGTGCTGGGTGGGGCGCCGAGGTCGATGCCCCGGTGGCCCGACAGCCATGGCTCGGGTGGGCGTGCGAACTGGCGGAGGACCCTGGGGTGTCCGTCCAGTGGCCATCGCCAGGTGGGGCGGTCGGCGGCGGCGGGGCTTGCGAGTGCCAAGGGGATCAAGGGAATGGCGAGGGCGAGGAGGGCGGCCAGAAGCGTCATCGGGCCTGAAGCCAGAAGCGTCATCGGGCCTGAAGACGCGCCTCTCCGGAGGAGCTTTGTTGGTGGGGGATGCGTTGACCTGCTGCCGTCGCAGGGGTGCCGGTGGCTTGTGGGGTTTTGGTGGTTGAAGGGGTGACAGTGAGTTGGGGGGTTTTGGGGGCTGAAGGGGTGAGGGTGGGTTTTGGGGTTTTGATGGCCGATGGGATGCGGGGAATTGGGGTTGAGGGGGCGCGGGGAATTGGGGCTGGAGTGGCTTCTGGGAGCAGTGGGGTGGGAGTGAAACGGTGCTGGATGGGTGGGGTTGGAGTGGGTAAGTGGTGACGAACCGTGGGGGGTGGCGTGGATGGGCATGCGGTGAGTTTGCGGGAGAGGTGGGGGCGGTCGGAGGGGCGAACGTAATTCTGTGGAAAAGGGGGCGCGGGTCAGTAAGCCTGTGGATAACCGCTGGCATCGTGGCGCGGGCGGGGTTAAGGAGGCGGCATGGTTGAGCTGCGTGGGTCCCGGGTGATCCTGAGGGAAGTTGTACGGGATGACGAGGCGCGGCTGCGGGAGATCGCGGGGACGCCGGAGGTGGCCAAGTGGTGGGGGCCGGTCGATGAGTTCGATGACATGCTTGCCATCACGGTCGGCGGCGAGGTGATCGGGGCGATCCAGTACGAGGAAGTCGAGGATCCGATGTATCGCAGCTCAGGGATCGACATCTTCCTCGGGCCGCGGTGGCACGGACGCGGGTTCGGGCAGGAAGCCGTTCGTACGTTGGCGCGATGGTTGATCGAGGAGCGGGGGCATCACCGGCTGACCATCGATCCTGCGGCGCACAACTCGGTGGCCATCAATGCCTACGAGCGGGTGGGGTTCAAGCGGGTGGGGATTATGCGGGCCTATGAGCGGGATCCGGTGACTGGAGAGTTTCACGACGGGTTGCTTATGGACCTACTGGCGGACGAGCTGATCTAGCTGTACTGACCGCGGACGTCGGTGGCTGAAGGGCCGCGCTCGAAGGGTTGGTGGCTGAGGCTGGGGTCTAGCTGCCTGAGCCGTATGTCACGGATGGCGTCGCTGGATGCTCCATGCTGCGGTGTTCGCAGAGCTGGGCCGTCAGGTTGATGCTCGGTCGCCGTGGTGCGTCGGGTGGGCGGTGAAGGTCGGTCGCCGTGGTGCGTTGGGTGGGCGGTGAAGGTCGGTCGCCGTGGTGCGTCAGTTCGAGGGGGAACATCAGGGGATGGCACTGGACGAGGTGTTCTCGTCTGGAAGGTCAGGACTTCGAGGGCTCCGGCGAGGGCTGGGTCGGTGCCGGGTCAGTGGGGTCCGCGAAGCGATGGCGGCGGCCAGGGCGCAGGGGAGAGGCCCAGATCCAGACCGTACTGAGTGCGATGCCGACCGCTGAGACGAGAATGACGGGACGCAGGCCCACGAACTCGGCCAGCGCGCCACCCGCGAGGCCGCCCAGAGCCATGACACCCTGTACGGCGAACGTCATGGTGGCATTGACGCGGCCCCGGAGTTCGGGGGCGGTTTCGCGCAGGACGATCGCGCCCATGCAGGTCGCGAACGCGACTACGACGCCACCCGTGACGACGCCGGTGAGCGTGAGCAGAGCCAGCTTCCACCAGAGGGGGCCGCTGAGCAGGCCCACTGCCAGGATTTCGATCGGGAAGAAGAGTACGGAGACGAGGAGCACGCGGTTCTCGCCGTAGCGTTTGGCGGCGCGGGTGGTGATCCAGGCGCCGATGAGCCCGCCGACGCCGCCGAGGGCGATGAGGGCGCCGATGAGGCCCCTGGGGATGCCGAGGGTGTTCACCATGTACAGCATGTAGACGGCCGTGTAGGCCAGGGCGAAGAAGTTGATGGTGACGCCCGCGCCGAGGAGGGCACGGAGTACGGGATGGGTGGCGCTGACGCGAAGCCCTTCGGTCACGTCTCGCCACATGCCTCGGGAGGGGGCCGGCTCGTTCTTCTCCGGGGTACGGATCGAGCGCAGCAGCAGCGCCGAGGCCAGGAACGACAGCGCCTCCGTGAGCACCGCCAGCGGGGCCGTCAGCAGCTGTACGAGGAGCCCGGCCAGGCCGGGGCCGCCCACGGAAGCCACTGAGTAGGAGGCGTGGAAGCCGGCCATGGCCTCCGTTCGCTGTTCAGGGGAGACGATCGCGGCTACGTGCGGAAAGTTCGCGGCCCTGAAGAGCACGCCTGCTGAGCCGATGACCAGGGCGACGGCGATGAGCCAGAAGGCGTTGAGTACGCCCAGGAGCCAGGCCACAGGGACCGTCAGCGCGGCGGCGCAGGAGACGAGTTCGCAGGTGATCATGAGGGGGCGGTGGCGCGAGAGGCGGTCGGCGATCGCACCCGACTGGAGGCCGAGGAGCAGGGCGGGTAGTGAGGCCGCCCCGGTGAGCAGGCCCATTTCCATGGGGGAGGCGGCGAGCAGGGTGACCGCGGTCAGCGGCACGGCCAGCTTGGACACCTCGGAGCCGGTTACGGAGATGGTGCGAGCGGTCCAGAGCAGTCGATAGTCGCGCTGTTTGAGGAGCGGGATGAGGTCTGGCGCCGGTGGGGCGTCCCCAGGCGAGGCTGCGTCCGTGGGTGATAGCACCCCATCGGGTGCGATCGGGTCGCGAGGTGGCGCCGATTTGTGAAGGGAACGCTTCATAACTATGAAAGTAACCCTTCAGAGTTATGAAGGCAATACTTCACATCACTTCCGGGTACCTTGGTGCCATGACGCGGGAGAGCCTCAGTGACCCCAAGGCGATGCGGGCCCTGGCGCACCCGGCCCGGCTGGCGATCCTGAACCGGCTGGGTGTCGACGGCAGCGCCACCGCCACCGAGGTCGCCGAGGTCGCCGGCATCACTCCGAGCGCCGCCAGTTACCACCTGCGCATGCTGGCCAAGTACGGGTTCGTGGAGGACGCGCCGCCGCGGGGCGACGGGCGGGAGCGGGTCTGGAAGCCGACGAGTACGCCCCTGTCGGTCGGCGTGCAGCCCGGTGATCAGCCGGAGGTGCGTGAGGCCAAGCACCTGCTGATCCAGGCGTTTCGCAAGGAAGCGGACGAGGAGGCCCGGCGGGCGCTGGAGAACATCGACCAGGAGCCCGAGGAGTGGCGCGAGGCGGCCCGCTTCAGCCGACTGATGCTGCGGCTCGACGCCGAGGAGATGGCGCGGCTCAATGTCGAGGTCGAGAAGCTGTTCGAGCCGTACCTGGCGCGCCATCGCGATGAACGGGCGGCGCCTCCCGGCGCCAGGATCGCCGAGGCCCAGGTCAATCTCTTCCCGCATGTGCGGAGGGCGGCGCCGGGGCTGCCCACGGAGGACCACGACGCGGGCTGACCCGAGACGGTCAGGCCGGGGCGGCGTGGGAGGTAGACTTTTGGGTGGCCTGTGTATCACAGGCCGACTTCGCATGCCCCATCGCGGACCGCGCCATCGGTCCGAGCCACGGCTCGGCTGGAGCGGGTTCGGGGCATCAGGGCGACAGCCACTGGGCTGCCGCGGCACAACCGAGAACCGCGCCCGCCCGCACGGGCGCCCAGACCTGGAGGACCATCACATGGCCCCCGTCGTCACCATGCGACAGCTGCTCGAGAGCGGCGTTCACTTCGGGCACCAGACCCGCCGCTGGAACCCGAAGATGAAGCGCTTCATCTTCACCGAGCGCAACGGCATCTACATCATCGACCTGCAGAAGTCGCTGTCGTTCATCGACCGTGCCTACGACTTCGTCAAGGAGACGGTCGCCCACGGCGGCACGATCCTGTTCATCGGCACCAAGAAGCAGGCGCAGGAGGCCATCTCCGAGCAGGCGGCTCGCGTCGGCATGCCGTACGTCAACCAGCGCTGGCTGGGTGGCATGCTCACCAACTTCTCCACCGTGCACAAGAGGCTTCAGCGTCTGAAGGAGCTCGAGGAGCTCGACTTCGACAACGTCGCCGCCTCGGGGCTCACCAAGAAGGAGCTCCTCATGCGCCGGCGTGAGAAGGACAAGCTCGAGCGCACGCTCGGCGGCATCCGTGACATGGGCCGCGTGCCCAGCGCGGTGTGGATCGTCGACACCAAGAAGGAGCACATCGCGATCAGCGAGGCCAAGAAGCTTGGCATCCCTGTCGTCGCGATCCTCGACACCAACTGCGACCCCGACGAGGTCGACTACCCGATCCCCGGCAACGACGACGCCATCCGCGCCGTCGGTCTGCTGACCAGGGTCGTCGCCGACGGTGTCGCCGCCGGCCTGATGGCTCGCTCGGGCGCCGCTCGCGGTGACGAGAAGCCCGCTGCCGCCGAGCCGCTGGCCGAGTGGGAGCGCGAGCTCATCGAGCAGGGCGCCGCCGAGCAGGCCGCCCCTGAGCCGGCCGCCGAGGCCGCCGCCCCCGAGGCCGCTCCCGAGGCCGAGGCCGAGGCCGCTGCCCCTGAGGCTGAGGTCGAGGCTCCGGCCGAGGTCACGGCTGAGGCTGAGGCCGCTCCGGCCGCCGCCGAGGGCGAGACCGAGCAGCAGCAGGCCTGACCGCTCACACCTCGGGTAAACACCGAGGTGGCGAGCAGTCGCCTACCGAGCCCGGCTCCGTGGAGTGACCCGCACGCGAGGCCGAGCGGAAATCGCAGACGCTGAGCCCGGCGCCGGGGGTCAAGACCCCCGGCGCCGGGCAAGGCCGGAAGAGCCGGGACGGCCGCGAAGGCAGGGCTGCTCACCAGGTAAGACTTTGAGCTCCTGTACGGCAGCCGCCGGCCGTTCGAACCATAGGGTGGGTGCCGGAAGGTCGGCGCCCACCCGATCCACGACGAAATCCCACAAGGAAAAAAGCAATGGCTTCCGTGAACATGGCCGACGTCAAGCGGCTTCGCGAGATCACCGCGGCCGGAATGATGTCTTGCAAGAAGGCGCTCGAAGAGGCTGACGGCGACATCGACCGCGCCATCGAGCTGCTGCGCCTCAAGGGCGCCAAGGACGTGGGCAAGCGCGAGGCGCGCACCGCCTCCAACGGCCTGGTCGCGCTCAAGCAGGACGGCGACTCCGCCGCCGCGCTGCTGGAGCTCAACTGCGAGACCGACTTCGTGGCCAAGGGCGAGCGCTTCCAGGAGCTGGCCGGTCAGGTCGTCGAGCACATCCTGGCCACCAAGCCGGCCGATGTGGCGACGCTGCTCGAGTCCTCCTTCGACGGCAAGACCGTCAAGGAGCACCTCGACGTGGCCAACGCCGCGCTGGGCGAGAAGATCGAGATCCGCCGGTTCTCGGTGCTGGAGGGCGGCTACATCGGCGCCTACATGCACCGCACCGACCCGGCGCTGCCGCCGGCCGTCGGCGTGCTGGTCCAGCTCGACAAGCCGAACGCCGAGGTCGCCAAGGACATCGCGCAGCACGCCGCCGCGATGGCCCCGCAGTACCTCAACGCCGCCGCCGTGCCCGCTGACGTCGTCGAGAAGGAGCGCAAGCTCTTCGAGGAGATGACGCGCGAGGAGGGCAAGCCCGAGGCCGCCATCGGCAAGATCGTCGAGGGTCGCGTCAACGGCTGGTACAAGGACTTCACCCTGCTCCAGCAGGCGTTCGTCAAGGACAACAAGAAGACCGTCGGCAAGTACGCCGAGGAGAACGGCTCCGAGGTGCTGGCCTTCGTTCGCTTCAAAGTCGGCCAGGCTTAGGCTTGAACGAAATTCCAGCCCATCGAACCGCCTAAGAGGGAGGCCGCCGCCGTGCAGGAGAACCAGGAGCCAGCTACGTCGGCGGCTTCTTCGTATCAGAACCCGCTCCGGTGGAAGCGGGTCATGTTGAAGCTGTCAGGTGAGGCGTTCGCCGGTGGCGACCCGCTGGGGATCGACCCGCTGGTGGTCGACCACCTGGCCGACTCGATCGCCGAGGCCGTACGCGAGGGTGTGCAGGTGTCGGTGGTGGTCGGCGGCGGCAACATGTTCCGCGGCGCGGCGCTGTCCGAGCAGGGCATCGACCGCGCCCGCGCCGACTACATGGGGATGCTGGGCACCGTCATCAACTGTCTCGCGCTGCAGGACTTCCTGGAGCGGCGTGGCGTCGAGACCCGCGTGCAGACCGCCATCACCATGCAGCAGGTCGCCGAGCCGTTCCTGCCGCGCCGCGCGATCAGGCATCTGGAGAAGGGGCGCGTGGTCATCTTCGGCGCCGGGCTCGGCTCGCCGTTCTTCTCCACCGACACCGCGGCGTCCCAGCGCGCCCTGGAGATCGGCGCCGAGGCGCTGCTCAAGGGCACTCAGGTGGACGGAGTCTACGACTCCGATCCACGGAAGAATCCCGACGCGGTCAGGTTCGACCACCTCGACTACGGCGAGGTGCTGATCCGCGACCTCCAGGTCATGGACGCCACCGCGATCAGCCTGTGCAAGGACAACGACCTCCCGATCGTCGTCTTCGACCTGATGGGCGAGGGCAACATCCTGCGAGCGGTCCGCGGTGAGAAAATCGGCACGCTGGTGAGTCCCGCAGGCAAATGAGGGAGCGCGCCCGACATCGCCAGCTAGAAGACAGGGAGCCGCTGTGATCGACGAAACCCTCCTCGAAGCCGAGGAAAAGATGGACAAGGCCGTTACGGTCGCGAAGGAGGACTTCGCGGGCATCCGGACGGGCCGGGTAACCCCTTCGATGTTCAACAAGATCAATGCCGAGTACTACGGCACGCCGACCCCGATCCAGCAGTTGGCCTCGTTCCATGTGCCCGAGGCCCGCATGGTGATCATCCAGCCCTACGACAAGGGTTCGATGGCCGCGATCGAGAAGGCGATCCGTGACTCCGACCTGGGCGTCAACCCCGGCAACGACGGGGCGGTGATCCGCGTGTCGTTCCCCGAGCTGTCGGAGGACCGGCGCAAGGAGTACATCAAGGTCGCCAGGAACAAGGGCGAGCACGCCAAGGTGTCCGTGCGCAACATCCGCCGCTCCGCCAAAGAGATCCTCGACAAGATGATCAAGGACGGGGAGGCGGGCGAGGACGAGGTCCGCCGCGCGGAGAAGGAGCTCGACGACATCACCCAGAAGCACGTCGCCAAGATCGACGAGCTGCTCAAGCACAAGGAAACCGAGCTGCTCGAGGTCTGAGCGGCGCGCCGCACGGCCCTCGCCCGGTGGCGGGGGCCGTGGCTCATGGAAGACCCGGGAAGAGATCTGTGGACGAAAGTACGGCTGGCACCAGCCCGAGCGGCGGCAGCCGTACCGGACGGAACCTTCCTGCCGCCATAGCGGTGGGCTTGGGGTTGGGCGCGCTGGTCATCGGCACGCTCTACACCGTCAAAGAACTCTTTCTCCTGGTGCTGGCGGGGGCCGTGGGCGTCGGGGTCGTGGAGCTGACCCAGGCGTTCGGGAGCCGCGGCATCAAGGTGCCGACCGTGCCGCTGCTCGGTGGCATGGTCGCGATGTTCGCCGGTGCCTACTGGGGCGGGCCCGTATGGCTGCTCGGCGCGTTCGTGGTGGTCGTCTTCGTCCTGCTGATCTGGCGGATGTTCAGTGACGGCACCGACGGCTACGTACGCGACACGACCGCTTCGGTGTTCATCCTGGTCTATCCGCCGCTGCTGGCCGGGTTCGCGGCGTTGCTGCTGGCGCCTGTCGACGGCCGTGATCGGGTGGTCATCTTCATCGCGGTGACCGTGGCCAGCGACATCGGCGGCTACATCGCGGGCGTGCTGTTCGGCAAGCACCAGATGACCGTCATCAGCCCGAAGAAGACCTGGGAGGGGATGGCCGGGTCCATCATCGCGTGTGTGGCGGTGGGCGCCTGGCTGGTGAGCTGGCTCATGGACGGGCAGCTCTGGCAGGGCGCCCTGATCGGCGCGCTCGTGGCGGTGCTGGCGACCGTCGGTGACCTGATCGAGTCGATCATCAAGCGGGATCTCGGCATCAAGGACCTGGGCACGCTCCTGCCGGGCCATGGCGGTCTCATGGACCGGCTCGACTCGCTGGTGACCACGCTGGTGCCGGTCTGGCTGCTGATGACGCTGTTCTTCTGACGCGTCTGACGCTAGTGGCGGTGTTCTTCCATCGCCTCGATGGTGACCGGCTGGAGCCAGAGCCAGCGGACAGCCTCACCACCAAAGGCGAATCCTGATAAATCCGGCATGGCGGGTGGGTCGGCGACCATCATGACTCCCGCGTACTGCGGGCCCAGCGGGAACGTGGCCGGTTCGTGATACCACTTGGCCGTATGCCCGTGCCCTAGCCACGTGACCGAGTGCCACGGATACTGCGACAGCCACACGAGCAGCAGCGCCGCCTCGCGCGGATCCTCACGGGTGGCCACGGCCAGCTCGATCCTGGCGTACGCGCCCGGCCGGTCGATCCACTGCTCGACGGTGGGCATCCGCTGGCAGCTCATCCCGACCGTCGACAGCACCGTGAACCCCCGGCGCCCGTACGGCGGCCGCTCGGTGACGCCGACAGCCGGCAGCCGTTCCCCGCTCACGTCCCAGTAGCGCCCGGCCGGCCCGAGCCCCCGTTCCAGATGCCCCATGACGAACTCCTGGAACGACGCCCAGGACCCCTCCCCATGCCGCCAGCGCCAATAGGACCTGGCGTTGGAGATGCGCGGCCGCAGCCCTTCGAGCGCCTCGGACAGTGCCCAGGCGAACGGCGTCTCACCCACGGCGTCACGGGCGTAGCCGGGCATGCCCCTGCTCATGTCGGCCCACCCGGGGATGACCGCCAGCAGGTCCTCGTCCTCATAGACGGCGACCCCGTCGCCCTCCTCGAACCACAGCGCCGTCAGCTGCCCGAGCGGCCGGCGTCCGGCCGGGTGCGTGGTGTTGGGCCGGGGCATGAGCGGCGGCAGCCCCGAGTTGAGCCTGGCCAGATCGACGACCTCGGGCGCGGGACGGTGGTTGGCCAGCCACACGGCGCCGTGCACGGCGCCGTCAGGCGAGCACAGGTAAGCTACCGAGGCGTCCTCGTCCCGCTCGACCACGAGCGTTCGGCTGCCGTACGGGTTGCCGGCGGTGAGGACGACCTCGGTCTGCCCCTCGCCAGAAGCCGACCGGAAAATCGCCATACGAGATGCACTCTAGATCGGCCCCTACCCTCATGCGAGAGCTTCCGCCACCCGGAGCTCCCTCATGGAATGACACCTGGGAGCCGAACGTTCACTAACCTGGTCGGTAACCACCCAAGCAAAGGCAGGAACGTGTCCCAGCAGCCAGGCCAGCTCACCTTCGTCGCGCCGCGCAGGGCCAAGCCGGCTCGGCACCTGGCGGACCTGTCCATGCCCGACCGCCGCGCGGCGGTGACGGAGCTCGGGGAGAAGGCCTTCCGCGCCGACCAGCTGTCCCGGCACTACTTCGAGCGCCTGAACGCCGACGTGCACGCGATGACCGACCTGCCCGCGGCGGCCCGCGACAAGCTGTCGGTGCTGCTGCCGTCGCTGCTCACCCCCGTCAAGGAGCAGACCACCGACGCCGGCACCACCCGCAAGACGCTGTGGCGCCTGTTCGACGGCGCGCTGGTCGAGTCGGTGCTGATGCGCTATCCCGACCGGGTGACGATGTGCGTGTCGTCACAGGCCGGCTGCGGCATGAACTGCCCGTTCTGCGCCACCGGCCAGGCCGGGCTGACCCGCAACATGTCCACCGCCGAGATCGTCGAGCAGGTGGTCTCCGGCGCTCGCGCGCTGGCCGCGGGCGACGTGCCCGGTGGCACGGGGCGGGTGAGCAACGTGGTCTTCATGGGCATGGGCGAGCCGCTGGCCAACTACAAGCAGGTCATCGGGGCCGTACGCCGGATGGTGGAGCCCGCCCCGCACGGCCTCGGCATCTCGGCGCGCGGCGTCACGGTCTCCACGGTCGGCCTGGTGCCCGCCATCGGCAAGCTCGCCGACGAGGGCCTGCCGGTCACGCTCGCCCTGTCCCTGCACGCACCCGACGACGAGCTGCGCGACACGCTGGTGCCGATCAACACGCGCTGGAAGGTGTCGGAGGTCCTCGACGCCGCCTGGGCGTACGCGGCCAAGACCAAGCGGCGGATCTCGATCGAGTACGCGCTGATCAAGGACATCAACGACCAGGAGTGGCGGGCCGACCTGCTCGGCAAGCTGGTACGCAACAAGCTGGTGCACGTCAACCTGATCCCGCTCAACCCGACGCCCGGCTCCAAGTGGACCGCCTCCCGGCCGGAGGACGAGCGGGCGTTCGTGCGGCGGCTTGAATACCACGGTGTGCCGGTGACCGTCCGCGACACCCGCGGCCGCGAGATCGACGGCGCCTGCGGTCAGCTCGCCGCCGCCGAATAAGCCCTGGGAAGAGCTCGGAAGCCCAGGGAGGAGCTCTGGGAAAGCCACGGAAGAGCTCTGGGAAAGCCACGGAAAAGCTCAGGAAGAGCGCACGACGCCCTCGATCAGGTCCGCGATCATCCCGGCGCCGCGGCTGTTCAAATGGACGGTGTCCGTGGTCAGCAGCAGGCCGCGGCTCTTGGCGATCGAGTCGAAGCCGCGTCCCAGAAAGAAGTGCTGCATCGCGGCGGTGGGCGCCAGCAGGCTGTCAGGCCGGTAGTGGACGCGCGGCTTGCGGTCCGACTTCTCCAGGTGCGCCACCATCTGCTCGTTGAGCGGGAGATACTGCACGAACTGCTCGGCCGCCACCTTACGTACGATCTCCCCGAACTCCGACGTCCGCCGCAGCACCACCGAATCGAGGTCTTCGCCGAGCACCGGCGGCGAGATCAGCGCGATGCGGGCCCGGGTCTCGTTCTTGAGCCGGGTGGCGATGGCGGAGAGGTTCGCCGCGTAGCCGTCGGGGCTGATGTCCTCGGCCAGCTTCCACCGGTCGCGCAGCTTGCGGGCGGTCGTCTCGCCCAGTGTGGCGGTGGCGTCGTTGGTGCCGATGAGTACGGTGACCACGTCGGGATCCTGGTCGACGACCTCGGAGAGCCGGTCCAGCACATGGGCGGAGACGTCGTAGTTGACGCCCGCGTTGATCACAGTGGTGCCCGGCAGTCTGGACTCCAGCATTTTCACGTAGTTCGCGCTGACCTGACCACGCGTGATGCTGTCGCCGACACAGATCACCTTCATGACGCCTGCTCCTCGTAGGTGGGTGAGTACTCACTAACCTAGCGGCTAAAAGGGGCACGCGTGACGTTCCCCTCGTTTTTTCAGGGTCGCGTACGGCGCAGCCAGGCGTAACAGCCCAGGCCGAGCAGGCACCACCCCAGCGAGATGGTCGCGAGCTCAGGCAGCCGGGCGGTCAGCTCGGCGGAGTTCGCGGACTTCATCCAGGTGATGACCGGGACCGTGAGCCAGTACAGAGGCGAGGCGCTGAGCATCAGCATGACCAGGAAGCCCAGCAGCAGCGACATGATGGAGATCGCGGGGGAGCGCAGGATCGCCCGGCTGGTGAGCGCGCCGAGCGTGACCCCGGCGAGCGTCGCGAGGCCGTACAACGTCAGGACCGCGGCGAACTCCTCAGGCGCCGGGACCGTGCTGACGCCCAGTGCCAGGCCCCAGCCCAGGGCCAGCGCGATGAGCACCAGAGACGTCGCGAAGGCCGCCAGCAGGCCCGCGCTCAGCTCGCGCAGCCGGCCGCCCACGCTGATCGCCGACATGGCGCGCTGCTGATCCGGCTCGGTGTCGAGCAGGCTCCTGCTGGACCAGGCCAGGATCGGGATCACCAGCACCGCGGCGTCCGTGAGGACCTCGGTCTCGGCGCCCTTGGGCGCGCGGCTGCCGTAGAGGATGGCGACCAGCGCGAGCATGAGCAGGAGCGCCTGGAAAATGCGGTGGGACCGGATGTAGGCCGCGACGCGGAAGACAGTCAGGGCGATCATCGCTGCTCCTCGGTGACGTCCGCGACGTTGGCGTCCGCGTCCGCGACCTCCGCGAGGTGGGCGGCCTCCGCGGCGGATGTGACGGCTGTGGCGACGGACACGTCCTGGACCCGGTAGCCCTCGTCGCGCATCCTGGCCACGAAGGACCGGACCTCGTCCACCGGCAGATCCACCCGCACGGTCGCCCGCTGCCCCGCCGTACCCTCCTTGACCAGGCCGTCCACCACCGTCCAGTGCCGGATGGAGGGAAGGTGGCGCAGGCCGCCCTGGTGGTCGCTGGCGACCACGATGGCGCCGCCCTCGGAGAGCTCCGTGACGATGGACGGCAGCACCTCGCGGGTGTCGGCGTCGAGCCCCGCGAACGGCTCGTCCAGGATGAGCAGGCCGGGCCCGCACATCAGGGCCTGGGTCAGCCCGACCTTGTGGGCGCTGCCCTTCGATAACTCGCCCAGCCGCAGGCCGAGCAGGTGAGCCATGCCGAGGCGCTCCGCCCAGGGCTCCCAACGGGCGCCGCCGCGTATCCGGGACATGTGGCGCAGGTAGCCGGAGACCGTGAAGGGTTGTTCGAGCGGGAAGCGGTCCGGGGCGAAGCCGACCACCGCCGGGCGGTCGGTGATGGTGCCCGACGACGGCTTGGTGAGCCCGGCCAGCAGGCGGAGCAGCGTGGACTTGCCCGCACCGTTGACGCCGGCGACCTCGATCACATCACCGGGATCAAGGTGCGCGTCCACGTCCTTCATGACAGAAGGATCACGTCTTCGATAACGGAAAGAGACCTTGGTCAATCGCATGGTGCAGTAACGGTATATCTCAGTTCGCATTGTCAGGATAAAGAGCCCCACAATATGAGCAGCCCCTAGCACACCGCAGAAGGAGTGAGCTTGAACCGCTTTCCACGCGTCATGGGTATGCGTTCAGGCTACGACCCGGTCGAGGTCGACGCCCTGATCGGGCGCATCGAGGCGACACTGGGCAGGGGGCCGCGCGACATCGAGCAGGTCACGGCCGACGACGTACGCAGAGCGACGTTCCGGGCCAGGCGCGGCGGTTATCAGGAGACCGCGGTGGACTTCGCGCTGGAGGCGTTCGTGGTGGCGCTGGAGACGCGGGCCAAGAGTCCCGTACGGCTGGCCATGACCGAGCCGACCGGTGAGATGCTGCGCGAGGAGTGGTTCGAGACGCAGGCGGCGCGGGTGGAGCGGGTGGCCTTCCGGCCCGGGCGGATGGGCACGGGCTACAACGAGGACGAGGTCGACGCCTTCCTGGACCGGATCGTGGCCACGCTGCGCGGCACCACCGACTACCCGGTGACGGCCAAGGATGTCCGCGAGGCGAAGTTCTCGACCGTGCTGCTGCGGCCCGGCTACCTGATCGCGGACGTCGACTCGTTCCTGGCGGGCATCGCCGACGTCCTGAAGCAGCGGGCCTGAAGCAGCGGGCCGGAAGCAGCGCCCCTTCTGTCAGGTGGGCGTGATGTGTGGCTTCTGGGCGCTCTTCTCGGACTCGTACGAAGCGCGCACCATAGGGCCTTCCGGCGCGGTCGAGAGCTCGGCGACCGGGACGTCCCACCACGCCTCCGACGAAGGACTGTCGAGCATGGGGTCGGCGCGGACATAGATCACGGTCGTCTCCTCGGCCGCGCGGGCCGCCTCCAGAGCCTTGCGGAAGTCGGTCAGCGTGTCGGGCCGCAGTACGGTGGCGCCGAGGCTGGCGGCGTTGGCGGCCAGGTCCACCGGCAGGCCGTCGCCGTCGTAGCGGCCGGTGCCCCGGTAGGCGTAGGAGGTGCCGAGCCGCTGGGCGCCGACGCTCTCCGAGAGGCGGCCGATCGAGGCGAAGCCGGAGTTGTCCACCAGCACCACGATCAGCTTGATGCCCTCGGAGACGGCCGTGACGATTTCCTGGGCCATCATCAGGTAGGACCCGTCGCCCACCATGACGAACACCTCGCGGTCAGGGACGGCCATCTTGACGCCCAGCCCGCCGGCGATCTCGTAGCCCATGCAGGAATAGCCGTACTCCACGTGATAGCTGCCAGGACCGCTCGGCCGCCACAGTTTGTGCAGGTCGCCGGGCATGGAGCCGGCCGCGCAGACCACCACGCCGTCGTCGCCGGCCGCGGCGTTGACCGCGCCGATCACCGCCGACTGCGGCATCGGCCGGCCGTCCAGCGCGTACGCCTCGTCCACCACCGCGTCCCAGGCCGCCGACAGCTCGGCGGCGCGCGAGCGGTAGGACTCCGCGGTGCTCCAGCCCGCGCAGGCCTCGGTCAGCTCGGTCAGGCCCTCGCGGGCGTCGGCCACGAGCTGGAGCCCCGACAGCTTGGCCGCGTCGAAGCCGGTGATGTTCAGATTGACGAACCGGGCCTCAACCGAGAAGAGCGTGCGGGAGGCCGTGGTGAAGTCGCTGTAGCGGGTGCCGACGCCGATGATCAGATCGGCCTCGCGGGCCAGCGCGTTGGCCGCGGTGGTGCCGGTCGCGCCGACCGCGCCCATCGCGAGCGGATGCCCGTACGGCAGCGCGCCCTTGCCGGCCTGTGTCTCGGCGACCGGGATGCCGTACGCCTCGGCGAGGGCCCGCAGCTCGGCCGTGGCCTCGCTGTAGATCACCCCGCCGCCGGCGATGATCAGCGGCCGGCTCGCCGACTTGATCAGCTCGGCCGCCCGCGCCAGGGCCGCCCGCTCGGGTCGGGGTCGCGGCATGTGCCAGAGGCGGCGCTCGAACAGCTCCTCCGGCCAGTCGTACGCCTCGGCCTGGACGTCCTGCGGCAGCGCCAGGGTCACCGCGCCCGTCTCGGCCGGGTCGGTGAGGACGCGCATGGCGGCCAGCAGCGCCGAGGGGAGCTGTTCGGGCCGGTTGATCCGGTCCCAGAAGCGCGACACCGGCTTGAAGCAGTCGTTGACCGAGATGTCGTACGAGCGGGCGTCTTCGAGCTCCTGGAGCACCGGGTTGGCGACCCGGGTGGAGAACACGTCGCCGGGCAGCAGCAGCACGGGCAGCCGGTTGATCGTCGCGCCCGCCGCGCCGGTGATCATGTTGGTCGCGCCGGGGCCGATCGAGGTGGTGCAGGCCAGGGTGGACAGCCGGTTGGCGGCCCGCGCGTAGGCGGCGGCCGCGTGCACCATGGCCTGTTCGTTGCGGCTCAGGTGGTAGGGCAGGTCCTCGGTCGAGGTGGCCAGCGCCTGGCCGAGCCCGGCCACGTTGCCGTGGCCGAAGATGCCGAAGCAGCCGCCGAACAGCCGGTGCTCGACGCCGTCGCGCTCGCTCCACTGGTGAGCCAGGAAGCGCACCACGGCCTGTGCCACGGTCAAACGGATCATGAAGTCCTCCCGAACGGCAGTCTCGCATCGATGGCCTGGCCGTCCCAGGAAGAGCGGATCCAGGCGTGCCGGGGGTCGTCGCAGAACGCCATCGACCGCTCATCGGCGGGACCGGCCAGGACGTTCAGGTAGTACAGGTCGTAGCCGGGTGCGGCCATCGACGGGCCGTGGTAGCCATAGGGCACCAGCACCACGTCACCGGAGGAGACCTCGGCCAGCGTGTCGATCCGGCCCCGCTCGGAGGAGTAGACGCGCTGGTAGCCCAGGCCGCCGTCGGCCACCTCGAAGTAGTAGATCTCCTCCAGCACGGCCTCGCCCTCGTTGGGGGTGTCGTGCTTGTGCGGGGGATAGGACGACCAGTTGCCGCCCGGCGTGAGCACCTCCACGGCCACGAGCTTGTCGCACTCGAAGACGCCAGGGGCGCAGAAGTTGTTCACCTGGCGGCTGGCCTGGCCCGCGCCCCGGATCTCGACCGGCACCTCCGAGGCCGGAACATACCGTGGAGCCAGCCGCCGGGTCGCCCGAGCGGAGGGGAACGCGATGCGGCCCAACCCCTCCACCGTCACATCCGTAGAAATCGGGATATAGGCGAAATCAGAAGGCCCAGCGAAGACCGACGCGCGGCCTGTCAGCTCGAACCGCTCGCCACCGCACGTCACCGTGCACGAACCCGACAACGGCAGGACCAGCATCTCCTCCTCCCCGGTCGAAAAGGTGACGGCGGTTGGAGAGGTGACGGCGGTTGGAGAGGTGACGGCGGTCGAGGTGGCGCCGGTTGAGGGGGAGGCCGCGTCGCCGCCGAGGTCGGCCACCCGCAGCCCCGAGTAGGTCCAACCGGCCAAGGCGGGCGTGATCTCCACCGACCACGACCCGCCGGCGGCCTTGCCGTACGGAAGGTATGTCATGAGCGCACCTCTCGAACCAGAGCGGCCGCGCCGTCCACCGCGGCGGCCACGTCGTCGTCCGGAGGGTAGAGCAGCGCGCGGCCGATGACGAGCCCGCGCACCCCCGGCAGGCGCAGCGCGCGGTCCCAGTCGGCGTAGGCGGCGTCGATGTCGGGCGGGTCGCCGCCGAGCAGCAGCGCGGGCAGCGTGGTGGCGGCCATGACGCGCTCCATCTCGGCGACCGCGGGGATCTTCAGCCAGGTGTAGGCGGAGGTCGTGCCGAGTGCCTGGGCGACGCTGATCGACCGGATGACCGCCTCGGGCGACAGGTCGTTGCGCAGGACGCCCGCCTCCGTACGCGCGGCCCAGAACGGCTCGACCATCGCCAGCAGCCGCCGGCGGGCCAGGTCGGAGACCGCGTGGGCGCATGATTCGAGTGTGGTGACCGTGGCGTGGTCGGCCGGGTCGATGCGGCAGAGCATCTTGCCGCCGTCGAGGCGCATGGCGTCGATGGCGGCCGCGTCGAAACCGGTGAACCGGTCGTCCAGTTCGAACACCGAGCCCTGCAGACCGCCCCGGTTCATCGAGCCGAAGGCCAGCTTCTCCTCCAGCGCGCCGAGCAGCAGCAGGTCCTCCAGCACGTCGGGGGAGGCCAGGATGCCGTCCACGCCGGGCCTGGCCAGCGCCGTCTGGAGCCGGTCGAGCAGGTCGGGGCGGCTGGCCATGGCCAGCGGCCGGTCGCGGACGCCGAGCGACCCGCGCGCCGGATGGTCGGCCGCGATGATCAGCAGGCGCTCGCCCTCACCTGGCAGCCCCCGGCGCTGCCGGCGGGCGGCGGCGCGCTCGATCTCCTCCGGCCGGGTGGCCCGGATGTGGGTCAGGTGGTCGTAGCGGGCGGTTCGGGGCAGCGTCATGTCGCTCATAGGAGTGCCTGCACCTCGTCAGTCGTGGGCATCGCGTCGGCGCAGGCCAGGCGGGCGGCCACGTAGGCCCCGGCGGCGTTGGCGAAGCGGATCGTCCGCTCCAGCGGCCAGCCGCTCAGCAGCCCCAGGCAGACGGCGCCGCCGAACGCGTCGCCCGCGCCGATGCCGTTGACCACGTCGACCTTGACCGGCTCCGCCACCACGTACTCGTCCCTGCTGCGGGCCAGCACCCCGTTGGGGCCCATCTTGACGATGGCGACGCGCATCCCGGCGTCGAGCAGCGCCTGCGCGGCCGCCTCCGGGTCGCGGGTGCCCACCGCGTTCTCCACCTCGTCGAGGTTGCCGACGGCCACGTTGGCGTACGGAAGCGCCTGGCGTACCGCCTCCTGGGAAGCCTCGGGCGACTCCCACAGCATGGGGCGGTGGTCCAGGTCGAAGACGGTCAAGCCGGACGTGCGCGCGGCCAGGGCGGCGGCGTGCGCGGCCCGGCTCGGCTCCTGGCTCAGGCCGGTGCCGGTGAACCAGAACAGCTTCGTGTCCCGGATCGCGGCCAGGTCCAGCGACTCGGCGGTCAGTTGCAGGTCCGGTGGATGCTCGCCCCGGTAGAAGTAGAGCGGGAAGTCGTCCGGCGGGAAGATCTCGCAGAACGTGACGGGCGTCGGGGGACCTTCGACGGTGGCCACGAAGGAGTCGTCCACGCCGAAACCGCGGATCGCCTGCCGTACGTACTCCCCGAAGGGGTCGGCGCCGACCGCGGTGATCACGGCGGCGCGCAGCCCGTGGCGCGCGGCCGCGACCGCGACGTTTGTCGGGCTCCCGCCGAGGAACTTACCGAAGGTGTCGACGTGGGCCAGGCCCACGCCGGTCTGCAGCGGATAGACGTCGACCCCGGAGCGGCCGATCGTGATCAGGTCGTACAACGCACCTCCAGTGACGGAGCCTTCGTGCCTACTATGGCATATTGTCATGACATTCGGATGTCCGCTATGCCGGTCTTTCTTCCCTGACCGAAACCCCGGTAAGTGGATCGTCTAGGGTGGGACCGCCGCCGAGACCTCCTCGTGACAAAGATGCAGCATGCGGACACACTCCCGAAATATCGGCAGGCCTTTACGTCATCTGGATGTCATGACATATTGGCCGGGTTCCTGGCTTTAAGGACATGTCGGAGGGTTTGCATGGGATTGCGGAAAAGGTCGGTAGGCGCGGTCGCGGTCCTCGCCGTGTCCACGCTGGGGCTCGCCGCGTGCGGCCAGTCGTCCGGCGGCGACTCCGGTGGCACGATCGAGTTAACGATCGCCCAGAACGCCATCGCGGGCGGCAAGAACGCGGCGGCGGCCGAGTTCCTCGCCAACTGGGTCGCCCCCAAGTTCGAGGCGGCCGAGAAGGCGAAGGGGAAGGACGTCAAGGTCAAGTTCGTCCCCAGCGGTGTCGACGACGAGCAGTACAAGACCAAGCTCTCCCTCGACCTGAAGTCAGGCAAGGGCGCGGACGTGATCGACCTCGACGGCATCTGGGCCGGTGAGTTCGCCGAGGCGGGCTACATCAAGCCGCTGTCCGAGGTGGTGGGGGCGAGCGCCGACAGCTGGGACGGCTGGCAGCAGATCCCCGAGTCGGTCCAGGGACTGGCCACCTTCAACGGCAAGAAGTACGCCCTGCCCGTCGGCACGGACGGCCGGGTGCTCTACTTCAACAAGACGCTCTTCCAGAAGGCCGGGCTGCCCGCCGACTGGCAGCCGAAGAGTTGGCAGGAGATCCTCGACGCGGGCGCCAAGCTGAAGACGGCGGGCGTACCGGTGCCGATCCAGATCAACGCCGGCACCGCGATGGGCGAGGCCACCTCGATGCAGGGCGTGCTCCCGCTGCTGGCGGGCGCGGGCGGCGAGGTGCAGAAGGACGGCAAGTGGACCGGCGCGTCCCAGCCGCTCAAGGACGCCCTCGGCCTCTACCAGAAGATCTACGGCGGCAGCGGCCTCGGTGACCCCAAGCTCCAGCAGGAGGCCAAGGGCCGCGACAAGTCCTTCCAGCAGTTCGCCGGCGGCAAGATCGGCATCCTGATGGAGGGCGACTACTTCTGGCGCGGCGTCGTCAACCCCAAGGACGGCGTGGCCAAGATGGCCGACCGCGACCAGACCGTCGGCTACGCCCTGATCCCCGCCATGGAGCCCGGCAAGGGCCTGCGCGGCCAGGACTTCGTCAGCATGTCGGGCGGCGCGCTGCGGACCGTCAACCCCAACAGCAAGCATCCGAAGGAGGCCTTCGACCTGCTGGCCTTCACGCTCTCGCCGGAGGGGCTGAAGGAGGAGACCAAGAACGGCAACGTGCGCATCACCCCGCGCACCGACGTCAACAAGGAGATCCTCGCCGGGGAGCCGCTGCTGACGTTCATCTCGGAGAAGGTGCTGCCGCTGACGGCCTACCGGCCGCCGGTCGCCGTCTATCCGCAGGTGTCGGCCGCACTCCAGGAGGCCACGGCCGCCGTCGTCGGGGGCACGGCACCCGACCAGGCCGCCGCGGACTACCAGAAGAAGCTCGAAGGAATCGTCGGTGGCGCAGGCAATATCGCCTCCTGAAGCTCTCGAGGACGCACCGGCCCGTCGCTACAGCTCGGACGCGGCGGGCCTGGGCAGGCTGAGAGCGGGCGCGTTCGTGGCGCCCGCGCTGGCGCTGATCGCGGTGTTCCTGGTCTTCCCCGCGCTCTGGGTCCTCTACCTCGGCCTCACCAACTACCGCCTCACCGGAGCCGCCGCCGCCGAGCCCCAGCTCGTCGGCCTGGACAACTTCGTCAAGGCGGTCTCCGACCCCGCGTTCTGGAACTCGACCTGGCTGACCGTCCAGTTCGTGCTCGGCTCGGCCGTCATCGGCCAGGTCGTGCTCGGGTTCACGATCGCCTGGCTGATGCGCGATCGCACCGGACCGCTCAAACGGACCGTCGAGGGCCTGGTCATCCTGGCCTGGATCCTGCCCAGCGCGGTGGTCTCGTTCCTGTGGGTGGCGCTGCTCGACCGCGACGGCGGCACGCTCCAAGCGCTGCTGCACGTCCCGGGATTCGCGCCGCTGCTCGACCACCCGATGCTGTCGATCGTCATCTTCAACACCTGGCGCGGCGCCGCCTTCTCGATGATGTTGTACGGCGCCGCGCTCGGGAACGTGCCGCCCTCGCACCTGGAGAGCGCCCGCCTGGCCGGAGCCTCCGGCTGGCAGCAGTTGCGTGACGTGGTGTTCCCCCACATCAGGGGACACATCCTGACGAACCTTCTGCTGATCAGCCTGTGGACGTTCAACGACTTCACCCCGTTCATGCTCACCGCGGGCGGGCCCGACGGTCAGACCGAGGTGCTGGCGGTCCACGTCTACAAGGTCGCGCTGCAGGGCAGCGAACTGGGCTACGGCGCGGCCGTCTCCACGGTCATCCTGCTGATCAACCTGGTCGTGGCGGTGTTCTACCTGCGCCTGCTCAGGAGTAAGAAATGACGCGGTTCGTGCTGGGCCGGATCGGCTTCTACACGCTGATCGCGGTGCTGCTGGCCTTCTTCACCATCCCCTTGCTGTGGCTGGCCGCCGCGCCGTTCACCTCGGACCCCACCTACGAGGTCCGGGTGCCCGACTTCACGCTGGACAACTTCACGGCGATCCTGGAGCATCCGTACGCGCTGCCGTCGCTCCTGAACTCGCTGGTGCTGGCGGTCGGCACGGCCCTGCTCGTGGTGGTCTTCGCGGCGCTGGCCGCGTACGCGCTGAGCCGGGTGCGGCTGCCGGGCCGCGACGCGCTGCTCTACGCGCTGCTGCTGCTGTCCTCGATCATCACCGGGACGGCCGCGATGGTGCCGCTGTTCCAGCTGGCCGTCGAGCTGAACCTGATCGACTCGCAGTTCGGGGTGATCCTCATCCTGACCGGCGGCCTGCTGCCCGCGGCGATCTTCATGCTCAAGGACTTCATGGACTCCACGCCGAAGTCCTACGAGGAGTCGGCGCGCGTCTTCGGGGCCTCGCCGCTGCAGATCGTCCGCCACGTGGTCGTCCCCCTGGTACGGCCCGGACTGGCGACGATCGCGGTGTGGGCCGTGGCCAACGTGTGGGGCAACTTCCTGATGCCGTACCTGCTGCTCAGCGATGTCGAGAAGCAGCCCGCGGCGGTCATCATGTACACGCTCTACACCGAGGGCGGCCAGGCCAACCTCACTCTGCTGTCCACGTTCGGCCTGCTCTATTCGGTCCCCGTGGTGCTCATGTACCTGTTCGTCAGCAAGAAGTATGGCTTCCGCTTCCACGGAGGGATCAAGCGCTGATGGCCGCAATCGAACTGCGAGCCCTGACCAAGGTCTACCCCGGGGGAGTCAAAGCGCTCGACTCGCTCGACCTGGCCATCCCCGACGGCGAGTTCTTCGCCCTGCTCGGCCCGTCCGGCTGCGGCAAGACCACGCTGCTGCGCACGATCGCCGGGCTGGAGACCGCCACGAGCGGCGCCGTCGTCATCGGCGACCGCGACGTCACCGGCGTCCAGCCGGGCGGCCGGGACATCGCGATGGTCTTCCAGGACTACGCGTTGTTCCCGCACATGGACGTCACCGACAACATCGCCTACCCGCTGCGCATCAAGAAGGTCGGCAAGGCCGCCCGGCAGCGCAAGGCCGAGGAGGTCGGCGCCAGGCTGGGCCTGGACCAGCTCATGGACCGGCGCCCCGGCCAGCTGTCCGGCGGCCAGCAGCAGCGGGTCGCGCTGGCCCGCGTCATGGCGACGCAGGCGCAGGCGTTCCTGTTCGACGAGCCGCTGTCGAACCTCGACGCCCGGCTCCGCCTGGAGGCCCGTACGTTCCTGAAGAAGCTGCAGCGCGAGCTCGGCGTCACCACCGTCTTCGTCACCCACGACCAGGCCGAGGCCCTGGCCATGGCCGACCGGATGGCCGTCATGGAGGCCGGGCACATCCGGCAGATCGGCACGCCGGCCGAGGTGTTCCAGCGGCCCGCCAACACCTTCGTCGCCGGCTTCATCGGCTCGACGCCGATGAACCTGCTCGACGGGACCGTCCGCGGTGACACGCTGGAGGTGGCCGGATGCAAGGTGCCGGTCCCCGTCTCGGCCGAGGGACTGCTGACCGACGGCGAACGGATCGTGTACGGCGTGCGGCCCGAGTACAACACCTACTCGGCAGAGCCCGCCGAGGGCTCGCTGGGTGGAAAGGTGGTCATCGTGGAGAACCTGGGGGCGTCCCACCTGGTGACGCTGGAGGTCGGCGAGGTGCTCGTGCAGGCGGTCGTGCCCGAGGGCGGCGAGCCGTCGATCGGGGCCGACGGCTTCGCCGCGCCGCGCCGCGACCGGGCCCTGGTCTACCGGGACGGCGAGCTGGTGTCGGCATGACCGTGATCCGCGGCCACTGGAGCCTGGACGACCGGCTGGAGCGGATCCTGCGCGAGTTGCCCTTCGAGGTGCCGGCCGGGACCGGCGCGCTGACCGTACAGCTGAGCTTCGACCGGTCACAGGGCGTGCTCGACCTCGGCTGCGGCTCGCCCGACGGGTTCCGTGGCTGGTCGGGCGGCGCGCGCGACGAGTACACGATCACCGCCGACTGGGCGACCCCCGGCTACCTGCCCGGCGAACTGGAGCCGGGGACGTGGCAGGTGTGGCTGCGGCTGCACCGGGTGCCGCCGCAGGGGCTCGACTACACGCTGCAGATCCACACCGAGGCCGCCGCGCCCCCACGGCCGGTGACCGAGGAGCCGCCCCACGGGGACCGGCCGCCGCGCCGCGACCTGCCGGGCGTCGACGGCCTGCGCTGGTTCGCGGGCGACTTCCACTCCCACACCGTCCACAGCGACGGCGTGCTGACCATCCCCGAGCTGGCCGAGCTGGCCAAGGGCCGTGGCCTCGACTTCCTGGTCGTCACCGACCACAACACCGTCAGCCACCACCCCTGGCTCGGCGACGATCGAGGCATCGCCCTGCTGCCCGGCCAGGAGGTGACCACGGATCGGGGGCACGCCAACGTGTTCGGCGACGTGGGCTGGGTGGACTTCCGGCAGCCCGCCGACTCCTGGGCCCGGCACGCCGCGCGCGAGGGCGGGCTGATGTCGATCAACCACCCGCTCGGCGGCGACTGCGCCTGGCTCCAGCCGCTGAGCGAGCGGCCGCGGATCGCCGAGGTATGGCACTCCGGCTGGTGGGACCGGCGCTGGGGCGCGCCCTTGGCCTGGGCCGACGCCTGGGGCCCCGATCTGGTCGCGATCGGCGCCAGCGACTTTCACCGCGTCGGCGACGACGGCCTGCCGGGCGCGCCGACCACCTGGGTCCTGGCCGAGGACACCAGCACGATCTTCGATGCCGTCGCCGCGGGCCGTACCGCGATCTCCGCGGGCCCCGGCGAGCCGCTGCTGCTCAGGCTGGGCGACGAACTGCTCGCGCTCGACGCCGACGGCCTCGTCCTGGTGCGCCCCGGCGGCGATCGCCAGGTCATCCGCGGTGAGCGGGTACTGGTCCCCGCGAGAGAGGGACGGCACCGCCTGGAAACGTACGAGAACGAGGTGATCGCCATATGCGCGTGACACGAGTCGCCAACGCCCCTGTGAGTTTCGGCGTGTTCGAACTGGCCGACGCGCCGCCTCCGCTGAGCGCCGACCAGATGGTCCGTGCGCTCGCCGACGCCGGTTACGCGGGCATCGACCTGGGGCCCATCGGCTATCTCGGCACCGGCGCCGACCTGGTGGAACGCCTCGACGGGCTGCTGCTCGCCGGCGGCTGGGCCGACCTGCGCTACAGCGACGCCGTGGAGTTCGAGAAGGGACTGGCCGCGCTGGACGCGACGCTCGACGTGTTCGCCGCCGCGCCGCCCGCCCCCGAGCACCTGGCGCCCCGGCCCACGCTCGGCTGCTCGGGCTCTCCGGCGAGGTTCGCCAGGCCGGGCGGGAACGCTCCCGGGCTGGCCGCCGCCGACTGGCCCGGCTACGCCTCCCGCGTCCAGATCGCGGCCGACCGCTGCCGCGAACGCGGCTTCGAGCCAGCCTTCCACCACCACCTCGGCACCTACGTCGAGACGCCCGAGGACGTCGAGCGGCTGCTGGAGCTGACCGACGTACAGCTCTGCCTGGACACCGGCCACCTGCTGCTGGCCGGCGGCGACCCGGTGACCGCCCTGCGCGACTGGTCGGATCGGGTCGGCCACGTGCACGTCAAGGACGGCGACACCGCGATACTCGGCCAGGCCCTCGCCGACGGCGTGGATCTGCGCGAGCTCATGGGCCGGGGCGGCTTCGCGCCGCTGGGCGAGGGCGAGCTGGACCTGCCGGGCGTCGTCCGCGCGCTCGACGAGATCGGCTACCAGGGCTGGATCATCATCGAGCAGGACACCCTGCCGGGTCGCCGGTCAGTTGAGCGGAACATCGCCGATCAAGCCGCCAACCGCGAGAAGCTGAGAGAACTGGGACTGTGACTCCCAGGCTGACCCCACGCTGGAGGATCGGGTTTTGAAGATCGCGCTTGTCGGGTGCGGCGCCGTCACGCAGGCGGTGTACGTGCCGCTGCTGTCGAGGCGCCGCGACCTGTTCGAGGTGACCGCCGTCTGCGACCTGTCGCGGGCCCTCGCCGACGTCGTCGGCGACCGGCTGGGGGCGCCCGGGCGCTTCACGGCCGTGGAGAGCATGCTGGCCGAGGGCGGGTTCGACGCCGTGCTCATCCTCGCCTCCGGCTCCCACGGCGAGCCGGTACGCCGGGCGCTGGCCGCGGGCTACGCCGTGCTGTGCGAGAAGCCGCTCGCGCTGACCAGGGCCGAGGTCGAGGCGCTGCCCGAGGGGCGGCTGATGGTCGGCTACATGAAGCAGTACGACCCGGCCGTACGCCGGGCCGAGGAGCTGCTGGCCGAGCTGGGCGGCCCGGCCGCGATCCGGTCGGTCGAGGTGACCGTGCTGCACCCGAGCGCCGAGTCCCAGCTGGCCTTCGCGAGCCTGACGCCGGCCCGCGACGTCGACCCCGCGCTGCTGGCCTCGCTGCGCGCGGCGGAGCACTCGCTGGTCTCCTCGGCGCTGGGGGAGTCGGCTCCCGACTCGGTCCGGGCCCTCTACGGGGTAGCCCTCGGCTCGATATGCCACGATTTGTCGCTCCTGAGGCGATTTAGTGGGTCGCCAGCGGAAATTTCGGCTGTTGAGACGTGGGGGCCGGGGCCCGGGTCCGTCGAGATCTCCGGAACGCTGCCGGTCAGCGGGCGGTTCTCGATCCGGTGGCACTACCTGGAGGACTACCCGGCCTACCGGGAGACCGTGGTCATCCACCACGACAAGGGCTCGCTGGAGCTGGTCTTTCCCTCTCCCTACCTGATGAACGCGCCCACGACGCTGACCGTGGTCTCGGGTGACGGCTCGGGCGGCGAGAGCCGGACCGAGTGGCGTGACGTCACCGAGGCGTTCGAGGTGCAGCTGGCCGCCTTCCACGCCTACGTCACCAAGGACGAGCCGCCGCTCACCGCCGCGGCCGGCGGACTGGCCGACATCGTCACGGCCCAGAGCATCGCCGCGCGCTATGCCGTACAGCATGACCTGCCCATCGGAGGGGAAGCCGCGTGAGCGCCGAAATCGTCGTCGTCCCCCACACGCACTGGGACAGGGAGTGGTACGAGCCCTTCCAGCGCTTCCGGCTGCGGCTGGTGGCGCTGCTCGACGAGGTGCTCGACACGATGGAGCGCGAGCCCGACTACCACTTCACCCTCGACGGGCAGCTGGCCTGCGTGGACGACTACCTGGAGGTCCGGCCGGAGAATCGCGACCGCATCGCCGCGCTGGTCGAGTCCGGGCGGCTGGCGGTCGGGCCGTGGCAGATCCTGCTCGACGAGTTCCTGTGCTCGGGCGAGAACATCGTGCGCAACCTCGAACTCGGCATGAACCGGGCCGACAAGCTCGGCGGGGCCATGGCGGTCGGGTACCTGCCCGACATGTTCGGGCATACAGCGCAGATGCCGCAGATCCTGCGGCGGGCCGGGCTGCTGCACGCCTGCGTCTACCGGGGTGTGCCGTCGTCCGTGGTGACCGACGCCTTCGCCTGGGTCGCGCCCGACGGCACGGCGCTGCGGACCCAGTACCTCCCGGCCGGCGGCTACGGCAATGGGGCGCACCTCTTCGAGGATCCGGCGCGTCTGCCGGAGCGGGCCGCCGAGTTCACCGAGCGGATGCGCGAATGGCACGGGCCCGAGGGGGCCTTGCTGGCGATGTACGGGACCGACCATTCGGCCCCCGTGCGCGGGTTGCCCGGCATGGTGGCGGACATCGGCGCCCGCATGGACACCTTGTCCGGATACATCGGCGCTTATTCGGGTGATGTGGAGGGGCTGCCCCGAGTCTCCGGCGAGCTGCGCTCCCACGCCCGCGCGAACATCCTGCCCGGCGTCATCTCCGTACGCGCCCACGTCAAGCAGGCCATGGGCCGGGCCGAGCGGATGGTCGAGCGCTACGCCGAGCCGCTGGCCACCCTCTGGGGTGGCGACTGGCCCGGCCGCTTTCTCGACATGGCGTGGTGGCGGCTGGTGGACGCCAGCGGGCACGACTCGGTGACCGGCTGCGGCGTCGACGACACGGCCCAGCAGGTCGCCGCGCGCATCGCCGAGGCCGAGCACCTCGGGCAGGCCGTACGCGACATGGTGACCGCCCGGCTGTCCGCCGCCGTCCCGTCGGACGGGGTGCTCGTCGTCAACCCGACGCCCGCCACGCGGCGCGGCGTCGTGCTGGTGGACGTGGCGGGCCGGGATCCCCTGGTGGACCCGACCGGCGCGCGGGTGCCCGCGCAGACCCTGGAGTACGCGCCCACGCTGCTGCTGGACGCCGAGATGGACCCGGCCACGGCGCTGACGTTCATCCATGGCACGGAGCTGTACGGCCAGCACATCACCGGCTGGTCGGTGGACGACGGCACGCTGACGTTCACGGTGGCGCGGGAGTCGGCGACGGCCTTCAACGTGGCGCAGCTGCGCGGGGCGCTGGACGGGGTGACCCGGGTACGCATCGTCGCCGAGGCCCGCCGTACCGTCGCCGCCCTCGTCGAGACGCCACCTTTGGGACACACCAGCATCCGACCGGCGTCTGCCGACACCCTGCGCGACACCGGCCCGGCGCCCGACGGCTCCGTGGCGGCGTCGGGCGGCTCTCCCGCCGAGTCCGGTGGTGCGGGTTCGGCATCCGGTGCCTCCGCCGCGATGAGCGCGCCGGTCGCCGGGGTGCGGGCCGAGGAGCGGGCGCTCGACAACGGGCTGCTGCGCGTCGAGGTGGCGGCGGACGGGACGCTGGCGCTGACCGGCGCCGAAGGGGCCACCGTCACGGGCGCCGGCCGCATCGTCGACGGTGGCGACGTGGGCGACACCTACAACTACGCGCCCCCGGCCGACGACCGGATCGTGTCGGACCCGGTGTCGGTCGAGCTCACGCTGGTCTGCTCGGGCCCGCTGGTGGCCGCCTTCGACGTACGCCGCACCTACCGCTGGCCCGCCGCCGGCCAGGGCGTCGAGGGCACCCCGGAGATCCCGGCCGCCGCCAGGACCGAGGCGACCGAGGAGATCGTCGTCGACACGCGGATCGAACTGCGGGCCGGAGAGCCGTACGTCAGACTGCACGTCTCGTTCGACAACCGATGCTCCGACCACCGGGTACGCCTGCACATACCGCTGCCCACGCGGGCGGCGGCCTCGCACGCGGAGGGCCAGTTCGCGGTCGTCACCCGCGGCCTGTCCGCGGAGGGCGGCTGCGGTGAGGAGCCGCTGCCCACCTTCCCGGCCTCCGGGTGGGTGGCCGCCGGTGGCGTCGCTGCGCTGCTGGAGCACGTCACCGAGTACGAACTGGTGGAGGACGGCGCGGAGCTCGCGCTCACCCTGCTGCGCTCGGTCGGCTACCTCTCCCGCAACCTGCACGTCATGCGCCCCGAGCCCGCCGGTCCCCAGCTGCCGACCCCGGCCGCTCAGTCTCGCGGCCTGCGCTCGGTCAGCCTCGCGCTCATGCCGTACGGCGGGTCGTGGGCGGCGGTGCCGCCGGCGGCCGAGACCTTCCGGCACGACCTCCTCGTGGTGCCCGGCATCGGCGACCCGTCACTCGCCCTGCCCCCGGCGGCCTCCGGCCTGTCGGTGACGGGCGACGGCGTGGTCATGACCTCGCTCAGGGTCCGCGACGGCCGACACGAACTCCGCGTCGTGGCGTACTCGGAAACCCCCACGAACGCGACCATCTCCGGCACGTTCACTCAAGCCCGCCACGCCGACCTCCGCGGCCGCCCAGGCGACCCGATCCCTGTCTCCTCCGGCACGATCCACCTTCCTCTGCGCCCTTGGGAGATCGCCACCGTCCAACTTGGAAACTGAGAGTATTTTCATGACTACGTAGAGTAATATCTCGGCCATGATCACCCCATTGCACGAGGGGCTGGTCGGGATCACCACTCTCGACCCCGAACTTACGGCGCGGATGCTGCGCGAGCTGTTCGCCCTCCCGATACCCGACAAGTCCAAGGGCACCCAGGTGTCCTGCGACCTGTCGGAATGCGTGCCGGCCGTCTACCGGGCGGACGCGGCACTGCTGTACGGCGATGACCCCAAGAAAGCCGAGCTGGGGGTCATCGCCGAGGTTCAACTGGAGCAGGACGAGAGGAAGCGGTTGTCCTGGCTCGCCTACATCGCCAACCTCCGCGCCCGCGACAAGTGTCCTGTCTGCCTCGTCGTCATTTGCCCCAAGCGAAGGACCGCCGAGTGGGCGGCTCTTCCCATCGAAACCGGCCATCCGGGCCTGACTCTCACCCCGCTGGTGATCGGGCCCGACAACACTCCCGTCATCACGGATGTGGTCGAAGCCGTCGGCAACATCGGCCTGGCGGCCATCTCCGCGATCACGCAGAGCAAGCATCCGCTGATAGCGGACATCCTCGCCACCCTGACGGAGGCTTTGGACAGCCTCGATTCGGACGTGGCCCGACGCTACGCTGAATATGTCACCGTGGCGCTGACCGGCAACGCGCAGAAGGAAATGGAGCGACTCATGGCCACAGAGACCTACGTCTACCAGGGAGAGTACGCACAGAGCCTGCTCGCCAAGGGCGAGGCAAAGGGCGTGGCCAAGGGGCGCGTCGAGGAGGATATCGAGTCCCTGCTCATGGTGCTCGAGACTCGAGGGATGGCGCTGTCCGACGGCGACCGTGAGCGCATCACGACCTGCGGTGACATCGCACGCCTCCGGCTGTGGCTGAAGCGGGCGGTTCTGGCCTCCACGGTGGAGGAAATCTTTGCCTGAGAGCTACCTCTACCAGGGGGAGTACGCCCAGAGCCTGATCGCCAAGGGGATGGTCAAGGGGCTCCTCAGGGTGCTCGCGGCCTGCGAGGTCGTGTTGTCCGACAGTGACCGCGAGCGCATCTCGACCTGTGATGACGCCGCACAACTCGAGCTGTGGCTGAAGCGGGCGGCTCTGATCTCCACGGCAGAGGAACTCTTCGCCTGACCCGCAGCCGAACGATGACTTGAGGCGGGCGTACAGACCCGCCTCCAGTCAGCTCAGCGCGTCCCCCACGAGTACGTCTGCTTACGCAGCTTCAAATACACGAACGACTCGGTAGCCCGCACAGCCGGGATGGCCCGGATCTTGCTGAGGATCTCCAGCAGGTGCCCGTCCCCCTCACACACCACCTCGACGATCACGTCGAAGGACCCGGCCGTCAGCACCACGTAGTCGATCTCGTCGATGGCCGCCAGTTCGTCCGCGACCGACTCCAGGTCGCCCTCGCAGTTGACCCCGATCATCGCCTGGCGCGGGAAGCCGAGCGTCAGGGGGTCCGTCACCGCGACGATCTGCATCACCCCGGCCTCCTGCAGGCGTTGTACCCGCTGCCGGACCGCCGCCTCCGACAGGCCCACGGCCTTGCCGATCGCCGCGTACGGCATGCGCCCGTCGCTCTGCAGCTGTTCGATGATCTGCTTGGAGAGATCGTCGAGCACGAACGGCCCAGAGGGCGCGTCACTGTTGCGTCGTACGCGGGGCGGCGTGGACATTGCGAGGATCCTCCTAGCGGTCCGGCGTTGCGGGCGCATTCCCGCGGTGTTGCCGTCCTGGTGCGACATGGTGTCAGTTCTGATCGCTCTGTCAAGCGAATTCGTAGCAATTTGGTATATTCGCCACGAAATCCCTTGTCGTGAGGCGTGTGCTCTGTAAGAGTCTCGGCATCTCAGCCACCTCACCAGGAGGTCATATGACCGAGCTTGTCGAGGTCATCAATAGACACAGCACCTTGGTCAGGCGACCGAAGGAGAGCGCATGAGCACCCGTCTGCAGAACTACGTCAACGGTGCGTTCGTGGACGCCAAGAGCGGCCGATTCTCCGATGTCATCGACCCCTGCACGGGCGAGGCCTACCTGCGGGCCCCGATCTCGGGCAGCGAGGACGTCGACGCCGCCTACGCCGCCGCGGCCGCCGCGTTCGAGTCATGGGGCCGGACCACCCCGGGCGAGCGGGCCAACCTGCTGCTCAAGGTGGCCGACGCCATCGACGCCCGCGCCGACGAGATCAACGAGGCGGAGTGCCTGAACACCGGCAAGCCGCGGGCCCGCATGGCCGAGGACGAGACCCCGGTCGCCTCCGATCACTTCCGCTTCTTCGCCGGCGCGGCCCGTACGCTGGAGGGCCCCACCTCGGGCGAGTTCCTCGCCGAGCACACCAGCGTGATCAGGCACGAGCCGATCGGGGTGATCGGGCAGGTCACGCCGTGGAACTACCCGATGATGATGGCGGTCTGGAAGATCGCCCCGGCGCTGGCCGCCGGCAACACGATCGTGCTCAAGCCGTCCGACACCACCCCGGCCTCCACGCTCAAGCTGGCCGAGATCCTCGGCGAGGTGCTGCCCGCCGGGGTCTTCAACGTGGTCACGGGTGACCGGGAGACCGGCGCGCTCGTCGTGGGTCACCCGACCGCGGCCATGGTCGCCATCACCGGCTCCGTCGGCGCCGGCATGTCGGTGGCCAAGACCGCCGCCGACGACCTCAAGCGGGTGCACCTGGAGCTCGGCGGCAAGGCGCCCGTCGTGGTCTTCGAGGACGTCAAGGACCTGCGCAAGGCCGCCGGCGACATCGCCACCGCGGGCCTGTACAACGCGGGCCAGGACTGTACGGCCGCGTGCCGCGTGCTGGTCCACGAGAGCGTGCACGATGAGTTCGTCGCCGCGCTGACCGAGGCCGCCGCCGGCACCGTGACCGGTGACCTGTCCAACGACGAGGCGCTGTACGGCCCCCTCAACAACGAGAACCAGCTGGCCAGGGTGCAGGGCTTCATCGAGCGCGTCCCGGCGCACGCCAAGGTGCTCACCGGCGGTCACCGGGTCGGCGAGAAGGGGTACTTCTTCGCCCCCACGATCGTCGATGGGCTCAAGCAGGACGACGAGATGGTGCAGAACGAGGTGTTCGGCCCGGTCATCACCGTCCAGACCTTCTCCGACGAGGCCGACGCGCTGACCAAGGCCAACGACGTCAGGTACGGCCTGAGCGGCTCCGTCTGGACCTCCGACCACGGCCGGGCCATGCGCATGTCCAACAGGCTCGACTTCGGCGTGGTCTGGGTGAACACGCACATCCCGTTCGTGTCGGAGATGCCGCACGGCGGCTTCAAGCACTCGGGCTACGGCAAGGATCTCTCGGTGTTCGGTCTGCATGACTACACCCGGGTCAAGCACGTCATGCACTACATCGGCGACTAAGGACTGTGCCGGGACATGGCCGAGTTGAACGCGATCGAACTGGATGACGTCGTCAAGGAGTACCTCTCGCACGGCGAGGTCGTCCAGGCCGTGAAGGGCATAACGCTGGGCATCGCCGAGGGAGAGTTCTTCTCGCTCCTCGGCCCGTCCGGGTGCGGCAAGACCACGACGATGCGGATGGTCGCGGGGTTCGAGGACCCCTCGCGTGGCGTGGTCAGGCTGCACGGCAAGGACGTGACGGATGTCCCGCCGAACAAGCGTGACGTGAACATGGTTTTCCAGTCCTACGCGCTGTTCCCGCACATGAGCGTGTGGGACAACGTGGCGTTCGGGCTCAAGCAGCGCAAGGTGCCGCAGCAGGAGATCAGGCAGCGCGTCGGCGAGATCCTGGAGATCGTCGATCTCACCGGCCGGGAGAAGCGCCGGCCGCGCGAGATGTCCGGCGGCCAGCAGCAGCGGGTGGCGCTGGCCCGCGCCC
The DNA here is from genome assembly GCF_040659625.1 of Nonomuraea sp. NPDC049750. Classification (NCBI taxonomy): domain Bacteria; kingdom Bacillati; phylum Actinomycetota; class Actinomycetes; order Streptosporangiales; family Streptosporangiaceae; genus Nonomuraea; species Nonomuraea sp. NPDC049750. The sequence goes on from NZ_JBFANB010000037.1 coordinate 56,250, forward strand.
TGGTCAACAAGCCGCGGGCGCTCCTGCTCGACGAGCCGCTCGGCGCGCTCGACCTCAAGCTCCGCCAGGCCATGCAGATCGAGCTCAAGCGCATCCAGCGCGAGGTCGGCATCACGTTCGTGTACGTGACGCACGACCAGGGCGAGGCGCTCACCATGAGCGACCGGATCGCGGTCATGAACGACGGCCTGGTCGAGCAGCTGGCCGGGCCGCGCGAGATCTACGAGCGGCCCGCGACGGCGTTCGTGGCCGGATTCATCGGCACCTCCAACCTGCTGGCGGGCACCGCGGCCGGCGGCGTGCTGACCGTCGGCGGCGGCCGGGTGCTGGTGCCCGAGCGGAACGGCCAGGTCACCGTGACCGTCCGGCCGGAGAAGATCACCATCTCGACGGAGCAGCCCGACGGCGATGTCAGCGCCGTGCCCGGCACCGTGGCCGAGGTGGTCTACCTGGGGACCTACAACAGTTACGCCGTGAGCCTCGCGGACGGGGCCGAGATCACGGTGTTCCAGCAGAACGCGCTCGACTCGACGACCACTGCGGAGCGGGGCGATCCCGTCTGGCTGTCGTGGAGGGCGCAGCACTCTTATGCGATCGGAAGTTGATTCATGGACCCCTCGCTCAACCCAGCCCTCCTGAGGGGCATGACCCAAGCCCGTACCCGTCGAGACGCCTTCAGGATCGCCGGTCTGTCCGCCGCCGGGCTCGCCCTGGCCGCCTGCGGCGTGCAGGGCAAGAAGGCGGCGCCGCCCAAGGCCGACGCGGTCAAGGAGTTCTGGGCCAAGCAGACCAAGCACGGCCGCGTGGTCTTCGCCAACTGGCCCGAGTACATGCCTGAGAACCAGGCGCCGCTGAAGAAGTTCCAGCAGGCCACCGGCATCTCCTACGAGTACAAGGAGGTCATCCAGGAGAACGCCGAGTTCTTCGGCAAGGCCGACCCCGTACTCAGGGCGGGCCAGTCGCTCGGCTTCGACATCGTCGTGATGACCAACGGCGTCCAGCTCCAGCACATGATCGACCTGGGCTACGTGACGGCGCTCGACCACTCGCAGATGCCGAACTTCCTGGCCAACGTCGGCGACAAGTACAAGGATCGCGCCTACGACCCGGGCAACGTCTACACGATGCCGTACACCTCGGGCGTGACGGGGATCGCCTACAACACCAAGTACGTCAAGGACGAGCCCAAGAGCATCGAGGCGCTCTTCGATCCGAAGTACAAGGGCCGGGTCGGCATGATGAGCGACGCGCAGGAGATCGCCAACTTCGGCATGTTCGCCCTGGGCCTGGACCCGGAGAAGTCGACCGAGGCCGACTGGCAGAAGGCCGGGGCGAAGCTCAAGGCCCAACGCGACGCCGGAATTGTCCGGAAATATTACGACCAGAGCTATATCGATGCCGTGTCCAAGGGCGACGTCTGGATCAGCATGGCCTGGTCGGGCGACGTCTTCCAGCGGCAGCTGGCCGGTGAGCCGGTCAAGTTCGTCGTGCCCGAGGAGGGCGGCACGATCTGGACCGACAACATGCTCATCCCCAAGAACGCCGCCAACCCGCTCGACGCGCTCATCCTCATGGACTACCTCTACCAGCCGGCCGTCGCCGCCGAGCTGGATGAGTTCATCCAGTACGTCACGCCGGTGCCGGCCGTACAGGATCTGCTGCGCGAGAAGGCCGGGAAGGCGACGGGCGAGGCGAAGAAGTCGCTGGAGGAGATGGTCGACAGCCCGCTGATGTTCCCGTCGGAGGCCGACTACGCCAAGCTGCGCACCTACACCAAGTTGAGCACCAAGCAGGAACAGGTGTTCAACCCGATCTTCCAGTCGATCACGCAGGCGTAGCCGATGAGGCGGCTCACCCCCTACCTGCTGGCGCTGCCGAGCTGGATGTGGCTGGGAATCTTTCTGGTCGTGCCGATGGCCGCCATGGCGTCGGTGTCGTTGCAGACGGGCAACGCGATCGACGGCTTCGCCATGACGTTCAGCTTCTCCAACTACACCAACGCGCTCAGCCGCTACAGCCCGCAACTCCTGCGCTCCCTCTTGTACGGCGGGCTGGCCGCGGTGGCGATGCTGGTCATCGGCTACCCCGTGGCGTACTGGATCGCCTTCAAGGGCGGCGCGCGCAAGTCGATGTACCTGTTCCTGCTGCTGCTGCCGTTCTTCGTGTCGTTCGTGCTGCGGACGATCTCGTGGGGCTTCCTGCTGGCCGACGACGGCGTCCTGTTCGGCCCGCTGAAGAGCTGGGGCGTGCTGCCCGCCGGTTTCCACGTGCTGGCCACGACGTTCGCGGTGGTGGGCGGGCTGACCTACAACTTCCTGCCGTTCATGATCCTGCCGATCTACGTGGCGCTGGAGCGGGTCGATCCGCGGGTCATCGAGGCGGCCTACGACCTGTACGCCTCGCGCACGGCGGCCTTCCGCCGGGTGGTGCTGCCGCTGTCGCTGCCGGGGGTGTTCGCCGGGGTGCTGATGACCTTCGTGCCCGCCACGGCGGACCCGGTCAACGCGCAGATCCTCGGCGGCACGTCCAACACGATGATCGGCAACATCATCCAGACCCAGTATCTGACGAACCTCGATTACCCGACGGCCTCGGCGCTGTCGTTCACGCTGATGGCCGTGCTGCTCGTGGGCATCTTCATCTACGCCAAGGCGCTCGGCACCGAGAACGTCCTCGAGGCGGCGGCTCGATGAGGGGCCGCGGGCTCGGGGACCGGCTGCTGCACGCCTACACCTGGCTGATCATCGTCTGGCTGTCGTCGCCGATCGCCGTGATGATCCTGTTCGGGTTCAACGACAAGAAGAGCAAGTCGAACACCACCTGGCAGGGCTTCACCCTCAAGTGGTACCACCAGCTCTTCGACATCTCCGATCTGACCGTCGCACTGCGCAACTCGCTGGTGATCGCGCTGGTCAGCACGCTCATCACGGTCGTGATCGGCACGATGCTGGGACTGGCCATCGGCCGCTACCGCTTCCGGGGCCAGGGGGTGACGAACTTCCTGGTGTTCGCCGCGATCTCGACGCCCGAGCTGGTCATGGGGGCGTCGCTGCTGTCGCTGTTCGTCTCGGGCAACGTGCCGCGCGACGCGAACACGATCATCGTCTCGCACGTGCTGTTCTCACTGTCCTTCGTCGTCGTCACCGTACGCGCCAGGGTGATCGTGCTGGATCCGGCGCTGGAGGAGGCGGCCAAGGATCTCGGGGCGACCAGCTGGGGGACCTTCCGGCAGGTGACGCTGCCGTCGATCCTGCCGGGCGTGCTGGCCGGGGCGATGCTGTCGTTCGCGCTGTCGATCGACGACTACGTGGTGACCAGCTTCGTCAACGGCTCCACCGTCACCTTCCCGCTGTGGATCGTCGGGTCCGTCAAGACCGGCATCCCGCCGCAGGTCAACGTCATGGGTACGCTGATCTTCGGAGTCGGGGTACTGATCGCCATCGCCACCTCGGTCACGGCTCGCCGTCGTGCCTGAAAGTCCTCGACTCTGAAGTCCTCGACTCTGAATCCTCGAACCGAATCTGTGGGGAAGTGGAATGTGTGGATCCGCTGAAGGCGCTTGCTGACGCGGAGCGCAAGCCGTACTGGCTGGACAGTCCGGCCAGACCGGAGCCGCGACCGCGGCTCCTCGGAGACACCAGCGCCGACCTCGTCGTGGTCGGCGGCGGCTTCACCGGGCTGTGGACCGCCCTGCTGGCCAAGGAACGCGACCCTGACCAGGACGTCGTCCTGCTCGAAGGCCGCAGGATCGGCTGGGCGGCCTCCGGCCGCAACGGCGGCTTCTGCATGGCGACCCTCACCCACGGCCTGCCCAACGGCCTCGAACGCTGGCCCGACGAGATCGACCGGCTCGAACGCCTCGGCGTGGCCAACCTCGACGAGATCGAGCGGACGCTGGAGCGCTACGGCATCGACTGCTCCTTCGAGCGCACCGGCGAGCTGAACGTCGCCACCGAGCCATGGCAGCTCGACGCGTTCGGCGAGCACCTCGATCTCGTCTCCGAGCTCGGCCTCGACTACGTGCCACTCGACCAGGACCAGGTGCGGGCCGAGGTGAACTCGCCCACCTACCTGGGCGGGTTCTGGGACCGCAGCGGCTGCGCCATGCTCGATCCCGCCCGGCTGGCCTGGGGGCTGCGCGAGGCCTGCGTGTCGCTCGGCGTCCGGGTCTATGAGCGCAGCCCGGTCCGCTCGCTGGTCGACGACGGCGTCACGATCAGCCTGCGCACCCCGCACGGTGTCGCCACCGGCCGCCGCGTCGCGCTCGGCACCGGCGTGTTCCCGCCGCTGCTGCGGCGGCTCAAGCACTTCGTGGTGCCGGTGTACGACTACGCGCTCATGACCGAGCCGCTGACCGAGGCGCAGCTCGCCGAGGTGGGCTGGCGCAACCGGCAGGGCGTCGGCGACGGGGCCAACCAGTTCCACTATTACCGGCTGACCGACGACAACCGCGTCCTGTGGGGCGGCTACGACGCCGTCTACTACAACGGCGGCCTGGTCAAGCCGGAGTACGACCAGCGCGACGAGACGTTCGTCAAACTCGCCGGGCACTTCGTCACCACGTTCCCACAGCTCGCCGACGTGCGCTTCACACATCGCTGGGGCGGTGTGATCGACACCTGCAGCCGGTTCAGCGCCTTCTACGGCCAGGCGCACGCCGGTCGGCTGGCCTACGCGGTCGGCTACACCGGCATGGGCGTCGGCGCCACCCGCTTTGGCGCGAACGTCATGCTCGACCTGCTCTCGGGCGAGCGCACCGAGCGGACAGACCTGCGGATGGTACGCGAGAAGCCGATCCCGTTCCCGCCGGAGCCGGTGCGGTCCGGGGTGATTCAGTTCACCCGGTGGTCGATCGCCCAGGCCGACCAGCACGAGGGCAGGCGCAACCTCTGGCTGCGCGCCCTCGACCGGATGGGCTTGGGCTTCGACTCATAACCCGGGCAAAAGGCGGGATCATCGACATATGAGGGTTGAGTTCACCGCTGACGGGATCGTGCTGGCCGGGGACCTGCGGATGCCCGAGGGAGTGGGTCCGTGGCCCGGTCTGGTGTTCACCGGGCCGTTCACCGGGGTGCGTGACCAGGTCACCGGGCTCTACGCGGAACGGCTGACCGCGCGGGGCTACGCGACGCTGGCCTTTGACCACCGCAACTGGGGCGAGTCCGGCGGCGAGCCGCGCCGCCATGAGGACCCGCAGGGCAAGCTGGGCGACCTGCGGGCCGCGGTGTCGCTGCTGCGGTCGCGACCCGAGGTGGACGCGGCGCGGATCGGCGCGGTCGGTATCTGCCTGGGCGGGGGATACGCGCTGCGGTTCGCCGCCTTCGATCCCCGGGTGAAGGTCTTCGCCGGGATCGCCGGGGCGTACAACAATCCCTACGCGATGCGCTCGGGCATGGACTACCAGGCGGCCCTGGCCTCCTTCACCGAGGTGCTGGAGCGTCAGGACCTCGGTGGGCCGGTGGAATACCTGCCCGCCGTGGCGCAGGAGGGCGAGGCGGCCATGCCCGGCGACGAGCCGTACGCCTACTACGGTGGCGCGCGTGCCGCGTCGGCGACCTGGGTGAACGAGGTCACCCGGGCCAGTGTGCGCGAGCTGATCACCATGGACAACGTGATGGGCGCCGACTTCCTGTCGCCCAAACCGGCGCTGATCGTGCACGGCGTGGTGGACCGGTTCTGCTCGCCGGAGGGCGCGGAGGAGGCGTTCCGGCGGCTCGACCAGCCCAAGAAGCTCGTCTGGGTCGATGCCAAGCAGCACATCGACCTCTACGACCAGGAGCCGTACGTCACACTGGCCGTCGACGCGACAGCGGACTTCCTGCGCGAGCACCTGTGAACGTCAGACCCTGGCCGCCTCGGACACGGTCTCGGGAATGACCTTGGGCACGCCGCGCAGCCCCACCAGCGCGAGCACCGCCACCACGGCCAGCATCGCCGCGGTGGCCAGCGCCGTGACCTGGACGGCCTCGACGTAGGCGACCCGGGCCGCCTCGATGAGCTGCCCGGCCTGTGCCGCGGGCAGGGTCTGGGCCGTGTGCAGCGCGCCCGCGATCGACTCCCTGGCGGCCTCGTCCGGCACTCCGGCGGGCACGCGCAGGCCGGCGCTGTAGGAGCTGTTCAGCAGGGTGCCCAGGATGGCGATGCCCAGCGCCCCGCCCAGCTCGAACGCCGTCTCCGACACCGCGGCCGCCGCCCCGGCCCGCTCCTTGGGCGCGGTGGCCAGCACGTTGTCGTGGTTGACGGTGAAGGCGAACCCGATCCCGATCCCGCTGAGGAACTGCGGAGCGAGGATGACGAGCAGGCTCGTGTCGAGCCCGAACGTGCTGTAGCAGAGGAACGCGCCCGCGGCCAGCGCCAGGCCGAGCGCCACGACGCCGTTCCTGCCCAGGCGCCCGATGGCCCGGCCCGCGAGCATGCCGCTGATCGCGCCACTGAGCCCGCCCGGCAGGCTCGCCAGCCCGGCCTGAAGCGGCGTCCAGCCGAGCACGAGCTGGAAGTACCAGGCGGACATCAGCGACATGGCGGTCATCGTGAAGATCGCCAGCAGGTTGGTGCCGATCGACGCGCTGAAGGCCCGGTTCCTGAACAGCCGCACGTCGATCAGCGGCTCCGCCAGCCTGGTCTGCCGCCACCCGAACAGCCCCAGGCACGCCACACCCAGCACGGCCGCCACCGGCACGCCGACGTTCCCGAACCCCTGGTGAGCCGCCTCCTTGATCGCGTAGATGGTCGTCACGATGCCGATGAAGGAGAGCGCCACGCTCGGCAGGTCGACGCGGCCGGCGTCGGGGTTGCGTGACTCCGGCAGTACGAGAACGCCCCCGACCAGCACCAGCGCCATGATCGGGACGTTGATCAGGAAGACCGAGCCCCACCAGAAATGGTCGAGCAGCAGCCCGCCGATGACCGGCCCCACGGCGAACCCGGCGGCGCTCATCCCGCTCCAGAGGCCGACGGCGGCGGTTCGCTCCCCGGGATCGGTGAAGACGTTGCGGAGGATCGACAGCGTCGACGGCATGATCGTCGCCCCGGCCACGCCGAGCAGCGCCCTGGCCGCGATGAGCAGCTCCGGATTGGGGGCGTAGGCGGTCACCGCCGAGGCCGCCCCGAACGCGGCGGCGCCGATGAGCAGCAGGCGCTTGCGGCCGATGCGGTCGCCGAGATTGCCCATGGTGACGAGCAGGCCCGCGAGCGCGAAGCCGTATATGTCGCCGATCCACAGGAGCTGCGTGGCGTTCGCGCCGAGGTCGCCGACCAGTCTGGGCAGGGCCAGGTGCAGGACCGTCATGTCGAGCGAGAGGAGGAGGCTGGCCAGGCACGCGACGGCCAGACAGGACCATTTGCTATTGATGGTGCGCATGCGGACCACCATGTTCGGAGGCGCTGACCGATCGCCTACCGCTCGCTGACGATCTCCCCGAGCTTGGTCAACCCGGCCTGGATGCGGGCGCGGACCTCTCCCGCGCTGTACCAGTCGCCGGGGCACTCGGCCAGGGCCTGCTCCATGAGCGCGCGGGCCTCGTCGTGGTCGCCGCGGAGCATCGCCAGCTCGCCCAGCCCCACGTGCGCCCTGGCCATCGTGTCACCCGAGCCGATCCGGCGGGCCATCTCGGCGGCCCGCAGATAGTCGGCCCGCGCCCCGTCGAGGTCGCCCAGACGGGCCACGGAGTCCGCGCGCAGGCACTGGCACTCGGCCATGTCCGCCTTCGCGCCCAGCTCCCTGGACGTCCGCAGTCCCTGGTCGGCCAGGTCGCGCGAGGCCGCGTAGTCACCCTGCTCATAAGCCAGCTCGCCGAGCCCGCTGAGCGCCAGCGTGGCCCCCCATCGCTCGCCGAGTGCCCGGAACGCGGCCAGCGCCCGCTCGAACTCGGCCCTGGCCTCGTCACCACGGCCGATGATCTGCAGCATGAACGCGAAGCCGCAGTGCATCAAGGCCCGCGACCAGGGCGACAGGCTGCCGGAATAGTGGGCCACCAGCTTCTGGACGCCCTCGTAGTCGTCGGGCGGACCGGTGAACATCGGCAGCATCATCGTCAGGGACTCCAGCCGCGTCGGCAGATAGGCGACCGGCATCAGGTGGCGGAGCTTGCCCAGGCGGGCACGCAGCTCGTCACCCGGCTGCCTGCCCCAGGCCGCGACCAGCACGCACATGGCGTACTCCTCTTCGAGGCCCTCGGGCGGGGTGCTGCCCATATCGGCGATCAGCCCGTCGGCCAGGCTCGCGCTGGTGCCCCGGTGGCCGCGCATCCACCAGTAGTAGGCGGAGTAGGCGAGGATCCGCAGGCCCAGCTCCTGCCGACCGGTCTCGGCCGCCCAGCGTACGGCGGCGGCCACGTTGTCGCTCTCCTCGTCCAGGCGCGCCAGCCACTCCAGCTGCTCGGCCTTGCGCATGTGGCCGTCCGCCTCGACGGCCAGCGCCAGGTAGCAGTCGGCGTGCGCCTCGCGCACCACCTCGGTCTCGCCCGACTCCGCGAGCTTCTCGGCGCAGAACGCCCGGATCGTCTCCATCATCCAGTAGCGGCCGTCCACGGCCTCGACCAGCGACTTCTCCGCCAGCGAGAACAGCACCTCCTCCGGCAGCCCGCACACCCGCTCCGCCGACTCGGGCGTGGCACCGCCCACGAAGACCGTCAGCCGCCTGGCCATCCGCTGCTCCCGCTCGTCGAGCAGGTCCCAGCTCCACGCCACGACCGCGCGGAGCGTCTGGTGCCTGGGCAGGGCCGTACGGCTGCCGCGGGCCAGCAACCGGAAGCGGTCGTCGAGCCGCGCCGCCACGTCGCCGACCGACATCGTGCGCAGCCGCGCGGCCGCCAGCTCGATCGCGAGCGGCAGCCCGTCGAGCGCCCGGCAGATGCCGGCCACCTGGGCCAGGTTCGTCTCGTCGACCGGCTGCCGGACCGCGGCCGCCCGGTCGGCGAACAGCCGGACGGCGGGGTAGTCGAGGGGGTTCGCGGCGTCGGGCGGCGGCAGCCGCAGCGGCGCCACGGGCAGCAGGGACTCGCCGGTGATGCCCAGGGCCTCGCGGCTGGTCGCCAGCACCCGCAGCGCGGGGCAGGAGGCCAGCAGCAGGTCGGTCAGCTCGGCCGCGGCCGCGACGAGGTGCTCGCAGTTGTCGAGCACCAGCAGCAGCGCGCGGTCGGCGAGCGCGGCGAGCAGGCGGGCCGTGGGATCGACTGCGGGCCGGTCGTGGCCGGACAGCCGGGTGTCGCGGATGTCGAGCGCCGCCAGCACCGCCTTCGGCACGTCGGCGGGGTCGGTGACGGGCGCGAGCTGCACGACGCAGACGTCACCGGTGGCCCGCTCGGCGGCCTCCATCGCGAGCCGGGTCTTGCCCGCCCCACCGGGCCCGATGAGCGTGACGAGCCTGGCCGCCTCCAGCTGGACGCCCACCTGGCGCAGCTCCTCGGCTCTTCCGACGAAGCTGGTGAGCTGGGCACGCAGGCCCTGCCTGCTCACGGCCGCCACCGTGGCCGCCAGCGACGGGTCGGCCCTGAGCACGGCTAAGTGCGCCGCGGCCAGCTCGGCTCCCGGCTCGACACCCAGCTCCTCGTCGAGAATCCGCCGGGCGTCGGCGTAGGCGGTCAACGCCTCGGCCTGCCTGCCACTGCCGTACAGGGCCCGCATGAGCTGGGCCCGCATCCGCTCGCGCAGCGGGTGGGCGGCCGTCAGCCGCCGCAGCTCGGCGACCAGCTCGCGATGGGCGCCCAGCTCCAGGTCGGCCTGGACGCGGTCCTCGACGGCGGCCAGGCGCAACTCCTCCAGCCCGGCGGCGGCCGCCTCCGCGTGCGGGGTGTCCGAGAGCGGCGCACCCCGCCACAGGGCCAGCGCCTCGCGCAGCAGCGACGCCGCGCGGCGCGGGTCGCCGGCGCCGAGGGCGAGCCTGCCGTCGCCGGCCAGCCGTTCGAACCGGTGCGCGTCGACGTCCTGCGGGTCGGCCGCCAGCCGGTAGCCCGCCGGATGGAACTCCACCCGGTCCTTGCCCAGCGCCCGGCGCAGCCTTGACACCTGCGCCTGCAGCGCGTTGGCCACGCCCTCGGGCGGCTGCGGGCCGTACAGGGCGGCGGTCAGCCGCTCGGCGCCGACGACCCGGCCCGCGTCGAGCGCCAGCAGCGTGAGCAGCCCCCGCACCCGGGGGCCGCCGAGCGCGACCGGCTCGCCGTCCTCACCCAGCGCCCGGGCCGGACCGAGGATTTCGAAGCGCATACCTCGATTATCGCGGCCCCGCGAAGATCGCGGCGATCTCCGCGTACGTCCGCTATCGCGGTTCCGGCAGCAGCGCGACGATCTCCGCGTACGTGGGCGCCGGTGGTGCCGTCTTCCCCTGTACGGCCAGCAGGCTAGTCAACGCCCCGTGCAGCGAGGCCCGATACAGCAGCGACCCGGTGCTCACCCTGGCGACGCCCACCGAGGCGAGCTGGGCCAGCGTGGGCCCGTCAGGCAGGAAGAGCACGTTGACCGGTAGCGGCGTGCTCGCCACCACCTCGGCGATCTCCCCAAGGTCGCGCAGGCCGGGGACGAAGACGCCGTCGGCGTGCCCGTAGGCGCTCACCCGCTCCCGCGTGTCGCCCGTCTTCAGCCAGTGGGTGTCGGTCCGGGCGTTGACGAACACGCCGTGGCCCTTGGCCGCCTCGATGATCCGCTGGTGCAGCCCGATCGGCCGCAGTGTGCCGTCGGGCCGGCCGTCCTCCAGGTTGACGCCCGCGACGCCCAGGGCCGCGAGCGCCGCGACCAGGTCGGACACCTGTGCCGGATCGTCGCTGAAGCCGCCCTCGATGTCGACGGTGATCAGGACGCCGAGGTCTTTGAGCAGCTCGGCCAGCTCGATCGTCTCCGCCTTGGTGGCGCCTGCGGCGTCCGGCTTGCCGTGTACGGCGGCCACGCCGAGGCTGGTGGTGCCGATCGCCGGGAAGCCCTGCGCGGCCAGCATGGCGGCGGACCCGTAGTCCCAGGCGTTGGGCAGCAACAGCGGGTCGCCCGGCCGGTGCAGGTCGCTGAAAGGGGTGCTCATCGGTTGTCCTCCGGTCGCAGGATCGCCGCCAGCACGCCGGCCGCGAGGGCGAGCGCGTGGGCGGAGGCGGGGCAGGGGCGCACGCCCGAGCCGAACGTCAGGTGGGGCGTCGGGCCGCGTGAGACGTCGAACCGCTCGGGCCGGTCGAAGACGTCCGGGTCGCGGTTGGCGGCCACCAGGTCAATCGTGATCTCCTCGCCCGTCTGCCGGTCGAGCCTGCGGCTGGCCTTGAGTGGCGGATCATGGCGGAGCGTCTCGTGCAGCAGGTCGTCGGTGTCGTCGCCGGGTTCGGCGTGGGTGAGCGCGTTCGCGATGAGGCCCGTTGTGGCGGCGTGGGCCTGCAGGAGGATGGTGATCGCGGGGATCGGGTCGCCCGCGCCGGACAGGAGCTCGACCAGTTCGGCCACCGCGGCGTCGGCCTCGGGCCCGGCCTCGCCCGACAGGTAGCCCGCGGCGGCGGCCGTCACCGCTCCCGTCAGCCGCTTCTCGTCGGTGATCCCGAGCGCGGCGCCGAGCACCGCCGTCGGGACGCCCGGCCAGTCGCCGCCCCGCTCCAGCGTCTTCGCCGTGGCGGCCTGTCTCAGCGCGGCCGGGTCGAGCGCGGCGAGTCGTTCGGTGACCAGGTGGCGTCGCTCGGCGTGGATCTCGCCGGTGCTGAACCGAGACACCTGGGAGCGGAGCCAGGCCAGCGTCCCGTAGGGCGCGTCCTGGCGCACCGGCGGCGGTACGTAACGGGTGTCGGCCAGCACCGAGACGGCTTCGGCATGGCGGGTGATGAGCATGGGACCCACGTTAGGCCGGAATCCCTTCGACGCCGGGCGAAGTGTCGGCGCGTCAGGCGCCAGGCGCCACCAGGGCGTTCAGGCCACCAGGCGTCCAGATGTTCAGGCCACCAGGCGTTCAGGCCGCTAGGCGTTCGGGATGTTCGGGCTGTTCGCTCGAACCGGGCTGTGCCGCCGGCCGGACCGTGGGGCGCCGATCCACGGTGCTCACGGCCATGCACATGACCAGCGCGATGTCGGCCAGCACCACGCCGCGCTCCAGCAGCCCGTAGTAGGAGCCGCCGCCGATCAGCGGCGAGGTGAAGGCGGCCGGGTGTGCGGCCAGGTAGGCGACCAGCGCCACCACCGAGGTCACGCTGAGCGCCCTGACCCGGTTCCACTTCGGCAGGGGCGCGCGGGCCCTGGCCAGGGTCCAGCCGGCCACGGGCAGGGTGGTGAAGATGACGGCCGAGGACCAGCGGTGGATCTCACCCGCCAGCGAGCCGACCGCCGCGTTGCCGGGGTCGGTGGGGAAGACCGCGCTCAGCATCAATCCGGCCGTGGCGGCCAGCAGCAGTACCCGGGCGGCCGCGCTGCGGGCGGGCTCGCGGGTCGCCAGCGCGTACGCGAGGGACAGGCAGGCCCCGGCCAGCGCGAGCATGCCGATCAGCACGGGCGCCATCCCGCCGGGGATCAGCGCGTAGTCGCTCAGCAGCGGCTGGCCGGGCAGCGCGAACTGCGCGTAGCCGAGCGCGGCGACGGCGGCCAGCGCGCCGGCCACGGCGCTCACCACGGGCACCGTCACCGAAACCGGCTCCACGCCGCGACCTGGGAGGTCCGTCCGGGTCATCGGGTCACCTCGTCATAGATCTTCTCGAAGCGGGCCAGGGAGTTCTGGTGGTCGTGCGTGAGGGCCAGGTCGCGGCTCGCCTTGCCGAGGCGGGCACGCAGGTCGTCGTCGGTGAGGATGGTGGTCATGTGGCGGGCCAGCGACATGACGTCCCGCGGCTCGAACAGGTAGCCGTTGTCCGCCACCAGGTGCGGCAGGGCCATGGCGTTCGCCGCGACCACGGGCAGCCCGCTGGCCATGGCCTCCAGGGTCGCGATGCTCTGCAGCTCGGCGACGCTCGGCATGGCGAACAGGTCGGCGGCGGCGAAGGCCTGCGGCATGTTCTCGTCGGGTACGTAGCCGAGGAAGAACACCCGCTCGCGGACCCCGATGCGCTCGGCCAGCCGCTCCAGCTCCGGCCGCTGGTTGCCCTGCCCGACGAGCGCGATCTGCGCGTCGGTCCCGTTGAGCACGTACGGCAGCGCGCGGACGAGCTCGTCAAGGCGCTTCTCCTCGTCCAGACGGCCGACGAACAGGGCGGTGGGACGGTCGGGCAGGTCGAACAGCTTGCGGGCCCACGCCTTCGGCTCGGCGTGCGGGTAGAAGCGGGCCAGGTCGATGCCGCAGGACACCGATTCCACCTCGCGGGCGAAGCCCTGGTCGGCCAGCAGCTTGGCGGCCAGCGGCGTGGGCGTGGTGATGTGGTCGGCGCGGTCGAAGATCCGGGCGAAGTCGCGCCAGGCCAGTTGACCGGCCTTCCGCCGGAGCCGGTCGGGGATGTGGCCGAACTGGAAGAGGTTGTCCGGCATGAAGTGGTTGGTGGCCACGATGGGCACCTGGCTGCGCCGGGCGGCGGCGATGGCGGCCCGGCCGACGACGAAGTGGCCCTGGGAGTGCAGGACATCGGGCTGGACGGCGTTCATCAGCCGGTCCAGCCGAGTGGGGACGGTGACCCGCATGGTGGGGTGGACCAGGAGGGGCGCGGAGCGCAGCCGGTGCACCACCACGCCGTCGACTACGTCGGCCGTGGCTGGGCCCTGGTCCGACTGGCAGACGACGTGCACCTCGTTGCCGCGCGCGGCCAGGCCACTGGCCAGGCGGTAGGTGAAGACGGCGGTGCCGTTGACATCGGGTGGATAGGTGTCGGTGGAGATCAGGATGCGCCGCGGGTGCGCGGGGGCGGGCGCGAGCTCTGGGCGCTGGGCGGTGGTGGTGCGCAGGGGCATGACCATGACAGGGGACTCCAGTCGAAAGGATGATCGCCGACCGGCTGGGGAAGGCCGGTGCGGGAGTAGGTGGTGGGGGGTAGGTGGTTCGGGGGCAGGTCAGTGGCGCGCCTCCAGCGGGGTGGTGCGAGCCAGCGCGAAGGTCCCCGCCGCGGTCAGCGCCGCCGCCGCGATCGGGGCCAGTCCGGAGGGCAGCGGCTCGCCCAGCAGCAGCGCGCCGAAGGCGACCGCCGTGAGCGGGTCGGCGATCTGCAGCGAGGCGAAGGAGACGCCGAAGTGGCCAACGGCGTAGGCCCGCTGGAGCATCATCAGCGCCAGCAGCGCGGGCACCGGCATCGCCAGCAGGTACCACCAGTTCCAGGAGCCGTCGACCAGCGCCCGCATGAGCGTGGCCGTGGCGCCGTACAGCACGCCCGAACTGGTGGCCAGCAGCGCCGCCCGGCCCGCCGGTGAGGCGATCTTCGAGCCCGCCCAGAGCAGCACCGACGCGATGCCGGCGACCGCCAGCAACGTCAGTACGCCGTTCGGGCTCAGGTACGTCGGGCCTTCGGCCGCGGGCACGAGCAGGACCAGGCCGATCAGCCCGGCCGCCACCACACCCGCGGCGCTCAGTTCCTTGCGGGAGGGCCGGCGGCCGTGCAGCGCGGCGGCGATCGGCAGCGCGAACAGCAGGCTCGCCACCCCCATCGGCTGCACGACGGTCAGCGGGCCCAGGCCCAGGGCGACGATGTGCAGGCCGCCGCCGGACAGGATCGACAGGCCGCCGAGCAGCCAGCGCGGCCTCCGCAACAGCATGAGCAGGGTGGGCTTGGTCGTACCGGCCGCTTCGAACTGCTGAAGCGCGGCGCCGAGCGCGAAGAACAGGGAACCGACCAGGGCGATAACGGCGGCCAGGACAGTCATGCCCACTCCTCTCAAACAGATGGTTACCGGGCGAGGTCAAACAGACGTGTCCACCGGAAGGCGCTCCGGGGAAGCCTGGGTGGCGCGTCGCTTCCGCGACCACCGGATGACCTCGACCAGGCCGGTGACGGACAGGGCGATGCCCAGGCCGAGCAGCAGTCCCTTGATCGGGTCGTTCTCGAAGGCCATCCCGCCGAAGAAGCCGATCAGGCCGGAGTACAGGCCCCACGAGGCGGCCGCGATCGCGTCGAAGAAGGTGAAGGAACGCAGCGGATGGCGTACGGCGCCCATGGTCAGCGTGGTCGCGGTGCGCCCGCCGGGGATGTAGCGAGCCGCCACGAGGATCATCCCGCCGCGCTCGGCCAGTGCGTTCCCGGCCCACACGAACGCCTTGCGGTGCCGCAGCCGCCCGCCCGACTTCTTGCCGATCAGGTAGGAGACATGGTCGCCCGCGAAGGCGCCCAGCGCGGACACCACGATCACCAACGCCAGGTTCGTCTGCCCGGAGGCGGCGAAGACGGCCGCGGTGATCACCGCGGTCTCCGCCGGCACGACCGGGAAGAACCCGTCGAGCAGCGCCAGCGCGAACAGCGCCACGTACAGCCAAGGTGACGACATCACCTGCTGGACCAGTTCCAGAATGGCGTGCGACATTGCGTGTACTCCGATCGTTGAGGCGCCCTCACAGCGTGTCTGCGTGAGGTGCCGTGGGACATCGGGGATCACCCCGGTCGAACGCGTGCCCCACCCCGATAGGGGTCAGGGCACGCACCTTTTGAAGCTAGAAACTCCGCAGGTCACGGCACATCAGTCGATCGGCACACATGACCCCCGACTTTCGTCAGGGGCGGTCATACGACCTCCGGGCGACACTCTTCGATCAAAGCGGGTCGCCGCTACCAGCACAGGAGTGTGGGTGGGCGGCTTTTGGGTGGGGTTAACACCACCGGGGATGGTTTATCCAGCACCACCCTGACTTTCGTCAGGGTAGTCCCCTACTCCGTCCGGACGCCGGTTCCCCCTCATGGGTGAGGCGGATCCCTCCGCTGCGGGAGGGATGGCCGGGGCGAGGAGGCGCACTGTTGGGACATGACTCCCCAGAAGGCCGGAATCGGCCGCATCACGGCGGCGGTCGTGGCAATGGCCGCCATGCTCCCGTACCTGACTTTGAAGATCTTCTGGCTGACCGGCCATCCGGTGGGCGTCTCCGACCCGGCGCTCATGAACGATCCGGCGATGGTCGGGCTGAACGTGATGACGTTCGGCATGGACGCGGTCGCGCTGCTCCTGGCGCTGGCGTTCACCACGCGGCAGGGCATGCGGCTGCCCGCCTGGCTGGTGCTGCTGCCCCTCTGGGTCGGCACCGGCCTGCTGTCGGTGGTGATCGTCACCGTGCCGGTCGGCGTCCTGGTCTCCGGCCCGTCGATCTTCGTGACGGACGGGCCCATCGCGCCCTGGGTGTACATGATGGTCTACGGCGGGTTCATCGGGCAGGGCGTGGGGCTGATCGTGGCGTTCGTCCTGTACGCCAGGGATCGGTGGCCCGTCGTCTTCTCCACAGCTCTCGGGTACGGCTACGCGAGCCCGACCAGGCCGTTCCAGACCGTCGTCGCCAGAGGGGCGCTACCGGTGTTGGCGGTGCTCGGCGCGACTCGCCTGTATTGGGCCGCCGGTGATCCCGCGCCGGAGCAGGTGCTGCAGGACGGCTTCAAGGGGCTGCTCACGCTCGGGGCGGGGATCGCGCTGGTCCTCCTAGTCGGAGGCCGGGGCCCCAGGGCGTTCTGGCCGCCGCTGGTGGTGGGCTGGCTCGGCACGGGCGTCATGTTCGCCTGGGGGCTGTACGCGATGATCCTCACGGTCACCGCCGGGCCGCTCGGGGCGAAGATGATCGGCGCGGAGGGTCTGGTGGAGCTGTTCGGCACGCTGACCGGGCTGGTGATGGCGATGTGCGGGGCGTTCCTGCTGGCCGAACGGTCAGGCGTGGGCCACGTGCAACCGGCGCAGGAGGCGCTTGAAGGCGAAGATCGAGAAGGCGATCGCGAGACCGCTGATCACGGCCACCGCTGAGGTGCGCAGCAGCATGAACGTGCTGAGCGACTCGTGCAGCGCGAGCCAGATGCTCACCGTCGAGTTGGCCATCAGCACGAACGCCCACAGCAGCGTGATCCTGGCGAAGAACCTGCGGACCCGCTCATGCTTGAGCACCGCCGACGGCAGGTGGATGTAGTCGAGCGTGAGCTTCTGCACGAGCGGCCTGTTGAGCCGCACCGAGGCCAGGAAGGCCATGCTGATGCAGAGCGTGCCCAGCTCCGGCTGGATGAAGTAGACCACCCAGCTGCCGGTCCAGAAGCCCACGGCGGCGCGCGCGGTGATCGCGATCGCGGCCAGGATCATCGTGGCGGGCACCCGGATGCCCCTGATCAACCGCCAGGCGACGCCGAGGTAGACCCAGGACACGGCCGCGACCAGCGCCCCGTTGAGTCCCAGCACGGCCAGGGCGGCGTAGAACACGGCGAGCGGCGCGACCACGCCTTCGAGCAGCCGAGGCACCGCCTGTCGCACAAGAGCGGTCAGACGCGGCAGGGTTACGGGAGGGTGATTCACGACTGCTCCGCAAATTGGCCGACGATCAGCGAACTACCCGAGCTTCGGGAGACCAGGCTTCCCGGACGGACCGGTGGAGATTACGAATTGGTTACTCCGGGTCTGCCGGTGGCTTACCGTACCCGACGAATCGGTATGCCACTGCCTCTTTTGCCACGTTCCATGAGTTTGTGGCTGTCCGACTCGGTGCGGCGCGGGTGGCGCGCCGCCGCCGATCGTCACTCAACCAGAGCTCGCTTGCGCCCCGCCGTAGAAGCGGTTTCAGCTCAGTGACGTGGTCGCCAACTTGGCCCCGAAACCGAGGAAAAGGGCGCCGACACCCGAGGTCAAGCCCGCGCTAAGTTTTCTGCGGGCGCGGAACTGGGTGGCCAGGAAGGTGCCCCCGAGGATGAGCGCGGTGAGGTAGAGCAGGCTGAAGACCTGGATGATCGCGCCCAGGATGAGGAACGACAGCACGGGGGCGGTGTAGCCCGGGTCCACGAACTGGATGAAGAAGGAGACGAAGAAGAGGATCGCCTTGGGGTTGAGCAGGCTGATCGTCAGCGCCTTGCGGAACGGGCGGAGACGGTTGCCCGGGATTTCCGCGTCAACGGTCTCGGCCGGGGCGGCGTCAGCGGTCTCGGCGATGCCGGGCCGGGAGCGCCAGGCGCGCCAGGCACTCCGCAGCATCTGGAAGCCGATCCACGCAAGATAGCCGGCGCCCGCGTACTTGACGATGCTGAACAGCACCGGGCTGGAGCGCAGCAGGGACGCCGCGCCCGCGGCCGTGAAGGCCATGAGAACCGTGTCACCGACGAAGACGCCCGCCGCGGCCCGGTAGCCGTGCCGCACCCCGTGCTGGGCGGCCGCGCTCAGGACGTACAGGGAGTTGGGGCCCGGCAGCAGGATGATGAGGAAGGCACCGAGGACGTAGGTCGAGAGATCCGTGATACCGAAGAACATGCCGCTCGCTCCTGGAATGCGTAATGACAAGCCAGGGTATCGCGCGATTAATCCCTCGGCGCGTACCAAATACCTCCGTGCGCTTGCTGGTAGCCGAGCGCCCGATAAGTGGCGTCCGCCAGAGCCTGGCCGCGCGGGTTGACGCCGAGTCCGATGCCCTGCTTGTTCATCGTGTAGCCGAAGGCCAGCCGGGCCGCCGGGTCGCAGAAGCCGAGCGAGCCGCCCATGCCCGCGTGCCCGAACGCGGTCGCCGACAGCAGCGCGCCCTCGCTGTCGGCGGGCGGCAGGTACCTGTTGTCGACCGCCTTCATGAACCCCGTCGAGAACCGGGTCGGCACGGCCAGCACCGCGTCGGTCCCGGCCGAGGCGGTCAGCCCCATGACGGCCAGCTGCTCCTCGGTCACGAGTTCGCCGCCTCTGAGGGACAGCGGCCGGTACATGCCCGCCAGACCCCTGGCATTCGTCACCGCGCCGACGGCGCCGTATTCGGCCGCGTGCGCCTCGCGGCTGTCCGACTCGCCGGGCGTGGTCATGTAGCCGCCCTCGTTGGCCAGCAGCAGCCCCGGAATCGAGGCGGGATCGGTGAACGCCTTGACGTAGAACTTGGGCGGGTCCGACGGCGGGTCGGCGGGGATCGTGGGCGCCACCCGGCCTTCCTGCTCCTCGGGCAGGCCCAGCCAGAAGTCCAGGCCGAGCGGCTCGGCCACCTCCTCGCGGAAGAACGTGCCGAGCGAGCGCCCGCTCACCCTCCGAACGACCTCGCCGACCAGGAACCCGAACGTCAGCGCGTGATAGCCGTGCCTGCTGCCCGGCTCCCAGAACGGCCGCTCGCCGGCCAGCCGGTCGACCATCAGCTTCCAGTCGTAGAACGCGCCGGGCACCAGCGGCTCGCGCAACACCGGAACCCCCGCCTGGTGCGAGAGCAGATGCCTGACCAGCGTCGCCTCTTTGCCGTGGGCGCCGTACTCGGGCCAGTAGCGGACGACAGGGGCGTCGAGATCCAGCTCACCGCGCGCGGCCAGCATGTGCGCGCAGAGCGCCGTGGCGCCCTTCGTACATGACCAGACATGGCCGATGGTGTCGTGCAGCCAGGGGACGCCGGGCGCGGCCTGGCCGCCCCAGAGATCGACGACCATCTCGCCGTCGAGCACTACGCACACCGACGCGCCGACCTCGCCGCGAAGCGCGAGGTTACGATCGAACTCCTCCGCGACCTGGGAGAACCTGGGGTCGCACGTCCCTTGTACGGTCATTGCCCGAATCCATCACGAAAGCCGACCGGTGTAAACCGACTGCCCCGATGGCCGCGGGTCTGAGGTTCTGTCAGGCGAAGAGCTCATCGGCGGTGGTGACGGTGAAGGCCCGGTCGGCCCATGATTCGAGGACGGCTATGTCGGTGCAGGTGCGGATGCGCTCGCGGGCCTCCTCGGAGAGGGTGATGCCTCGGCGGTCGAGGATCAGTAGCAGCATCTTGGCCTCGCCCTCTATATGGCCTTCTGCGCGGAGCTGCTGGGCGAATTCGGACTGGTATCGGTACGTCTTGGCCGACATCAGTGCTCTCCAGAGTTGTCGGGCGTCCGTGTCGCGGGCGTTCGGGCAGGCCGATCGTCTTCGGGCGCCGGGCCCAGCGGGCGGTGGTCCCGTCCAGGCACACCACCACCAGGATGACCGGGCAGTGGTGTTTGGCATGCAGGTAGCTCACGTAGTAAGCCCAGCGGCTGGCCGCGCTGCTGTTCGGCGGGTTCGCCGTTTGAGAGTGGGTACGCCTCGCGTGGCTAGGGGTGGTCGCGCGAGCCGTACCACTTGAGCGCCTATCCGGGGGAAAGCGGCAGGATGGGTGTCGTGCGGATATCCATCCTGGGGACACTGGAAGTGACCGGCGCGGAGCCGATCGCCGTCGGTGGGTTCCGGTTACGGGCGCTCCTGGCCATCCTCGCCCTCGAAGCCGGGCGGACCGTCACCTCGGAGCGGCTCATCGACATGCTGTGGCCGCAGGAGCCGCCGGGCAACGCCGCCAACGCGCTGCAGACGCTGGTCAGGCGGCTGCGCGTGGCGCTCAGGCCGTACGAGATCGTGGAGAGCCGGGCGGGTGGCTACGCGCTGGCCGTCGACGCCGACCAGGTCGACGCGCTGCGCTTTCGCCGCCTGACCGGTCTCGCCAAGCTCGATCTGAACGGCCTCGCCAAGCCCGATCTGAACGGCCTCGCGAAGCTCGATCTGACCGGTCTGGCGCAGCTCGACGAGGCGCTCGCGCTCTGGCGTGGGCCCGCGCTCGCCGGTCTCGGCGCCGTGCCGTACCTGGCCAACGTGGCCGCCGGGCTGGAGGAGGATCGGCTGGCCGCCGTCGAGACCCGTGCCGAGGCGCGGCTGGCGGCCGGGCTGTCGGCCGATCTGGCCGCGGAGGTGGCCGCGCACCCCCTCCGTGAGCGGCTGTGCGCGCTGGAGATGCGCGGGCTGGCCGCCGCCGGGCGGCAGGCCGACGCGCTGGCCCTGTTCGAGCGCACCCGCCGGACGCTCGCCGACGAGCTCGGCGTCGACCCGGGGCCCGAGCTGCGCGCCGCTCACCTGGCGGTCGTGTCGGGCGAGGTTCCCGTACGGCAGGACCCTCCCAAGGGCCTGCCCAAGGGCAACGTCCGGGTCCCCCTGACCACGTTCATCGGCCGCGAGGACGAGCTGGACCTGCTGACCACCGTCCTCGGTCACGCCCGGATGGTCACGATCGTCGGACCGGGCGGCGCGGGCAAGACCAGGCTGGCCGCCGAGGCGGCCCTGCGCATGGGCACGCGGTTCGACGGCGCCTGGATGGTCGAGCTGGCCTCCGTCACCGACCCCGCGGCTCTGCCCGGCGCGGTGCTCGACGCTCTCGGCCTGCGCGATGACCGGCCCGGCTACTCGCATCACTCGCCGGAGGCGACCGGCTATCCGCGCCAAGGGCCGGACACGCCGGACACGCCGGACACGCCGGGCGCGTGGGCGGACGGGCGACCGGGAGGGGACGGGCGACCGGGAGGGAAGGGGGGACTGGGAGGGGGCGGCCGGTTTGGCGGGGGCGGGCCGCTCCAGCAGGTGGTCGAGGCCCTGGGCGAGCGCCGGGTGCTGATCGTGCTGGACAACTGCGAGCACCTCGTCGACGCCGCCGCGCGCCTGGCCGATGACCTGCTGGCCGGCTGCCCCGGCCTGCACGTGCTGGCCACCAGCCGGGAGCCGCTCGGTGTGCCGGGGGAGCGGCTGGTGCCCATCCCGCCGCTGGAGCCGCCCCCGCCCGGCGTGGACGCGACCCGGGCGGCCGAATACCCGTCGGTACGCCTGCTGCTCGACCGCGCCACCGCGGCCCGGCCCGCGTTCGCCCTCGACGAGGGCAACGTCGCGGCCGTGGTGGCCCTGTGCCGCCGGCTGGACGGCATGCCGCTGGCCATCGAGCTGGCCGCGGCCCGGCTGCGGACGATGACGCCGCGGCAGCTCGCCGACCGCATCGACGATCGCTTCCGGCTGCTGACGGGCGGCAGCCGTACGGCGCTGCCCCGCCAGCAGACGCTCAGGGCGGTGGTGGAGTGGAGCTGGGACCTGCTCGACGAGCCCGAACGCGAGCTGGCCCGCGGGTTCGCGGTCTTCGCGGGCGGCGCCACGCTCGAATCCGTCGAGGCGGTGTGTGGTGGCACCGCCCACGTGCTGGGCGCGCTCGCCGACAAGTCGCTGGTGCAGGTGTCGCCGGAGGGCCGCTATTCGATGCTGGAGACGATCCGCGCGTACGCCGCCGACCGGCTGGCCGAGACCGGGGAGATGGCGGCCTACCGGCGGCGCCATGCCGTACACCTGCTCGATCTCGCCGAACGGGCGGTTCCCCAGCTGCGGACCGGCGCGCAGATCGAGTGGATCGAGCGGCTCTCGGCCGAGCGGGACGACTGCTCGGTGGCGCTGCGCTGGGCGCTCGACGAGCGCGACGTGGAGATCGCGCTGCGGCTCTGCGCGGCACTCAACTGGTATTGGTGGATGTGCGGCTACCGGCACGAGAGCGCGAACTGGGCGGCGCAGGTGCTCGACCTGGCAGGCGACACCCCGCCTCCGGGCCTGGTGAGGGCGTACGTGGGCTGTCTGTTCGCGGATGGGGTGGGTAAGTTCGCGTCGATCGTCAGTGATCGGGGGGCCATGCGGGTCCTGTCCGTGCGGATGAACGAGCTGATCACGGCGGCGGAGCGGGAAGGGCCCGTCCACCCGCTGCTGCTGATCAGCCGGGCCGTCATGGCGAGCGCGGCCGGGCAGGACGAGAAGGCCGCCGCGCTGCTCGATCACCTCGCCGAGAGCGACGACCTCTGGCTGGCCAGCTCGGCCAGGATGCTCGGCGGGCCGCACGCGTCCGAGGAGCGGCTTGAGCAGGCGGTGGCCGGGTTCAGGAAGCTGGGCGAACGGTGGGGGCTGAGCGAGGCGCTGCTGAATCTGGCCGCGCTGCGCGCCGCGCGCGGGGCGCCCACGGAAGATCTGATCGCCGAGACCCAGTCGCTCACCAGCGAATGGGTGAGCTCGGAGGAGACGATCTCGACGCTGACCCGGTTGGCGACGCTCCGCGCGCAGAGCGGCGACCTTGACGGCGCCGCCGCCGACCTGGCCAAGGCCCGACGCGGAGTGACGGCGGACCGGATCACCAGCCGGGCCGCCGACGCAACCACCGATCGGGCCTCTGACGCAATCGCCGATCGGGCCGGTGCCCGGGTCGCCGACCGGAGCGGTGCCCGGCTCGGCGTGGATGCGGAGATCTCGGCGTTCACCCTCATCCAGCTCGGCCTGGGGGAGGCCGCGCTGGCCTACCGGCTCGGCGATGTCGAGGACAGCCTGGCCACCTACCGCGACCTGTTCCCGCTGCTGGCCGAGGCGCCGCCGATTCCGCAGCTCGCGGTGGCGGTGCACGCCGGCTACGGCAGGGCACTGACGGCCGGTGGTGACCCCGCGGCCGGGCTCGAACAGCACCGTCTGGCGCTCGGCCTGCTGGGTGCCACGCCTGATCTGCCGTACCTGTCGATCGTGCTGGCCGGGTGCGCGCTGGCCGAGCTGACGGGCGGTGACCCGGTACGCGCGGCCGTCCTGTTCGGCGCGTCGGCCGCCGTCGAGCCGCCCGACGCGTCGGCCGACACCGTCGCGGGGACGGCGTCGGCCAGGGCCGCGCTCGGTGACGCGCGCTACGACGACCTGTACGGCAAGGGCACCGCCATGACCAGGCAGGAGGTCTACGAGATGATCGGCAGCATCGCGTAGGAGGGATCGTGGATCGTGGTCGTGCCCTTCTGGGGGTTCCTGGCGAACCTGGGGAAGTTCGATCCCGCCACGTCGATCCTGATCCGGTGTCCGGGGCGGAAGAGGTTCGAGATCGCGCCCAGCTTCACCCTGACCTCGCGCACCTCGCCGGGAGTCAGGTCCGTCACCCGGGTGATGGCGTCGGTCAGCAGCTCGGCCCGGCCGCCGGGGTGCACGTCGATCAGTTTGACGGCGACGTCCGCGCTGGTCGCGGTGGACGACACGAGCACGATCAGCTCGACGTCCCCGGTCACCTCCAGCGCGGCGTCGAGCGGTTCGCTCTGGTGACGCAGCACGTCACCGCGCTCGTCGAGCGGGCGCTGGTCGAGCGGCCCGAAGGCGTCGAACGTCATCACCGCCCCGCCCACCGTGGGGACCGGATTGTCAGGGTCGCTGACGAACTCGCCGCCCCCGCCGCCCGCCGGGATGGTGCTGAGCGTGCCGTCCGGGCCCAGATGGTACGCCACGCGCCGGGCGGCGGGTGGCGGCCAGTCGGACGCGGTGCGCCACTCGTCGGCGCCCATCAGGAAGTACGTCACCGTGGCCCGGTCGGCCGGCGCCTCCCCGCGCAACCACTGGCCGAACCAGTCCAGGTGCAGGCCGGTCCAGTCGATCGCGTCCTGGCTCGCCTCTGCCCCGTAGTCCCGCCCGCAGACGTCGCCGTCCTGCGTGAAGTGCGCCCACGGGCCCACGACGAGCCGGGATCCGCCGCGCAGGTGCTGGTAGTGGCCGACGGAGGCGTCACGGAAGTAGTCGTACCAGCCGGTGCCCACCAGAGCCGGCACCTCGATCTCGGCGTAGCGGACGGCGCCGTCCCGCCACGGCTCCGCCGCCGGGTCGGGATGGTCCATCCAGTCGGCGTAGAAGGGCACGAGGTCGGTCAGGAGCGGCTGGTCGCTCAGCGGCAGGCGCTCGGCCAGCCGCAGCATGGTTTCGGAGAAGCGATCGGGGAAGCCCAGCGCCGCCAGATAGGCGTCCCTGTCGGCGGCGAGCGCCGTACCCCGGTTGATCCGGCGCTGCAGCTCGTCGAGCGCGAGCACGGCCGCGCTGACGGTCAGGGCCACGTTGAGGTTGGGCACGCCCGAGTGGTAGACCACCTCGTGCAGTGACGCGGGCGCCACGTGCGGCGCGATGGCCCGCAGGCCCGCCGGGCGTTCCTGGGCGGCCAGGAGTTGGGTGATGCCCAGGTAGGAGTCGCCGAACATGCCGACGTTCCCGTCCGACCAGGGCTGCGTGGCCGCCCACCGCACCGCGTCGTAGCCGTCGGCGGCCTCGCCGGTGATGAAGGTGAGCTCGCCGTCCGAGTCGCCGGTCCCGCGCACGTCCTGGACGGCGACCGCGTATCCGGCGGCCACCAGCCGGGCCAGGTCCAGGTGCATTCCGGGCCCCGGATCCGTCCTGCCGTACGGCGTGCGGGACAGCAGCACCGGGAAGGGGCCGGGCCCGGCGGGCCGCCAGAGCGTGGCGACGAGGGTGACGCCGTCGCGGGTGGTCATGGTCTCCGTGGTCTTGATCATGGGATCTTCCTGTCGCAGGCCCTCAGCACTGATACTCATGTCGCTCAGCGTGTCTGAACGCCCTGGTAGCGGGCTGGCATTAACCTGTCGCTTAGCTGTCAGGCCCTGGAGCCGGCAGGAAACGGGCCCACCGGACGGGCCGGAAAGTTGGGCCTTTCCCAACCACCGCAACGTCCTCACCCTCGGTTCAGGCGCGTGTAAACGACATCCCACGCGCCTGAGGAGGACTAGGTGAAACGCCGTTTTGTCATCCTGCTCGCCGTCCTCGGCCTGGTCTGCCTGACCGGCATGACCGGAGCCGGGGCCGCCGCCGAGCCGCCGCCGAACCGGCAGTATCGCGTGGAGGGGCCGGCGAACGCCCAGCAACGCAGCGCCGTCGCCGCGACCGGCGCCGCGATCGACGAGGTGGCCACGGAGTCGGTCCTGATCACCGCCACGACGGCCGAGGTGGACGCGATCAGGCGCCTCGGTTACCGGGTCTCGGAGGTGTCGCGCCCGTTATCGCCGTCCGGCGGCGTCGGGACCTTTGACTTCCCGCCGGCGGACTCCGGCTACCACAACTACGCCGAGGCGAACGCCGACATCAACGCGCTCGTCGCCGCTCATCCCAACCTCGCGACGGTCTCCACGTACGGCACGTCGTACGAGGGCAGAGCCATGCGCGTCATCAAGATCAGCGACAACGTCGCGACCGACGAGGCCGAGCCGGAGGTGCTCTTCACCGCGCACCAGCACGCCCGCGAGCACCTCACGGTGGAGATGGCGCTCTACCTGGCGCACCTGCTGGTGGACAACTACGGCACCGATCCCCGGATCACGAACCTGGTGAACTCCCGGGAGATCTGGATCATGCCGGACCTGAACCCGGACGGCGGCGAGTACGACATCGCCAGCGGCTCCTACCGCTCCTGGCGCAAGAACCGCCAGCCGAACAGCGGCTCGTCGGCCGTCGGGACCGACCTGAACCGTAACTGGGCCTACAACTTCGGCTGCTGCGGCGGCTCCTCCGGCAGCACCTCCAGCGAGACCTACCGCGGCGCGTCGGCCGAGTCGGCGCCCGAGGTCAAGGCCGTGGCCAACTTCGTACGTGGCCGCGTCGTCGGCGGCGTCCAGCAGATCAAGTCGAACATCGACTTCCACACCTACGCCGAACTCGTCCTGTGGCCCTACGGCTTCACCTTCAACGACACCGCCCCGGGCCTGACCCAGGACGACCACGACGCGTTCGCGGCGCTCGGCCGGAACATGGCCTCCACCAACAACTACACCCCGGAGCAGGCCAGCGACCTCTACATCACCGACGGGACGATCGACGACTGGCTGTGGGGCGCGTACAAGATCTTCAGCTTCACCTTCGAGATGTACCCCGTCAGCTCCAGCCCGGGCTTCTACCCGCCGGACGAGCAGATCGTCCCGCAGACCACCCGGAACAGGGAGGCGGTGCTCCGCTTCCTCGAGTACTCCGACTGCGTCTACCGGATCATCGGCAAGGAGTCCCAGTACTGCGGCACCGGCACCCCGCCCGTGACCGTCTACTCCGACACCTTCGAGACGGGCACCGGCTGGACCGTCAACGCGAGCGCCACGGACACGGCCACCCTCGGCGCGTGGGAGCGCGGCGTCCCAGAGGCGACCACCTCCTCCGGCGCCAAGCAGCTCGCCACCACGGTCAGCGGCACCAACGACCTGGTGACGGGCCGCCTCGCGGGCACCTCCGCGGGTGACTTCGACGTCGACGGCGGCATCACCTCGATCCAGTCGCCGCCCATCACGCTGCCCGCCACCGGCACGCTCAGCCTCTCGCTGTCGTGGTACCTGGCGCACGGCTCGAACGCCTCCAGCGCCGACTACTTCCGGGTCAGGGTGGTCGGCGACACCACGACGACCGTCTTCCAGCAGGCCGGCGCGGCGGCCAACCGCAACGGGGCCTGGGCCATGGCCACGGCCAGTCTGAGCGCGTACGCGGGGCAGACGGTCCGCATCCTCATCGACGCCGCCGACGCCTCCGGCGCTTCCCTGGTCGAGGCGGGCGTCGACGACGTCCGCATCACTCAGCAGAACTGATCGTCCAACGGTCGGTCATCACGGCGGAGCACCGAGTCCAGGTGCTCCGCCGTTGCTGTGCTTTCGGACCTCATCTTTGGGTCTTGTAAGACCCCGGTGTCAAGGCTACGATCGCGGCAACTCTTAGGAAACTTTCCTAAAAGAAATCATGAATCAGGAAGCCATGTCCCGGTCTCCGCCGCCCTCCTCCACTCTGGCCCAGAGTGTTGCGGGCCGTCGAAGTGACCCTCCGGCGTAGGCCGCTGACTGGCCGAGCAAAGCGAACCCTCCTGCTGCCACCTCCCCAGTGGCCCGCTCCACCTCGCGGGCCCATGCCGTACGGCTCGCGCTCTCACCCCCCGGCGCGAGCCGTACGGCACGCCACAAGGACATGACCCGTCACAGCCGCACCACCAGGGAATGCCATGAGATTTCGCCGCATGTTCCTCGCC
Organism: Nonomuraea sp. NPDC049750; assembly: GCF_040659625.1. Classification (NCBI taxonomy): domain Bacteria; kingdom Bacillati; phylum Actinomycetota; class Actinomycetes; order Streptosporangiales; family Streptosporangiaceae; genus Nonomuraea; species Nonomuraea sp. NPDC049750. Next base: position 83,821 of record NZ_JBFANB010000037.1, read on the forward strand.
TTACTCGCCGCCCTGGCCATGATGGGGGCCGGGCTCACCACCGTCTCGACCAGCGCCTATGGCGCCGTGGCCCTCGCCTACCCCGCGTGGACGGCATGGACCGCCTACAGCGTGGGCACCCGCGTCACCTACAACGGCGTCGACTACGAGTGCATCCAGGCTCACACCTCCCAGCCCGACTGGACGCCGGACGCCGTGCCCGCCCTGTGGAAGACCGTCTCCGGTGGCGGCGGCGACACCACCGCCCCCTCGGTGCCGGGCAACCTCCGCTCGACCGGCACGACCTCCAGCAGCGTCTCCCTGGCCTGGAACGCCTCCACCGACAACGTCGGCGTCACCGGCTACAACGTCTACCGGGGCTCGACGCTGGTGACGACGGCCACCGGCACCACCTACACCGACGGTGGGCTCGCGGCCGCCACCAGCTACACCTACACGGTCCGCGCCCGTGACGCCGCCGGGAACCTCTCCGCGGCCGGCAACTCCGTGACCGCCACCACCTCGGCCGGCACCGGCGCGCCCGGCCAGCCGGGCTCGCCGAGCGTCAGCGGGTCCACGAACAGCTCCCTCTCCCTGTCGTGGGGCGCGTCGTCGGGCACGGTCACCGGCTATCGCGTGTACGAGGGCAGCACGGTCAAGGCCACCGTCACCGGGACATCGGCCACCATCGGCTCCCTGGGCACCTGCACCTCGCACACCTTCACCGTCAGGGCGTACAACTCGGTAGGCGAGTCGGCCTCCAGCGCCGCGGTCACCGGGACGACCACCGGCTGCACCGGCGGCGGCAGCAAGCTGCCCGGCGCCCCCTACCTCTACATGGGCTGGGGCGACCCGCCCGCGCCCGCCACGGTGATGAGCGCGACCGGCGTCAAGTCGTTCACGATGGCGTTCATCCTGTCCAGCGGTGGCTGCAACGCGGCCTGGGACGGCAGCCGTCCGCTGACCGGCGGCGCCGACGCGCAGGCGATCTCGGCCATCAAGTCGGCCGGCGGCAGCGTGCAGGTCTCCTTCGGCGGCTGGTCGGGCAACAAGCTCGGCCCGAACTGCTCCTCGCCCTCGGCGTTCGCCGGCGCGGTGCAGACGGTCATCAACGCCGTCGGTCCCGCGGCCGTCGACTTCGACATCGAGAACACCGACGAGTTCGAGAGCGAGGCGGTCCAGGACCGCATCCTGAACGGCCTCAAGATCGTCAAGCAGAACAACCCCAACGTCAAGGTCGTCGTCACCTTCGGCACCTCGACCACCGGCCCCACCTACTGGGGCACCCGCCTGATCAACCGCTCGAAGGAGCTCGCGGTCCCGATCGACAACTACACGATCATGCCGTTCGACTTCGGCGGCGGCTCGAACATGTACCAGAGCACGGTCAACGCCTCCGAAGGGCTGAAGAACACCCTCAAGACGGCCTTCGGCTGGTCGGACGCCCAGGCGTACGCGCACATGGGCATCTCGGGCATGAACGGCCTGTCGGACCAGCAGGAGCTCACCTCCACGGCCACCTGGACGCAGATCCGTGACTACGCCAGGAACAACGGCCTGACCAGGCTCGCGTACTGGGCCGTCAACCGCGACCGGCCGTGCCCGGGCGGCGGGGTCGTCTCCAACTGCAGCGGGATCGCCCAGTCGAACTGGGACTTCACCAGGATCACCGCCGGCTTCTGAACCGGCACCGGCATTTGCACCGAGACCGGCATTTGTACCGAGACCGGCATTTGATCCGAAACCGGCCTGACCGTCGGCTTCTGAACCAGGACCGGCCGACCGCCGGTCTCTGAACCGAACCGACCCACTGCCGGCTCCTGAACCGGGACCGGCCCACCGCACCCGTCGCACCGGCGTCCCGCCGCCGGTGCGACGGGTGGCCCACGGGGGCGCGGCGGCACTTCCGCGAAGACCCGAGTTCCGCGAAGACCCGAATTTCACGAAGACCCGAGCTTCACGAAGACCCGAATTTCACGAAGCCGAGTTTCACAAGACGAGAACGTGAAGACCCGAGAACGTGAGGGACCTCCATGAACCTGCGAGGACTCGCGGCGACGGCCGCCATCGCCCTGGGCCTCATAGCCCTCCAAGCCACACCCGCCTCAGCCGCCAACATCCTGACGAACCCCGGCTTCGAGTCCGCCCTGACCGGCTGGACCTGCCAGGCTTCCGCCGCCGCCCAGGCGGTGTCACAACCCGTTCACGGCGGTACGAAGGCCTTGCAGGCCACCCCGGCGGGCAATGACTACGCCAGATGCCAGCAGATCGTGACGGTCCAGCCCAACACGACCTACCAGCTGTCAGCGTGGGTCCAGGGCAACTACATCTTCCTGGGGGCGACGGGCACCGGGATCGACGTCAGTACCTGGGGTGCCCCGGGCGGTCAATGGCAGCAGCTGAAAACGTCGTTCACCACCGGCGCCGGTGTGACGAGCGTGATCGTCTACGTCAACGGTTGGTACGGCCAGAGCGCCTACTACGCCGATGACGTCGTGCTCGACGGACCGGGCGGCGCCCCGGACACCCAGGCGCCGACCGTGCCGGGAAGCCCGGCGGTCGGTGGCGCCACCAACTCCAGCCTGAGCGTGACGTGGTCCGCCTCCACCGACAACTCCGGCAGCGTCGCCCGCTACGAGGTGTCCAGGGACAACGCGGCGCCCACGGCCGTCACCGGCACCACCTACACGGCCACCGGGCTCAGCGCCGCCACGACTTACGGCTTCCGCGTCCGGGCGTGTGACGCCGCCGGCAACTGCTCGGCGTACACGGCCTCCGTCAGTGGGAAGACCACCAACGACACCACGCCACCGCCGACCGGTGACATCCGCCACGCGCCCTACATCGACATCACCATGAACACCCCGTCCCTGGCCGGCGCCGCCGCCGCGACCGGGGTGAAGAACTACACGCTGGCCTTCGTGCTCGGCGACAGCACGGGCTGCAACCCGGCCTGGGGCGGGGTCATCCCGCTCACCGACGCAAGGATCATCAACGACGTCAAGGCGCTCCAGGCCCAGGGCGGCCAGGTGGTCGTCGCCAGCGGCGGCGCCCAGGGCCCGTACCTGGAGCACAACTGCGGCACCACCGCCACCCTGCTCGCCGCCTACAAGAAGGTGCTCGACGCGGTCGGCACGAACCAGCTGGACGTCGACGTCGAGGCGTCGATCGATGTGAACAAGGTCAACAGCGCGCTGAAGCAGTTGCAGTCCGAACGCGGCACCGTCGTGAGGTACACGCTGCGCGTGCAGGCACAGGACTACGGGCTCGACCCGTTCTCGGTGCAGATCCTCCAGGACGCCGCCGCCAAGGGCCTGAACGTGATCGTCAACCCCATGGTCATGGACTTCGGCTACACCGGCAATTGGGGCGACGCCATGGTCTCAGCCGCCCAGGCGACGCTCGGCCAGATGAAGGGCGTGTGGCCGTCGAAGACCGATGCCCAGATCAAGCGGATGCTCGGCGTCACACCGATGATCGGCAAGAACGACACGGGCCAGACCACCACTCAGGCCGACGCCCGCAAGCTGCGCGACTGGGCCAACACCAACCACATCGGCTTCGTCGGCTTCTGGTCGGTGGGCCGCGACAACGGCGGCTGCCCCAACGGCAGCGTCTCGCCGACGTGCAGCGGGATCTCCCAGTCGGCGTACGAGTTCACCGGCATCTTCAAGGGCTTCACCGGATGAGCGTCTTCACAGGGATCGCCGGACGAGTGCCTTCACGGGGCGCCGGACGAGTGCCTTTACAGGGCGCCGGATGAGCGCCGGCTAACGCACCAGCCGGCTAACGCACCAGCCGGTTGACGCACCAGTCGGTTAACGTACCAACTGGGTCGGTTTCACGGGCAGGCCCTGCCCCGGTGGACGGTACGTCGGCAGGGCCTCCCCGTACTCGTGCATCCACGCGTGATCGACCAGCAACCGCATCCGCCCTCCGGCGGCGACCGCCGCCGGATCCGGCGCGGCGGGCTCCATGTGATCGACGGTCAGCTTGGCCACCGCGTCCGCCACCAGATAGGCGTCGGGCGGCGCGAGGTCGCACCGGTCGTCGGGCCCGATGAGCAACTCCACCTCGGGCGGAAGCGGATAGATCGGGCGCGGAATGGCCAGCACACGCGGCGACGGCGCCATCGGCAACCCGTCACGCACCGCTTCGAGCAGCATCGACCGCGACGACCGCCGATCGAACAGCCCCTCGGCCAGCGGCCAGCTCAGCGCGCCCACGTCCGTGCCGTCCTCGCCGCACGCGTGCAGGCACAGGTACGGCACGAGCGGGATGGCCGACCCCGCCCCGGCCTGCGCCCAGCCTCCACCACAGCCGGTCAGTATGAGTAGCGCCAGCATCGCCCGGTAGGCGGTGTCGGCGTGGTTCGTCTCCAGCCGCCCGGGCACGATCATGCACCGCCCGCCGGTCCGCTCCGCCGTCGCCCCCAGCTCCCGCGCGATCTTCAGCGTGCGCGCGGCGGCCACCCCGGTGTACGCCTCCTGCCAGGCGGGCGTGTACGGCTCACCGCGATCGCCATAGCCGTCCGGCCAGCAACCCGGCAACCCGTCCCGCGCCACCCCGTACACCGCCAGCAGCAGGTCGAACACCGTCGTCACAGGCTCGTCGCCGTCCCTGACCACCGGCACCCCGCGGCGCAGCAGCCCCGGCCCGTCGTCGAAACGCGGCAGCAGCACCTCCACCGAGTCGCCGCCGTACACGCTCAGTCCTTCGGCGGGCCGCCCGGTCAGCCCGCCGGCCACGAAGGCGCCGCCGTGTTCGCGCAGCCGTACCAGGAACGGCAGGTCCGTGCGCTCCATCGCGTGCCCGGCGAACGCCGCCCGCTCCAGGAAGAACTCCTTGAGCAGCACATGCCCCATGGCCATGGCCAGCGCCCCGTCGGTGCCCGGCCGGACGACCAGGGTCTCGTCCGACAGGCGCGTCGGATGCGGACCGATCGCCACGACCTTCTGGCCCTTGTAGCGCCCGGCGATCACCAGGGGCATGTCAGGTGTGCGGGCGAGCCTGTTGTTCTCTCCCCACAGCAGTACGTACGCCGCCCGCGGCCAGTCCTCCGGCGACGTGCCGGGGAACCCCTGGCCGAGCAGCTGGTCCGGCACGCTGGACTGCTCGGTCAGCACCGCGCCGCCCAGGCCGCCGATCAACCCGGCGAGCGGCGAGGTGGACAGCGCGGCCACCCGGTCCGCGCCGTGCTCGGTGGCCGTGTGCACGATCGCGGCGGCGGTCAGCTCGGCCGCCGTCCCGTCGTCCAGCGGAACCCGCCTCCCACCCCTGGCCTGCTGGTAGACCTGCGAATTTCCTGTGAGTTTCGCCCACGCCGCGACCGGGTCACGCAGCCCGTCTTTTACCTCGAAGTAGAGCCTGACCAGAGCCTGGTTGACCTGCGATCCCCCCATGAGAAAAGTTCAGCACAGAGGGTCATGTTCTATCGCGTTACGACCCGCCATGTCAGAGTTAAGAATCGGAACCCTCGGTGGAAGTACTCAGAGGAGTACGGCAGGCTAGAAGCCGCCATGGAATACGCAGTTCTCACGGGGACGATCCTCGTCGTAGGTGTCTTGCTCGCTCTCATCGCCCAATGGCGTGACTGGCGACCCCCTCTCCTTGTCTCCGTGCTGGTCGGCGTGGCCGTACGCGTGGTGCTGATGTTCACCGCAGCCCACGACTCCTGGCAGCCCGTCGACTTCATGGAGAGCTTCCAGCCGGCGGGTCAGGCGGTGCTGAACGGTCAGGACCCGGTCCTGGCCAGCGAGGGCGGCTGGCACTTCCTGCCGACCATCCCCTACGTCTACGGGATCCTGCTGTGGCTGGGCATCCCGTGGGTCTACGCCGGGCGCCTGGTCACCGTGGTCGCCGACATCGTGCTGATCCCGCTGGTCGCCAAGCTGGCCGGCGGCCCCAAGGCGTCGCTGCGCGCCCTGCAGTACGCGCTCAACCCGCTCGCCCTGCTCGTCGCCTGCATCCATGGCCAGGTCGAGCCGGTGGCGCTGGCCTTCGGCGTGGCCGCCTTCGTGGTGGCCCGCGGCCCCGGCTCGCCCGACCGGGCCGGCGTCACGACCCAGGTGGTCGCCAAGGTACGCCGAGGCGTCGCGGCCTACGGCTGGCGGGCTTCGCTGCCCCGCGTCATCGGCCGCGGCGGCATGCTCCACCGCGCCCTCATGCCCGGCCCGATGGACCGGGCCGATCTGAAGCGCGGCGCGCTGGCCGGTCTGCTGATGGGTCTGGCCCTGTGCGCGAAGAGCTGGCCGATCTGGCTGATCCCCGGCATGCTGCTGCTCCTGCCCAACCTGCGGGCCAGGATCGCGGCGCTGTTCATGACCGGCGCGCTACCGGTGTTCTTCCTGGTCACGCTGCCGATCTTCGCCGGCACGTCGCTCAAGCAGATCCCCGCGGTCATCGACACCATTCAGGACATCCGGCCGATCATCGGAGAGTGGGGCTGGACGCCGCACTTCACCGGCGGCGACTGGGCGCTGATCCCCAGCCTGGCCAAGATCGGCACCTACCTGATCTACATCTGCGTCATCCTCGCGGTGCTGCTCTGGCGGCGGGCCGACCCGATCGACATGACCACGGCCATCCTGCTGATCTTCATGGTCGTCACGCCGCGGTTGGGCGCCCAATACCTCCTGTGGTTCATGCCGTTCCTGATCGCCAGGCCCACGAGGTTCGCCTGGCCGGCGATCATCGGTGTCTCGTTGTGGTCGGCGTACGGCTATCTGTACATGACCCAGTTCGGCGACAACGCCTGGTGGCTGCTGCACCGCGACTGGTCGAGAGCATCGATCGTGCTGCTGCCGATCCTGCTCATGGCGATGCCCTGGGGCCGCCGGTCCCCGGCGCCCCAGGTGCTCGCCCCGCCCGTCGGCCCGGCGGAGAAGGCCACGGTCACGTCAGCGGCATAGCCGCTCCCACAACGTGATCCACTGGTCGGGGTGGACGTGGCCCACCACCGTGTCGCGGGCGATGCCCGCGGCGGCGATGGCGGCGTCGACTCCCTCATAGCGGCGTCTGAGCGAGGCGCGCACCGAGCCGCCGACCCCGCCGAACCCCACCTCCACCAGCTCCTGGTAGCCACGCCGCGCCTCGACCAGCGGCGTGGGCCGCCGCTCGATCCGCAGGATCGCCGAGTCGACCGACGGGATCGGCCGGAAGCTCTCCCTGCCGATCCGGTCGCCCAGCCGCCAGTGGAACCACGGCCACGACTCCACCGTCACCAGGCTCCAGCGGCCATAGTCGCCCGAGCGCTTGCGGGCGTACTCCCGCTGGGTGAGCAGCGTCGCCGAGGTGAGCCCCGGCGCCCGCAGGCACCAGCCGACGATCCGCGAGGTGACCGAGTAGGGGATGTTGCCGACGACCGCGAACGGCTCGCGCGGCGCCCGCGCGGTCGTGAAGTCGGCTCTGACCACGTCGATCCGGGGATCGTCGCGGGTGCGCGCGGCGAGCCGGCCGGCCAGCCGCGGGTCGATCTCGTAGCCGATCACCTGGGCCCCGGCCTCGGCCAGCGCCCAGGTCAGTACGCCCTCGCCCGAGCCGGGTTCGAGCACCAGCCCATCGGGGGCGGCCGCCTTGACCACCAGCTCGACGGCATGCCGGTCGACCAGGAAGTTCTGCGACAAGGCGCGCCTGGCCCGGTCCCTGGGCGTGCGACCGCCGCTGTTCCTGGCGTTCTTCTGGGTATGTGAATAGTTTCCGTGCGCGAAGTTCTGCGCCACAGCCGCCCTCTCGGGTCTTCGAGATGTATGGGTCTCTCGAAGGGCCCGGGGCGCGCCGGCGGACGCCTAGGTCGTAACCGCGTCAGCTAGCGGGCCCGAGCCCGGTCGCTGCGCAGACGCATGAAGCAGAGATACATGCCGACGATGCTAGGAACGCGGCAGCCGGCGCGGCAACCCAATAAAAAACCTGATGCGCGCGACAGCCACGATTCGCCACTCTGAAGACGTGCAGGCGACGGTCACGGTCACTCCGATGCAGCTCCCCGAGCTGCTGCTGCACGTCGCCGTCGTCCGGCCGGTGTTCCTGTGGGGCGCGCCCGGCATCGGCAAGAGCTCGCTGGTCCGCGAGTTCGCCGACTCACTCGGCCTCGACTGCGTGACGCTGCTCGGCACCCAGCTCGCGCCCGAGGACCTCATCGGGGTGCCCGAGCTGGTCGACGGCCGCAGCCGGTTCGCGCCGCCCGAGTCGATCGCCCGCGCCGAGCCCTACTGCCTGTTCCTCGACGAGCTCAACGCCTCGGCGCCCGAGGTGCAGAAGGCGTTCTACTCGCTGATCCTCGACCGCAGGATCGGCGCGTACGAGCTGCCCGCCGGGTCCGTCGTGATCGGCGCGGGCAACCGGGCCACCGACAACGCGCTCGCCCGCCCGATGGCCTCCGCACTGATCAACCGGCTGGTCCACGTACACCTGCGAGCCTCGCCCGACGACTGGCTCAAGTGGGCCACCGCCAACGGCATCCACCCGTGGATCGTCGACTACCTGGTGCAGCGGCCCGACCACCTGTGGAGCGCGCCGCCCAAGACCGAGGAGCCGTTCTCCTCGCCGCGCGCCTGGCACATGCTCTCCGACGTGCTGACCTCCTACGGTGACGACGTCGCCGACGAGACGCTCGCCATGCTCGCGTTCGGCACGCTCACCGCCAACCACGCCTCCGCCTTCCGCGCCTACGTCAAGACCGTCCGGCACGCCTACGACCTCAACGCGGTGATCAAGGGCGAGGCGCCATGGCCGCGCCGGCCCGAGGAGCGCGACCTGCTCTACTTCCTGGCCGAGGCGTTCCGGGCCCGGCTGGTCAAGGAGCTGCCCGCGGACAAGCGCGGCGCCTCCTCCAGAGGGCGTGACCTGGGCTTCCGCGCCAAGACGCTGCTGGTCGAGCTGGCCGAGATCTCGCTGGAGTGCGCCCAGCTCGTCATCGCCTCCGACGCGAACGGCGCGCCCGCGCTGCCCACCTGGTTCCTCGTCGAGGTCGGCAGGGACGTGCCCAGGCTGATGGCGGCCCGATCATGAGCCCCCGCAACAAGGCCAAGACCGACCCGTGGCGCGCCGAGGTGCGCAAGGGCTGGCAGCTCGTCGACCGGCACCCGCTGTTCTCCGTCTACCACAGCTGGCTCTACGCGGCGGATGAGGGGGAGCTGTCGGCCGACACCTGGGCGGTGGTGACGGAGGACGGGGACATCCGCCACCACCCCCGCCGCCGCGCCGAGGCGGCCGAGTGGGCGTGGATCTTCGCCCACCTGCTGCTCCACCTCGGCTTCGGCCACGCCGACCCGCGCACCTGCGCGCCGAAGGACATCGAAGGCGACCGCCCCGAGCCCGCCTACCGGGCCGCGTGCTGCCTGGCCGTCGACCGGTTCCTGCGGACGCTCAAGATCGGCCGCTGCCCCGCGCCGCTGCCCGCCGAACTGCCCGAGCAGGACGAGGTCACGCTGTCGGAGCGCTGGCGCAGGCTCGGCATCCCCGAGGCGTACAAACCGCTCGGCGAGGAGGACTTCCGCGTCTGCTCGGCGGAGATGGCCAAGCACTTCGACTTCCCGTCCATGTTCGCGGTGGGCGTCGCCGAGGCGGCCACCGCCGCGCTCGACCAGGCGGGCACCCCGCGCGTCACGGCCGACAAGCACGTCGAGGGGCCGTGGGACGCGGCGCTGCGCTGGTTCGTCTCCTCCTACCCGCTGCTGGGCGCGCTCGCCGCCGGCATGAAGATCGTCGCCGAGGTGGAGCTGGCCAGGAGCTGGGGGATCTCCATCGCCGCGGTCAGCGCGGAAGCCGGCGAGATCTACATCAACCCGCTCGCCCGGCACTCCGAGGAGGAGTGGCGGTTCGTGCTGGCCCACGAGATGCTGCACGCCGCGCTCCGCCATGGCGAGCGGGTCGGCCCGCGCGAGCCGTACATCTGGAACGTCGCCTGCGACTACGTGATCAACGGCTGGCTCACCGAGATGGGCGTCGGCGAGATGCCCGAAGGGCTGCTGTTCGACCAGACCCTGTCCGGCATGTCGGCCGAGGCGGTCTACGACACGATCGTCACCGACCTGCGGCGGATGCGGAAGCTCGCCACGCTGCGCGGGCGCGGCCTCGGCGACGTCCTCGACCGGCCACCACGCCCGGCCGGCGGCTGCGTCGACCTCGACGAGTACTATCGCAGCGCGCTCTGCACGGGCCTGGCCTTCCACCAGGGCAACAGCCGCGGCTACGTGCCGGCCGGGCTGGAGCAGGAGATCCGAGCGCTCGACCAGCCGCCGCTGCCGTGGGACGCGCAGCTGGCCCGCTGGTTCGACGAGCACTTCCAGCCGGAGGAGACGCGGCGCTCCTACGCCCGCGCCTCCCGCCGCCAGGCCGCCACGCCGCACATCCCGCGCCCCGGCCGGGTGCGGCCGGAGGAGGTGGTCAGGAAGGCCACGTTCGGCGTGGTGCTGGACACCTCGGGCTCGATGGACGTCAAGCTGCTCGGCAAGGCGCTCGGCGCGATCGCCTCCTACGCCTCGGTCCGCGACGTGCCGCGGGCGCGCGTGGTGTTCTGCGACGCGATCGCGTACGACGCCGGCTACCTGCCGGTCGAGGACATCGCGAACCGGGTCAAGGTACGCGGCCGGGGCGGCACGATCCTGCAGCCCGGCGTCAGCCTGCTGGAACGGGCCGACGACTTCCCGACGGACGGGCCGATCCTGCTCATCACCGACGGCCAGTGCGACGTGATCCGCATCCGCCGCGACCACGCCTTCCTCGTGCCACAGGGCGCTTCGCTGCCGTTCCGGCCGCGCGGGCCGATCTTCTTCATGCGGTAGGGCGGAGACCGCGTCCTTCAGGGCCGGAAGGAAACGCCACTCCTCCTTTCGAAAACAGTATGGAAAGACTTGATTACGTTCGGTATTGTGTGCGGTGGGTGAGGGTGCTGTGACAGGAGGTGCGCGATGGCGATCCGCCGCTCCGCCACCAAACGCCACGGCCTGCCCACGGTCGTGCAACTGCGGCTCGCGCCCGCACCGGCCCAGGCTGAGGCGCTGGCCGCGGCGGTGCTGTTGTGCAATCAGGCGGCCACCGTCGTGTCCCGGCTGGCCTTCCAGCATCGCGTCTTCAGCGTGGTGGAGTTGCATCGGCTGGCCTACTACGAGGTGCGCGGGCAGGTGGCCGGGTTGGGTGCGCAGGCGGCCGTGCGGGCGATCGCCCGGGTCGCGGGCGCGTATGCCAACCGGCGCGCCAGCAAGAAACGCGCTCATATCTTCCGCCCGCACGGCGCGGTTCCCTATGACGCCCGGCTGATGAGTTTCAACCGGGACGCCCGGACGGTGTCGCTGTGGACTCCCACCGGCCGCGTCACCGTGCCCTACACGGGTCGGCCGGAAGACCTCAAAGCCATCGAGGCGCTGCCGATGGGGGAGGCCGACCTGATCTACCGGCGCGGGGTGTGGCTGCTGCACGTAGCGCTCACTCTGCCCAAGCCAGCGGTGCGTGAGCCCGTCCACGGCTTCATTGGGGTGGATCAAGGCGTGGCGAACCTGGCTGTCACCAGCGATGGTGTAGTGCTGCCCGGCACCGCCCTGTCGGGGCCGGCCGGCGGCAATGGCCACGTCCGTACGTTGCGGGAGCGGCGCCATCGGCAGCGCCGTCGGTTGCAGAAGAAGGGGACGTCTGCGGCGCGGCGGGTGCTGCGCCGCCTTGCCGGGCGTGAGCACCGGATGATGACCGACCTCAACCACCAGATCAGCAAGTTCGTGGTGCGTGAAGCCGAACGCACCGGCCGTGGGGTGGCCCTGGAGGATTTGCAGGGTATCCGCGGGCGGGTAAGGGCTCATCGGTTCCAGCGGCGCACCCTGCACGGCTGGGCGTTCGCCCAGCAGATCGCCTTCACCCGCTACAAGGCCGCCCGAGCCGGGATCGCCTTCCTCCTGGTCGACCCTGCGTATACGTCGCAGGCGTGTCCGGAGTGCGGGTGCGTGGCCAGGGCGAATCGGCTGGCGCGGGGCCGGTTCGTCTGCACCAGGTGTGGCCTCGCTGGGCACGCCGACCACATCGCGGCCCGCAACATCGCCACACGCGGCATAGCGGGCTGGGCTGCCATCAACCAGCCACACGCTACCGGCCTCCCCTCACCCAGACGGGACCGAGAGAGCAAACCACCGGCTTCAACCGGTGGTAGCTGATGAAATGAACTTTGAGCTGGCTTTGAACTGGCTTGGGTAGACCTTTGACCATGGATCGACCGGCCAGGGTGCTCGTCGTGGACGACGAGCCGAACATCCGTGCCCTGCTCTCGCAGACGTTGCGCCTGGTCTCGTTCGAGGTCAGGACCGCCGAGTCCGGCGTCGAGGCGGTGCGGGCCGCCAGGGAGTTCGAGCCCGACATCGTGGTGCTCGACGTGATGATGGCGGACATCGACGGGTTCGAGGTGGCCAGGCGGCTTGGGGAGAGTGTCCCGGTGCTGTTCCTGACCGCGCGGGACACGGTCGAGGACCGCGTCAAGGGGCTCACACTGGGCGCTGACGACTACGTGGCCAAGCCGTTCAGCCTGGAGGAGGTGGTGCTGCGGATCCGGGCCATCCTGCGGCGCAGCCGTACCGAGACCGGGCGCGAGGACGTGCTGCGCTACGCCGACCTGGAGCTCGACGTGGCCGCGCACGAGGTGCGCCGCGGCGGCGTGCTCGTCGATCTGTCGCCCACCGAGTTCAACCTGCTCGAATACCTGCTGACGAACGCCGGCCGGGTGGTGAGCAAGGCGCAGATCCTCGACAGCGTGTGGCGCTACGACTTCGACGGCGACTCCAGCATCGTCGAGTCATACGTCTACTACCTGCGCAAGAAGATCGACAAGTTCGAGCCGCAGCTCATCCACACCGTGCGCGGCGTCGGCTACACGCTCAGGACCCCGCGGTGAGGCCGGGCAGGTGGACGCTGCGCGCCCGGCTCGTCATGGCGATACTCGGGCTCACCACGGTCGCGCTCGTGCTGGCCAACGTGATCGGCATCGCGCTGCTCGGCGACAATCTCCTGCACCGCGTGGACTCCCAGCTCAACACGATGGGCGGCGCGGTCGGCAAGCTGCCGATGATGGCCGGCCTGATCTCCGGCGGTCAGACCATGGACTGGGAGAAGGTGCTGACCAAGCGGGTCGCCTCCGTGGCCAGGATCTACGTCTACTCCGCCGACGGCAGACTGGTCAGCGAGCTGCCGGGCGACTCGGACCCCGGCCCGGTGCTCGGCGACGTCCACGTGGGTGATCCCTACACCGTGAGCGGCACCACGGGGCCGTCCTGGCGGCTGAAGGCGATCACGACCTACGACGGCGGCACCGTGGTGGTCGCGCAGTCCCTCGGCGAACTGGAGGCGACCCGCGCCTCGCTCGTCGCCATCGCCTTCGCCGTCAGCGCGCTCATCCTGCTCCTGCTCGGCCTGGCCGCCGACGCCGTCGTACGCCTCGGCCTGCGCCCGCTGACCAGGATGGAGCGTACGGCCGGCCAGATCGCCATGGGCGACTTCGCCAGCCGGGTCCCCGCCCCCGACCCGCACACCGAGGCGGGCCGTCTGGGCGCGGCCATGAACGTCATGCTCGACCGCGTCGAGAACGAGATCGCCGCCAGGACCGACTCCGAGTCCCGCATGCGCCGCTTCCTGGCCGACGCCTCGCACGAACTGCGCACCCCGCTCACCTCGGTCCGTGGCTTCGCCGAGCTCTACCGCCGGGGCGGCGGCGACGAGCAGGAGATGATGCGCAGGATCGAGGAGGAGGCCGCCAGGATGGGCATGCTGGTCAACGACCTGCTCACTCTGGCCCAGCTCGACCAGGAACGCCCCATCGACCGCCACCCCGTCGACCTGCTGGAGGTGGCGGCCGACACCATCCGGGACGCCCGCGTCCGGGTGCCCGGCAGGCAGGTCAGGCTGCGCGGCCTGGGCGGGACGCTGGCCCCCGTCTCGGTGGTGGGCGACGAGGCCCGGCTGCGCCAGGTCGCCGCCAACCTCGTCGGCAACGCCCTCACCCACACCCCGGAGGACGCGTCGGTGACGGTGAGCGTCGGCACGGCAGGCGGCATGGCGGTGTTCGAGGTGGCCGACACCGGGCCCGGCGTGCCGGAGCAGCACATCCCCCACGTCTTCGACCGCCTCTATCGCGTCGGCCAGGGCAGATCCAGGACCGACGGCGGCGCGGGACTGGGCCTGGCCATCGTGGCCGCGATCGTGCACGCCCACGGCGGCACGATCGAACTGGACTCCGCGCCGGGCCGGGGCGCCACCTTCCGCGTGCTCCTACCCGGCTCCTAGGCGGCTCCCAGGCTCCTTTGATCGGCGCTCGGCACATTCGGGGCATGAAGCGAAGAATCCTGATCGCCACCGGCGTGCTGGCCCTGGCCGCCGCCGGATGCGGCTCGGCGCCCAGCTCCGCCGGAGTCGCCTCCGTCAAGACCGCATCGCCCGCCGCCACGGCCAGCCCGTCGCCCTCGGCGACCGTGGACAAGGCCGAGCAGGGCAGGAAGTTCGCCGCGTGTTTGCGTGAGCACGGCCTCGATGTTCCCGACCCCGACCCGAACGGCGAAGCGATGTTCCAGGCGCTGCCCAAGTCGGAGCTGAACTCGGACAAGGTCCAGAAGGCGTTGGAGGCCTGCCGCTCCGTCGCCCCCGTCAGGGACGCCAAAGGGCTGAGCCCGGCGGACCAGGACAAGATGCGCCAGTTCGCCGCCTGTATGCGCGAGAACGGCATCGACCTGCCCGACCCGGACTTCAGCGGGAAGACCAACCAGAACCTCGCCAAGAGCTTCAGGCTGGACGACCCCGACTTCAAGCAGGCCTATGAGGTCTGCCGGGCCAAGTTCCCGCAGCTGGGCAAGACGCAATGACGCGGGTCCAGTTCACGCAGTTGGGACGGACGCGATGACGCAGGTCGGGTCCCAGCCTGAGGTCGTTCCCGACCGGCCGCTCCGGCCCAGGCGGCGCTCGCTCCGCACCGTCGCCTGGGCCGGAGGTACCGCCCTGCTCGCCGCCGCCGTCGCGGCCGCCGCCATCGGCTTCGGCGGCAACGGCTCGGGCACGGCCGTCGCCGACCGTACGCCCCCGGCCACCGCGAAGGTGGCTCGCACGACGCTCACCGAGACCAAGACCGTCGACGGCACGCTCGGCTACGGCGACACCATCACGGTCACCGCCAAGTCGCCGGGCACGATCACCTGGTTACCCGAGGAAGGCGCCACCATCACCCGGGGCAAGGCCGTCTACAGCGTCGACGCCGACCGCCGCCCCCTGCTCTACGGCGGCATGCCCCTCTACCGCGTGCTCAAGGACGGCGTCGAGGGCAAGGACGTCGAGTTGCTGGAGCGGAACCTGGCCAAGCTCGGCTACACCGGCTTCGACGTCGACAAGGAGTTCACCTGGGCCACCCGCGAGGCCGTCGAGGACTGGCAGGACGACCTCGGCCTGGACGTCACCGGCGAGGTCCAGCCCGCCGACGTGGTCGTGGAGCGCGGACCCCTCCGCGTCGCCGGCCTCAAGACCACGCTCGGCGCCGGCGGCACGGGGCCCGTGCTCACCGCGACGGGCACCACCCGCCAGGTGCTCGTCAACCTCGACGTGGCCGACGCGCATCTGGTCAAGAAGGGCCTCGGCGCTACGGTCGAGCTGCCCGACGGCTCCACCGTGAAGGGCAAGGTCACCAGCGTGGGCAAGGTCGCGACCGAGACGGGCACGGGCGGCGACGCCACCACCACGATCGAGGTCAAGGTGTCGGTGAGCGGCCTGAAGAAGCCATTCGACTCCGCCCCCGTCGACGTCACGATCGTGTCGGCCCAGCGCGAGAACGTGCTGGCCGTACCCGTCGGAGCGTTGCTGGCCCTCGCGGAGGGCGGCTACGGCGTTCAGGTCGTGACGGGCGGCACCACCCAGTACGCGGCCGTCCACATCGGCATGTTCGCCGACGGCAAGGTGGAGGTCGGCGGCGTCCAGGAGGGCGCGACCGTGGCGGTGCCCAAGTGATCGTCCAACTGCGCGCGGTGAGCAAGAAGTACGGCGAGGTGGCCGCGCTGCGCGGCGTCTCCATGGGCATCGAGTACGGCGAACTCGTCGGCATCGTCGGCCCGTCGGGTTCCGGCAAATCGACCATGCTCAACATGATCGGCACCCTGGACCACCCGTCGAGCGGCACCGTGCGCATCGCCGGGCACGACGTGCTCACCCTCAACGACAGGCAGCTGTCGGCGCTGCGGGCGAACGTCATCGGCTTCGTCTTCCAGCAGTTCCACCTCGCCGCGGGCGTCCCCGCACTGGACAACGTCGCCGACGGCCTCCTGTACGCGGGACCCTCCCTGCGCGAACGCCGCCTGCGCGCCCACGAGGCACTCGAACGGGTCGGACTCGGACACCGGCTCGGCCACCGCCCGCACGAGCTGTCCGGCGGCGAGCGGCAGCGGGTGGCCATCGCCCGTGCCGTGGTCGGCGGACCGCGACTGCTGCTGGCCGACGAGCCGACGGGCAACCTGGACTCCCGCTCCGGCGCGGGCGTCATGGACCTGCTGCGCGAGCTGAACGCCGGCGGCACCACCGTGGTCGTCATCACCCACGACCGCGACATCGCGGCCTCGCTCCCGAGGCAGGTCGAGATGCTCGACGGCCGCATGGTGGACGGCGCTGCGGACGGCCTTGCGGTGGACGGTGCTGTGGCGGGCGGTTTTGTGGTGGACGGAGCCGGGCTATGACCGCCGCCATCCTCACCTCCGCCCGGCTGCGCCCGCGCGACGTCCTCAGGGTCGGCGGCGCGGGCCTGCGGGCCAGGCCGCTGCGGGTGTTCCTGTCGGCCCTCGGCATCGCCATCGGCATCGCGGCCATGCTCGGCGTCGTCGGCATCTCCGCCTCCAGCCAGGAGGACCTGAACCGCCAGCTCGAAGCGCTCGGCACGAACCTGCTCACCGTCTCACCCGGCCAGACGCTCTTCGGCGAGAGCTCCCACCTGCCCGCCGAGGCGGAGGGCATGATCGAACGGATCGCACCCGTCACCTCGGTCACCGCCACGGGCACCACGCCCGCCAAGGTCTACCGCAACGACCACATCCCGGCGGCCCAGTCGGGCAGCATCTCGGTCACGGCCGCCCGCCTCGACCTGCCGCACGACGTGGGCGCCCAGGTCGTCAGCGGCACCTGGCTGAACCAGGCCACCCAGCGGTACCCGGCCACCGTGCTCGGCGCCAAGGCGGCCGACCGGCTCGGCGTCGTACGCGCGGGCCCCGACCAGCGGGTCTGGCTGGGCGGGCAGTGGTTCACCGTCGTCGGCGTGCTCGGTCCCGCGCCGCTCGCCCCCGAACTCGACACCGCGGCGCTGATCGGCTGGCCCGTCGCCGAGGAACGGCTGGACTTCGACGGCTACCCGACCACGATCTATGCCAGGGCCGAGGAGGCGTCCGTCGTCGCCGTACGCGATGTGCTGGGCACCACCGCCAACCCGGAGAAGCCCAACGAGGTCGAGGTCTCCAGACCGTCGGACGCGCTGGCCGCCAAACAGGCCACCGACGCCACCCTGAACGCCCTCCTGCTCGGCCTCGGCGGCGTCGCCCTGCTGGTCGGCGGGGTCGGCGTGGCCAACACGATGGTGATCTCGGTACTCGAACGGCGCGCCGAGATCGGGCTACGCCGCTCGCTGGGCGCCACCCGCGGGCAGATCCGGCTGCAGTTCCTGGCCGAATCGCTGCTCTTGGCCGCCATCGGTGGCGTGGGCGGCGTCGTGCTGGGCATCGGCGTCACCGCCGCGTACGCGAGCTTCCAGGGCTGGCCGGCGATCGTGCCGGTCTGGGCCATGCTCGGCGGCGTGCTCGCCACCCTGCTCATCGGCGGGATCGCCGGGTTCTATCCGGCCGTACGAGCCGCCCGCATGTCGCCCACGGAGGCCCTGGCCACGCCGTGACGAACAGGCGGGCGGAGATGCCCGTGCGGCGCACCCCGGCGCCCCACGTGTCCGTTTCTTACAAGAAGAACCTGGCCAGGCGGGGATAGCTTCACCGCTATGGAGCTGAATTCGCGGGCGGTCTCCCGCGCTGAGAGATACCTGCTGCTGCACGGGCGGCTGATCGACAGGCTCAGGTTCGCGGCCCTGTTCAGGGGTGCCTCCCGTACGCGTGTGCTCGACGCGCTGCGCTGCTACCGGAACGATGACGGCGGCTTCGGCAACGCGCTCGAACCGGACCTGCGCGGGGCGGGCAGCCAGCCGGAGCCCGTGGAGGTGGCGTTCTGGATCCTCGACGAGCTGGACACCTTCGACGATCCGATGGTGGCCGCCGCCTGCGACTACCTCTTGGGGATCACGGCCAAGGACGGCGGCGTGCCGTTCGTGCTGCCGAGCGTCCGCGACACGCCGCGGGCGCCCTGGTGGGAGACCGGCGAGGAGCCCCCGGGCAATCTCATCCCCACCGCGTCGATCGCCGGGCTCCTGCACAAGCACGGCGTCGCTCATCCATGGCTCGGGCCGGCCACCGACTTCTGCTGGTCGGCGATCGCCGGCATCTCGGCCACGACCCCGTACGAGGCGCGGGCCGTCGTCCAGTTCCTGGACCTCGTCCCCGACCGGGCGCGGGCCGAGGCGGAGTTCGCCCGGCTGCGCGAGGCTCTGCTGGCCACGGTCACCTTCGACCCCGACGCGTCCGGCGAGGCGCATTTTCCCCTCGATTTCGCTCCTTCGCCGCTGCGGTTGCCGCTGTTCACGCAGGACGTCCTGGACCGGCACCTCAACGCGCTCGCCGCCGCCCAGTCGGACGAGGGCGGGTGGCAGGGGAACTGGCTGATCTGGACGCCCGTGGTGGAGCACGAGTGGGGCGGCTTCATCACCGTGCACCGGCTGCGGACGCTCCAGGCGTACGGGCGGCTGTGATTCCTCGGGCGTACGGGCGGGTGTGACTTCTTGTCGGTGGGGGTGCGTAGCTTGGAGGCATGTACGAAGAGCGGCCTCCCGGGGACGGCTTCGACGGACGGGTCACCTGCGTGTGGCGGCAGGTGAGCGACGCCGACGGCACGCGACTCGTGGTGCCCGATGGGTGCGTGGACCTCATCTGGGGGCCTTCGGGGGCGTTCGTGGCCGGGCCGGACACCGGGCCGATGCCGGTGCGGGTGCGTGCGGGGGACGCCTTCACCGGGATCAGGTTCAAGCCGGGCGGCGTCGGGGACGTGTTCGGCGTGCCGGCGCACGCCCTGCGCGACCAGCGGGTGCCGGTGGCGGACCTGGGGTTCTCCGTGTCCGGGGAGGAGTTCTCCGTATGCGGGCATGGGGCGATGTCGGGCGGGCGGCTCGCGAGCATGCGGGCCGCGGTCGTGGCCCGGCTTCGGGCCACCGCGCCCGCCGACGCCGCGGCGCCAGCGATAGCCGAGGCGCTCCGGACGGGGCGGACCGTGGGGGAGGTGGCCTGGACGCTGGGGTTCAGCGAGCGGCAGCTGCTGCGGCGCAGTTTGGCCTCGTTCGGATACGGGCCGAAGGTCCTGCAGCGGGTCGTCCGGTTCCAGCGGGCGCTGAAACTGGCCCGTGCGGGGGTGGTGCCCGCGGAGGTGGCGGTGGTCGCGGGCTACGCGGATCAGGCGCATCTGGCCAACGAGGTCAAGCGCCTGAGCGGCGTGACTCTGGCGGAGCTCCGGAGATGAGAGCGGCCGCCCAGCCCGCGCTGGGGTCGCTGTCGACGAGTATCGCCCGCGTGAGCAGGCTCAGGGGGATCGCCAGGAGCGCGCCCAGGGGCCCCAGGACGAAGGTCCAGACGATCAGTGACAGGAACGTCATCGTGGTCGACAGCCCCACCGCGTCACCTAGGAACTTGGGTTGGATGAACGATTGGATCACCACGTTGATGGCGATATAGGCGGCGACGACGAGGAGCATCTGCTTGATGCCGCCGTCGAGGAGCGCCAGCATCGCGGGCGGGATCAGGCCGAGGACGAAGCCGATGTTCGGGATGTAGTTGGTGATCAACGCCAGGACACCCCAGAGAAGGGGCAACGGCACACTCAGGATGGACAGGGCCAGGACGTCCAGCGCCGAGCAGATGAGACCGAAGATCGTGGAGACGATGAGATAGCGCCTGGTTTTGTGGGCGAACGTGCCGAACGCCTGCACCAGGTGCGGCTTGACCTCCTTGCCCGACGCGATGATCCTGGCGATGGCCGGGGTGTCCAGGCACATCGCGAGCAGCAGCACCACGATGAGGAACAAGCTGGACAGGATCCCCAGCAGGCTCGACAGCAGGCTCTGTGCCAGCCCGAGCACCTTGGCCGGATCGAGGGCTTGGATCGCCTTGTCGAGCTGGGCGTTGCTGACGCCGTGGGTGGTGGCGAAGTTCTGGGCGTCGTTGAGCAACTGCTGAAACTGCGGGGCGTACGCGGGGAGCAGTGAGGCGAGCTGGGTGACGGAGACGGTCAGCACCGCGACCATGCCGAGCAGCACGAACAGCACGATGAGGAAGGGCACGGCGACCTGCACCCACCCGGGAGCGCCCACGCGGGCGAGCCGGCTCCGCACCGGGGCGACGGCGATGACCAGCACGAGCGCGAGCACGACCGGGCCCAGGATCGACGCGACCTCGCGCATGCCGAACAGGACGATCACCGCGCAGGCGATACCCAGCAGGATGGTGAGGGCTCGGGGCACAGTGGCTTCCTACCCGTGGGCGGGGGATGACACCGGCGGGCGGTTGATTTGACGGTTCCGGGAGCCGTACATAGAGTTCACCAGTCCCGCGAGGACGGCGATGATCGCCGGTCTCACTCGGGGGCAACCTCCACGCAGATCCTTTCGGATGGTGTTCGCACCACTCAGGATGGTCTGGTAAGTTAGAGGGGTTGTCCCGGAAACGGGGCGGTCTTTATTCCAGCAGGTCGGAGCGGGTCGGGTCAATTTGACACCGGGCCGG